>NZ_JAYLVN010000008.1:0-270965 GCF_046156345.1 Variovorax sp. H27-G14
CTGCAGGCCCGCACACCCGATGTGGTGTACTTCGACTCGCTGCCACGGCCTTCGGCCCAGGCAGCCTGACCCCGCAGGATCCACTTAAAAGTAATCGGAATCTGTTCAAACGAACGGGGCCACCTCTCTTCGCGCTCATCTGGATGAGGCGGTTCAAGCTTGCTTGTCATGGATGCGGGTGTTTGGGGGCCGAGCAGCTGGTTCTTCCAGTTGTACAGCGTCGGCCTGCAAACGCCCAGTCTTTGCGCGACCGCTTGTGCACTTTCTTGTCGGGTGCACAGGGCGATGACTGCAGCCTGCTTCAGCTTGGGTGGGCGTGGTGACGTGTCATGTCGAGCCACGCCTGGCGAGCACAACTGAGGATGCTCCGCCTGAATCCAGGCACGCAGAGAGTCGCGTGCCGGATAGCCGAGCGTCTTGATGGTGGCTGCAATGCAGCGCCCGTGCGCGAGGTAATGCTCGACGGCCAGCGTCTGCTGCGCCTGTGAGCATTTGGGCTTTGTGCGCGTATAGCCGCGCGGTAGGTCCGAGCCCTGCTCATACGCCCGATGCCAGTTCTTGAGAGCGTTCTCTGTGGGGTAACCCAGCTGGTGGATGGTCTCGGCGACTCGATGGCCGAGTTTGATGAAGAGCTCGACTGCTCGGATTCGATCTTCGTAGGAATACATGAACTACTTTCAAAGTAGTCCAAGAATTCCGCCGCACCCCCGGTGGGGTCAAATTTCGGCCGGCGCCAACAGCGGGAAGGCAACCCCGGCGATCACCACTGCCAGTTCGTCGCACACCGTGAAGTCCGATAGTCCAAGACGCCCTGGCGGATGTTCCTGCGCGAAGAAGACTTCGCGCTCCGGCCCATGCAGGGCGCGCCACTGGCGTACGCGGCGTTGCAGCGTGCGCAAGACCGCCGCGCCGTAGTCGCCCGGATAGCGACGCTGCAGTTCCTCCAGCAGGGTCACCGCACTGAGTGCGCTGTCGGTGTGAAGCAGTGGCACAACCTCGCTGTCCCACACCGACGCCAAGGGGTCAGTGCGAGTGCGCCAAGCTCGTTCCTTGCGCTGTGATGGCAATACCTCTTGGTGTTCGATGCGCCGTGCGCTGCGTTCACTGATGCCGGCCTTGGCCGCTGCGGCGGCCTGGCTGAGCTTCAGATGATGTTGCTTGTACTTCTGCACTTGATGGTCCGTGATCTTCTTGCCGGGCACGACGCGAACCTTCGTTGAATGACGATCGGTTCACGTTAAACCCGCCTCACCGCCGCTACGTAGGAGCAGTTGCTCGATTTTCACAGTCCGCGTGAATTCAAAACCCTCTGCGCCCTTGCCGCGGGTCGCGCCGTGATGAGCGGGCGACAACGGGTTGAAGCAGCGGACTTCACGGGCTGGAAGACGACGGCGCGAAAAACGTTGGGTTTCATCTAAAGATCAGGGCAGCGCTGTTGCTCGGATTCCCGGAGTTTTAGATCGGCGGATTCAAATCTGAAGTGCAACACCCACAGTTTCAATGAACGAGACTCGATTGTGGCTGTGCGTGGGTGATCAGCAATTGCCGGTACACAGCCAGAGGCGTTCTCACGCCCAGTCCCTTGCGGGGCCGGTTGTTGATCTCATCGGCAATGGCATCGAGCTGTTCCTGGCTGTAGCCGCTCAGGTCCGTGCCCTTGGGCAGGTACTGGCGCACCAGACCATTGATGTTCTCGTTGGAGCCGCGCTGCCAGGGGCTGTGCGGGTCACAAAAGTACACCGCAATGCCCGTGTTGGCCGTCAGCTCCTTGTGGCGGGCCATCTCCCGGCCCTGGTCGTAGGTGAGCGTCTTGCGCATCGGCGCGGCGATGCCGTTGAGCTTGTCCGTGAAGGCCTGTAGCACGCTGGCCGCACTGGCGGGCTTGGGGTGCGGTAGCTTGACCAGCATCAGCAGGCGGGTGGTGCGCTCGACCAGCGTGCCCACCGCGCTGGCGTTGGCTTGGCCCTTGATCAAATCGCCCTCCCAGTGGCCCGGGAACTGCCGGTCCTGTACCTCGGGTGGGCGCACATGGATGCTGAGCATGTCCGGGATCTGCCCGCGCCGGTCCTGGCCCTTGCTGCGGGGTGTGCGCTTGTTGTGCGCCTGGCGCAGGCAGGCCACCAATTGGCGCTTGAGCTCGCCCACGGGCTGGGCGTAGATGCAGTTGTAGATCGTCTCGTAGGACACGCGGTACGGATGGCCATTGGGGTAGATGCGTGCCAGTGTCAGGGCAATCTGTTCGGGCGACCAGCGCAGGCCCAGGCAATGGCGCACCACGGCGAACATGACGCCCTCGCGATCAAGCTTGCGAGCCGGGCGGGCCAACTGCCGGCGCTGTCGGCAGCGGCTGTGGGCCGCGGCGCTGGCGTAGGCCCCCTCGCAGGTGTTTCTCTGCAACTCGCGGCTGACGGTGGCGGCAGAGCGATCAAGCATGCGGGCGATCGCCCGCACGCCCAGACCCTGCTGGCGCAAACTGGCCAGACTCACCCGGTCTTCGGGCTGCAGGTGGCGGTATGTCTTTGAGGAAATCGGCATCTGCTGACCTTAGCGGTGAGCAGGTGTTGCACTTCAGATTTGAATCCGCCATCAATGCGCTGGTAATTCATGTACACGATAAACCATTTGCATCGAATTCAAGCCTAGAAAATCGGCGTTTAAAACGCGCCAAAACGGTGTTGATGCAGCTTTTTACCGAAATTTCTGAGCTAAATTACGAATCAGTGTTCATAAAGAACCGCTGGTTCTACACACCCCACGCTCAGAAAGCGAAGCTCCAATGAAAATCTTCCTCGTCCCATTCTTCCGCTCCGAAATTCCTCGCCCCACAGTCGACACCAATGTCGTCCACCAGGTCTTGGCTCTGGACTTCTCGGGCGGACCTGGCATGTTGCCTTGGCAAATCAATTGCTATGACCATGTCGATTTGCACCTCAGCGAGATCCCTGAGTGCAGGTTGGCACCAAAACCCAAGGGCAGGCAAGCCGGAAGTGCCGATCCGTGCGCGACCTGCGCCTGCCGCTTGCAGCTGGAAGATGCGTCCGTCCGATTTCAGGAGCGTCTTTTTGCGGCGGCCCGTGAATTTGCAAAGGTCGACCGATGGTTCGAGTGTGCTCGCCTGATCGGACCTCACCAGGTGGCGCGCCTGGCCATGGGATTCAAAGATGGCATCGAATGGGCTCGAGAGCCGATGCCGTTGGGCCGGCCCACCCCTTCAGAAATTGAAATGGACCGCATCCTGATCCGGACCAGTTTCTATCGGTATATACCGCCAATGGCCAAGGAAACGGTTCAGCCCAATCCGGCGCCATCGTCATCTGGCACAGATGAGCCTGATCAACTTGCACGTTTGCGCGCTTAGTTAGACATGATTCTTTGGCCGCGAGCCAGCGGCGCAAAAGAGCTGGGTCATAAAAATATAGCTTTGAAGCTATATTTTGAAAGGAGCGATTGCTTTCAAATGAGAAATCGGTGTTTTAAATTGCTTTTCAAAGCTCGACTTGCGCGAAATCGCCTTTTGAAACCTTTATATTTCTCTGTGTGGATTTGAAGACGGGAACGACACCTTGGTGCGCTAACACCAAAGTGCCGTCCGTCGGAAAAGACACTGCCGGCAAAAAACCGGTGACGTCACTGCAGCAATGTTTACGAGGTGCCTGGAATTGGAAGCCCGACAACCGCCCATTGCTGCAGACCAAAAACCTCAGAAAGGCCTTTTGACATGTCAACACTATCCGATCCCACGCCCGCGCACAACACCGCGCACTTGCTCCGCGCGAGCACCCTCGCACCGCCCGCGGCAGTGGCCAAACCCGGCAGTCGCTTCATCGAGCACGCGATGAAGGCACTCCTGCGGATCTTTGCCCGCGGCGCCACTGACGGTGGCCGGCACCGCACGGTGCAGACGCTCACCAGTGCGAACTGAGCCCTGAGCGCTTTTCCACCACTGGGGCTTGCGAGCCCCGTCTTGCGACATCAGGTCCGCTTGGTGTCGGACCACTGCGCGCCCGAGCGATGCATCGATGAGGAGCGCAGATCGATGAACTAAATCTGGTTTGACTGGAGCGTCACCGCCATGAGCGACCTTCGAAAATTTTCTCTTCTCTTTGGTGCGGAGCCGCCACCTGAGTACGGGCCGCCCGGCTCGTCAGAGTTGCCGAGCAATGACCCGACGACCGCTGACCTTGAGAGCGAGGCCTGTCTGGAGCGCTGTCCCCGTCGCCGCCCGCAAATTCAACTCAATTCGGACCCCGGAGATGGCCAAGCTGCTCTGGATGCCGAACGCACGGCTGATCCCATGCAGGAAAAGGGCGCCCTCCAAGCCTTGCCGCCCTTGGCACCTCTCCTCGGCCCCATCCTTCAACTGAACCCGCTCCAGGTCGAAGTGTCGCCCGCGGTCATCGGCCGGCATGGCAGCCGGGATGAAGCGGCCGATGAAGCCCTGCTGAATTCGATCCGGCACGGCGGTACAAATTCAGAGCCTGTCCTGGTGCGAATCCTGCCGCCGCTTGCTGGCCAAGGCACTCGCTACCAGTTGATCTATGGTCAGCGCCGACTGCACGCGTGCCGCGAAGCTGGCTTGCCGCTTCGCGCACAGGTTGAAGAACTGACCGAGACGGACGTTCTGCGCTACGTCTCGAGCAGCCATGCAGGCTGGCAGGAGCACGCGCTCATTGACATTGGCTGGTGGGCGAGGGCCCGGTTGGAAGCGGGGCAGTTCCCGTCGGCCGCGGCGTTGTGCGCATTCATGGCGTGGGACGCAGGGTCGCTCAGCCGCTGCATCAGTCTCACCGAGATGCCCAGGTCGGTGACTGATCTCTTCACGCGCTCCAAAGGTTTGCAGCATCGCCATGTCAGTCCGTTGAACAAGCTACTGACGGCTGATCGCCAGGGACTGGTGGTCCGGGCCAAGGCGGTGGCCATGGTGAACGAACAGGCGAATTTCAAGATGACGACCATGGAACTCTTCGAGGCATTGCTGCCGAAGAAACCGGCGTCCGAGAAGCTCAAGAAACCGCGCAAGGTGCCGTGCGCCGATTGCGTGTTTGGTCCTGGTGCGAATGCTGCAACTGTCAACCCTGATGCGGCGCCGGTGAACTGGCGTTCGCGTTCACCGACGTCGTTGCCAGTCGTCGAAGACGATGGCTTCGATTTCGGGGACGTGTCGTCGGATGCGGATGGCTTCACACGCATGCGCTACAGCTTCCAGGACCTAACCGAGAAGGACAGGGAGTGGATCGCAGACGAGGAACTCAAGATGCTGCGGCGTGCACCTTTTTATCTCGCCCTTCAGTCGAAGGCGGCCAAGAAAGGGGGCGCACCATGATTCACGTGAGCGTGTCAGATTCCGGTGGCGTGGAATTGAACGGTTCAAGTTGCGTGGTCGGGGACGTTCGACGGCGAGACGTTTTCGTAATCGCTGGTCGGAACCGAAATCGGAAAAAAGTTTTGGAGACGGAAGTCGGCGAGGTCGTGAGTGCCGTCAGCGTGAAAGTTGCGAGCCCGATGTGGCGGGCATGGCTGATCTTCACGAACCTTGGCGTGCTCGGTAAAGTTGACGATCACGAAAATGCCTTTCGATTTCGGGATGGTTCCGCTGGCGGAAGAGGGCGCGTGCTGGGCGCTGAGCGGCGCATAAAACTAGTACCGACTAGCTGTGTAAATTGGAGTCCGAGCACCCGGTGCGGTGAACACCACCATGGCTGACGCGCCGCGGGGCAGCCAGTTTGTGCACCTTGAGCATTACTCGCTCAAGGCCTCCTCTCATCCGCGCTCGAAGAAAGGCCGGGCCAACATCAAGTTCATCGTCGATGAAATGCTGCGCGTTCCAAGTGCCTCACGCCATGTACCCCATGTGAAGCCACCGACCTTGCTCTTTGGCACGCAGGCGGACATCGAGGCGCTGCCGGTAGTGTTGCAGCAGGGGGCCGCGGTTTGTCGGGATGCTAAAGGGCGCAAGCAGCGCAGCGACACGCCGCTTTTGATGGGTGTGATCTTCTCGTTTCCATCCAAGGCGGTCGATTCGGCCTACCTTGCTTGGGAGCGGGACACGATCCAGTTTGCGCGACAGCACTTTGGGACCAGGGCAGTGGCAATCGCCAGGCATGAAGATGAAGAGTTTCCTCACCTGCATGTGCTGGTGCATGACCAAGGGCGATCGGTGCATCGGATCTCCCCAGGGTATGTGGATGGCAAGCGATCGCGGTCGTCGCTGGGCAGGTTCCAAGATGCGTACCAAGCAGCCGTTGGTGCCCAGCATGGCCTGGCTCGATGCGGACCGCGGCGCGAGCGCGAGCCTTCGACCAAGGAGCACAAGCGCGTCAAGGCGGAGATTGAAGGCGCTCATGCCGAACTGGCGGCGCTGCGGCATGAAGCCAAGCGCATCAAAGCGCAGGTCGACGCGGATGCGGCGCGCGAAGAACTGGCGCGGAGAAATTTGGCGCGAACACGGCAGGCGCTTGAAGCATCGATGGCGTCGCTGCAGCAGGCGATGGCGCAGCGTGTGGTGCTGAATGCACGCCGGCTTGATTTGGAGGCGTTGGAAGTCT
Organism: Variovorax sp. H27-G14; assembly: GCF_046156345.1. Lineage (NCBI taxonomy): Bacteria > Pseudomonadati > Pseudomonadota > Betaproteobacteria > Burkholderiales > Comamonadaceae > Variovorax > Variovorax sp. H27-G14. Next base: position 6,546 of record NZ_JAYLVN010000008.1, read on the forward strand.
CAGTGAAGCGTAGGGCGGAAGCAATGGACGAGATCGAAAGAGAGCGGTTCGATGCCATGGTGGCCACGAAGGCACCCGGAAGGGCGAAGCCTTGACCGATTCTCGCCCTCACCCTTTCGGCTTACACCTCGGAAATTCTGCGATCCGGGCCAAGAAGTCAGCACGCTCTCGTGAGCAATGCGCCGGCTGTTTTAGTGGATGAGGTCGAGCACCAGTGAAAAGGCAGGGTTCGATCCTCCAAGGCCGCCGGTGCGACCTGGACACCGATGCGCTCGAGCGTCTCTCAAAAAATCACACTAGGGAATCAGTATGTTTCATAGTTCAACCAGCGGCGGCGCACCTGTTGCCGCTCCTTCGCCCGCTAGCTTGTCCAACACCGGTGCCGGTTCAGATCCACAGCACTCTCCGACATTGAATGACTCGCAGGAGTTTGCCGCGCTGTGGCACTTCTTCTACAAGTTCATGGAGTCGCTGACGCACCTACGGTGGTGTGAAGACAAGTTGTGGCGGCGGATTGATGGCTTCAGTTATAGCGAGCCTAAATCCATGCGAATACTGATCGAGATGATGGCCTTGAGTTCACCCAAGGACCGAATGCACGCACACAATCTGTTCTTGGTGTGGAAGCTCTGCTCTAGGCCCGCGCATGTCGCCTTCTCGCAGTATGCGGATGCATGGTTACGCGGTCTTCGGACCTTTTCGTTGCCAGAGCACTTGCCCAGCAGCCAATTCAGAGCGCCTCCTGAAGTGGTTGGAAGTTTTGAAACGGCAGCGCTTATTGCATGTCTGATCTACGGCGCAGTCGGTCACGTGGATACTTTTGAAGTGAGGGATGTGTGGGTCAGAGCGTCTCACTGGATCAATCTCGCTGTTTCGGATAGCGCGGAAGCTGGAAAGGCGTTTCGGTCGCTTTGTTGGGCGACGGCTCAACTGGATGCGACTCACAGGGCATACCGTCAAGACAAACTGAAAAAAAGCGGGGTGAGCCCTATCGGTATTTCAGCCGACTGGGTCCGGAGGTACCGACACGCGGAGATCAAGATCCACTGGGGAGCGTACATATATCAGGCGCGCAAAGCGGTGGGGCTTAGTGAGCATCAGTTTGACGTTGCTCGTAGGCAGCTGCAACGCTAAATTGCTCCCGATATGGTCTGGATGGCCCCGGCCTTGACTGACCACCGGGAGTGGGCTTTGTGATCCCGTCGATCGGGCGGAGTTTCATAGTGGGTGCTTCACCGGGCTGCGTTGGCCAGCTGGGCAGCATGAGCAACACCCAGCGTGTGATGGAGCGTGCGCACTTCGAGATTGCCGACATGGAGCCGCTGCGACCGCACTTCGCATTGACGCTTCGGCACTGGGTCATGCGACTGGAAATGCATCACGCGCAGGCGCTTCAATACTTCAGCGAATCAACATGGCGGGTCTGGCGTCTGTACATGGCGGCCGGTGCGCTCGAGTTCAAATCCGGAGTGATCGGTGTCTACCAAGTGCTGGCCAGCAAGCGCGCCAGTCGCGCCGCTGCGCTGCCGCTGGTGTGGCGACATCAGTACCCGCGCCCTTCGGCGGCATGAACGGTCACTCGATGTCTTCAGAGTTCGGTGCCGCACAGACGTCGAATGGCCCGGGCGCGACAGTCGAACGGGACGCTGCGCAAAAGGGGTTGGAACCTTCAACTTCACGCGGCGATTCTTTCGATACAAGAAACAAGGAAATGACCATGAAGCACATTAAATCGGCGATCGCGGCCGTCGTCGTACTGGCGACATTTGCCACGGGATGTTCGACGACTGCAAGCACGAGCACGGCAGAATCGGGCAATGCGGTCACGGGGAGCGGAACGCTGTCGCCTCAGGCGCGCAGGGAGCTCGATACCGGTTACCGAAATACGATGGCGCGGCTTTTTGAAACTGCACACGGAAGCAGCGAACTGGTCTCCAAGGCGCGTGGTGTTCTCGTCTTTCCACGCGTGATTTCGGCGGGGCTCGTCATTGGGGGTCAGTATGGCGAAGGTGAACTCAGGGTCGATGGCGTAGTCGACGGTTACTACAAGACGACCACTGGCTCGGTTGGGCTTCAGGCAGGTGCTCAGACGACCTCGCTGGTGTTTGTGTTCATGACACAAGATGCATTGGATCGATTTCGCGCCGGTCGAGGATGGGCTGGCGGCATCGATGCATCAGTAGCGGTTATGAAACTGGGTGCGAATGCGAACATCGACGTCAACGTTGCCCGCGCCCCCACGGTGGCCTTCGTGATGACAGGCAGCGGGCTGATGGCCAACCTGTCGCTCGAGGGTACCAAGGTTACGCGCATCGACTGAGGAAGGTCAGGCGTGCGAGTTCTTGCAAAAGGGCTCGTGCGTTTTGATCCTGCACCGCAAGGCCGCAGCCTTGCGGTGCGATCTTTCCAAACGAACAGCGACATGATTTCGCACGGCTTAGGCCCGCCCTACAGCATCTGATGGTGCGCCATGAGGGGCTTCGGTAGGATGCCAAATTGAGAGAGACGTCAATGCAAGCCGCCGAGCGTGCATTGGTCCGCGGTGAAATTAAGCGACCCACGCCCTGCGCTTCCTGGGTGCCGAAGTCAGTCCAGCAGCACCAGGTCTCCATGATCCCGAGCGGTCTTTGTCGCTTTGACGGACAACGCTACGGAGCGCTGCCCGTCTGCGCCCCAGACAGCGTCGTTGGACTGTCCGTCGCTCTCGATCAGGCACGGCTCGATCGGGATCGTCTGCGTGCGTCCAGTGTCCGCCCAGTAAGCGAGTGGGCTGGTGTGGTGATGCGTGTGGTGTGTGTCGTGAAGCTCATGTCCTGTTCTTGAGGCCCTGCCCGAGTGGGGCGCAGTTCTAGGCGACGATGGTCGACTTCGATGGCGTCAGTGCGGCGCGGCCCCTGTCCCTGTCTTCCGCTGTGCCGTGCACGACCTGCCGGTGCTTGTCGACCTTAAGCGCAGTCTCGAACTTGACGATCTGATCTTTGGGTACGCCGGGCTGAGTCAGCGCGGCACCCAACGCAGACAATCCGCTCACGCATTACCAACATGATCAAACGCTACTGGAGTGAATAACGCGGCAGGCTGATCGTGAACACGCAACCCGACCCGGGGACATCACGTACTGTGAGCGACCCGAGATCGGCCTCGACGCTTTGGCGCGCAATCGACAGACCGAGACCCAGGCCAGCCCTGGCATCCGTGTTTTTCTTGAACGGCACGAACATCCGGGCGACACCGTCGGATGGCAAACCGCCGCAGTGGTCCTCGACATCGATCCGAACGTGCTCGCCGAATGCATGGGCGCTCAGCGTCACGACACTGCCTGCATGGGTGAACTTGAACGCGTTCTGGAGCAGGTTCGCCAAGGCCGCGTGCAGCAGCACCCGATCCGCCTTGACAGTCAGAAGCGGATCGACCGAACCCACTTTCAGCGTGGCCGTACCTGCCAGCGCGTCGAGGCGGGCCATGCCGGCTGCATCCGCGATGAAGGCGGCGACCGAGAACGTCTGGCGTGGGTCCGGTGCCTCATCGCGAACTTCCGCAATGGCCCGGCCGATCAACAGGCCCAGTGTCGAAAGACTGCGCTTCAGGATGGCGCCGGTGGCACCTCCGATCGCCATGTTGCCGAGCTCGAGCGCGCGCACGGCCAGCGTGGCGGTCCCGAGCGAGTTGCGCAGCTCGTGCACCAGAAAACCGAGCCTCTGCTTTTCGTCGGCCAGCTGTTGCAGCGAGATCTGGCTGTCGCGCTGATGGCTGAATTCCGTGACAGCGTCGGCGATGGCGTTGTCCAGGCAACGATTGAGCGTTCGAAACTCTGCCACGGCGAAAGGCGCATCGCGTTCGAACGCCAGATCCGTGATCGCTTGACACAGGTCGCCGTAGTCGTGCACCACCTGGTCGACGGTGTAGCCGAGATCCAGCAGTTCCTTGCCGTGGGCTGCAGCGCTGACGCCGATCTCCGACAGCGCCATCGCGTCACCGCCCGTCGGCCCGGAGATTCGGATGCCGGCTTCGGGGTCGTCATTGGCTTCGGCGGCGAGCGTTCTCGTGAGCTGGTTCAGGAACATCGGCAGGCCGTGGGCCAGCTGCGCTCCGGTGGCCGCCCGGCGCGGGCGTTGTGCGACCTTCAACTTGCACCGCGCCAGCAGCTCGTCGTGGTTGGTGGTCAAAAAACTGCGCATGAAACGTCCTTGGCCAAAAGACGATTTAAGGAGGTGTGGTCGGCGCACATCACGCCGCGGCCGATTTGCTGATCAACGGCTCCGCATAGCCCTGCTCGTCCGTCGCATGGCAACTGCAGGCCGCGTGCTCCAGACCGGCCCGTTCCACAGGAGCCGCTCCTGGATGGTATTCAATGAGCCCGGCAGGTAGGCCAGGAACTTCTGCGTCACCGATAGCGACGACGTGCGCGCGGTCTTTCAACGGAACTAGATGCCGTTGATGATTTTCGGGCTGCAACATGTTGGTTCCTGAAGTAGTGGTAGCGGCACCTGCGTGTCGTTCGGGATCACGGACCGCTGTCGCTCGCATTCACCATGAGCCTCGGGCCGGGAAGCCAACTTGTCCGTCTGCTACCGCACATAAATCGAGATTGCGGTAGCTTTGAGACTTGCGCCGACCCGAAGCTTCATTTTTCGTCGGACGGGATGTGGTGAGTCGCTTCGATTGCCTTCGCATCAACCTTCACGCCGGCGCGGACTGCTTTTTTGTGTGCGTTACCGCACGGTGTCGTATGCAACCTCGCGCTAGTGTGGGTGCCAACTATGCCGGGCCATCGCCGTGAACTCTGCCCACTTCGCCGCTGAAAAAAGGGGCGTCTCCAAAAATCGCTCAGAAATGCGGTCGCGGCTCCCGTGCGCATCTAGATCGAACGTTTAGCAGGATTCTTGGAGCGCGGGACCCTATGACATACAACTCAACCTGGCATCTGCCTTCTCGACCATGAGCATTTTCATTGTGGACGATCACCCGTTGATGAGCGAAGCTGTGGCCACATTGCTGGGCCATTTGTATCCGTTCGAGAGAATTGTGGAATTCGGATCAGTCGCCGGACCTTTGACGAGCGAGGACTCTGGTCTCTTACTGATTTGCCTGGACCTCAACATGCCGGGCATCTCGGGTTGCGCTGGCATACGGGCGCTCAAAGAGCATTTTCCCACCGTGCCGCTCGTTGTGTATTCCGCTTCCAGGGCCGGCGATGAAGAACGGGATTGCTCGGAGGCGGGCGCCGATGCCTACATTGAAAAGTCAATCGGTTCTCGAGAACTCGCGACAACGCTGCGTCGAATCCTCTCCCGCCAGTCCAGTGCCGTTGCCCTGGCAAGATGAAGATGAATGCGCAGCGCAACATCATCGTCATCGGCACCGCCAGTGGTGGCTTTACCGCCCTGTGCAAACTGCTCGAAGGCCTTGCAGCGACGGTCGATGTGACCGTGCTTGCAGCTTTCGACTCCGGCTCGCTACCTGCCGCATCTGTGCTGCAAGTGCTCGGCCACCAGTCCCATCTCAAAGTGAGCTACGCCCACGACGGAATGGTTGTTCAGCAAGGCCAGCTCATTCTCTCGCCCATGGCGCAAAGCATGCAGATCGTAGAGCCCGGCGTGATTGAGCTTGTAGCGCTGACAAGCCGGCCGGTCGATCTCCTTTTCGAGACCGCTGCGGGCGTGTACGGGAATCGGGTGATCGCTATCGTGCTGACAGGTGGTGTTCGCGACGGCGCGCGGGGCCTGATCGCCGTAGAGGCGGCACACGGCGTCGGCGTGGTCCAGGATCCTGCCGACGCCCTGGCTGAGACCATGCCGAGGAGTGCAATTCGAGGAGATCATCCGAACTACTGCACGCGGATGGAAGACATGCCCAAACTGCTGGCGAGCCTCGTTCGTTAACTGCACCGAGCAGCATCGCCGAGTTGCCTGTCCTTCATGGAGATGCCGCGTGCAGCCGGAGCATTTTTTTTGCTCTCCGTCCGTGCGGTGCCGCACTGTCGGAACGACGTGACGTTGTCAACATGGCTTGTAGATAAGGCCCGAATGCGAAGTTCGATAGCTTGATCTCTCCACCCGACATGGATACCCCCATGACCTATGACACGCTCGACGCATGCGGATTCATCCAACTGCTGCAGTCCTTCCGCGCCAGTGGTGGCACGGCGCCAGGTGGGGTCCTCGACGGCTTGCTGGCGGAACACCCTGTCGGCGAAGCGATCAGTCTCGCCTCGCTGGTCGATACCGGCCGGGTGTTCGGATTCGAGTGGCGCAACAACTTGTGGATTCCAATGTTCCAGTTTGATGCGAGAGACCTGTCGACCGTGTCAGCGCCGCAGACCGTCCGGGCTGGGCTGCCAGCAGGTTTGTCAGGCTGGGCGGTGGCCATGTGGTTTGCGATGCCGAATGCACGGCTGGACGGCAGCAGGCCTGTCGACTTGCTTGCATCGGACGCCTCGGCTGTGGTCCAGGCCGCGCAAGGTCTGTCGTCCGCGGACGAATCGGCCCTCCTTCGGATGCCTCAGGCGAGGGACGTTGCCATCCCTGCGTGAACCCTCGCCTCGATCCCTGGCCATGAAGACTTTCACCCAACTCGCTCTAGGTTCATAGGCCAGTTGATGCCCGCGCCGCCCGTCCATGCTGCCGACACACGACGGGTGTTGTCGGCACCGTCTCCCGGAGGCGGTATACCGCTGATGGCCGTTTTGGCCAGCAGTCCCGATGGGCGTTCGTTCCCGATCTGCTACCGGAAATATCCTTTCGGACATGCTCTGGGCGGCCGCGGCCATCAACCGCAGTGCGCTTGGCGGGCGGACGTGGTCACGGGACCTTGCCAAGTGCAACCCGGAACGCCTCCAGCCTGCTTTCGTATGCCTGCGCGTCGCCATAGTCGAGGAAGCGGTTGTATCGCGCGTGCGTGCCCAGTATCTTGTGAGCATGCTTGATGGGGCAGAAGTACTGCTCTGTGCGCGCCAGGATCTCGGCCATGTAGCCCATCAGTCCGTTGCCGTATTCGCAGTACGTGCAGTGGAACTTTTCGATGAAATTCAGATAGCCGAGGTGGTGACGGTCGAACACGAGGTAGTCGCGGCGCCTTACCTTGGTGATGCCATAGATGGGAAAGCAGGCCCACTGGTAGAAGGTCACGCAAGCATCGAGCATCAGCAAGGGAATCACCATGCCGTAAATGAGCGGACCGGTGATCAGGTTCTGCGGCCGGTCGGTGACCAACCAGCGAAAAAAATTTCGCTTCAGCTTGCGATGCGCTTCCCTGGCGGAATGCTCGAATTCGACACGCTTGCCCTTGAGCTGGAAGAACATTCGGCCTTCTTGTTCGTGGACGGCGGCCCGCAACTCCGTTTCGAGGGTTGCCATCTGTCCGAGGAGCTGATTGATTCGTTCATTCATGGGGTGCAACCGGGGGAAACCGGCTGAGGACAGCCGGCTCGGGTGTCTGCGTTGTCAGGGGTTCGTAGACATGTCGTCGGCGATGAGTCCGCCGCACTCGGCGTGAACTTCCGCGCCCGATTCGATGTTGCCGCTCTCACCGAATGGACCGATGAAATGGTCAGGCGAAATGTCTGCTCCGTCGGGGCTGTCTCGCCCGGTCGCACTGGCGCGTTCGCCGCTCCCCGAAGCATCGCTGTCGCTGGCGGTGTCGACGATCAGAGAGCCGAGTTCGTCTGCATGGTCACCATCACCTCGCATGGTCCGCTCGCCCTGCACATCGCTTCCGCTGTCGCTGCTGTCGCTCGGGCCCAGGGCATTGACGTCCCTCCCGGCTGCGTACTGCGCAGCGGGTTCGCCACCCAGAAAACTGCTGTTCGTCATTCAGAGAAGCTCTTTTTTCATCTGCTGGACTTGTGCCGCACTCCGGCTGCCACTCTGTTCGCGGCCTTCCTTTGGCAGATTTTGATTTGGCACGAGCGCCGGATGGGCATACGGGCGCTTGTGCAGCGTGCCTGTGATGCGGCCCGTCGTGGGCGTGAACGTCGAGTCGACAGTCATGTGATTTCCTTGATTTAACTGATGGATTGACGTTACAGGTCGCCGGTCGATGGTTCTGTTCGGTAGCCCACACCCAGGCCTCACGCCGATCCTTCAAAGGCGGATTGTTTTCATGGTCGATCGAGGTCGAACCTGGTTCATGACGCACGAACTGAAGGGGGGGCGTGAAGGTGCGTCGATGAACTTGGCGATGGCGCTACAGCGGCGGCATACATGCTGTGCAGGTCGGTGTGAAGACGCCATGCCTCGCTTGTGCGCACTCGTACCACCCATTGGTCGATGCATGGAAAACATTGAAGGCGCGTCACCGTATTCGAGCAGCCTTCGGTTCGCTTGCGAACGGACCGGCGCGGCATCTGGATCCACTGTGCCGCATGGCCGGTTTGGCCGATTCAAGACAACAGGAGTCTCCCATGTCGTTCGCGAGCATCTCTTTACACACATCGCCTGTAGGCCACGATCGGCGGGCGTCCAGGCACCGTGCGCCGCACCGGCCTTTTGCCAATGTCTGTCCGGACTACCCTTGCTTCTGCCGTCTTTGGCGGTCCGATGGAAGCGCCGACTTTCAAGGCCGCGATTTGCGCCGAATCCAACTTTCGTCAGAAGATCCCGGATTTTTTCTGTACCGTACTCTGTGCTCCGCCGTAACATCGCAACGGCAATCAACGCATTTCAAATAATTCCTGGTGGAATGCGTCGGGGTGCATACCAGAAGAAATAAGGTCGCGGCGCACGGCTTTGCCTAGACCTGCAGGGCCGCAAAACCAGATGTCATTTGCCTTCCAGTTCGGTACGGTGTCCCGGATTCGTTTCCCGTCAAGCCTCCCGTCGCGCGCGCTGAGAATCGCATGCAAATTTACCCGCGCTGCAGATGCGTCGTGTTTTAAAAGATCGGATGCGCTGACGTCGAGCTCAGCTGTACAGTAAAACAGGTCAATCGGGTTGCCGTCGTTATGGATTGCCAATGCTTTCATGCGTGCAATGAACGGTGTGATACCGACGCCGCCCCCAATCCAGATCTGCCCTTGATTGCGACCAGTGAAGTCGAATTGGCCATACGGACCTTCGATTGTGACCAAATCTCCTGGTTTGATCGTAAGGGCCAGCGTTCGAGTGTAGTCGCCCAGCTCTTTGATGATGAACCGCATATGTCCATCTGCTTCCCACGCCGAAGAGATCGTAAACGGGTGGGCACCTTCGTTTAAGTTGAAGGTGACAAAGGCAAACTGACCGGCCTTGTGACCGGCCCACGCATTATTCAGCTGAACAAAAACTTCAAGCAGGTTCATGCTTGCGTACGACGCGACATATTTGACTTGGCCGACCACGCGGCGGCTCAGACCAACGCGGTCAAACAGGATCCACAGCGCTGCGATCGCTCCGGTAGTCATGAGCAACGCCATCACCGAGCCGATGAGTTGGTTCCAGTATGCGAACGGCATCAGCACTACCGCATGGAACCCCAGAACAAGAAAAAGCACGGCCAGAAGGCGATGGGTTTTCCGGAAGACCCGGTAGGGAACGCGCTTCACCAACGCTATGCCGATCAGCGCACGACAGCCCCATAGAAGGCCCATTCGCCGACGGACTCGGCTAGACCGCGCTCCGTTTGCAAAGCCCGAAAAAAAGGGTCAGTCTGCAGCGCGTGGGCCCCATGTTCCGGCCGGGGGATCAGTCCCAATTCCGCCAGCCACTTCGGTGCTTTTGTCAGCGTCCAGTGCAAAGAAATGGTGATCAGCGTGCTGATTCCGAGCCACTTGTGCAAGCGGTAGATTCTGTCCAGCCCGCCCAGCCACTGCTCGAGCCCCATCGGCCGCACCGCAAGGACCAGAGCCATGCTCATCGTGCCAATGCTTAGCATGCCGGTGTAGGCAATCAGAGAACTGCGCAAGACGAGCCAGTTGAAAGGCGCCAGAAGCATCGGGTCGGCAAGTAGCCATAGGCCAGTGATTGCGACCAGCAGGGTGGAGAGAGTAATTTGAATGTGCTTCAAGGCGGGCAATGCCGGCGTGACAGTGCTGTCCGCGGCCATCAGAGCGTTTAAGAAAAATGGGCCGCAGCGAAGGTGCGGGGGCGAACAGAGCATCCACTCAACGATGCCCATTGAGCAACTCAGCGTCTGTGCGCTGGCGAACATCTGCTCGCAAGAGAAGCTGGCTCTGATTGAGGTGCTGCGGTGTTGAGCCTCCAGGTGATGTCCTGCAGTCGGCTTCCATACTTGCGCGGAAAGACGGGCCTCTTCGTGCTGTAACGAACAGACCGGCACCGGCTTCGGGCTGCATCCTGTGCCAAAACTCCAGGAGATCCAATGCTTGCGAGGCGAGTCGACTCATGACGCATCCCGCTAATAGCCACGTTCACGTTGCCGCCAAGGCCCTGGACTGCACGACGGCGCTGCTTACCGCGCTGCAGATGGCCGAATCCGACCGCTTGACTGTGATTTCAGGCATCAGTGAGACCACGCTGATGGAGCACGCGGGGCGGCCGGTGGCGCAGGCCATCATCGACCGTTGGAGTCCGCGCCCGGTGCTCGTGCTGTGCGGTCCCGGGAGCAACGGTGGCGATGGCTTCGTGGCCGCGCGGCGGCTGGCCGAAGCCGACTGGCCGGTGCGCGTGGCGGCGTTGGTGCCGCGCGAGCAGTTGCACGGCGCGGCGGCCCACCATGCGGCGCTGTGGCGAGGTCCGGTCGAGCCACTGACGCCGGCCGCACTCGACGGCGCGGAGCTGGTGGTCGATTCTCTTTTCGGTGCGGGCTTGAGCCGCGCGCTGGAAGGCGCTGCGGCCGCAACGCTCGTGGCCGCCTTGGCAAGGCAGCTGACCATCGTCGCGGTCGATGTGCCGAGTGGCCTGATGGCCGACACCGGGGTCGACGCGGGTGCGGTGCCGTCGGCCCTTACCGTCACGTGCTTTCGCAAGAAGCCCGGCCATCTGCTGCAACCGGGCCGCCGCCTGTGCGGCGAACTCGTGGTGGCTGACATCGGCACGCCCGCATCGGTGTTCCCGGCCATGTCGAAACATGGCGTGCCCGATACCTTCGAGAACGACCCCGCCCTGTGGGCCGACGCGCTACCCGGCCTGCAGGCAGACGGCAACAAATACACGCGTGGCCACGCGCTCGTCTGGGGTGGCTGGCCGACCACGGGCGCGGCCCGCATGGCAGCTCGCGCGGCGGCGCGAATCGGCGCAGGCCTGACCACCGTCGCCGTGCCAGAGGTCGCGCTGCCGGTCTATGCCGCGGCGCTGACCAGCATCATGGTGAGCGGGGTCGCGCGGCACGAAGACTTCGAGCGCCTGCTGGCCGACCGTCGCTACTCGGGCCTGCTGATCGGCCCGGGTGCCGGCATCGGGCCCGACACCCGCGCGCGGGTGCTCGCCATGTTGCGCACGGGCAGGCCGACCGTGATCGATGCCGATGCGCTGTCGGCATTCCGTGACGAGCCCGATGGCTTGTTCCGAGCCGTCACCGGGTCGTGCGTGCTGACGCCGCACGAAGGCGAGTTCTCGCGCCTGTTCGATACGACCGGCGACAAGCTCACCCGTGCCCGCGCCGGTGCGCACGGCAGTGGCGCCATCGTCGTGCTCAAGGGCAGCGACACCGTGATCGCGGCGCCCGATGGCCGCGCTATCGTCAACGCCAATGCGCCGCCGACGCTGGCCACCGCCGGTGCGGGCGACGTGCTGGGCGGCATGGTGCTGGGGCTGCTGGCGCAAGGCATGGAACCCTTCCTGGCAGCTGCGGCCGCCGTGTGGCTGCATGGCGAGGCCGCGGCCGGATTCGGTCCCGGCCTGCTGGCGGAGGACTTGCCCGATCTTCTGCCATCAGTGCTTCGGCGTCTGAGTGGCTTTGTTCGTCGTTCGTACTGAAGCGCACAGACGGTCGCCCTGTCGCCACGCATGCTCATGCCCATGCAACTCCAACGTAAACCATCATGACCACCCAGACTCCTTCTCACAACTTTCATGCAGCGAAGCCGCATGAAGCGCAACCCGTTGTCGATGGCGCCGCGCCGCACGATCTGAAGCCGCTCTTCCTCGTGGCGTGGCTGCTGTGTGCCGTCTTTTATTTCTTTCAGTACGCCGTGCGCTCTGCGCCTGGCGTGATGCAGACCGAGCTCACCCACGCCTGGGGCGGCAACCACATCGGCGCGATGATCTCCGCCTACTACGTTGCGTATGCGCTGATGGCGCTGGTGGCCGGTGTGCTGCTGGACCGCTACGGCGCGCGTCGCACCATTCCGTTCGGCATCGCCGTCGTTGGCATCGGATGTCTGGTCTTTGCGCAGGGTAGTGAGGCAGCAGGCATGGCTGGCTTCGTGCTGCAGGCGCTTGGAGCGATCTTTGCGTTCATCGGTTCGTCCTATGTTGCCGCGCGTTATCTGCCGGCGCGCATGCTGGCGATGTTCATCGGTTTCACGCAATGCCTGGGAATGGCCGGAGCGGCGTTCGGCTCCAAGCCGGTGCACATGGCGATCGATCCGGCCGGCAGCTTCCATGTCGGCTGGCAGTCCGTGTGGATCGCCTTCGCGGTCGCGGGCTTCGTGCTCGCCGTTGCAACCTGGCTCGTGATGCCCAAGGAGAGCGGAGACAGCCCGAGCCATCACGGCGCGCTGTCTTTCGCCAGTGTCGTCGCCCCGTTTAAGACGGTGTTCGGCAACGTGCAGAGCTGGCTCGCCGGCATCGTCGGCGGCTTGCTTTTCCTGCCCACGACGATCGGCGCACTGGTCTGGGCCACCGCTTTTCTGCATGGTGGCGAACACATGACGATGGCAGCAGCAGCATCCGACGCGGCAATGGTGCCGATCGGTTGGGTGATCGGCTGCCCGCTGCTGGGCTACATCTCAGACAAGATCGGCCGCCGGAAGCCCGTGCTGATCGTCGGCGCACTGGTGATGCTCGCGGCCGGCCTTGCCGCGATCTACGTTCCGGTGGGCACGCTGCCGCGCTTCTCGGTCGCGCTGCTGCTCGGCGTCGCGTCCGGTGCCGCGATGATTCCTTTTTCCATGATGAAAGAGCTGAACCCGTCACAGGTCAAAGGGACGGCGGCCGGCGTGATGAACTTCCTCGTCTTCGTAATGACCGGAATCATGTCGCCCTTCATCTCGCACTTGATGCTGCCCGACCAGGGAACGCCGATGACGCTGGGCGCGTTCCAGACGGCCTTGCTGCCGCTGGTGGGCGGCGTGATCGTAGCTATCGTGCTGAGCTTCTTCCTGCGCGAGTCCGGCACAGCTGGCGCGAAGCACAGCCCTTCGATCGCCGGCGTGGCATCGCCCAAGGTCGTCAGCGCCTGACTCCCACGACACCCCACAAAGAAGCTTCACCATGGACATCGCAGTCTTCAGCACCCAATCCTACGACCGCCGCTTTCTCGACGCCGCGGCCGCGGGCCACCACACGCTCCACTACATCGAAGCCCGCCTGACGCCCGACACGGCGGTGTTGGCGCGCGGCGCGAAGGCAGTCTGCGTCTTCGTCAACGATCAAGTCGACGAGTCGGTGCTCGGCCAGTTCAAGAGTCTGGGCATCGGTCTGGTCGTCTTGCGCGCGGCCGGCTACAACAACGTCGATCTGGCGGCGGCGAAGGCGCAGGGGATTGCGCTCGGCCGGGTGCCTGCCTATTCGCCAGAAGCCGTCGCGGAACATGCGGTGGCCTTGATCCTGTCACTCGATCGAAACATCCATCGCGCCTATGCGCGGGTGCGTGAAGGCAACTTCGCGCTCGAAGGCTTGCTCGGCTTCAACTTGCATGGCCGCACGGTCGGCATCGTGGGAACCGGTCGTATCGGCACCAGCATGGCGCGGATCATGACGGGCTTCGGATGCAAGGTGCTGGCCCATGACATTCAGCCGAATCCGCTGTGCGCCGAGATCGGCGTCAGCTACGTGCCTTTGGCACAACTGCTCGGCGCGTCGGACATCGTCACGCTGCACTGCCCGCTCACGCCACAGACGCAGCATCTCATCGATGCCGCCGCGATCGCCAAGATGAAGCACGGGGCGATGCTCATCAACACAAGCCGCGGACCGATCCTCGACACGAAGGCGGCAGTCTCGGCCATCAAGAGCGGCGCTCTTGGCCACCTCGGACTCGATGTCTACGAAGCGGAGGGTGCGCTGTTCTTCGACGACAAGTCCGACGACGTGATTCGCGACGACGTGTTCGAGCGGCTGCTGACATTTCCGAATGTTCTCGTCACCGGGCACCAGGCCTTTTTTACCGAAGATGCGATGACGGCCATCGCCGCGACGACCATCGCCAACATCGATGCGTTCGCAAAGAATGGAAAACCAATGCACGAAGTGAGCTGAAGTCATGCACGCCATGGTTCTGAACAAGATCGGTACTTCGCTCGAATGGACCGAGTTGCCCGACCGGCAGCCCGGGCCCGGCGAGATCCGCGTCGCGGTGGGGGCTTGCGGCGTCTGTCGCACCGATTTGCATGTCGTCGATGGCGAACTGCCGCACCCGCATGTGCCCATGATCCCGGGGCACGAGATCGTTGGCCGCATCGACGTCCTCGGCGCAGGCGTGACAGACCTCGTACTGGGCCAGCGTGTCGGCATTCCATGGCTCGGCCACACCTGTGGCGTCTGCCCGTTCTGCAAGATGCAGCGCGAGAACCTGTGCGACCGCCCGCTGTTCACGGGCTACACCCGCGATGGCGGCTTTGCAACGGCCACGGTTGCCGATGCGCGTTTTGCGTTTCCGTTGGGCGAGCGGGGCAGCGACGAGTCGCTCGCGCCCTTGCTGTGCGCCGGCCTGATCGGATGGCGCGCACTGACGATCGCAGGCGATACCAAAACGCTGGGCCTCTATGGCTTCGGCGCAGCCGCCCACATCCTCGCGCAGGTAGCGAAGTGGCAGGGCCGTTCGGTATTCGCCTTCACACGGCCGGGCGATCGCAAGACTCAGGACTTCGCACGCAGCCTCGGCGCGACCTGGGCCGGTGACTCCGACCAGGTGCCGCCGCAAGCACTCGATGCGGCCATCGTCTTTGCCACGGTCGGCGACCTGGTGCCGCTGGCGCTGAAGGCCGTGCGCAAGGGGGTTAGGGTGGTGTGCGCCGGCATCCACATGAGCGACATCCCGCGCTTCCCCTACAGCCTGCTGTGGGAGGAACGACAGCTGTTGTCGGTCGCCAACCTCACGCGGCAGGACGGGCTCAATTTCCTCGGCCAGGTGCCGCGCATGGGCATCGTCACGAAGACCACGCGCTACCCGCTGGAGCGTGCGAACGAGGCGCTCGCCGATCTGCGCGCTGGACGCTTCGAGGGTGCGGCCGTGCTGGTGCCGTGAACGTCAGCGGGTTTCGGTCTCCGGTCTCTGAGAGATCATCGATGAAGATCGATTCGAATACCTTTCGCGCGCAGCCACGGAAAGCGCTGATCCTGGATCGGCAACCGACGCGGATCAATGCGCTGTGCCGGTCGGAGAAGCAATATCGTCACCGCTTGCAAAGACACGTCGAGCACATGAGCGCTCTGCAGGCACTGCTGCAAGCGTCCAACCGCCATGCACTCCTGCTGGCCTTCTAGGCGATGGATTCCGCAGCGAAGTACGGTGCGATCCAGCATGTGATCTGAGCACTGGCAGCGGCGTGGACTCGCCCCGGTACATCGGGCCTGCGGACGATAACGACGCTGCACGGCTGATCGTCTCGCGCATCGTCCTGGACACCCTCAAGAAAATGAGGATGGCCTTTCCACGACCGACGCCGTCCCACCGTCAGGAGTTGAAGGTTGCTCGCGCAAAGTTGACGCGGTGATGTCAAGCGATGCACGCATCGATTGCGATCTCGGCCCACCCATCAAAAAAGGTCACTTTGTCTTCCTGAGTACGTTGCCGCACAGACCCTTGAATGCCAAGCGCGCATCGTTGTGTCCACCCCCCAACCCAGGAACACACCATGGCTTACGAGAGCATCAATCCCTTCAATGGCAAGACCCTCAAGACCTTCGAGCATCTGAACGGTGCGCAGCTGGAAGCCTCGCTCGCGACCGCGCAAGCGACCTTCGAGACCTGGAAGCACACGAGCTACAAGGAGCGTGCCGTCATCGTCGACAAGGCCGCCGCGCTGATGCGCGCCCATGTGGACGACTTCGCCAAACTGGCGACCCTCGAAATGGGCAAGCGCATCGACGAGGCCCGCGGCGAAGTCAAGTTCAGTGCCGACATCCTGGCCTATTACGCCCAGCACGGCGCCGAGTTCTTGGCGCCGACGAAGCTGCATCCGAAGGTCGGCGAAGCGCACATGGAAAGCAGCCCGTTCGGCGTGCTGTTCTGCGTCGAGCCCTGGAACTTTCCGTTCTATCAACTGGCACGCATCGCCGGCCCGCACCTGATGGCGGGCAACACGGTGGTGGTGAAGCACGCCGGCTGCGTGCCGCAGTGCGCGATCGCGTTCGAGAAGCTGTGGATCGATGCCGGGGCACCGAAGGGCGCCTACACCAACCTGCTGATCTCGCACGAACAGTCGAACATCGTCATCGACGACCCACGCATCAAGGGCGTGGCGCTGACTGGCAGCGTGGCCGCTGGTCGCAGCATTGCCGCACGCGCCGGGCAGAACCTGAAAAAGTCGTCGATGGAACTGGGCGGCAGCGACGCCTTCATCGTGCTCGACGATGCCGACCTGGCCAAGACCATTCCGTGGGCCGTGTGGGGCCGCATGTACAACGGCGGACAGACCTGCTGCGCGGCCAAGCGCTTCATCGCGGTCGAATCGATTGCCGACAAGTTCATCGACCAGTTCAAGACCGCACTGTCGGCCCTGCAGCCGGGCGATCCGATGGACGAGAACACCAGCCACGGCCCACTCTCCACCGAAGCTGCGCTGGTGCAGTTGCTCGCGCAGGTCGATGCCGCCGTGAAGGGCGGGGCCAAGCTGCTGATGGGCGGCAAGCGGCTCGACCGCCCGGGTGCGTTCATGGAAATCACGATCCTGACCGACATCAAGCCCGGCAACCCGGCCTTCCGCGACGAGTTCTTCGGCCCGGTCGTTTCGTTCTACCGCGTGAAGGACGAGGCCGCGGCCATCGCGCTGGCCAACGACTCCGACTTCGGCCTCGGCGGCTCGGTCTGGACCCAGGATGTCGCACGTGGCAAGCGCGTAGCGACCGCTGTCGACACCGGGATGATGTTCATCAACAACATCGACTGGTCGGATGCCGAGTTGCCCTTCGGCGGCATCAAGGACTCGGGCTACGGCCGTGAACTCGGCAACATGGGAATCCAGGAGTTCGTCAACAAGAAGCTCGTGCGCACGGTGCAGGCCGACGCGCCGGTCATTGGCTGAGCCCGGCATCGCGATGTACGTCAACCTCGCTGTTCTCGCGGAGACGCAGCCGCACGAAAAGCGCGTGGCGCTGGTGCCCGCGGTGGTCCCCAAGCTCCTCAAGCTCGGTGCCCGGCTGCACATGCAGACCGGCGCCGGGCGCGCCGTGCACCTGCCCGATGCCGCCTTCAAGGACGTGGTCTTCATGGAGGACCGCCTGGCCATGGTGGCCGATGCCGACGTGGTGCTGGCGGTGCAACCGCCCGCCCTCGAAGTCATCGACGCGATGAAGCCCGGCGCCCTGCTGATCTGCTTCGTATATGCCGACAAGGCGCACGCCTTCGTGCAGCGGCTGCTCGACAAGAAGATCACCTGCTTCGCGATGGAGCGCCTGCCGCGCATCACGCGGGCGCAGAGCATGGACGCGCTGTCCAGCCAGTCGGCGTTGGCCGGCTACTACGCCGTGCAACTCGGCTCCACGCACATGGGCCGCATCCTGCCCAAGCTGACTTCCGCGGCCGGCGCCATCGGACCGGCCAAGGTGCTGGTGATGGGACTGGGGGTGGCCGGGCTGGAGGCGGTGGCCACGGCGCACCGGCTCGGCGCCGTGGTCGAGGGCTACGACGTGCGGCCCGACACGGCGGAGCAGGTGCGTTCGCTCGGCGCCACCTTCGTCGAGACCGGTGTCGATGCGCGCGGTGAGGGCGGCTATGCGCGTGAGCTCAAACCCGACGAGCAAGCCAAGGTCGCCGATGTGTTGACGAAGCACATCCAGCAATCCGACCTCGTCATCACCACCGCGGCGATCCCGGGCAAGCCAAGCCCGAAGCTGATCAGCCACGCACAGGTCGCCGGCATGAAGGCCGGTGCCGTGATCGTCGACCTGTCGGCCGAAGGTGGCGGCAACTGCGAGGACACCGTGCCCGGCGAGACGGTGCAGGTCGGCCCGGCGCTGATCGTCGCGCCGTTGAATGTGCCCTCGATGGTGGGCAGCGACGCGAGCGAGTTGTTGGCGAAAAACCAGTTCAACCTGCTCGAGCTGATGCTGAAAGACAACGTCATCACGATCGACTGGACCGATGAGGTGCTGGCGAAAACGGCGCTGTGTCACGACGGCAAACGCACCGAGGACGCACCCAAGCCGGCCGACGCAGCCGTCTCTGGAAAGAACGCGCCCGCGCCTTCCAAAACCCCTGCCACGCGCACAACGGCTTGAGCCGAGAACGGACCCGATCATGAGTTTCGCGATGAACATCACCGGCCTGCTGGCCCTCACCATCTTCATGCTGGCCGGCTTTGCCGGCTGGGTGATCATCGGCCACGTGCCGGCGATCCTTCACACGCCGTTGATGTCCGGCTCCAACTTCGTCCACGGCATCGTGGTGGTCGGCGGGCTGTATGCGCTGCTCAATGCAAGCACCGTGGAACAGCAGGCCTTCGGTTTCTTCGCCGTGCTGCTGGGTGCGGGCAATGCGGCCGGCGGCTACGCCGTCACCGACCGCATGCTGGCGATGTTCCAGACCAGCGGCAAGAAACCTGGCGCCAGAAAGCATGGCAAGGGCGCAGGCCACAAGAAGCCAGCCATCAAGGTCGTTGCTGGCGGCAAGCATTGAGCACCACGCCATGTTGAACTTCCTTCCTCCCTCTCTGGCCCCGCTGATCGTCGGCCTTGCCGGCATCGCCGCGTCCTTCCTGTTCCTGTTCGGCCTGCAACGCATGTCGTCGCCTGTGACTGCGCCCTCGGGCATTCGTGTGGCCGGCGTGGGCATGGTCGTGGCGGTGCTGGCCAGCTTTCTGTATGCGCTGGGCGTGGACGAAGCCGCGCGCCCGCATCTGTGGGTCAATTTGGCGCTCGCCATCGTGGCGCTGGCGCTCGGCGGCGGCGTGGCGTGGTGGGCCGGCCGCACGGTGGCGATGACCGCCATGCCGCAGATGGTGGCGATCTACAACGGCATGGGTGGTGGCGCGGCTGCGGGCATCGCTGCGGTGGAGCTGTTCGGAAATAAGGCGAGCGACGCCACTGCCCTCGGCGTGACACTGCTCGGCGCGCTGATCGGTGCGGTGTCGCTCTCGGGCTCGCTGATCGCCTGGGCCAAGCTGCAGGGCGTGTTGAACAAGCCGCTGCGCGTACCGGGGCAGCAGCTCCTCAATGGCGCGGTGATGCTGGTCACCGTGGCGCTGGGTGTGTTCATCGTCTGCGTGGCCTACAAGCTGGTCGACTCGCCCGTCGCGATGCCCGCCATGGTCTGGACCTTCCTGGCACTGGCGCTGGCCTTCGGGGTGCTGATGACCTTGCCCATCGGCGGTGCCGACATGCCGGTGGTGATCTCGATCTACAACGCCTTCACGGGTCTGGCGGTAGGGCTCGAAGGCTACGTGCTGCAGAACCCGGCGCTCATGATCGCCGGCATGGTGGTCGGTGCCGCCGGCCTGCTGCTGACGCTGCTGATGGCCAAGGCCATGAACCGCTCGGTGAGCAACGTGGTCTTCACCAACTTCGGCGGGCCGTCCAAGCACAAGCGCAGTGCGGTCAAGGGGGAACTCAAGCCGATGGCGCCGGGCGATGCAGGCATCGCGATGCGCTATGCCAAGTCGGTGATCATCGTGCCCGGTTTCGGCTTGGCGGCGGCGCAGGCGCAGGGCAAACTGTACGAGTTCGTGAAGATGCTGCAGGCCGGTGGTGTCAGCGTGAAGTTCGCGATCCACCCCGTCGCCGGCCGCATGCCGGGCCAGATGGACGTGCTGCTGGCCGAGGCCGGCGTGCCCTACGACATGATCTTCCAGCTCGAAGACATCAACGAGGAGTTCGCCACCACCGACATCTCGCTCGTCATCGGCGCCAACGACGTGGTCAACCCGGCCGCGCGCAGCGACAAGGGCTCGCCGATCTACGGCATGCCGATCCTGAACGCCGACAAGGCCGGGAAGTGCTTTGTGGTCAAGCGCGGCGAGGGCAAGGGCTATGCCGGCATCGTCAACGCACTGTTCTACGCCGACAACACCTGCATGGTCTATGGCGACGCACTGGCCGTGCTGCAGCAGATGACCGAATCGGTCAAGAGCCTCGGCCTGCCGGCCGCTGCGTGAACCCACCCCCGAAAACCCCAGAAAGCACACCATGACACCCAAGATGCAAGCCGCCGTCGTTGAAGCCTTCGGCCAGCCGTTGAAACTGATGGAGGTCGACAGGCCCGTGGCCGGCCCCGGCCAGATCCTCGTCAAGACCGAGGCCTGCGGCGTCTGCCATACCGACCTGCACGCCCGCAACGGCGACTGGCCCGCCAAGCCCAAACTGCCGTTCATCCCGGGCCATGAAGGCATCGGTATCGTCACGGCGCTGGGCGCCGGCGTCACGGCGGTGAAGGAGGGCGATCGCGTGGGCGTGCCATGGCTGTATTCGGCCTGCGGCCATTGCGAATATTGCCTGCAGGCCTGGGAGACGGTCTGTGCGAAAGCCGAGTACGGCGGCTACACGAAGAACGGCGGCTTCGCCGAATACATTGTGGCCGACCCGAACTACGTGGCGCACATCCCGGCCGGACTCGCACCCACGGCCGCGGCGCCGCTGATCTGCGCGGGCATCACCAGCTACAAGGGCATCAAGGAGACGAAGGCCCGGCCCGGCGAGTGGATTGTCATCTCGGGCATCGGCGGCCTCGGGCACCTGGGCGTGCAGTACGCCAAGGCCATGGGCCTTCACGTGTGCGCAGTGGACATCGACGATGCCAAGCTCGCGCATGCGACCAAGCTCGGCGCCGACGCGGTCGTCAACGCCAGGCACCCGGACGCCGTTAACGCCGTCATCAAGGTGACCAGTGGCGGCGCGCACGGCGTGCTGATCACTGCGCCGTCGCTGCCGGCCTTCCAGCAGGGCGTGGCGATGACGCGGAAGATCGGCACCTGCGTGCTGGTGGGCATTCCACCGGGCGACTTCCCGACGCCGCTCTTCGACGTGGTGGCGAACTGCATCACCATCCGCGGCTCGTTCGTGGGCAATCGACACGACATGGCCGAGGCACTCCAGTTCGCCGCCGAAGGCAAGGTCAAGGCCGACATCGAATTGCAGCCGCTCTCGGCGATCAATGACGTGTTCGAGCGACTGTCCAAGGGCGAAGTGCCGTCGCGCGTGGTGCTGGATTTCTCGGCCCGGTGAGATCAGCGCGTCCACCAGGCTTTTTGGGGCATATCCCTTTCACTGAAGGAGTTTGAAAAATGGCAGGCACATATTGGAACGACTGGTACTCGGGTTGGGGCTGGTTCCTATGGTTCGGGATGATGATCCTCATCTTCTCGAGCGCCGGGAACTGGGGCTACACCTACCGCGTGCACCGCAACTACGGCAGGCCCCTCGGCAAGGAAGCGCAGGACATCCTGAGTGAGCGGTATGCGCGCGGGGAGATCACCCACGACGACTACAGCCGCATGAAAGCGGCCATCCTGGCGTAAGGAAAGACGAATGAATACCCAAATTCAAAATGCCATTTCGACCGAGCCGCCTGTCTGGTTCATCACCGGCTGCTCCACAGGCTTTGGTCTAGAACTCGCAAGGCAGGCCATCGACCGTGGCTACCGGACGGTGGTGACCTCGCGCGATCCGGCCACCCTGGAAGGCTTCGCTGCGACCGACAAGGTCCTCGTGCTTGCGCTCGACGTGACCCAGCAGGACCAGGTCGTCGCAGCTGTCCAAGCGGCGCAGGAGCGCTTCGGCGTTATCGACGTGTTGGTAAACAACGCCGGCATCGGCTACTTCGCCGCCGTCGAGGAGGGTGAAGAGGCAGAAGTGCGCAAGATGTTTGATGTCAACGTCTTCGGCCTGACCCGCATGATCCAGGCCGTGTTGCCCGAGATGCGCAAGCGTCGGCGTGGCTGCATCGTTAACTTCTCGTCCTTGGCCGGCATCCGCGGCATGCCGGCACTGGGGCAATATTGCGCCACCAAGTTCGCGGTCGAAGGTCTATCGCAGGCGTTGCGGCAGGAGGTCGCTGAACTGGGACTGCAGGTGATGGTGGTCGAACCCAGCGGGTTTCGCACCGACTGGGCCGGCCGCTCCGCCAACGAGAGCAAACACCAGATCGACGACTACGTCGCCACGGCCGGCAATGTGCGGCGCCAAATCCGCGCGTCCTCTGGTCAGCAGCCGGGCGACCCCGTGCGTGCCGTCGATGCCCTCATCGATGCGGTGGTCTCAGGCCATCCGCCACACCATCTGCTGCTGGGCAACGACGCCTTCGACGGCGCGATGACCCAGGTCGAAGCATTGCGCACCGAGTTCGCGGCGGGCGAGGCCGTGGCGCGCGCCGCCGACTTCCCCCAGCCTGTGCGTGCTACGGCTGTTGGTGCTGTCGTTTGAGACCCCGGCAACCGATGCGATGAACCGCGACGCGGCATTGCTCACAACACGCAGAGGACGCTGATGGAAAACGCCGGCCGCCCCGTGGCCCGGGCCATTCTCGAGAGGCGGTGGTCCCGGTGTCCTGACGGGCCCGTGTGCGCCGAGACTCAGGTCGGCACGCGAGTGCCGACCATGCGGTCGTGCTTCACGAAGAAGCTGCGTGCCAGCGCGATGAGCTGGTTATCGGTCGGGTGGTCCACCACCTCGTAGCCGGCGATGCGGGGCATCGTCTGCGGCCGGTGCTTCTCCACATAACGCTGGAAGTCGGCGACGCTCGTGTTTCCCCCCACGACCAGCACTTCGGCGATGCCGTCGAACGCATCGCAGACGGAACCGAAGAACTCGTGTTCGGTGCGCACGCCACTGTGATGCTGGCGTGTGAACTTCAACTGCTCGTGCACATGCTGCTCTACCCTTTCGTCGGGTGCGAACTGCAGCAGGTGGGCGGATTGATGGTCGACAAAAGCGACCGCGTGAAAAAGGCTCATGGCTTGGATTCCCGTTCGTGAAGGGTTTGGCAGGTGATGCATCGCAGGGCTTGGGGTTCGATCTGCAGGCGGCCGAACGGAATCGCGGCGTGGCAATCGACGCACAGGCCGTAGGCGGAACCATGAATACGTTCCAACGCTGCGCGGATCGCCGTGTACTCGCCGCTGTCGATGTCCGCCACGATGCCTTCGACCTCGTGGGTCCCTTCGCGCTGGCGTGCGTCGTCGGCGTCCTGCAGCAAGACGCGGCGGGCAGCTTCGACCTGCGACTCACCCTCCAGCTGCAAGGTGCTCAGGCGTTCGAAGGCGATGCGCCGGGACTCGAGCAGCGCCGTGAGGACGAGGCGCTGCGCGTGCGAAAGATGAGAGGGTGTGCTTGCGCTCATCGCTTGTCTCCCTGGGTCGCGGCGCCCCATGTCCATTCGAGGATCTCCGGCATGTCCTGTCCATGCACGTCGATGTAGAGCTTGTGCGCGACCAGCTTGTCACGGCACATCTGCTTGAGGTAGTCGGCCCGGCTGCTCAGGTGCGGCAGGCAGTCCAGCACCTTCTGCACCAGGTGAAAGCGGTCCAGCTCGTTCTGCACGCGCATGTCGAAGGCCGTGGTGATGGTTCCCTCTTCCTTGTAACCGTGGACGTGCAGGTTGCGGTTGGTGCGGCGGTAGGTCAGGCGGTGCACCAGCGACGGGTAGCCGTGGAAGCCGAAGATCACGGGCTTGTCGCGCGTAAAGAGCGAGTCGAAGTCGGCTTCGTCGAGTCCGTGCGGGTGCTCGCTGGCCGACTGCAGCTTCATCAGGTCGACGACGTTGACCACGCGGACCTTCAGTTCCGGCAGATGCTCACGCAGGATGGACGTGGCCGCCAGGATTTCCAGCGTCGGTGTGTCGCCGCAACAGGCCATCACCACATCGGGTTCCGCGCCCTGGTCGTTGCTGGCCCAGGGCCAGATGCCGATGCCCTCGGTGCAGTGCACCACGGCGGCTTCCATCGTCAGCCACTGCGGCAGCGCATGCTTGCCGGCCACCACCACGTTGACGTAGTTGCGGCTGCGCAGGCAATGGTCGAACACCGAGAGCAGGCAGTTGGCGTCGGGCGGCAGGTAGACGCGCACGATGTCGGCCTTCTTGTTGATGACGTGGTCGAGAAAGCCCGGGTCCTGGTGCGTGAAGCCGTTGTGGTCCTGCTGCCAGACGTGCGAGGCGAGCAGGTAGTTCAGCGAAGCGATGGGCCGTCGCCACGGCAACTCGCGCGTGACCTTGAGCCACTTGGCGTGCTGGCTGAACATCGAGTCGACGATGCGGATGAAGGCCTCGTAGCTGTTGAACAGCCCATGCCGGCCGGTCAGCAGGTAGCCTTCGAGCCAGCCCTCGCACTGGTGCTCGCTCAGCATCGAGTCGAGCACCCGACCGCTCGGGGCGAGGAACTCGTCGTTCGACACGGTGCTCGCATCCCACTGCCGCATCGTCACGTCGAAGACCGAACCAAGCAGGTTCGACAAAGTCTCGTCGGGGCCGAAGACGCGGAAGTTGCGCTGGTCCTGGTTCAGCCGCACCACGTCGGCGAGGAACTTGCCAAGCACCATCGTGTCCTGCCCTTGCAGCGCACCGGGAGACGGGACGGTCACCGCATGGTCGCGGAAGTCAGGCATGTGCAGGTCGTGCAGCAGCAGGCCGCCGTTGGCATGTGGATTCATGCCCATGCGCCGGTTGCCTTCTGGTGCGAGTGCGGCCAGTTCGGGCAGCAGGCGCCCGTTCGCATCGAACAGCTCTTCGGCCCGGTAGCTCTTCATCCACTGCTCGAGCTGGGCGACATGTTCGGGGTGTTCGGCATTCACCAACAGAGGGACCTGGTGCGAGCGGAAGGTACCCTCGTTAGGCAGTCCGTCGACCATCTTCGGCCCGGTCCAGCCCTTGGGTGAGCGGAGCACGATCATCGGCCAGCGTGGCCGGGTCGTGCTCTTGTGCTCGCGCGCATCGCGCTGCGCCTGCTGGATCAACGCGAGGGCTTCATCCATCGCGGCGGCCATCCGCTGGTGCATCGTCTCCGGGTCGTCGCCTTCGACGAACAGCGGCGCCCAGCCGCAACCGCGAAAGAACTGGTCGAGTTCGTCGTGCTCTATGCGAGCCAGCAGCGTCGGGTTGCTGATCTTGTAGCCGTTGAGATGAAGGATCGGCAGGACCGCGCCATCGGTGGCCGGATCGAGCATCTTGGTCGATTGCCATGCGGTGGCGAGCGGACCGGTCTCGGCTTCGCCGTCGCCGACCACGCAGGCCACGATGAGCCCGGGGTTGTCGAAGACGGCGCCGAAGGCGTGGCTGAGCGAATAGCCCAGCTCGCCGCCCTCGTGGATCGAGCCCGGCGTCGTCGGTGCCACATGGCTGGAGATGCCCCCGGGAAATGAGAACTGCTTGAACAGCTTCTTGAGCCCCGCCTCGTCCTGCGTCACATCGGGATAGACCTCGCTCCAGGAGCCTTCGAGGTACACGTTTCCAACGATCGCGGGACCGCCATGCCCCGGGCCGGCGATGTAGAACATGTCCAGGTCGTGGGCCTTGATGACGCGGTTCAGGTGAACGTAGATGAAGTTCTGGCCTGGCGTCGTGCCCCAGTGGCCGACCACCAGCGGCTTCACATGCGACAGCTTCAACGGCTCCTTGAGCAGTGGGTTGTCGTAGAGATAGATCTGCCCGACCGACAGGTAGTTGGCGGCTCGCCAGTAGGCGTCCATCCTGTGCAGCAGGTCCGGGCTGAGCGAAGCGTTCTTCATGGGCAAGGATTCCGGGAGGTAAGCACTCGGTTGTAGAAGGCACGGGCCCCGTCGTCTGTGCGTCAGCGAACAGACGTTCCCTGGGGCGAGATTCAGACTCGTTTGCTTCGACGGGTGCAAACCATGTTTCTGTGCTCCGTCGCCCATCCAAGGAGTCGCATGACGTCGGTGCAGCTGTTGTCGAACGGGCGCTACCACGCCATGGTCACCGACGCGGGCGGTGGGTACAGCCACTGGAACGGCCTGGCGCTCACCCGGTGGCGGGAGGACCCTACTTGCGACGCCAGTGGTGCGTTCTGCTATGTCCGGGACATCGACGCTGGCCAGGTGTGGTCGACGACCCGACACCCCGCCGCAGCCCCGACCGGCGTGTACGACGCGCACTTTTCTCCGGGGACCGCGACGCTCGGTGTTCAAGCGCATGGCATCGAAATGCAGACCGTGATCGCCGTGTCGGCCGACGACGACGTTGAGCTGCGGCGCCTGCGCATCACCAACCGTTCGTCGACCCGCCGAAGGCTCTCATTGACGAGCTGTGCGGAGCTCGTGCTGGGATCGGCTGCTGCCGATGCGGCGCACCCGGCATTCGAAAAGCTTTTCGTCGAGACCGAAGTGCTGTCCGAGTTCAGGGCGGTCGTGTGCAGGCGGCGTGCACGCTCGCGAGATGAGAAAACGCCAACGTGGTTCCATCAGGTCGTTTGCGAACAGCCGCCGTCGCAGCCTCTGTCCTTCGAGACGGATCGCGCGAGGTTCATGGGCCGCGGTCGCGGCGCGACCGATCCGCAGGCCATGGACGACACGTCACCGTTGTCCGGCAGCGCCGGTCCCGTGCTCGACCCGATGGCTGCCATCCGTTGCGCGGTGTCGCTGGCCCCTGGCGAGTCGACGACGGTCGATTGGATCAGCGGCGTCGGCGCCACCCGTGAAGCCTGCCTGGACCTGATGCGCAAGTACCGGGACCGCACCGTGACCGACCGTGTGCACGGTGCCGCGAGGGCCGCCGCGCAGGCCGTGCTCGATCAACTGCATGCGAGTGCCGAGGATGCGCGGCCGTACGCCCAACTGGCGGGCGCGCTGCTGATGCCCGATGCTCAATTACGGGCCGATCCCGCCGTGCTGACCAGAAACCGGCAGGGTCAGTCAGGCCTGTGGCGTTACGCGGTCTCGGGCGATCTGCCAATCGCGCTGCTGCTGGCCGCCGATCCACTTCGGCTCGATCTGGCACGTCAACTTCTCCGCGCGCACGCGTACTGGCGTCTGTCCGGCCTCGCCGTCGACCTGGTGGTGCTTGTCGACGACAGCGGCGATGCCGGGGCGTCGTTGCAGCAGCAACTCATTGCGCTCGTCGATGTCGAGTGGCTCGGCAAGCCTGGCGGTGTCTTCGTGCGCGCGCTGGGGCAGGTGCCAACTTCCGATCGCGATCTGTTGCAGGCCGTGGCCCGTGTCGTGCTCGACGATCGCGATGGGCTGCTGCCGCAGCAACTCGCGCGACGTCGGCCGGTGGGCGACCGTGTCTCGCCACTGGACAACGCCGTGGCCGCGCCCGCGTCCGAAGTCTCTGCCGAGCCGTCGCCACCGCTCGCGCGGCGTGACCTGATCTTTCGCAACGGCATGGGCGGCTTCACGCCGGATGGGAGCGAGTACGTGGTCACGGTCACACCAAATCGCATGACGCCGATGCCCTGGGTCAATGTCCTGGCGAATCCGTCCTTCGGCACGCTCGTGTCCGAGAGCGGCAGTGCCGCGACCTGGAGCGAGAATGCTCAGGCTTTCCGGCTCACGCCTTGGTCGAACGACCCCGTGTCGGACCCCAACACCGAGGCGTTCTACCTGCGCGACGAAGACAACGGACGCTACGCCTCGGCCACCTTGCTACCGTGCCCCGGCGTCACGCCCTACGTGACGCGCCATGGCTTCGGCTACAGCGTCTTCGAGCACCGCGAAGACGACCTCGAGACCGCACTGACGATGTTCGTGGCCATCGATGCGCCGATCAAGTTCTCGGTGTTGAAGGTGATCAATCGGTCAGAGCGGGTACGGCACCTCAGCGTCACCGGCTACATCGAATGGGTCCTCGGGGATGAACGACGCAAGACGGCGATGCACGTTGGCACCCGCGTCGACGCTGGCGACCGCACCGTGTACGCCACTAATGCGTACACCACGGATTTCGTCGAGCGAACCGCCTTCTTCGATGTCGACGAGGCCGCTTCGGCCGGCACGAGTGTGTGTTGCGACCGCCGCGCGTTCATCGGGCACGACGCCAGCCTGCGCCATCCCGCAGCGATGGCGTCACGGCACCTCTGCGGCGCGGCCGGCGCGGCGCTCGATCCGTGCGCCGCGCTCCGCGTTCCGTTCACGCTGGCGGCGGGGGAGGCGCGCGAAATTGTGTTTCGCCTTGGTGCCGGCACCACGCCGCAGGCGGCGCAAGCGCTCGCGATGCGCTGGCGCGGGGCGAGCGCGGCGCACGAAGCCCTGGCCGCCGTGCACCGGCATTGGAAAGACACGCTTGGCGCGGTGCAGGTCGAGACGCCCGAGCCGTCGCTTGACCTGCTGGTGAACGGTTGGCTGCCATACCAGACCCTGGCGTGCCGCCTGTGGGCGCGCAACGCGTTCTATCAGTCGAGCGGCGCCTTCGGCTTTCGCGATCAGCTGCAGGACGTGATGGCCCTCGTGCACGCGGCACCCGGGCTCGTTCGCGAGCACCTGCTGCGCAGCGCGGGCCGTCAGTTCCCCGAAGGCGACGTGCAGCACTGGTGGCACCCGCCGTCGGGCCGCGGCGTGCGCACGCGCTGTTCGGACGACTACCTGTGGCTGCCGCTCGCGACCTGTCGGTATGTGCTCGTCACCGGCGACACGGCGGTGCTCGATGCGCCCGTACCTTTCCTTTCGGCAAGGGCGCTTGAGGACGGCGAGGTCTCGTGCTACGACCTGCCTGGCGAGTCGCCCGAATCAGCCAGCCTGTATGGGCACTGCATGCGCGCCGTCTCGCGCGGCCTGCGCTTCGGCGCACACGGCCTGCCGTTGATCGGCGGCGGCGACTGGAACGATGGCATGAACCTCGTCGGCGTGCACGGCAAGGGCGAAAGCGTCTGGCTCGCCTTCTTCCTGGACACGGTGCTCGTGCAGTTCGGGCGACTGGCCGATCGACGGGGCGATGCGCCTTTCGCACAGCGTTGTGCCAACGAATCGGTGAGGCTGCGCGCTGCGATCGAGCGCAGCGCCTGGGACGGTGGCTGGTATCGACGGGGCTGGTTCGACGACGGCTCGCCGCTGGGCAGTTCCGCCGATGTCGAATGCCGCATCGATGCGATCGCGCAGAGCTGGGCCGTGCTGTCGGGCGCGGCGGATGCGGGTCGCGCGCGCGCGGCGATGGAAGCGCTCGACAGTCGTCTCGTGGACCGCGACGCGGCCCTCATTCGACTGCTCGCCCCGCCATTCGACCATTCAGATCCGAGCCCCGGCTACATCCAGGGCTACCTGCCCGGCGTGCGCGAGAACGGCGGGCAGTACACGCATGCCGCCGTGTGGTCGGCGACGGCGTTCGCGGCGCTCGGCGATGCGCCGCGCGCATGGGAACTCGCCCGCATGCTCGATCCGGTCCGCCACGCCGACTCGCCTGATGCGCTCGCAACGTACCAGACCGAGCCTTACGTCATGGCGTCGGACGTCTATGCGTTGCCTCCGCACGCGGGCCGTGGCGGCTGGACCTGGTACACCGGGTCGGCCGGATGGATGCTGCGCTTCGTGCTGGAGTCGCTGCTGGGCTTGCGGGTCGAGTCGGATGCGCTGCGGATCGTTCCCTGCGTGCCGGAACAGTGGGGTTCGTTTCGATTGAACTATCGGTATCGCGAGACTGTCTATCGGATAGAGGTGCTGACCAAATCATCTGAGGGTGAAGGCCCTGCTTTGATGCTGGATGGCATGGCGCTGTCCGGCTTGGTCATTCCCTTGATCGACGATCGCCGCGAGCATGCGGTGGTCATTCGCATCCACCCCACAGGAGGCATTGAATGCAGATCGGCATGATCGGACTCGGGCGCATGGGCGCCAGCATGACAACTCGCCTGCTGCGCGGGCACCACGACTGCGTGGTTCACGACGCACACGCCGATGCGATGGCGCCGCTGGTCGCGCTGGGCGCGCATGGCACCGACTCGCTGGAGGCCTTTGTCGCGGCACTCGCGCCGCCGCGCGCCGTCTGGTTGATGGTGCCGGCGGCCGTGGTCGACAGTCTTCTCGCGTCGTTGTCCCCGTTGCTTCAAAGCGGCGACGTCGTCATCGACGGCGGCAATTCCTATTACCACGACGACTTGCGCCGCGCGGCTTCGTTGCACGAATCGGGAATCCAGTATCTCGACGTGGGAACGAGCGGAGGCGTGGCCGGCCTCGAGCGCGGCTACTGTCTGATGATCGGCGGCGATGACGCTTCCGTGCAGCGCCTTGCGCCGGTGTTCGCCACGTTGGCGCCTGGCCCCGGCCTGTCGGCGCCGACACCGGGCCGGCGCGCCGACGCTGGCACCGCCGACCAGGGCTGGCTGCACTGCGGGCCACACGGCGCGGGGCACTTCGTCAAGATGGTTCACAACGGCATCGAGTACGGCATCATGGCCGCGTATGCCGAAGGCCTGAATATCCTTCGCGGCGCCAATGTCGGGAAGCAAGCGCGCACCGACGATGCGGAGACCACGCCTTTGCGGCACCGCGAGCGCTACCAGTACGACATGAACCTGCCGGAGATCGCCGAGGTCTGGCGGCGCGGCAGTGTCATTGGCTCGTGGTTGCTCGACCTGACCGCCGAGGCGCTGGCCGCAGATCCGACGCTGGCCCAATTCAAGGGCCGCGTGTCCGACTCGGGCGAAGGCCGCTGGACGATTCAGGCGGCCATCGATGAAGCCGTGCCAGTGCCGGTCCTGAGCGCGGCGCTCTATGGGCGCTTCAGTTCGCGCGACGAGGGCGACTTCGCCAACCGCGTCCAGTCGGCGATGCGGCACGAATTCGGCGGCCACGTTGAAAAGCCGCATCCCGATCCTGGTTCCAAGGGGGCGGCATGATTTCCGATACCCAGGTCTCCCCCGCTGCGCAGAAGCTCGCGTCCGCTGACGCGCTGGTCGTGTTCGGCATCACCGGGGACCTGGCGAGCAAGCAGATCTTTCCGGCGCTCTATGCGATGTGCAAGCACGGGACGCTGAACGTACCGGTGATCGGCGTCGCCACGTCGGACTGGGGATCGGAGCAACTCCATGTCCGTGCCACGGAGAGCATCACGCGCGACCACGCCGACGTCGACCGCAAGGTGCTCGACCGGCTTCTGGGGCTCATGCACTACGTGCGCGGCGACTACCGTGATGCCGGTACGTTCGATGCGCTCAAGAAGGCCCTTGGCGGCGCGAAGTGCCCTGCGCATTACCTGGCCATTCCGCCCTCGCTGTTCCCGACCGTCATCGAGGGGCTGGCCAGGGCCGGCCTGGCCACCGACGCCCGCGTGATTGTCGAGAAGCCCTTCGGGCGTGACCTCGCATCGGCGCGAGAGCTGAATCGCGCGGCGCTGGCGGCCTTTGCCGAGGACGCGATCTTCCGCATCGATCACTTCCTCGGCAAGGAGGCGATCATGAACCTCCTGTACTTCCGCTTTGCCAATTCGTTTCTCGAGCCGATCTGGAACCGCGACCACATCGCGAGCGTCCAGATCACGTTGGCCGAGACCTTCGGCGTCGAAGGGCGGGGCGCTTTCTACGAGAGTGCCGGTTGCCTGCGCGACGTGGTGCAGAACCACCTGTTCCAGATCGTCGCCTTGCTGGCGATGGAGCCGCCCGCGGGCCGTGGTTTCGAAGCCGTGCACCGTCACAAGGCCGACGTGTTCGCCGCGATGCGCACGTTGCAGCCCGACGATCTGGTACGGGGGCAGTACCTTGGGTATCGGGGCGAAGCGGACGTCGCCAACGATTCGGATGTCGAGACCTATTGCGCCCTCCGATTGCACGTTGATTCGTGGCGCTGGGGTGGCGTACCGTGGTACCTGCGCTCTGGCAAGTGCCTGCCCGCGAACGGATGCGAGGTTGTCGTGCGCCTAAAGGCACCGCCCCAGAACCTGTTCGGCGACGCCGCGGTCCGGGAAGACGCGAACTATCTGCGCTTTCACCTGTCTCCGCATTCGACGATCGCGCTTGGCGCGCGCGTCAAACGCGCCGGCAAGGAGTTCGTCGGAGAGCAGCGCGAGTTCTCGCTGCTGGATGAAGAGCCGGACGCACAGACGCCCTATGAACGCTTGCTGACCGACGCGATGAATGGCGACGGCGCGCTGTTCGCCCGTGAGGGCTCGATCGAAGCGGCGTGGGCGGTGGTGGAGCCGGTGTTGGTCCAGCACCCGCCAGTGACTGTCTACGCCCCCGGCACCTGGGGCCCGCCGGCCGCGAATCACCTGATTGCCGCCGACGGCGGTTGGCACAACCCTGTTGCGGAGGTGTGAGCGCATGCCCTTGCCCATTGAAGACTACGGCCTGATCGGTGACGGCCACACGGCCGCGCTGGTGGGGCTCGACGGGTCGATCGACTGGCTGTGCCTGCCGCGGTTTGACTCGGGCGCGTGCTTTGCAGCGCTGCTGGGCAGCCCCGCGCACGGACGCTGGCAGATCGCGCCGCGCGGTACCGTGATCCGGACGCAGCGACGCTATCGGGACGGCACCCTCATCCTCGAGACCGACTTCGAGACCGAGACCGGTGCGGTGCGCGTGATCGACTGCATGCCGCTGTCGAACGAGCGCTGGGACGTGCTGCGCATCGTGGAGGGGTTGCAAGGACATGTGAAGATGCACATGGAGCTGATCATCCGCTTCGACTACGGCTCCATCGTACCGTGGGTGCATCGCTCCGAAGGCACGCTTTTCGCGACCGCCGGACCGGCCACGCTCGAACTCCATACGCCGGTGCAAACGCGTGGTGAGCACATGACTTCGAAGGCCGACTTCGAAGTCGGTGCCGGCGAGCGTGTGCCCTTCGTGCTCAATTACCGGCCCTCCCATACGCCCGCGCAGGAGGCCATCGACGCCGATCAGACGCTCGCGCAGACGCAGACCCTCTGGCGCGAATGGTCGCAGCAATGCAGCTACCAGGGACGCTGGCGCGAGCCTGTGTTGCGCTCGTTGATGACCCTGAAGGCGCTCATCTACCAACCCACCGGGGGCATCGTGGCGGCGCCGACCACCTCGCTGCCGGAGCAACCGGGCGGGGTGCGCAACTGGGACTACCGCTACTGCTGGCTGCGCGACGCGACTTTCACGCTCAACGCCCTGCTGCTGGCGGGCTACACCGAGGAGGCGCTGGCCTGGCAGGAATGGCTGCTGCGCGCGGTCGCGGGAAGCCCGGCGGACATGCAGATCCTCTACAGCGTGACCGGCGAGCGTCGGCTCCAGGAGATCGAGCTCCCATGGCTGCCAGGCTACGGCGACGCCGGCCCGGTGCGCATCGGCAATGCGGCGGCGACCCAATTCCAGCTCGATGTCTACGGGGAAGTCATGGACACGCTGCATCTCGCGCGGGCCGCCGGGCAGACGCCGCAGCCGCACGCCTGGCGCATCCAGTGCGCGCTGCTCGCGTTTCTCGACACACACTGGAGCGATCCCGACGAAGGCATCTGGGAAATCCGCGGGCCTCGGCAGCACTTCACGCACTCCAAGGTGATGGCCTGGGTGGCGTTCGACCGCGGCGTCAAGGCGGTCGAGCGGCATGGGCTGGCGGGGCCGGTCGATGCTTGGCGACGCACGCGGGACGAGATCCATGCGCAGGTCTGCCGATCCGGGTTCGATCCAAAGCGCAACAGCTTCGTGCAGCACTACGGCAGCACCGAACTCGATGCGAGCCTGCTGCTGATCCCATTGGTGGGCTTCCTGCCGCCGGACGACCCGCGCGTGCTCGGCACCATCGAGGCGATAGAGCGCGAGCTGGTGGTCGACGGCTTCGTGCTGCGCTACATGACGGCCACCGGTATCGACAGCCTGCCGCCGGGCGAGGGCGTTTTCCTGCCGTGCAGCTTTTGGCTCGCCGACTGCCTGGCCGTGACCGGCCGTCACGCCGAGGCCGAGGCACTGTTCGAGCGGCTGCTGGCGTTGCGCAACGACGTCGGTCTGCTGTCCGAGGAGTTCGACCCCCGCACCGGGCACATGCAGGGCAATTTCCCGCAGGCGCTGAGCCACATGGCGATGGTCAACACGGCACGACTGCTGTCGCTGGCGTCGGAGCAGGTGAAGGCATCGACCCAGAAGGGCGAACGCCCCGCCGCCGCGAGTACCGCGCCATGAAATCGCCCGTTGCAAAAGTGCC
Organism: Variovorax sp. H27-G14; assembly: GCF_046156345.1. Lineage (NCBI taxonomy): Bacteria > Pseudomonadati > Pseudomonadota > Betaproteobacteria > Burkholderiales > Comamonadaceae > Variovorax > Variovorax sp. H27-G14. Next base: position 40,775 of record NZ_JAYLVN010000008.1, read on the forward strand.
TTCGAAGATTCTGGTGATCGATGTCGGCGGCTCGCACGTCAAGTGCATGTTCAGCGGCGAGACCACGCGACGCAAGTTCGCATCCGGGCCCGTGCTGACGCCGCAGAAGATGGTCGAGGGCGTTCTGGCGATCGTCGCCGACTGGGCGTTCGACGCGGTCTCGATCGGCTACCCCGGCGTCGTGCAGCACGGCATCCCAGCGCTGGACCCTCACCACCTGGCCCCGGGCTGGATCGGCTTCGACTTCGAGGGCGCGTTCGGGCGGCCGGTGCGCATCGTCAATGACGCGGCCATGCAGGCGCTGGGCAGTTATCAGGGCGGAAAGATGCTCTTCCTGGGCTTGGGCACCGGGCTGGGCTCCGCGCTCATCGTCGACGGTCACATCGTGGCGATGGAACTGGGCCATCTGCGCCGCAGCAAGAAGCACGACTACGAGGATCTCCTGGGCAAAAAAGGTTTCAAGCGTCTGGGCAAGAAGAAGTGGCGACGAAAGGTCTGTGCCGTCGTGGAGGGGTTCAGTGCGGCCCTGTTGCCTGACGAAATCGTGGTTGGCGGCGGACAGGCCGAACGACTCAAGAAGCTGCCTTCGCGGACCCGGCGCACCGACAACGCGGCCGCCTTCGTCGGTGGTTTCCGACTCTGGGATGAATCGACGCCCGACGCCTCTAACACCACCTACAAGGATCTTTCATGACACCGACATTGGCATTGCACACGCTGGGCCAGAGCCTCTGGCTCGACAACATCACGCGACACCTGCTGCGCAGCGGCACGCTGGCACGCTACATCGCGGACCTGTCAGTGACCGGACTGACCTCGAACCCGACGATCTTCGAGAACGCAATCGGGAGCGGTGATTCCTACGACGCCAGCATTCGCGTCCTCGATGCTGCCGGTCTTTCCGGCGAGGCGCTGTTCTTCGAGCTTGCGCTCGAAGACCTGACGCAGGCGGCCGATCTGTTCAGACCCATCCACGACGCCACCGAAGGTGCGGACGGCTGGGTCTCGCTGGAAGTCTCGCCGCTGCTCGCCGACAACACGGCGCACACCATCGAGGCTGCGAACCGCCTGAGCAAGAAAGCCGCTCGTTCCAACCTTTTCATCAAGATTCCGGGAACGCCCGAGGGTGTTCGCGCGATCGAAGAGGTCATCTTCGATGGCGTCCCGGTCAATGTCACGCTGCTGTTCTCGCGAGAGCACTACCTGGCGGCGGCCGAGGCCTACATGCGCGGCATCGAGCGTCGCCTGGAGGCCGGGCTCGACCCGAAGGTGGCCTCGGTTGCGTCGATCTTCGTCAGCCGGTGGGACGTGGCGGCCAGCAAGGAGATGCCGTCGCCTTTTCACAACCGCCTGGGCATCGCCATTGCGACGCGCATCTACAAGGCTTACAGCGAGCTGCTCGCGTCAGACCGCTGGAAGCGGCTTGCCGCAGCCGGCGCCCAGCCGCAGCGCTTGCTGTGGGCGAGCACCGGCACCAAGGATCCGGCCGCATCGGACACGCTCTACGTCGAGGCGTTGGCGGCTGCAGCAACGATCAACACGCTGCCCGAGAAGACGCTGCTTGCGTTCGCCGACCACGGCAAGGTCCTGCACGCGATGCCCATGGACGGCGGCTATGCCGAAGACGTGATCGCGGAGTTCCGGCGTGAAGGCCTGGACGACAACGCGCTGGCGACCCGGCTGCAGCGCGAAGGGGTCGATTCATTCTCCAATTCATGGCACGCCCTGCTGACCCGCATCCGTGAGAAATGCGCCACCCCGGTGCTGGGCGCTCCTGCATGAGCGGCGTCGGCACCAGCCGGGCCTGGCAGGCCCTGGTCACGCACCATGCGCACATGGGGAATGTGCATCTGCGGCAGTTGTTCGCCGACGACCCACAGCGCGGCGGCCGCTGGGTGGCCGAAGCGGCCGGCCTCTACCTCGACTACTCGAAGAACCGCATCGACGACGAGACCATCCGACTGCTGCTCGATCTGGCCAGGCACTGCGGTTTGCGCGAGCGCATCGACGCGATGTTTCGCGGCGATGCCATCAACACGACCGAGCAGCGTCCGGCGCTGCACATCGCCTTGCGGGCGCCGCGCGGCACACGCATCGAGGTCGATGGCGTCGACGTCGTGACCGAGGTGCATGCGGTGCTCGACCGCATGGCCGGGCTCGCCGAGGTGGTGCGCAGCGGCCGCTGGTTGGGGCACGGCGGCAAGCGCATTCGCCACGTCGTCAACATCGGCATCGGCGGCTCCGACCTCGGGCCGGTGATGGCCCATGAGGCGTTGCGCCACTACAGCCAGCGCGACATCGACTGCCGCTTCGTCTCGAATGTCGATGGCACGGCCCTCGTTGAGGCCACACGCGACCTCGACGCGGGCGAAACGCTGTTCATCGTCTGCTCCAAGACCTTCACGACGCGCGAGACCCTGGCCAATGCCCACGCAGCGCGCGCCTGGTGCCTGGCGCAATTGCGCGACGAGCGGGCCGTGGCGCGCCACTTCGTGGCCGTGTCGACCAATGCCGAGGGTGCATCGCGGTTCGGCATCGCGCCTGAGAACGTATTTGGGTTCTGGGACTGGGTGGGTGGCCGATACTCGATGGACTCCGCCATCGGGCTGTCGCTGATGATCGCGGTCGGACCGGCGCACTTCCGCGAGATGCTCGAAGGCTTCCACGCGATGGACGCGCACTTCCGCACAGCGCCGTTCGACCGGAACCTGCCGGTGCTGATGGGGTTGCTCGCGGTGTGGAACACCGACTTCCTGGAAGCGCCGACGCAGGCCGTGTTGCCTTACGACCAGTACCTGGCACGCTTCCCTGCCTATCTGCAGCAGCTCACGATGGAGAGCAACGGCAAGCATGTCACACGCTCGGGCGCGCCGGTCGGCGTCGCAACCTCGCCCATCGTCTGGGGCGAGCCGGGCACCAACGGGCAGCATTCGTTCTATCAGTTGCTGCACCAGGGCACCCGGCTCGTGCCCTGTGATTTCATCGGCTTCTGCCAGGGGCTGAACCCGCTCGGTGATCAGCACGACCTGCTGATGGCCAACCTCTTCGCCCAGTCCGAGGCGCTGGCTTTCGGCAAGACCACCGCCGAAGTGCGGGCCGAAGGCATCGCCGAGGAATTGGTGGCGCACCGTGTGTTCGAAGGCAACCGTCCGAGCAACACGCTGCTGGCGCAGCGGCTGACGCCACGCACGCTCGGCGCGCTGGTGGCGCTGTACGAGCACAGCGTGTTCACGCAGGGCGTGATCTGGGACATCGACTCGTTCGACCAGTGGGGCGTCGAACTCGGCAAGGTGCTGGCGGAGAGAACCGCCGCCGAACTCGCTGCTGTGGACACGCCGGATCTGGCGCACGACAGCTCGACCGACACATTGATACGCCGCTACCGGCGCCTGCGCGAGGAACGCCATGACATCCACTGACCCAGCGACGCTCGACCAGCTGTGCATCGACACATTGCGCACGCTCTCCATCGACCAGGTGGAGCGTGCGCATTCCGGTCACCCCGGAACGCCGATGGGCGCGGCGCCGACGGCCTACTGCCTGTGGCAACGCTTTCTTCGCTTCGATCCGCAGGACTGCGGCTGGCTCAACCGCGACCGCTTCGTCCTGTCGTCCGGCCATGCGTCTGCGCTGCTCTACGGGCTGCTGTATCTGTGCGACGTCAAAGAGGCCAAAGGCACAGGCGATGCGATTCAGGGGAGTCATGCCGTGACCATGGCCGACTTGCAGAGCTTTCGCCAGGAAGGAAGCCGCTGCACCGGCCATCCGGAGCATGGCTGGACGGCCGGCGTCGAGACGACCACCGGGCCACTGGGGCAGGGCGTGGCCACCAGCGTGGGCATGGCCATCGCCAGCGACTGGCTTGCGGCCACCTTCAACCGCCCCGGCTTCACGCTGTTCGATCACAAGGTCTACGCGCTGGCGGGCGACGGCGACATGATGGAGGGCCTCAGCGCCGAGGCCGCCTCGCTCGCGGGGCATCTGCGCCTGGCCAACCTGTGCTGGATCTACGACGCCAATCACATCAGCATCGAGGGTTCGACCGCGATCACCTTCACCGAAGACGTGGGCGCACGTTTTGAGGCCTGTGGGTGGCAAGTGCTCCATGTCGCTGACGCGAACGACATCGCGCTGCTCTCGCAGAGCTTGCAGGCTTTCGTGGAGACGCGTGACCGGCCCACGCTCGTGATCGAGCAGAGCCATATCGGCTACGGCGCACCGCACAAGCAGGACACGAAAGAAGCGCACGGGGAACCGCTCGGCGACGCTGAGGTGCGCCTGACCAAGGCTTTCTACGGCTTCGATCCGGATGCAAGGTTCGCCGTGCCCGACGGCGTGCAGGCGCACTTCGCCGCGCATTTCGGCCAGCGGGGCACCGATGCGAATGAACGGTGGAAAGCGAACTTCGCCGCGTATCGGCTGGAATACCCCGATCTGGCCACCCAGCTGGATTGCCTTCGCGACGGGGCACTGCCCGAAGGCTGGGACGCTGCGCTGCCGACCTTCGAGGCGGATGCGAAGGGCCTGGCCACACGCGACGCGTCCGGCACGGTGCTCAATGCCATCGCTGCACGCGTGCCCTGGCTGCTCGGCGGCGCGGCCGACCTGGCGCCATCGACGAAGACGCAGCTGAAATTCGACGCCGCTGGCGTGTTCGAACCACCGGCTGTGGATGGCACATGCGCCGTCGCGTACGACCCGGGACGCGCCAGCCGTGCCGGGCGCAACTTCCATTTCGGAATCCGCGAGCACGCCATGTGCGCGGCGGCGACCGGCATGAGCTTGTCGGGGCTGCGCGCGTTTGCGTCCAGCTTCTTCGTCTTCACGGACTATGCCCGGGGCTCGATCCGCCTGGCCGCCATGATGGGCTTGCCGGTGATCTACATCTGGACGCACGACTCGATCGCGATGGGGGAGGACGGACCGACGCATCAACCGATCGAGCAGCTCGCATCGTTTCGGGCCATGCCCGGCATGGTCCTGATCCGGCCGGCCGACGCCAACGAGGTGGTCGAGGCGTGGCGCGTGGCGATGCGGCTGACCGATCGCCCGGTGAGCCTGGTGCTGTCGCGCCAGGCCTTGCCGACTTTCGACCGCTCGGTGTACGCCAGTGCTGCGGGCGTCGCGCGCGGCGCGTATGTGCTGGCCGATGCCGACCACGGAACGCCCGATGTGCTCCTGCTCGCCACCGGCAGCGAAGTGGCGTTGTGCATGGCCGCGTACGAGCAACTCAAAGGCGAAGGCATCGCGGCCCGGGTGGTCAGCATGCCATCGTGGGATCTGTTCGAGTGTCAGGACGCGTCGTACCGCGAGCGCGTGCTGCCCGAAGCCGTGCGCGCCCGCGTGTCGGTCGAGGCGGCTGCTGCGCTCGGGTGGGATCGCTACGTCGGGCGGCAAGGCGCGATCATCGCGATGCGCTCGTTCGGTCTGTCGGCGCCGGGCAAGGTGGCGCAGGCGCATTTCGGTTTCGACGTCGAGCACGTGGTCGCTGCCGCGCGCGAGCAGGTCGCCCAGCATGCGACATCGGTGCGGCAAGACGATGCGCAAAGCACATGACGAGCACGCGAATCAGTCCGCTTGCGGGCAAGCCGGCACCGGCCTCGGTCCTGATCGATGTGCCCCGGCTCGTCGCGGCCTACCGGTCAGAGCGGCCTGACCCCACGGTCGCGGCGCAGCGCGTCGCCTTCGGAACCTCGGGTCACCGCGGCTGCGCCTTCGACGTGTCGTTCAACGAGTGGCACGTGCTGGCGATCACGCAGGCGATCTGCGACTACCGCAGGGCACAAGGGATCGCGGGGCCACTGTTCCTCGGCATGGACACCCATGCGCTGTCCGGGCCCGCCTGCGCCAGCGCGCTCGAGGTGCTTGCGGCCAATGGCGTCGATGTGATGCTGGCGATCGACGATGAATACACGCCGACGCCGGCGATCTCGCACGCGATCGTCAACCACAACCGCGGCAAGCGCCCCGGTGACAGCCTGGCCGATGGCATCGTCGTCACGCCCTCGCACAACCCGCCGCGTGAAGGTGGCTTCAAGTACAACCCGCCGCACGGCGGGCCGGCCGGCGGCGAGGTGACGCGGGTGATCGAAGCCGCGGCGAACCGCTTCCTGGAACACGGCCTCGACGGTGTGCGACGCCAGCCGCACGCTCAGGCGCTGCGTGCGCCGACGACGCATCGCCACGACTACATCGGCAACTATGTGGAAGACCTCGGCCATGTGATCGACATGGATGCGATCCGTGGTGCGAAGGTTCGCACGGGCGTCGATCCGCTCGGTGGTGCCGGCGTGCACTACTGGGCCGCGATCGCCGAGCGCTGGAGCATCGACCTGACGGTGGTCAGCGAGGTGGTGGATCCCACCTTCGCCTTCATGACGCTCGACTGGGACGGGCAGATTCGCATGGACCCGTCGTCGCGCTATGCAATGCAGCGCCTGATCGCCGTCAAGGACCGCTTCGATATCGCGTTTGCCTGCGACACCGACCATGATCGCCACGGCATCGTCACCCCGGGCATCGGTCTGCTGCCGGCCAACCATTATCTTTGCGTGGGCATCGACTTCCTGTTTCGCCACAGACCCCAGTGGAGCACCCAGGCGGCGGTCGGCAAGACGGTCGTCAGCACGCAGCTGATCGAACGGGTCGCCAGACGGCTCGGCCGCCCGGTTTTCGACGTGCCAGTGGGCTTCAAATGGTTTTCGCCCGGCCTGAGCGATGGCAGCCTCGGCTTCGCGGGCGAGGAGAGCGCCGGTGCCGCCTTCCTGCGCCGGGATGGTTCGACCTGGACGACCGACAAGGACGGCATCATCGCGGCGCTGCTCGCGGCGGAGATCACCGCCCTCGGCGCTGGCGACCCGGGTGCGCGTTACGTCGAACTGGCGAACGAACTGGGCAACCCCTTCGCAGACCGCGTGGAGGCGCCTGCGACGGCACTGCAGAAGCAGCAGCTGGGGACGCTGTCGCCCGACCGGATCATCGCGACCGAACTTGCGGGCGAGAAGATCGAGCGCGTCATCGACAAGGCCCCCGGCAACGGAGCGGCGATCGGTGGCATTCAGGTCAGTTCGGCCTCTGGCTGGTATGCGGCGCGGCCCTCGGGGACGGAGGACATCTACAAGATCTACGCCGAGAGTTTCAAGGATGAAGCACACCTCAGGCAGATCCTGAACGAGGCCCAGGCGACCGTCGATCAATCGCTTTCCGTTAGGAACCTCGACCAATGACCCCGACAGCGAACAAATTCGTCATTGCAGCGAGCATTCTCTCGAGCGACTTTGCACGTCTTGGGGAAGAGGTGCGCGATGTGATCGCCGCGGGTGCCGACTGGATCCACCTCGATGTGATGGACAACCACTTCGTGCCGAACCTTTCCTTCGGCCCCATGGTTTGTGCCGCGTTGCGCCGGCACGCTGTCCGTGCGGACGGCCAGCCGGTTCCGATCGATGTTCATCTGATGGTGACGCCAGTCGAGACGCTCGCGCGGGCATTCGTACGCGCTGGCGCCGACCGCGTCAGCTTCCACATCGATGCCGTGAGGCATGTCGATCGAACCTTGCAGGTGATCAAGGAGGAGGGCGCGCTTGCCGGGCTGGTCTTCGATCCGGCCACGCCGCTGTGTGGCCTGGAATGGGTTATCGACAAGGTGGACCTGGTCTTGATCATGAGCGTCAACCCCGGCTTCGGCGGTCAGCAGTTCATCGAATCTTCGCTCGGAAAGCTCCGGGCCGCTCGACGGCTGATCGACCAATGCGGGCGGAACATACGGCTGGAGGTCGACGGAGGTGTCAACGCCGAAAACATTCGCCGCGTTGCGGACGCGGGCGCCGATACTGTCGTGTCCGGTAGCGCGATCTTCGGTGCAGCCGATTACCAGCATGTCATCGATGCCATGCGTGCGGCATTGGCGTTGCCGATCACGCAGTCGGCGCCGCGCTGACGCTGACGGTCAGACGTGGCCGATGTCTCGACACAGCGACGTCGCGTGCAATGCGATCTGTTCGTCCTCCTGCGACGGCAGCACGCGCACCTGGCAGCGTGCGCCCGGTCGATCGCTCGGTGGAGCGCTGTCGTCGCCCCAATGGACACCGATCGATGACAGCCCTCGACAGATGTTCGAACGGACCGCGACGTCGTTTTCTCCGATGCCGCCGGTGAAGACGATCAGATCGAGGCCGTCCAGCACGACGCTCATGGCGCCCAACTGTTTGCGAACGGACTGGCAGAACATGTCGATGGCCAGGCGTGCCGCGGCGTTCGAAGCGGCGGCCTCGTGCAGCGTGCGCATGTCGCCGCTCAACCCCGAGATGCCAAGCAGTCCGCTGCGGTGGTCGACCAGGTCTTCGAGCATCGCTGCGTCGAACTGCCGCTCGCGGGCCAGATAGACCAGGACGCCGGGATCGAGATCACCACTGCGGGTTCCCATGATCACGCCGCCGCTCGGGGTGAGTCCCATGCTCGTGTCTACGGAAATGCCATCGCGCACCGCGGTGATGCTGGCGCCATTGCCGAGGTGGGCGATCGCCAGCCGATGCGGTACGCCGTCGGAACGCTCGGCCGCCAGCTGACGCACGATCGACTCGCAGGAGAGGCCATGAAAGCCGTAGCGTTGAATGCCCAAAGCGATCATCTCGCGTGGCAACGGCAAGATTCGTGCGACATCCGGCAGCGTCTGGTGGAACGTGGTGTCGAAGCATGCCATCTGCGGCAGGCCGGGGAAGCTGGCCTTTGCGCAACGGATTAACGACAGCGCTGCGGGCATGTGCAGGGGCGCGAAGGCGATCGCGGCCTCGAGTTCGCGCAAGACGCTATCGTCGACCCTGCAGTGGTCCCGGTGGGCGGTGCCGCCATTGACGAGCCGATGCCCGATGACCTGCGGCGATGGCGCATGAGACGTTGCCAGCAGATCGACGATCCGCCCGATCGCTTCAGCCTGACTGGCCGGCGCAGCCGATTCGCTCAGCAGCAGCGTGCCGTTCTCGTCCTGCGCGTGGAAGGCTCCACGCTGCTGTCCGAGTCCTTCCGCCTCGCCGCTGACGAGCCGCAGCACCTGCGTCCCGCGCACGCGATAAAGGCCGAACTTGAGCGACGAGGAGCCGCTATTGAATGCCAATGCGTGCAACTCGCGAGAAATATCGGTAGGTGCTTGTGGGCGATTCGGTGCATCCATGTTCATCTTCCTGACGCCCAGAAGACGTTATGCGCGGCACGGTCGCGGTGACCATTCCGCGGCTGCAGCGTAGGCGGGAATGGTGCGTGCGTCCGTGCGCTGCCGCACGCACGGCCGCTATGTTTGCCAACGCACAGACCAGCAGGGCTACCGTGTCTACGGTGGGTCCATGGAAAAAATTCCTTCGAATCTCGGCAGCGTCACGGCAGTGCGCGGCAGCGTGGTCGATGTACGGTTTAAAGGCATGTTGCCGATGATCCATTCGGTGTTGCACGCGGGCGATAACGACAGCATCGTCATCGAGGTGTTGACCCAACGCGACGAGCGCCACGTGCGCGGGATTGCGCTGACGACCACGGAGGGGCTTGCCCGCGGCGCGCAGGTGCGCGACACGGGTGGGCCGTTGCGCGCGCCGGTTGGCAAGGCCATCGTCTCGCGCATGTTCGACGTGTTCGGCAATGTCATCGATCGGGGCGAGCCGCTGGCGAAGAGCGAATGGCGCTCGGTGCACCGCGACCCACCCGCGCTGTCGCGGCGCTCGACCACCTCCGAAGTCTTCGAGACCGGCATCAAGGTCATCGACGTGTTGACGCCGCTCGAGCGCGGCGGCAAGGCGGGTCTGTTCGGCGGCGCGGGCGTGGGCAAGACGGTGCTGCTGACCGAGATGATCCACAACATGGTCGACCACCAGGACGGCGTGAGCATCTTCTGCGGCATCGGCGAACGCTGTCGCGAGGGCGCGGAACTCTACGACGCGATGAAGGAGGCGGGCGTGCTGGCGAAGATGGTCATGATCTTCGCCCAGATGAACGAGCCGCCGGGTGCGCGCTTTCGCGTCGGAGACGCGGCGCTGACCATGGCCGAGTACTTTCGGGACGACGAGCACCGCGACGTGCTGCTGCTGGTCGACAACATCTTTCGCTACATCCAGGCGGGCATGGAAGTCTCGAGCCTGATGGGGCAGATGCCTTCGCGGCTGGGCTACCAGCCCACGATGGGCACCGAACTCGCGGGCTTCGAGGAGCGCATCGCCAACACCGACAGCGGGGCGATCACGTCGATCCAGGCGGTCTATGTGCCGGCGGACGATTTCACCGATCCGGCGGCGGTGCACACCTTCTCTCACCTGTCGGCCTCGATCGTGCTGTCGCGCGAGCGGGCCAGCGAGGGACTGTATCCGTCGATCGACCCGCTGCAGTCGAGCTCCCGGATGGCGACCCCGGGCATCGTGGGCGCGCGCCACTACGCGCTCGCGCAGGAGATTCGGCAGACGCTCGCGCAGTACGCGAAGCTCAAGGACATCATCGCCATGCTCGGCCTCGAACAGCTGTCGCCGTCCGACCGCAAGGTGGTCGCACGAGCGCGGAGGCTGGAGCGCTTCCTGACGCAGCCTTTCTTCACCACCGAGCAGTTCACCGGCCTCAAGGGCAAGCTCGTGGGCCTGGCGGACGCGCTTGACGGTTGCGAACGCATCCTCGCCGACGAGTTCAACGACCGGCCCGAGAGCGCCCTGTACATGATCGGCGCGATCTCTGAAGCGAAAGCCAAGGCAAAGCCGCAATCTGCGAAGGCCGCCGATGCACAGCCCGAGACCGCGCATGCGACTTAAGGTGCTGCTGCCGTTCGAGGTGTTCGTCGACGACGGCGCTGTGTCGCGCATCGTCGCGCAGACGCCGCAGGGCGCATTCGGCCTGCTGCCGCATCGGCTGGACTGCGTGGCGGCGTTGGCGCCCGGCATCCTGACCTATGAAAACGCGGCGCGCGAAGAGGTGTTCGTCGCGGTGGACCAGGGTGTGCTCGTGAAGACCGGCGCCGAGGTGCTCGTGTCGGTGCGTCGCGCGCTGCGTGGCACCGATCTCGCGCAACTGCACGCGGCGGTGACGCAGCAGTTTGAGCGGCAGGGTCAGCAGGACCAGGATCTGCGCTACGCGATGACGCGGCTGGAGAGTGGGTTCCTGCGGCGCGTCGCGGGGTTCGAGCATGGCTGATCCCCAGGGCGAATCGGATCGCCGCACCGCGCGGGCGCACACGCTGGCCGACGAGGTCGGTACCCAGGCTGCGCGCAAGCTGAAGGCGCGTCGCGATGGCGCGCCCGGTGTGTTCTTCGGCCTCGGGATGATGGGACTCGTTGGCTGGTCTGTGGTTGTGCCGACGCTGCTCGGCGCCGCGCTGGGCGTGTGGCTCGACCGCCATCACCCGGGCGCGCACCCGTGGACGCTGGCCTTGCTGGTCGGCGGGCTGGCGCTCGGTTGCCTGAATGCCTGGCATTGGGTGGCGCGGGAAGACCGGGCCATGCACGAGGGCGAGGGCCACGACGATGCATGAACTGTTCGCCAGCCTGATGACGGCGCCGCTCGCGGTGCTGCTGCCCGTCACGGGCGGTGCGGTCCTCGGCCTGATCTTCTACGCCGGTCTCTGGTGGACGGTGCGTCGCGCAGCGACTTTCCAGCGGCCGGGCCTCAGCATGCTGGCCAGCATGCTGCTGCGCATGGGCATCACGCTCGGCGGGTTCTATCTGGTGGCCGGCGGAGACCTACGGCGAATGCTGCTGTGCCTGTTCGGCTTCGTGCTGGCCCGCGTTGCTGTGACGTGGTTCACGCGCCTGCCACCGACCCCCGGCCGCATGCACACCGAAACCGGAGCCCGCCATGCGCCTTAGTCCCGACGAATGGATCTTCTGGCAGCACGGCTTCGTCAAGCTCAATGCCACCATCGTCTTCACCTGGGCGCTGATGGGGGTGCTGGTGCTCGGCTCGGCGCTCGTCACGCGCAAGCTCAGCACCGGGCGCACCCAGTCGCGGTGGCAGAGCCTGCTGGAGATCGTGCTGACGGCGATCCTGCAACAGATCGAGGAGGTCGGCCTCGTGGAACCCAGGCGCTATTTGGGGTTCCTCGGCACGCTGTTCCTGTTCGTCGCGGCGTCCAGCCTGTGCACGGTCATCCCCGGCTTCGAATCGCCGACTGCGTCACTTTCGACCACCGTGGCGCTCGCGGTGAGCGTGTTCATCGCCGTTCCCTTCTTCGGCATCGTCGTGCAGGGTGTCGGCGGCTACCTCAAGACCTATGTGCAGCCCACGCCGGTGATGCTGCCCTTCAACCTCATCAGCGAGGTGTCGCGCACCCTCGCACTGGCGGTGCGCCTCTTCGGCAACATGATGAGCGGCGCCATGATCGTCGGCATCCTGCTGAGCATCACGCCGTTCTTCTTTCCGGTCGTCATGACGATGCTGGGCCTGCTCACCGGCATGGTGCAGGCGTACATCTTTTCCATCCTCGCCGCCGTGTACATCGCGGCAGCGACCCGCACCCGCACCCGCACACCGATCCCCAAGCCCGCTGCGAACCACTGAAAGCATTCCATGGACAGCCTTACCTACATCGCCATTGCCTCGATCGCCATCGCGGGCATTACCACCGGCTTCGGGACCATGGCGCCGGCACTCGCCGAAGGCCGCGCTGTCGCGACCGCGCTGACCGCGCTCGCGCAGCAGCCCGACGCCTCGGCCACGATCACCCGCACGCTCTTCGTCGGCCTGGCGATGATCGAGTCGACCGCGATCTACTGCTTCGTGGTCTCGATGATCCTGATCTTCGCCAACCCGTTCTGGAACGCCGCGCTGGAACAGGCGGTCAAGGTTTTGGGAAAGTAGCCAATGCTGATCGACTGGTTCACCGTCGGTGCGCAGGCGCTCAACTTCATCGTGCTGGTGTGGCTGATGAAGCGCTTTCTCTACAAGCCGGTGCTCGCCGCCATCGATGCGCGCGAAAAACGCATCGCCGCCCAGCTCGCAGACGCCGACAAGAAGAAGGCCGCTGCGCAGACCGAGCGCGCCGATCTACAGCAAAAGAACGATGCCTTCGATCAGCAACGCGCCGCGCTGCTGGCGCAGGCCACCACCAGCGCAGAGGCCGAGCGTCATAAGCTGCTCGATGCCGCACGCGCGGCAGCCGACGCACTCGCAGCGGCGCGCCGACTCTCGACGGCCAGCGACGCCACGACACTCGACCAGGCATTGCGCCAGCGCGCGCAGGCTGAGGTGTTTGCGGTCGCCCGCCAGGCGCTGACCGACCTGGCCACGGTGGACCTGGAGGCCAGCGTTTGCGAGCTCTTCATCGCTCGCCTGCACTCGCTCGAAGGTACTGCGCTGCAGGAGATGGCCACTGCGTTGAAGTCGGCGAATGACGGCGCGCTCGTGCGCACCGCGTTCGCGCTGCCCACCGCGCAGCGCACGGCCGTGCACAAGGCGGTGAACGAGACCTTCGGTATCAAGCTCAGCTTGCACTACGAGGTGGCACCGGCGTTGGTCGGCGGCATCGAACTGAGCGCCAACGGGCACAAGGTGGCGTGGAGTATCGCGGACTACCTCGCGTCGCTGGAGCGCGGTGTGCATGAACTGCTCAAGCCGGCCGCGGTGCCCAGCTCCGCCGGGCGTGCCGCGTGAAGGCAGCACCCGGCAACCTGCAGCAAAGCTTCGACGCGGTGTTCTCGGCGCTCGACCAGGCGCGCGCGGACTTCGTGCCCCGGCTCGTGGTGCGCGAGGTCGGCACGATCCTTTCGGTGGCCACCGGCGTGGCACGCGTTGGTGGACTGCCCGGCGTGGGCTATGCGGAAATGATCCGGTTTCCGGGTGGCGTGTCCGGCATCGCCTTCAATGTGGACGAGGACGAGATCGGTGTGGTGCTGCTGGGCGACAACACCCAGCTGCGCAGCGGCGACGAGGCGCTGCGCGAAGGCCGCGTGATGGATGTCGCCGTCGGTGACGGCTGGCTCGGGCGGGTGATCGATCCGCTTGGCAAGCCGCTCGATGGACTCGGCGCGTTCACCGGCGATCGGCGTGCGCCGATCGAGCGCCCGGCGCCGGCGATCATGGACCGCGCACCGGTTACCGTGCCGCTGCAGAGCGGCCTCAAGGTGATCGATGCGCTCATTCCCATCGGGCGCGGCCAGCGAGAACTCATCCTCGGCGATCGCCAGACCGGCAAGACCGCGATCGCGATCGATGCGATCGTCAACCAGCGCAACAACGATGTGGTGTGCGTCTATTGCGCGATCGGCCAGCGTGCCTCCGCTGTGGCCAAGGTCGTGGCCGTGCTGCGCGCGCAGGGTGCGCTCGCGTACACCGTGGTGGTGGTGGCCGAGGGCAACGACCCGCCGGGCCTGTCGTACATCGCGCCGTACGCGGCCACCAGCATCGCCGAGCATTTCATGGAAGCGGGGCGGGACGTGCTGATCGTCTACGACGACCTCACGCAGCATGCGCGTGCCTACCGCGAACTGTCGCTGCTGCTCGGGCGGCCGCCGGGCCGCGAGGCCTTTCCCGGCGACATCTTCTACATCCATTCGCGGCTGCTGGAACGGGCCACGCATTTGAACGAGGCGCGCGGCGGCGGCTCGCTCACCGCGCTCCCCATCATCGAGACCGAAGCGCAGGACATCTCCGCGTACATACCGACCAATCTCATCTCCATCACCGACGGCCAGATCTACCTGTCGCCCACGCTGTTCCAGCTGGGCGTGCTGCCTGCGGTGGATGTGGGCAAGTCGGTGTCGCGCGTGGGAGGCAAGGCCCAGCTGGCGGCGTTCCGTGCCGTGGCCGGCGACCTCAAGCTCGCCTATGCGCAGTTCGAGGAGCTGGAGACCTTCGCGCGCTTCGGCGCCCATCTGGACGACGACACGCAGCAGTCGATCACGCACGGCCAGCGCATCCGTGCCTGCCTGAAGCAGCCGGAGCTCTCGCCAGTGACCGTGCCGGCGCAGATCGCCACCGTGCTTGCATTGACCGCTGGACTGTTCGACCCGGTCCCGCTGGAACGCATGGCCGAGGCGGAGCAGGCTGTGCGCACCGCCGCTGCCCACGGCATTCCGGCCGCATTGGGTGAACGGCTGCGCAGCGCCAAGGCGCTGAGCGAAGAAGACCGGGCCACGATTGTCGACCTGGCGCGCGCCGCGATCGCAGGTTTGGGCTGAGACCACGCGGTGAAGCAGGACAGCCCCGCCAGTCTGCGCCGCAAGATCGGCAGTGCGGGCGACCTGCAGTCGGTCGTCCGCGCGATGAAGGCGCAAGCGGCAGCCAGCGTCGGCCAGTACGAACGGTCGGTGGCCGCGCTGGGCGACTACGCGCGCAGCGTCGAACTCGGGCTGGGCGTGTGCTTCCGCATGGAGGCGCTCCACTTGGTGCCGGTGACACCGGCTCCGAAGGCGGCGGTCGGGGTCCGCGCGATCGTCTTCGGATCCGACCAGGGGCTCGTCGGCCGTTTCAACGATCTGGTGGTCGACCATGCGCGCGCCTCGCTGGCCCGAATGCCCGCGCCAGCACAGGTCTGGGCCGTTGGGGAGCGCGTGCACGCGAGCCTGCTCGACACCGACATGCCGTTGCTCGGCGTCTTCGCGGTGCCGGATTCTGTCCAGGCGATCGCGGCGCTGGTCGATGAGATTCTCCTGACCGTTCTAGAGGAATCTTTCGGGACCGAGCGGCGTGAAACCGCGGCCGAGGTGCACCTCTTCTACAACCGGCCTGGCGCCGGCTCGACCTTCGCGCCGGTCGGCCAGCGGCTGCTGCCACTGGACGATGAATGGCGTCGCCGACTGGCGCAGCAACCGTGGCCGACCGCCATGCTGGCCGAGACGCTGGGCGACCCGACGGCCACGCTGCGTGCCCTGATCCGCGAGTACCTGTTCGTCTCCCTGTTTCGCGCCTGTGCCGAGTCGCTCGCGAGCGAGAACGCGAGCCGGCTGGCGGCCATGGACCGCGCCGACCGCAACATCGACGAGATGCTGGGCACGCTGGGCGACGCCTTGCACCGTTTGCGCCAGGCGCGGATCGACGAAGAACTGTCGGATGTCATCTCGGGATTCAAGGCGCTGCGCGACCAGGTTGACACCTGACCGGCGTCGTCGTTGCCGCATCGCGTGCGGTGGCGAACAGACGGCAGTGGCGGTTGCGATGACATTGGTCCCTTGAACTCCTCCACCCGCGATGACGCATTCCGCCGATCGATCCGATTCGGCATTCTGAAAGGACACTCCCATGCTGCGCAGCACCCATGAGCTAGAGAAGTACGCGATCCAGGCCACCGATGGCGAGATCGGCGACGTCAAGGATTTCTTTTTCGACGACGACACCTGGGTCGTCCGCTACCTGGTGGTGAGCGCCGGCTCCTGGCTCACGAGCCGCAAGGTTCTGGTATCGCCGATCTCGATCCACGAACCCAACTGGGTGGCCAGGACCTTCCCGGTCTCGATCACGAAGGAACAGGTCAAGAACAGCCCCGACATCGACACCGAAAAGCCCGTCTCGCGCCAGAACGAAGAGGAGTACATGGGGTACTACGGCTACGGCAGCTACTGGGACGGCGCCGGCTTGTGGGGCGGCGGCCTCTATCCCTACGGCATGGTTCCTGGCTACATGGGCTACGGCATGGACCGCGTCGAGCGGGAACGCGAGATGGAAGCCTACCTGCGCACCGAACGGCAGCGCCATCGCAACGACGATCCGCACCTGCGCAGCTGCAAGGCCGTCACCGGCTATCACCTCGAAGCGAACGACGGAGAGATCGGCCATGTCTCCGGCTTCCTGGTGGACGAGAAGACCTGGGCCATCCGCTACCTGATCGTCGACACGAGCAACTGGTGGATGGGTCACAAGGTGCTGGTGGCGCCGGAGTGGATCACCGGCGTGCACTGGTCGAGCAAGACGGTGTCGGTCGACCTGAGCCGCGATGCCGTGAAATCCGCGCCCGTCTATGACTCGAGCGAGAGCTGGACGCTGCAGTCGGACCTCGACCTGCGCGGCCACTACGGACGTGCCGGCTACTGGTCGGATTCTTTCGCTGCCGCAGACGCACTTTGAAACTTTCTCCAAGGCCCCCAATCATGAAAAATACTTCCTCACTGTCGGTCATCGCATCGCTCGTCGCATCGGTTTGCATCGGCGTTGTCTCACCCGGAGCAATCGCCAAGCCCGCCGCCGCGAAGCCGGCGCAGCAATGCCTTTCTGACCTGAAGGCATTTGACGGCCAGTTGCAAAAGGACGGCTACTGGCTTCACAGCTACGGCTACGGGTATGGCTATCCGATGTACGGCTATGGCTACGGCTACGTTGCGGAACCCTCCGCCGCGGGCGTGGGCTATTCCAACGTGCGTCCGGGCTACGAGGTGCGCACCTTAATCGCTTCGGCCAACATCCTGGCGCAGCGCGGTGACCAGCAGGCCTGCGAAGATTCACTTAGCGCTGCACGCACCGTCTACACCGCTTATGCGGCGGACCTGAGCAGTGGCAAGGTTCCGCGCATGGACGTATCAGCCTGGCGCCGCCAGCAGATCGCGGCAGCCGTTCCCGTCTCCGGCAGTGACGTGGCGTTTCGCTCTGACCAGCTGGTCGGTGCGGGTGTGGTCAATCCGCAGGGGGAAGACCTTGGCAGCGTCGACGACATCGTGGTGAGCCCCCAGACCGGCAAGGTCGCCTACCTCGTTATCGGTCGGGGGGGCATCTTCGGTATCGACAAGAAGTACGTGCCCGTTCCGTGGGAGAGCTTCAAGGCTGCGGCCGGCAACAAGCTGCTCGTGCTGGCCACGGTGAAGTCGACGATGGAGTCCGCGCCGCACGTGAAGAAAGACCAGAACTTCCAGAGGGACAACTTTGTGGCCGAGAGCGTGAAGGTCAACGCCTATTGGACTGCGCACGCAGGACAGTGATCCACCGAGGCAACAAGTGGTGAAACCCTGATGGCATGTGGCCGCCTTGCGGCCACATGCCTCATTCGTATGCCAGTTGCACGATCAACTTGCCGAAATTCCGGCCCTGCAGCATGCCCATGAAAGCATCGGGTGCGTTCTCCAGACCGAACACGATGTCTTCTCGAACCTTGACCTTCTCTTCGCGCACCCACTCGCGCATCGCGCCAGCGAACTCGTTCCAGCGCGAGCCGTAATCCGCCATCGTGATGAAGCCCTGCATGCGGATGCGCTTCTTCAGCAGCGTGGCCTCCAGCAGTCCCAACCTGTCGGGACCGGCCGGCAACGTGGTGGCGTTGTAGCCCGCGATGAGCCCGCACACGGGAATGCGCGATCGGGTGTTGAGCAGGGGCAAAACCGCGTCGAACACCTCGCCGCCCACGTTCTCGAAGTACACGTCGATGCCTGCCGGACAGGCAGCCGCGAGCGCGTTCGGCATCCCCTCGGCAAGGTGATCGATGCAGTCGTCGAAACCCAGTTCGTTGACCACGTAACGACACTTCTCGTTCCCGCCAGCGATACCCACGACACGGCAACCCTTGAGCCGGGCGACCTGCCCGACCACCGAGCCGACCGCGCCGCTGGCAGCCGCGACCACGACGGTTTCGCCGGCCACCGGCTGGCCGATGTCCAGCAGCCCCATGTAGGCGGTGAAGCCCGGCATGCCGAGCACCCCCAGCGCGCGCGAAGGGTGCGGGTCCCCCGGGTACAGCGCGTTGAGCCCCTCGCCATCCGCCAGTGAATAGTCCTGCCAGCCGGCCGCCCCCACCACCAGTGCGCCAGGATCGAAACCTGCGTGTGCGGAATGCTCGACGCGCGAGACGGTGCCACCCACCATCACGTCGCCGAGGGCCATGGGCGTCGCGTACGACGCTGCGTCGCTCATGCGACCGCGCATGTACGGGTCCAGCGACAGGTACAGCGTGCGCAGCAGTACCTGCCCCGGACCGGGCTGCGGCACCTCGCCGTGCTCCATGCGGAAGTCCTGCGCGGTCGGCGCGCCGTTCGGTCGGGCGTTCAGGACGATGCGGCGATTGAGGGTGGGTGTCTGCGTCATGGGTTCGGCTTTCGTGTCGGATCGAAGGAGAGAGGGTTGAGCGTGCAAGGGCGGGGCGGTCGGAAAAGGGTGGTGCGGTCACTGTGCGCGGTGCCTGCCGCGAGGTCTGTTCGTTGGCGCACACGTGACCGCGGCGCGCGCGCCGTGCCATCCTCTGTCTTCGCCGCTGGCATGGGTACGGCAGCGAACAGACGCGGTACGCGAGGCGTCTCAAAGTGAACCCATGAGTGACACCCTGGATTTCTCCTTCGATGACGGCCAATGGGTCGTCCGCGACCTGGTGGTCGATGCGAGTGGTTGGCTCGAATGCCGGGCGATGCCGGTCTTTGCGAGCCCGATCCGGCCGAACGACGGACCTGGGGTTTCGACGCGCGACCAACCGGCCTGCGGCGAGGCTTCGCACTGGCGCAGCTGCAATGCATTGACGGGCTATCGCGTCCATGCGCTCGATGGCGATGCCGGGCTTGTCCAGGACCTGCTGGTCGACGCGGAGAGTCGGGCCGTGCACGCCATCGTGATCGACACGCGCCACTGGTGGACGGGGCACAGCGTTCTCATCGCACCTGAGTGGGTCACCGGCGTGCGGCCGCCGGATCGCAGCCTCTCTGTCGGCTTGACACGCGACGCGATCCAACGCTCGCTGCCTTATGAACTCAATCGATGGCGCGTCGCCGCCACCCGCACGGGCGACGAGGGCGGCCCGCCGATCGAGGACGAGGTCCAGCGGGGCACGCGTCCTTCAGTCGAGGAGGCCGCGAACATCCTCATCCAAAAATCATGGCTGCAGGGCGAATCTGTTCCCGCTGGGCAGGCCGGCGAGACGGACGTTCAACGGCTGCGTCACTTTGGGTTCGAGGTCACGACGATCGCAGCTGCGGATTGAAACGTCTCTGGGTCAAGGCCGGTTTCACGAGATCTCGAGCGTGGGCATCTCGTTCCACAGCTCGATCACCCGCCGATGCGGATGGGCGGGCTCGTGGCCCAGGATGCTGACCGAAGCCGGGTGCAAGGCGAAGTGGGCTCCGGCGATCAGCGGTAGACCGATCCATCGTGCGGCCAACGCGGCGCCGAACTGGCCATGCGAGAACAGCGCAACGTTGCCTTCCCGCTTGCTCAGATGGCCGATGAGCCGGTCTGCGCGGATTGCCAGTTCGTCCGGCGTCTCGCCGTTCGGACACCCGTCGCGCCAGACGTTCCAGTCGGGTCGCGTCTTGCGAATGTCGGCACTGCGCAGTCCTTCGTCATCGCCGTAGTCCCATTCGACGAGATCGGTCTCGATGCGGCTCAGCGCGTCGAGCCCCGCCAGCGCGCATGTCTGGCGGGCTCTCAGCGCGGGGCTTACCAGCACGTCGGAGAAGGCGATGTTGCGCAGCCGCGGCGCGAGCGCGCGCGCCTGCACCTCGCCGTGCGCGGTCAGGCCCAGGTCGGTCAGACCCGTGTGTTGACCAGTCAGCGTCCATGCGGTTTCGCCATGCCGCACGAGGTACAGCTGCAGCAGCGTCGTGCTCATGCGGTCTCCATCGCGAGGCTGTACTGGCCCCGCACGGCGGCGCCGTTGCACGTTGCGCGATGCAGCAGCGCCTGCTGGGCTGCCACCCGGTTGGCGTCGTTGCCGGCCCAGGCCGCGAGCGCGGGCTGCTGGAGTGCCCGGCCGAATGAGAAGGTGAGAGGCCAGGGGCTGCGCACCAGCACGGTGCCGCCGCGGCGGTGCATGGCGTTCAGCCGTACCGTGGCCAGCGCAGCCGGCTGCCCCCCCGAGAGAAACGCAATGCCTGCCACGGCGGCGGGCACGGAACGCAGCAAGCAATCCAGCGTGGCATCCGCCACGGCATCGATGTCGTCCTGCACAGGGCAGTCGGTGCCCGGCAGGACCATGTTCGGCTTGAGAATCATCGCCTCGAGCACCACGCCCTGCTGGTCGAGCTGCTCGAAGACCTGGTGCAGCACGCGGTGCGTGGCTTCGCCGCACTCGACCAGGGTGTGCGCGCCGTCCATCAGGACTTCTGGCTCGACGATCGGCAGCAGCGAGGCTTCCTGGCAGAGGGCGGCGTAACGCGCCAGCGCATGCGCGTTGGCCGCGATGCAGGCGGGGCCGGGCATGCCGGTCTCGATGCTGAACACCGCGCGCCACTTGGCGAATCGCGCGCCCTTTTCAAAATAGGCCTTCAGCCGCGCGCGAAGGCCGTCCAGCCCCTCGGTCACTCGCTCCCCGGGGTGGCCTGCAAGCGGCTTGGCGCCCAGGTCGACCTTGATGCCTGGGACGATGCCGGCGTCTTCGAGCACTTGCGTGAAAAGCACGTCGTCTCTGGTTCGCTGATGCAACGTCTCTTCGAAGAGGATCGCGCCACTGATCGTGCGGCCGAGCCCGGGCGTGCTCACCAGCAGCTCACGGTAGGCACGCCGGGACTCTTCCGTCTGCGGAATGCCGGCGCTCCCGAAGCGCCGGTTGCAGGTGCCGGTGCTCTCGTCCATCGCCAGCAGGCCCTTGCCATCGGCCATCAGCCGGAGAGCGGTGTCTGCGAGCAGCGGCCTGTCGATCGTGATCATGGTTCGAATCTCCTGTGTTCCAGTGCCCGGACCTTTTCCAGACGGCGTTGATGGCGCGGGGCGCCCGAGAAGCGCGCGTGGAGGAACACATGCACGAGGTCGAGCGCGTAGCGCGTGCCGATCACCGCGCCGCCCAGGCACGCAACGTTCATGTCGTCGTCCTCGACGCCCTGGTGTGCAGTGAAGACATCGTGAACCAGTCCGGCACGGACACCGGCAAACTTGTTCGCGGCTATGGCCACGCCCACGCCGCTGCCGCAAAGTGCGATGCCGCGCGTGATGTCTCGCCGGGCAACGGCGCTGGCCAGAGGAGCCACGAAGTCCGGGTAGTCGTCCGAGGGGTCGAGCTGAAAGGCGCCGAAGTCCTCGACCTGACAGCCCCATCCTCGCAGTGCGCGCACGAGTTCCGCCTTGAGTGCGTAGCCGCCGTGGTCGGCCGCGATGCCCACGCGCAGATTCATGGCGCCGCCGCCCGTACGATGGCTTCGAATTCATCCGGCTTCAGGCTCGCCCCGCCGACCAGCACGCCGCCGACATCGGAAAGCGCAAGGATGCTGCGCGCGTTGGCAGGCTTGACCGAGCCGCCATAGACGATACGCACGGCGTTCCCGGATGCGCCCAGCCGGGCGACCAGGCACTGCCTGATATGCCCATGCATTTCGGTGATCTGGGCGGCAGTCGGCACCTGTCCACTGCCGATCGCCCAAAGCGGCTCGTAGCCGATGGCGAAGGCCGAAGCGGCGATGCCCTTCGGCACGCTCAGGGACAACTGCGCTGCACAGGCGTCCAGGGCGCCGCCGCCTGCACGCTCCGCTTGCGTTTCGCCGATGCAGATGATCGCGAGCAGACCGGCGGCCACTGCAGCGTTCGCCTTCGCAGCGACCCGCTCGCTGCTTTCGCCTTGATGTTGACGGCGCTCGGAGTGTCCGACGATGACTGCCGATGCTCCCGAGTCCTTCAGCATCCGCGCACTGATCTCACCCGTCCAGGTGCCGGAGGTCTCGTGATGACAGTTCTGTGCGCCGATGGCGACGAAGGAGCCTGCTATGCGCGCGGCGCGCTCGATCAGGGTGAACGGCGGACAGATCAGGACATCTGCCTTCGCGGGACGGTCAGTCATCGACACGCCAAGCGCCTCGATGTCTGCCAGTTGCGCGCTCAGTCCATGCATCTTCCAGTTTCCGACGACGAGCGGCCGCGTCACGTCGACTGGACCCGAATGTGGGGGTTGGGTGTCGTCAAGCTGTGCTCCTTTGGAAATGGAGAATGGGCTTTCCGGGTCGGCGCGTCTGTGCGTTGGAGAACAGACCCTGGCCGCAAGCGCGGCTGCGTGTGCGACAGCGAACAGACATTGCGGACGAACGCGTGGACAGTGGGCCTTTCTTTGACTTGGAGGCCACCTGCCATGTGCCCGTTTCGCACCACCGCCGACATGCCGGGCTTCGAGGACAGGACGAGCCTCGAACCTGAGCCAGCGTGCGTGTCCATCCCGGCTTTCAACGGATTGCCTGACGCCGTGCCGCCATCGGCCCCATGGTGGCAGCGCCTGCGCTGGAAGGTCAGGCCGACAATGGTTCCGCAGTGAAAGCCCAGGGAACGTTGACTCGCGCCGACGAGCGGATGATCGACGATCTTCAACGCGGTGCCTTCGACTACTTCCTGCGCCACACGCATGTTCACAGCGGGCTGGTCGCAGACACCTCACGACCGGACGCGCCGGCCAGCATTGCTGTCGTCGGCTTCGCGCTGTCTGCCTATCCGGTAGCGGTCGAGCGCGGATGGATCGCCAGGGAAGACGCAGTCGGTCGATGTCTCGACGCATTGCGCTTCTTCGCCGGAAGCGACCAGTCCGGCGCGGCCGACGCGACAGGCTGGCGCGGCTTCTACTTTCATTTCCTGGACGGCGATACAGGCCGACGTGCATGGTCGTCGGAGCTGTCGTCCATCGACACCGCGCTGCTGGTGGTCGGCATGCTGACGGCCGCCGCTTATTTCGATGCCGCGACCCCTTCCGAGGACGAGTTGCGCAGGCTCGCGAACCTCCTTTATGACCGAGTGAACTGGAACTGGTCCGAGCACGATGACGATGCGGTGGCGCTCGGCTGGAAGCCGGAATGCGGCTTCCTCAACTACGGCTGGCAAGGCTACAACGAGGCCATCGTCCTGTATGCGCTCGGCCTGGGTTCGGACACGCACCGGCTGACAACGGCCAGCTTCGAAACATGGACCGAGACCTACCAGTGGGAGAACCTCTACGGTATCGATTTCCTCTACGCCGGGCCGCTGTTCGTGCACCAGTTCTCGCATGCGTGGATCGATTTCCGCGGCATCCGGGACAGCTTCATGCGCGAGAAGGGCTGCGACTACTTCGAGAACAGCCGGCGTGCCACCGAAGTGCAGCGGCAGTACGCGATCCGCAATCCGCGCGGCTTCGGCGGCTACGGGCAGGACGGCTGGGGCCTGACGGCCAGCGACGGTCCCAGCGTCGAGCCGAAGACGGTGGCGGGTCGCCGCCAGGCGTTCTACGGGTATGCCGCGCGCGGGGTTCCCTGGGGTCCGGACGATGGAACGCTCAACAACGCCTGCGTGGCCGCCTCGCTGGTGTTCGCGCCCGAGATTGCGCTGCCCGCACTGCGCCGGCTGGTCGTCGAAGCGGGCGCGACGGGTGGGAACGCGTTGTACGCGAGCGGCGTCAACGTCACCGCGGGCGGCGACACGCCCTGGATCTCTGAAGGGGTGTTTGGCCTCGACCAGGGGCTGACGGTCCTCATGATCGAGAACTTCCGCACCGGCCTGCCTTGGCGTTTGACCCGCAGCATTCCTTGTCTGCGTGCCGGTCTGCGGCGAGCGGGTTTCACCGGTGGTTGGCTGCAGCCTTAGCGCATCCGATTCCTTATGCCCGCGTTCTCCCAAGCCGCCCAGCCCGCCGACGCGCGTCTGGCCAACACCCGGCCGGCCGGTTGGTGCAGCCCCAAGCCGCTGCTGCGCTACGACTTGCTGATCATCGGCGCGGGGCCGGCAGGCTTGGCGGCGGCGCGCGCCGCCGCGGCCCTGGGAGCCCATGTGGCGCTGGTCGAGCGCCATGAGCTCGGTGGCAATTCGTTGAGCGACGGCTGTATTCCGTCCAAATCGTTGATCCGCACGGCGCGGTTGTTGGCGGAGATGCGCAATGCGGAGAACTTCGGCGTGACTTCTCCGGGCGAGCTGGCGTTCGACTTCGCTGCGGCGATGCGACGGATGCGGCGCGTCACGGCGCGCATCAGCCGACGGGATTCGGCGATGAACCTGGCGCGCGCCGGCATTCATCTCTTCTTCGGCGTGGCCCGATTCACCGGGCCGGATGCGATCGAGGTCGACGGCATGCCGCTGCACTTCAAGAAGGCGCTCATCGCGACCGGATCGCGCTCCCTTTTGCCCGACATTCCGGGCCTCGACGAAGCCGGCTACCTCACCAACGAGACGGTGTTCGACCTCGATGTTCTGCCGCCCAGCCTGATGGTGATCGGTGGCGGCCCGCTCGGTTGCGAGCTGGCCCAGGTGTTCGCGCGCTTCGGGTCGCGTACGCTGATCTCGCACAGCGAGCCGCTCTTCCTGCCGCAGGAGGAACGCGACGCGGCGCAGATGGTGTCCGACGCGCTGGCGCGCGACGGCGTGGAAATCCACCTCAACAGCACGGTCACGCGCGTGCGCATGGAAGACGGCCGCAAGGTGGTCGACCTGGTCAACGACGGCACCACGGCCACCACGCGCGTCGACACACTCCTGACCGGCATCGGCCGCGTGCCCGCCGTGCAGGGCCTCGGGCTGGAATCCGCGGGCGTGGCCTACGACGCAGAGGGCGGCATTCATGTCGACGACTTCCTCTGCACCAGCAACCGCCGCGTCTTCGCCGCGGGCGATGTCTGCCTCACGCACAAGTTCACCAACACCGCCGAGGCCTCGGCCCGCATCGTGGTCCGCAATGCGTTGCTGCTGGGGCACGAGCGCATGAGCGCGCTCACGATCCCGTGGTGCACCTACACCGACCCCGAGGTCGCGCACGTCGGCCTTTACGTGAGGGAGGCAAGGCAGCAGCGCATTCCGGTCAAGACCTTCACGATCCCGATGCACGACGTGGACCGCGCCATCGCCGATGGCGAGGAAGACGGCTTCGTGAAGATCCATGTCCGCGAGGGCAGCGACACGATCCTCGGCGCGACCATCGTGGCCCGGCATGCCGGAGAGATGATCAACAGCATCTCGCTCGCGATGGTGACGGGTATCGGGCTGCAGGCACTGTCCAGGGTCATCCATGCCTATCCGACGCAGGGCGCAGCCATCCGGCAAGCGGCGGATGCGCATGCGCAGACGCGCTTTACGGCAGCGCGCTTCATGCGGTTGAGCAAGTGGTGGGCGCGCTGACATCCAAGCGCAAGCAGTTCACCCATCGCGGTCGTTTCGAAGTCAACCAATGACAGCAAGACCGCGTTCGCGGCGTCGAAAATCTTGCTGTCATCACCACGCTCAACTTTCGGCGCCTGAACGTGGCGGAGGATCGAACTCAGCGATGCTGATGTTCCACCGAAAAATCATTCGTACTCGACCAGCAGTTCGTTCGCCACGGTCCATACACCGGGCGCATTCCACGCGATGCGGCTTGCTTCGTCTTTCTGATGCCAGGAATCCACCGTTCCGGTGAGCGTGGCCTTGTGGCCGGAGACCTTGACCTGGATGTCCTGGTCGGAGACGGACCAGTTGCGATTCAGCGCGCTTTCGATGTCCGCCTTTTCAATGGCATCGTCCGTTGGGGACTTGATCTTGATGTTGTTCGAAACGCCTGCGACGCCCTCCAGACTTTTCACGGCCTTGGCTGCGGCATCGCTTTGGAAATTCCATGAAAGATCGCCTTCCAGAGTGACCCATCCTTTTTCGACTTTGGCTTTGACCTTGCCGGAGGGAACCTCCCAGTTCCACTTGAACGCGTTGACGACTTCGGCAGCAATGTCGTTGTCGTCTTTCTTGGCCCAATTGCTGGGGTACTTGATTTCGATCTTTTCCACCACGGCCGTGACGCCCGTGACCCGCTTCACTGCGTCTTCCGCTTCGGATTTCTTGGCGTAGCCGTCGACAGAGCCGGTCAGCGTCACGACGCCGTCCTTGGCCGAGACGCCGATCTGGGACGCACTCAACGTGGGTTCCCACTTGAGTTCCGCCATGACGTCCTGCTGAAGTTGTGTATCGGTTTTCATCTTCGATTCCTTGAGTTGGCTGGCGTTGAGATTGCGTGGCGCCGGCGTCTCCTCGTTTCTGACGATTCGATCTGCAAGAGCCACGCGTCATCTTGGGTCGCCTCAAGGCCGAGGTCTGTTCGTTGCCGCACGGTGCACGCAGTAGTCGGTCGGGCGTGCTCAAGTGGGCAGTGCAGCGACGCATTCGGCAGCGCGTCGGCGTTGTGCGTCGTGCACCGCTGCGTATCCCTCTCGCAACGCGCGGGCATCCGCCAGTGCGTGATGACGGCCGATGCCGTCGCGCTGCATCGATGCCGTCCACGACGAGTCCATGGCTTCATTGGAGGCGTGTTCGCGCGAGAGAAATCCAACCTGGTGCGGCACGAGCACCTTGGACCATCGTCCCCAGCACATGGCTGAAACCAGGGCGTTGCGCAGCAGGTCGAAATCCGCCTCGTAGTCGTACACGACGGCGATCGACGTCCGACGAAGACCCGAGAGCCATTTGTCCACGTGACGGCCCAACTCGATGCTCGATCGAACCTGGAGCGGCATCAACCCCCATTGCGGAAGCACTGTGCGCTTGACGAAGGCGTTGACCGGTATTCGGTCGTCTGCGATTTCCACATAGAACTCCCTGCCGTCGTCCGCCACCAGGCCGATCGAGAGCAATTCGGGAGCTTTCAGCGAACTGAATTCGGTGTCGATGAAGAGATTCATCGCGTTACCAGGCGGCGTGATTTCGGGGTGGTGTGACATTCGGAATCGACCAAACTTCATGGCCACAGGGTGGCGGTGACCCGAGCTTCACGGCGCCCCGCGCTTCAGTCTGTTCGTTGTCGAACAAAGGCGTCCAGCGAGCCCATGTGACCCAAATGCAGCGTGCGGTAGCCCACAGACCGTTGGCGTGCATGCGCACAGACTGATCGAAATTCGCGACGACCCATTCATCCCACTGAAGGAGCAATCACACCATGTCCAAAATTATCGGCATCGACCTCGGCACCACCAACTCGTGCGTGTCGATCATGGAAGGCAACACTGCGCGCGTGATCGAAAACTCGGAAGGTGCGCGCACCACGCCGTCGATCGTGGCCTACCAAGAGGACGGTGAAGTCCTGGTCGGTGCCTCTGCCAAGCGCCAGGCGGTCACCAATGCCAAGAACACGATCTACGCAGTCAAGCGCCTGATCGGTCGCAAGTTTGAAGAAAAGGAAGTGCAGAAGGACATCGACTTGATGCCCTACAGCATCTGCAAAGCCGACAACGGCGACGCCTGGGTCGACGTGCGGGGCAAAAAGTTGGCACCCCAGCAGGTCAGCTCAGAGATCCTGCGCAAGATGAAGAAGACCGCCGAAGACTATCTCGGCGAGCCCGTCACCGAAGCCGTCATCACGGTCCCCGCGTACTTCAACGACGCGCAGCGCCAGGCCACCAAGGACGCCGGCCGCATCGCGGGCCTGGACGTCAAGCGCATCATCAACGAGCCCACCGCGGCGGCCCTGGCCTTCGGCCTGGACAAGCATGAGCAGGGGGACCGCAAGATCGCCGTCTACGATTTGGGCGGCGGCACATTCGACGTGTCGATCATCGAGATCTCGAGCGCTGATCGCGAGAAGCAGTTCGAAGTGCTGTCGACCAATGGCGACACCTTCCTCGGCGGCGAAGACTTCGACCAGCGCATCATCGACTTCCTCGTGACTGAGTTCAAGAAGGAGCAGGGCGTCGATCTGACCAAGGATGTGCTCGCCCTGCAGCGTCTGAAGGACGCCGCGGAAAAGGCCAAGATCGAACTGTCCGGCAGCGCCTCTACCGACATCAACCTGCCCTACGTGACCGCCGATGCGTCCGGCCCGAAACACCTGAACATCAAATTGACTCGCGCCAAGCTCGAAAGCCTGGTCGAGGAACTGATCGAGCGCACCATTGCGCCATGCCGAGCCGCCATCAAGGATGCCGGCGTGAGCGTCTCGGACATCAACGACGTGATCCTGGTCGGCGGCATGACCCGCATGCCCAAGGTGCAGGAAAAGGTGAAGGAGTTCTTCGGCAAAGAACCGCGCAAGGACGTGAACCCCGATGAAGCCGTGGCCGTCGGCGCCGCCATCCAGGGTCAGGTGCTCTCCGGCGACCGCAAGGACGTGCTGCTGCTGGACGTGACCCCGCTGTCGCTCGGCATCGAGATCATGGGCGGTGTGATGAGCAAGATGATCGCCAAGAACACCACGATCCCGACCAAGTTCGCGCAGACCTTCTCCACCGCCGAAGACAACCAGCCGGCCGTGACGATCAAGGTGTTCCAGGGCGAGCGCGAGATCGCTTCGGGCAACAAGGCGCTGGGCGAGTTCAACCTCGAAGGCATTCCACCGGCTGCGCGCGGCACGCCGCAGATCGAAGTGAGCTTCGACATCGACGCCAACGGCATCCTGCACGTGGGCGCAAAGGACAAGGGCACCGGCAAGGAAAACAAGATCACCATCAAGGCGAACTCGGGCCTCTCGGAAGCCGAGATCCAGAAGATGGTGAAGGACGCGGAACTGAATGCAGTGGAGGATAGGAAGAAGGTCGAACTTGCACAAGCGCGCAACGAAGCCGAGGCCACCATGCACGGCGCCAAGAAAATGCTTGCCGAGCAGGGCGCTCAACTTGAAGGCGCCGAGAAGCAGGCCATGGAAGGCGCGATCAAAAAGCTTGAAGAAACCCTGGAGGGAGAAGACAAGGCCGCGATCGAGGAAAAGACCCGGGCACTGACGGCGGCGAGTCAGAAGCTCGGCGAGAAAATGCATGCGCAAGCGCAGCCCGAGCAGGCTGCGTCCGGGCCTTCGGCGGGCACCGGCCAGAGAAGCCCTGAAGCTGCGATGCAAGACACCGCCGATGACAGCGTGGTCGACGCCGAGGTGAAAGAGGTCAGGAGCACCTGAATTCGGCGAGCGGCATCCGGACTGAGCAGGTGATCGCGTTGTGGGTCAACGCATTGCCTTGACCAGGGCATCGAACTTCGCATGCAACGACGCATCGTGCGGCGTCACTGGCGGGATGGCCTTGGTGATGTGCAGCAACTCGTACACCGCCATCTGTGCCGCTCGCACCGAGAACTCGACGGTGAAGACGGTGTCCAGCGGAATCTCG
Source organism: Variovorax sp. H27-G14 (assembly GCF_046156345.1). Lineage (NCBI taxonomy): Bacteria > Pseudomonadati > Pseudomonadota > Betaproteobacteria > Burkholderiales > Comamonadaceae > Variovorax > Variovorax sp. H27-G14. The sequence goes on from NZ_JAYLVN010000008.1 coordinate 70,618, forward strand.
ACGAACTGGCTGATGAAGGCGAAGTTCTTCGTTCCTGGCGGCACCGGCAGCGGTCGGTCTCCGGGCGCGCGCGGCATGAACATGCTGGTGATGTAGGGCATGCGACAAGGAATGCAGTTGGCCGTGGCCACGGTTTCCAGGTCGAAGCGCAGGTGCCCGCAAAGCTCCTGCAACAGCTCCGCACCGGTGCAGTCCGCCATCGCCTTGGCAACGAAGTTGCCGATGCGGTCGGGGAAGAGGCCGTAGCCCCAGAACACCTGCACGCCGGGCGGCTGGTTGGCGAAATGCGGCTGGTGCGCCAGCACGATGGACATCAGCCAGTTCGAGTCCTTGAAGGTGACCAGTCCGCCGGTGCCGGCTTCGTTGCCGGAAAAACGCTGCATCCGATCGAAGAAGTCGGAGTCTTTCAGCGTGACGGTGAACGAAGCCCAGTCAGACTGCGCGACGCAGCTGTTGAACACTGCGGGGTTGCCGAAGGCCGGTCGGCCCTCGGCCAGCTTTTCCCACAAGGTCCAGCTGCCGTTGTGCGCCTTCGTCAGCTTGGGCGGTGCCAATGTCATCGAGCCCAGGCTGGATGAATCGGTCATCGAGCCGTTCTGCACGAAGACGAGGTCGCCGTCTTCCATCTGCATGCTCTCGGGCTGGCCCTTCAAGCTGAAGTGCATCGCAATGACTTCAAACATGCCGCCTTCCGTCTTGTGATCCAGATCGGTCACCGTGCAGTCGGTGATGATGTGCACCCCCTGCGTTTGAAGCCAGCGCTGCAGCGGCACGACCATCGAGTCGTACTGGTTGAACACCGTGCGCTTGACGCCGGCCAGCGTCTCGATGCGGGAAAACTCCAACATGAAGCGGTGCAGGTAGCGGCGCAACTCGACCGCGCTGTGCCAGGGCTGGAAGGCGAACGTCGTGACCCACATGAACCAGAACGGCGTCTCGAAAAAGGCGGGCGACAGGTGGTCCGTGATGCAGCTGCTGCCCAGCGAAGACTCGTCGGAGTTCACCAGTTTGAGAAGCTCGGCCCGGTCGTGCATCGAGAAGCCCATGGACGCCACCGGCACCTTGGCGCGGCGGCGGTCGACCAGCCGCGCCAAGGCGTGGGAAACATGCTTCTCGTTGAATGCCAGCGTCTCGTCGAACACGCTGCAACCCGGCTGCGTGAGGGAGGGTATGGACTTGAGCAAATCCCAGGTGCACTCGTAGTTGTCGGTGGTCAGCATGCGGCCGCCGCGCATCGAGTAGCCGTGATCGGCATCGCCTGCGGCGTCCAGGCTGCCACCCAGCAAGCTGCCGGTCTCCAGGATCGAGATCTGGCTGCCCGGTATCCCGCCGTCGCGGATCAGAAATGCGGCGCCGGCCAGCGAGCCGATGCCGCCGCCGATGAAATAGGCCTTGCGTGTTGAAGTCATGTTGAAAGCTTCCTCAAGAGTGTGGTTACCGCACTCAACTTAGGCGTGGCGCGTCTGCCGGTCTGTGCGCTTGGCAACACAGGGCACCAAGCGCTGAGTGCGGTAACACACAGACCAGGAATGCTGGATGCCCGAGGCTGCAGCAAGCCATCGATCCAACAACCGACTCAAGGAAATCACATGAAGAAACCAGACGCCAAAAAAGTGCAGGACCTGAGGAAACGGCAGGAGGCGCCGCTGGTCACGCCCACGGACCTCAAGGGCGACTCGACCCGTGACATCGCCGCCGCCATGAATGGCATCCTTGCCGATGTGTTCGCGATCTACCTCAAGACCAAGAACTTCCATTGGCACATGAGCGGGCCTCACTTTCGCGACTACCACCTGTTGCTTGACGACCAGGGGGACCAACTCTTCGCGATGACCGACCCGATCGCCGAGCGCATCCGCAAGGTGGGCGGCACCACGCTACGCTCAATCGGCCACATTGCCCGCACGCAGCGGGTGCTCGACAACGATGCTGATTACGTCGAGCCGCTGGACATGCTGGCGGAGCTGCGCGAAGACAACAAGACGCTGGCAGCGAGCCTGCGCGAGGCGCACGGGGTCTGCGAGCAGCACCGCGACATCGCGACCACCAGCCTGATCGAAAGCTGGATCGACGAGACAGAGCGGCGGACCTGGTTCCTGTTCGAGGCCAGCCGCAACGGCGGGACCACCGAACATTGAAGCCGGTCAGGTCAAGCGCTGTGGAACTGCAAACCGCTGATCCGACGTCGCAGTACGTCTGCCCCATGCACGCGCAGATCGTTCGTGCATCACCGGGCGCCTGTCCGATCTGCGGCATGGCGCTGGAGCGCCGGGTGGCCGCCGCCGACGAGGCGCCGAACACGGAACTCGTGGCGATGACGCATCGGTTCCGGTGGACGGTGGGGCCAGCCGTTGCCGTGTTCCTGCTCGCCATGTCGGACATGCTCCCCGGTGCACCGATGCGTGCATTGATCGGTGGAAGAGCCGAGGCCTGGACCGAATTTGCACTCGCCACCCCCGTGGTGTTGTGGGGCGCATGGCCCTTCTTCGTACGCGCATGGCAATCGCTTGTCAGCCGCAACCTGAACATGTTCACCCTGTTCGGTCTGGGCATCGGCGTGGCCTGCGGCTACAGCGTCGTTGCCTTGATTTTTCCGGTCATCTTTCCCCCGACGTTCCGCGACCATGACGGTGTGGTGGCCGTCTACTTCGAGGCCTCCGCCGTGATCGTCGTGCTGGTGTTGCTGGGTCAGATGCTGGAGCTCGGCGCCCGCAGCCAGACCCACGATGCCATCCGCGCGCTGTTGCACCTGGCGCCCAAGACCGCGCGCCGCGTTGCAGCCGACGGTGGCGAGGTCGACGTTCCGCTCGACGCCGTGGTGGTGGGGGACCGGCTGCGCGTGCGCCCTGGCGAGAAGGTGCCCATCGATGGCGTGGTGCTCGAAGGCACCAGTTCCGTCGACGAGTCGCTGGTCACCGGCGAATCCATGCCCGTCGAAAAGAAGGCCGGAGACGCCCTGATCGGTGCCACGCTCAATGGCACCGGTGCGATGCTGATGCGCGCCGACCGGGTCGGGGAGGGCACCATGCTGGCGCAGATCGTGCGCATGGTCGGCGAAGCCCAGCGCAGCCGCGCGCCGATCCAGAAACTGGCGGATCAGGTGGCCGGCTACTTTGTCCCCGCTGTCGTGGGCATTGCCGTCCTCACGCTGGTGGTCTGGGCCTTCTTTGGACCCGAGCCCAGGATGGCGCATGGCATCGTCAATGCGGTGGCGGTGCTCATCATCGCCTGCCCTTGCGCGCTCGGCCTGGCCACGCCGATGTCGATCATGGTGGCCACTGGCAAGGCAGCGGCTGCCGGGGTGCTGTTCAAGAATGCCGAGGCCATCGAAATGATGCGCAAGGTCGACACGCTGGTGGTCGACAAGACCGGCACGCTGACCGAAGGCCGCCCGAAGGTGGTGGCCGTGGTGCTCGCGAAGGCGGGCTCGGGCCCTTCATCCGGCATGGACGAGGATGCCCTCGTCAGGCTGGCCGCGAGCCTGGAGCAGGGCAGCGAACACCCGCTGGCGGCTGCCATCGTCGCCGACGCGCAGGGGCGCAAGCTGGCACTCGTGAGCGCCACGGAGTTCTCGGCCAAGACCGGGAAGGGCGTGACCGGCCGCATCGATGGTCGGCCGGTCGCGTTGGGCAATGCGGCGCTGCTGACCGACCTGAAAGTCGACCCGGGCGCCTTGGTGGCTCGCGCCGAGGCGTTGCGCCAGCTCGGCCAGACGGTCGTGTTCGTGGTGGCGGACGGCCAGGTCGCCGGACTGATCGGGGTGGCGGACACCGTCAAGGCGAATGCGGCTCAAGCCATCCAGGAACTGCGCAAGGAAGGCTTGCGCATCGTCATGCTCACGGGCGACGCCAAGACCACGGCCGACGCTGTGGGCAAGGCCCTGGGCATCGACGACATCGTGGCCGGTGTGTTGCCCGACCAAAAGGCCGCCACCATCAAGAAGCTGCAGGCGGAGGGCCGCGTGGTAGCCATGGCCGGCGACGGCGTCAACGACGCACCGGCACTGGCCCAGGCGCAAGTCGGCATCGCCATGGGTACCGGCGCCGACGTGGCGATGAAGAGTGCCGGCGTCACATTGTTGAAAGGCGACCTCGGTGGCATCGTGCGTGCGCGCCGTGTCAGCGAAGCCACGCTGCGCAACATCAAGGCCGGGCTCTTCTTCGCCTTTGTCTACAACCTGCTGGGCGTGCCGCTCGCGGCCGGCGTCCTGTACCCGTGGTTCGGCGTCCTGCTGAGCCCGATGCTGGCCGCGGTGGCCATGAGCCTGAGTTCGCTCTCGGTCATCGGCAACGCGCTTCGGCTGCAACGGTTGAAGTTGCAATGAGCGGCAGCGCATCCGGTGCATCCGGATAGTCGGTGTAGCCCTTTGCGCCCTTCGAATACCAGCTGGCCATGTCCCCGAGCGCCAGGGGAAGATGTTCGGCGAAACGCCTCGGCAGGTCCGGGTTGGCAATGAACGCGCGTCCGAAGGCGATGGCATCGGCCTGACCCGCATCCAGCGCCGCCTGGGCTTCTGAGAGGGTGAAGTCCGAGTTCAGGATCAACGGGCCGCGGAACACCTTGCGAATCGCCGGGTGTACCGGCGGCGAGTCTGCCTGTCCGAAGGTGCCGTTGCGCAGCGGTTCGCGCAGCGCGAGGTATGCCACATCGAGCCCATCCAGGGCCGCGGCCGCTGCTGGGAACAGGATCTCGGGATGGCTGTCGTTGACCCCCTGCACCTCGCCATTGGGTGACAGGCGCACGCTGGTGCGCTCGGCGCCTACGGTGTCCACGACGCGTTGGGTGATCTCGACCAGCAGGCGGATGCGGTTGGGCACGGAGCCGCCATAGGCATCGTCACGGAAGTTGCAGTTGTCGCGCAGGAACTGGTCGATCAGGTAGCCGTTGGCGGCATGAATCTGCACGCCGTCGAAACCCGCGGCGATCGCATTGCGGGCCGCCAGTGCGTAGTCGTCCAGCAGGCGCCGGATATCGTCGGCTGTCATGGGTCGTGCCTGCGCATAGGGCTGCTTGCCGTGGTCGTCCGTGTAGGCGTCGCCCGGCGCGGTGGTGGCCGATGCCGAGACGGGTGGCGTGCCGCCGATGAAGCTCGGATGCACCAGTCGGCCCATGTGCCAGAGCTGCAGCGCGATGCGGCCGCCGGCCGCGTGCACCGCCGCCGTGACCGGCTTCCAGCCCTGGACCTGCGCATCGGTCCAGATGCCCGGCGCGCACGGGAAGCCGCTTCCCTCACGGCTGATGCCCGTGGCCTCGCTGATGATCAGGCCGGCGCCGGCGCGCTGCGCATAGTAATCCGCCATGAGTGGCGTCGGCACGTGATCACGCGTGGCGCGGCCGCGCGTCAGCGGTGCCATGAAGATGCGGTTGGCTGCCGTGAAGCTGCCGATGCGGATCGGGTCGAACAATGAAGGCATGAGGGGTTCCTTGGAGTTAAGCGTCAGCTTGCGAGTGCCGCCGCCTCGTGTCTGTACTCCGCCGAACGCCTGGCTGTCGATGGCTCAGGGGGCAGCAGGTCGCGGATGCGATGCGGCCACCCCCGCGCAGTAGCGGGCCAACTGCGCCATCACCTGTTGCACCGCCACATTGGCCGCGACCACGCCGCCGTACGGGTCGTCGCTGGCCGCCGGCACCGTTTCGTCGAAGGTCTGCCAGGAGATGACCTGGCGGGTGGTGTTGTCCGACAGCGTGGCGCGCAGCGTGAGGCTCACGCGGCTGGGTGTTTCGCCGAAGTCCTGCTGCAGCCGCAGCACTTCGGTGTCGAGCCGCAGTTCAGCGGCGATACCGCTGGTCGATGCGCCGGCGGCGCGAAAGCGCCCGGTGCGCTCGATGGCCGACACGATGAGCGGCGTGAGCATGCGCGCGGGCGTGTCGGCCCACTCGTTGTGGGCGAAGTGTTCGAGCTGGTGGGCGACCCGCACGTAGACGATGTGTTGGCTGTCGAAGCCCGGTGCGGAACGCGTCGGATTGACGATGAGCGCCGGCGCTGTGGCGGCAGCGACCACAGCGTGTGCATTTGCCTCAAGCAGCGCGGGGCTGCCGTCGAGCACGTAGACGGCTGGCGGTATCACCTCATTCGGGAAGAGCGCGGCGCAGCCGCCGACCAGCGTCATGCTCAACGTGGCAGTGATGCCGATGAGGGTCCTGCGCGTGCCCGTAAAGATGGGGGGTTTCATGGCGTGGTTGTCGGCTGTGGGTTGGTTTCGCCGGGGCCGTTCGGCACCGGGCCGCGACCGCGAAGGAGGCCTGCGGGGTCGCGTGCGGTCTGCTCGCTCAGTCGCCGCAGCGAGTTCGACAGGTCGCTCAGTTCGCCCAGCAGGCGCTGGATTTCGGGCAGCGTGTCTGCCGTGAAACGCTGTGCATCGCCGCCGACGGCGTTCACCGTCTTCGAGGTGGCTGTGCCCGCCAGCGCGACTTCGTTGCCCATCTTCTCGACCGCGTCGGCGGCGCGTCCCATGCGCGCGACGATCGGGCCCAGCTGCGCCGTCAAGCGTGCGCTGCGGTCGGCGGTCTTCGCCGCATTGACGATGCCGGCATCGATGTCGTCCTTGCGCGCGGCGATGGTGCGGGTCACCGTGGCGATGTCGGCCAGCGCGCTCGTCAGCGCGGCGCGGTTCTCGGAGCTGAGCAGGGCGTCGATGTTGCTCGACGTGCGGTCCAGCTTGGTCAGCACGGTGGTGAGCACGTTCTCCAGTCTGGCGCTCAGCGACGGCTTGGTGCGGATCACCGGATATGGCGCCGCGGCGCTCGGCGGCAGCAGTGGTGCATCGCGGCTGCCGCCGCCGAGCTCGACGTAGGCGATGCCGGTGAGCCCTTGCGTCTTGAGCACGGCCACGGTGTCGGTTTTGATCGGCGTCCCGCGCTCGATGGCGAAGGTCAGGTGCACCCGCTCCGGGTTTTCCGCGTCGAGCTGGATGTCGCCGACCTTGCCGACCTCCACGCCGTTGTACTTGACTGGCGCGTTGAGGTTGAGCCCTGCGACAGACTCGTCCTCGATCGCGAGGTAGGTGTCGTACTTCTTCTGCAGCGTGCCGCCCGTGGCGATCCACAGCACGCCGGCAATCAACACCGCGCCCAGCAGCAGCACGAAGGCGCCGACGACCGTGTAATTCACCTTGGTTTCGATGGGGTGCTCCTGTTCCGGGGCGCGGAGGCTTTCGCGGTCACGCGCTGTTCCTGTGCCTGCGCGGCGCGCCCGCGCGCGCCGTCGAAAAACTGGCGGATCGACGGCTCGTCCCGTCGGGAGAGCTCGGCCATCGAGCCCACGCCCTGCACCTTGCCGTCGGCCAGCACCGCGACCCGGTCGGCCACCTGCCAGAGCAGGTCGAGGTCGTGCGTGATCATGAAGATCGTCAGCCCGAACAAGTCGCGCAACTTGAGCACGAGGTCGTCCACGCCTTCGGCGCTGACCGGGTCGAGGCCGGAGGTCGGCTCGTCGAGGAAGAGCAATTCGGGGTCGAGCGCCAGCGCCCGTGCCAGCGACGCGCGCTTGAGCATGCCGCCGCTGAGCTCCGATGGGTGTTGGGCGCCGACCTCGGCCGTGAGTCCGGCCATCGCCAGCTTGGCCATCGCGAGCTCGTCGATCAGCGCGTCGTCGAGCTTCGTGTGCTCGCGCAGCGGGAGGCCGACGTTCTCGCGGATGGTCAACGCATCGAAAAGGCCGCCATGCTGGAACATCACGCCCCAGCGCTGGCGCAGTGCGGCGGCGGCATGCTCGCCGATGCCGGTCAGCTCGTGGCCGAGCACGCGAATCGAGCCCGCGTCGGGCTTGTGCAGCAGGATGATCTCGCGCAACAGCGTCGACTTGCCCGACCCGCTGCCGCCGATCAGCGCGAAGATCTCCGAACGATTGACCGTGAAGGTTACGTTCGAGTGCACCACGTGGCTGCCGAAGCGCGTGACGACCTTGTCGATCTCGATGACGGCATGGGATGGGGCCGGCGGGCTGGTCATGTCAGAGATCCAGCGCGCTGAACACGATCGAGAAGAGCGCGTCCGCCACGATCACGAGGAAGATCGACTGCACGACGCTGCGGGTCGTTTGCCGCCCCACGCTGTCCGCGCCGCCCCTGGTGCGAAAGCCCTGATAGCAACCGACGACCGCGATGATGGCCGCGAAGACCGGCGCCTTGCCGATGCCGGTGAGCGCGGTCGAGGTGACGACCGCCTTGACGAAGCGGTCGAGGAAGTCGACGAAGCCGACGTCGAGCTGCTGACGCGCCATGACCATGCCGCCGAAGACGCCCAGCACATCGGCGAACACCGTGAGCAAGGGCAGCGCGATCATCAGCGCGATCACCTTCGGCAGCACCAGCATTTCCTGCGGGTCGATGCCGAGCGTCTGCATCGCATCGATTTCCTCGGTCACCGCCATCGTGCCGATCTGCGCCGCGTAAGCCGAACCCGAACGCCCGGCCACGATGATTGCGGTGATCAGCGGCGCGAACTCCCGCAGCATCGAGATGCCGACCAGATCGGCCACGAAGATGTTGGCGCCGTACTGCCGCAACTGGCTCGAGCCCTGATAGGCCACGACCACGCCCAGCAGGAACGCCAGCAGGCCGACGATCGGCAACGCATCGAATCCGGCAGTGCGGATGTTGAAGAGCACCGGCCGCCAGCGCCAGCGCGTGGGGTGCACGATGCAGTGCGCAATCGATTCCGCGATCTCGCCGACGAAGCCCACCATGCCGTGCGCTTCGCGCAGCGCCGAGACGGCGCCTCGGCCGACTGACCCAAGCGCACCCGGCGCCGGCGGCGCCACGACGGCGGGTCGCGCCGTTTCCTCCGTGAACTGGCGGGTCACCAGGTCCATCAGGGCGGCGAAGCGTTGCGGCAGGCCGCCGAGGCTGGCGTCGCCGCCGGACTGGCGGGCCTGCCGCAGCAGCCGCTGGATGACCCAGGCGCCGGCGGTGTCGAGCGCGGCGACACCGCTCGCGTCGACGACGAGCGCCACGCCGTTCATGGCCGGCAGTGCATCAAGACCGCGTTCGATGTCGCACATGTCAAGCGCGGTCCACCGTCCGGTCAGCACGAGCGATTGCGGCGAAGTCTGCGAGAACGCCGCAGGATGGGCCGCTGCGGCCTGGCCCGGAGGCGACGTGGACCGCGGTGCGACTGCGCTTGCCACGTCAGAGAAAGGGCGACGGTGCGCTCTGCCGGCGTGCGGTGCGCACGATGACGCCGTCGGGCAGGGCGCGTGTGTTGCGCTTTGCGGCCGCGCGTCCCTGGGGCGTGACGCGCATGACGATGGCATGGCCGACATAGCAGTGGCCGCCGCGCTCCGGCATGGCCAGCGGGATGTCGGCTTCCACCAGCCCCCATCGGCACAGCAGTTGCAGCTTGTCGATGTCTGCTTGCTGCACGATCTCTGCAGGAAGCTGCGCCGTGCACAGTCGCTGGAGGAGTTGGTAGGCCATCAGATGGCCTCCTCGACCCGGGCAGGTCGCTGAGCGCGCGAAGACGCGGTTGGCTGCAAGTCTTCGTCTGCGGGGTGAGTGATCGTGAACTGGCCGGGCGACCTGATTGGATCGCAATCGACCTGGATCGTGTCCTTCGGCCCGAAGCTGCCGTCGAGCAGCAGCTTGCTCAGCGGGTTCTCGATACGCTGCTGGATCGCCCGCTTGAGCGGCCGCGCGCCGAACACCGGATCGAAGCCGACCTTGGCGATCTCGGCCAGCGCAGCGGGCGACACCTCGAGCGTGTAGTCCATCTTCGTGAGCCGCGCCTGCAGCACCTTGAGCTGGATCGCGGCGATCGATTCGATGTTCTTCGCGTCGAGCGCATGAAACACGACCGTCTCGTCGATGCGGTTCAAGAACTCGGGCCGGAAGTAGTTCTTCAGCTCGTCCCACACCGCGTCCTTGATGTCCTGGCTCGGCTGGCCCACCATCGACTGGATGATCGGCGAGCCGATGTTGCTGGTCATCACGATCACCGTGTTCTTGAAGTTCACGGTGCGGCCCTGGCCGTCCGTCAGACGACCGTCGTCGAGCACCTGCAAGAGGATGTTGAACACGTCCGGGTGCGCCTTCTCGACCTCGTCGAGCAGCAGCACGCTGTAGGGCTTGCGGCGCACGGCCTCGGTCAGGTAGCCACCCTCCTCGTAGCCCACGTAGCCCGGCGGCGCGCCGATCAGGCGGGCCACGGAATGCTTCTCCATGAACTCGCTCATGTCGATGCGGATCAGGTGGTCTTCGCTGTCGAACAGGAAGCCGGCCAGCGCCTTGCACAGCTCGGTCTTGCCCACGCCCGTCGGGCCGAGGAACAGGAAGGAGCCGGTCGGGCGGTTCGGGTCACTCAAGCCTGAACGGGAGCGCCTGATCGCATTCGCGACCGCACCGATGGCCTCGTCCTGCCCCACCACGCGCTCGTGCAGCTTGGCTTCCATCACGAGCAGCTTGTCGCGCTCGCCCTGCATCAGCTTGGCGACCGGGATGCCGGTGGCGCGCGCCACGACTTCGGCGATCTCTTCGGCGCCGACCTGGGTGCGCAGCAGCGTGGGCGCGCTCGACTTGCCCTTGCTGGTCTCGCTCTCCTGGGCTTCTTTCAGGCGCTTCTCCAGCGCCGGCAGTTGGCCGTACTGCAGCTCGGCGACCTTGTTGAAGTCGCCCTTCTGGGTGAACTCGGCGATCTGGAAGCGCATCTTGTCGATCTCTTCCATCACGGTCTTGGAGCCCTGGGCCTGGGCTTTTTCGGCTTGCCAGATCTCGTCGTAGTCGGCGATTTCCTTTTGCAGCTTGACGATCTCGTCCTCGATCAGGCCGAAGCGCTTGACCGACGACTCGTCCTTCTCACGGCGCACGGCTTCGCGCTCGATCTGCAGCTGGATCAGGCGGCGGTCGAGCCGGTCCATCACCTCGGGCTTGGAGTCCATCTCGATCTTGATCTTGGCCGCAGCCTCGTCGATCAGGTCGATGGCCTTGTCGGGCAGGAAGCGGTCGGTGATGTAGCGGTCGGAGAGCTCGGCCGCGGCAACGATGGCCGGGTCGGTGATCTGCACGCCATGGTGCACTTCGTACTTTTCCTGCAGGCCTCGCAGGATCGCGATGGTGGCTTCCACGCTCGGCTCGCCGACGATGATCTTCTGGAAGCGGCGCTCCAGCGCGGCATCCTTTTCGATGTACTTGCGGTATTCGTCGAGCGTGGTGGCGCCCACGCAGTGCAGCTCGCCGCGCGCGAGGGCCGGCTTCAACATGTTGCCCGCGTCCATCGCGCCTTCGGCCTTGCCGGCGCCGACCATGGTGTGCAGCTCGTCGATGAAGACAATGGTCTGTCCTTCGTCCTTGGCAAGTTCGTTGAGCACGGTCTTCAGGCGCTCTTCGAACTCGCCACGGAACTTGGCGCCGGCCAGCAGGGCCGCCATGTCGAGCGAGAGCACGCGTTTGCCCTTGAGCGAATCGGGCACCTCACCGGCCACGATGCGCTGGGCCAGGCCTTCGACGATGGCGGTCTTGCCGACGCCGGGTTCGCCGATGAGCACGGGGTTGTTCTTGGTGCGGCGCTGCAGCACCTGGATGGCGCGGCGGATCTCCTCGTCGCGGCCGATCACAGGATCGAGCTTGCCCAGGCGCGCGCGTTCGGTCAGGTCCATGCAGTATTTCTTCAGGGCTTCGCGCTGGCCTTCGGCGTCAGCGCTGTTGACGCCCTGGCCGCCGCGCACCGCATCGATGGCGGATTCGAGGGACTTGCGGGTCATGCCGTTGGCACGCGCGAGGTTGCCGACGTCGGCCTTGGAATCGGCCACGGCCAACAGGTAGAGCTCGCCCGCGATGAACTGGTCGTTGCGCTTGATGGCTTCTTTTTCTGTGGCCTGCAGCAGCTTGCCGAGCTCCGGGCCGACCTGGACCTGGTCGTTGCCTTGCACCTGCGCCAGCTTCTTGATCGCCGCCTCTGCCGCCTGAGTGAGGCCGGGCACGTTGACCCCGGCGCGCTCGAGCAGCGCGCGCGGGCCTTCGTCCTGCCGCAGCATCGCGGCCAGCAGATGGACCGGCTCGATGTAGGCGTTGTCGTTGCCCAGTGCGAGCGATTGGGCATCGCCAAGGGCTTCCTGGAATTTGGTGGTGAGTTTGTCTTGGCGCATGGGTTGACTTTCGGACTGCAGGAGGGGCTCACCAACGCCGACGTTGGTCGGGGCATCGGGGTGCGGTAACAAGCCCACGACGTCACTGTTGCGTCGAAAGCGTGCTGCGTCTGTGCGGCAGCGCACGCCGCGTGCATGTCGGTCAGCGTGCGCTAACGCACGGACCCAGGCGCAGGTGACGCGCACGATCGACGCCACGCACTGTTCACAAGGATTTCCATGTCACTCTTTCAGGCCATCGTCTGGCTCGACCACCATCACGAAGAGATTCTGCAGTTCGATGCGACCCAAGTGACGGCGCAGCAGGTCAAGTCGCATATCCACTACACGCGCCGCCACGACAGCAAAACGCACAGCGAGCACGCGTTCTTTTCCGAGATATGTGAAGCGCTCTCCGGCGTCGACCCGATGCTGGTAGCCGGTTCGGCTGTGGCGCAGGCCGAGTTCCGCCACTATGTCGAAAAATTCCAGCCATTGGTGGCGGCACGTGTCGTCCGTTGGCAGACGCTCGACCATCCGAGCGCGAGCGAGCTGATCGCGCTGGCGCGCCGCTATTTCATGGCGCATTCGGAAGTCGCGGCGGGACAGTTCGAATGATCCGCACGTTCGGCGGTAATACGCTGGCGGCAGCGGTGCTCGGCATCGCCTTGTGGGGGTCTGCATCGCCCGCCGCGCTCGCCCAGGTCGCGGGGTCCACTGTGTTGGGCATCACGACGACCGAAAGCAGCCGTGCGGCGATTGGCTGGAGCGCCAGGGAAAGCATCCTTGGCAGGGACGTCTACAACGAAACCGGCGAGAAGCTCGGCAAGGTTGAGGACCTGATCGTTGACCGCGTGCGCAACGTTTCTTTCCTGATCATCGAGGTCGGTGGTATCGCCGGCATGGAGCGTCATGCGGTCGCGATACCGGCGGTGCAGGTGCAGTTGGTCGGCGACCGGATGGTGCTGTCGGGCGTGACCCGCGAGGTGATGGCGGGCCTGCCGCCGTTTATCTACGCGCCGATCACGCGGTCGCAAAGCTCGATTGTCGACAGGGCTGAGCGCGACATCGACAAGGCCCGGCAGCAGCTCGCGCAGCTGCAGTCTCTGGCCCGCCCGGAGGCCGGTCTCGAACTGGCGGTGGACGACGTGCGAGAAAAGATCGATGCGATGAACACTGCCGAAGACGGCAGCTGGAAGGCAGCCGAGCGCGAGGTGCGGGTCGCTGACACCCGCTTGCGCAAGGTCATGAAGTCCCTGTCGCGGTGACACATGCCGCGGTCGCTCCCTAACCCACAACAGTCTAGGATTCCAAATGAAAAAGTTCATCTTTCCGCTTGCGCTCATTCTGGCGCCATGGATCGCTCCCTCCGCGCTGGCGCAGGGTCAGGGAGAGGCTGATTCCGCCGGAGCCAAGTCGCCTCCCACGCAGGCGACCAGTCCGACGGAGCGACGTGATGCGAGGGCGGCGCGGCGACGCACGGGCGTCGGCGCTGCACGCGGAGCGCAACCAGGCGAGGGCGCAAGCGAGCCTGAACGCGATGCGCCTCTCCCACCGCGGTTTTCGGCCGCCGAGCGCAAGGCGGCGGCACTGCAGCGCAGCCAGGCCAACAGTGCCGCCAACAAGGCGGGCCGCTTCTCGCGTGGCGGCAATGGCGATGCGCCGGAAAAGCAAAAGCGCTGAGGCGACAGGGGGTACCTCATGGCATCCAGGAAGTCCAACACACGCAAAAGGCGCCGCGCCAATCCACAGAAGCTCGCCAGATGGAAAGGCCACGCGGCTCAGCCTCTGCGTGATCGCTTAGCTGTGCAGGCTGCAGTCGACCGGTGGGACAACGAGGGCGGAGCAGGACCGGGCGGACGACCTCAGGCGGCGGATGTTCCTTGATGCACTGACCGCGCAGTCGAACGTGGCGACGGCACCAGGAGAAGACTCCTGTGCTCTGCTCGTCTAGGCGCTCAGGGCTTCTCTGGTCAGTCCCCATGCGCGGCTGAGTTTCGCGCTGCGCTCCGCGTAGGCCGTGTGGACACGCTCCAGCCGGGTTTCGAGTCGTGCGCGGACCTTCCCTTGCGCCTTGGCAATTTGCGCTTCGATTGCGTGGACCCTGAGCTCTGTCTCCTGCCGGAATTCCGCCAGCTTCTTGGTCGCGCGAGCGGTCGTTTGCGCAAGATTGGTCTGCGTGGACGACAGCGCGGCCCGCAGCCGGGTCTGCGCTGCGCCGCTCGAGTGCTGGCACTCGGCCTCGAGTCCGCTGATTTCCGCCTTCATCGCGACGATGTCCTGGTCGAACTGGTCTTGCAGCATTGCCATGCGCGCGCGCCGGATCACCGAGCCGCCCAAGTCGTCCATCGCGGCGTCGACGGGCGTAACCCAGTCCTCCTCGACCTCGGCCACCACGGCCGTCGTGCCGGGTTTGAGAAAGGTCGATGCCTCCTCGATGAAGCCAGGACCAACTCCGGCAACCCAGTAGTCCCGAACGGTGCCCAGCAGCGTACCCGCTGCAGCACCGGCGACCACGCCCACCGGTCCGGCCAGCAGACCGATCAGCGCGCCGACAGCCAGTCCCATGCCGGCGCCGACACCAAATGAGTCCACAGCCTTTTTGACGCTCACCAGGCCCTTGGCATCTTTTGAAATCACGCCGAGCGCGTAGAGGGTGATGTCGCCTTCGCTGTCGAGGTTCCGCAGGACACGTGTTCCCGCCTCGGCGTCGGCTTCGGTGCCGAAAACGACCACGAGCAGTTTGTTCATGCGTATTCTCCTGTGGGTGAGCCGGTCAACCGGTCGTGGTGCCGACCGACTTCTTCAGCCGCGCCAGGGCGGCACTGACGTCGCCCTCGAACTCTTTCCAATGGGCCGCGCCGGCGCGGTTCATCTCGGCCAGCTTGTCTTCCGCTTCGCGCAAGTCGACGCGTATCGCGGCGTTGTGCTGGTCGAGCTTTTGCTTCATGTCCCCCGTGGCGGCCGAAGCCTTCTTGTCGAGTGTCGCCATGTCGCGCTTGGCCGAGGCGATGTCGCGATGGGCATCGGCCACGAAGCGATTGCGCCCGGCGTTGCCGTTGGCGTAGTGGAAGGGCGGCAGGGCCTTGAGTGCGTCCTTGGTGGCGCCCGGCATGAGAAGCTTGCCGTCTTGCTCCCGCACCTGCGCGATCGGCACAGCCACATCGTGCTGGGCCATGCCCAGGAAGCCGCCAGCGCCGATGATGACGTAGGACACGCTGCGCTCGGGGTCGACGATCAGGTCTTGCACTTTGCCGATCTTGGCGCCCGCGTCGTTGTAGACGGTCTTGCCCAGAACGCTCTTCTTGACGCTCCATCCGACCGCAAGCCTTTCAGTTTCGGTGATGCTGACGCCGACAGTGGTGGTGGAGCCTGCGATCTGGGCCATGGCGGCGGTTGCAGTGGTCAGGACACCCGAGATGGCGAGTGCGGCGAACAGAATGGTTTTCTTCATGATGGTCTTTCTCAGGTTGGGAGGTCTTCGCAATCTGTTTTATCGACACAGAGGGAGGCGGTCTGTGCGTTAGCGAACGTCGTGCGGACATCGGGCCGGCGCGTGATTGCCATTCCCCATGCATTTGTGGTGGCGCAGTCTGTGCGGCAGCGCACATAGAAATGCATTTGTTTGCGCGCCCACTCATTGACTGTGTCGAATCCAACATAGAGCCTTTCTTTTGATGGACTCCATTTAGCGACCACTCTATAAGTGCGAAAGCGAACATAGTCTCGCTAGCGCTCGCACAAGCGGGTTTTCATCCGTCGACCGCAGTCGGTCGAGCGTCTCCATGCCAAGGAACCTCTCTCCATGCCGAAATCGATCGACCCCATGCAGAACGGACTGCTCTCCTCGCTGCCTGCGGCAGAGTGGGCACGCTGGCGCGATCAGCTCGAGATGGTCTCTTTGCCGCTCGGGAAGGTCTTGCACGAGTCGGGAGGTGTGCAAAGCCACGTTTATTTTCCCACCACGGCGATCGTGTCCCTGCTCTACATGATGGAGAACGGTTCATCGGCTGAGATTGCTGTGGTGGGCAACGAAGGCGTGGTCGGCATCTCGCTTTTCATGGGGGGCGAGTCCACAACCAACAGAGCAGTGGTGCAGAGCGCGGGCCGTGCCTTCCGCCTCCCTGCTGCGGTGCTGAAGGAGGAATTCAAACGCTCGCCGGTCCTTCACCTGCTGCTGCGCTACACGCAAGCGCTGATCACGCAGATGGCGCAGACGGCCGTCTGCAACCGACATCATTCGCTCGACCAGCAGCTGTGCCGCTGGCTGCTGCTCAGCTTGGATCGGCTGCAGGGCGACGAACTGATCATGACGCAGGAACTGATCGCCAATATGCTCGGTGTGCGGCGTGAGGGGGTGACCGAGAGTGCGCTCAAACTGCAGAAAGCCGGCTTGATCCGGTACTCCCGAGGGCACATCACGGTGCTCGATCGTCCCGGCATCGAGGAGCGCAGCTGCGAGTGCTATGCAGTGGTCAAAAAGGAGTACGACCGCTTGCTGCCCGACGAGATGGCGGTTTGAGAGCAGGCATGCGAGCTCAGGTGATGAGCTGGTTGTTGAAGGCGAAATAGGTCAGGTCGCTGTTGGTCGAGAGACTCAGCTTTTCCGGCAGACGCGAGCGGCAGGTGCTGACCGTCTTGACCCAAAGCGCCGGCCCGGCCGCAATCGCGCTGGTCATCCAGAGTGCGAATGGCACCCAGGCCGGGCTCGGGCAGTGCAAGCACGAGCACATCGAGCTTCTTCGTGCTTTTCGACAGCCTGCGCGACGCGCGCCCGTCTGGTCGCCCGCGCCACCATAACGGCGCTATGTGTGCTGGCAGACAGTCGGCGGTGCGAAATTACACCAAGGTGGGTTTCCCCAAGGAGACTCATTTGCCCAATAACCAAAACCATTTGATGCACATGCTCCCGCGCCAGGAGCGCGCGAGACTGCTTTCCATCTGCAAGCCGGTGGAGCTGGTGCTCGGCGACGTGCTCTGCCGGCCTGGCGAAACGCTGCGGCATGTGCATTTTCCGGTGGACAGTTTCATCTCACTCGTGACCAACACCGACGACCACCCGGGCCTGGAGGTCGGCATGATCGGGCGAGAAGGCATGTTGGGCGCACACCTGGCGCTCGGCGTGGCACGCGTGCCGCTGCAGGCGCTGGTGCAGGGGGCCGGCACTGCGTGGCAGGCCGATGTGGCGGCCTTTCGGCGTGTGTGGCCGCAGAGCCTCTCGCTCCACCGTGTCATGGGGCGATACGTTTACGTCCTGATGGCGCAACTTGCTTCGTCGGCAGCGTGCCTGCGCTATCACCTCATCGCGCCGCGTCTGGCGCGCTGGCTTCTCATGAGTCAGGATCGCGCGCACGCCGATCACTTTCGCGTGACCCAGGAATTCCTGGCCTACATGCTGGGCGTACGGCGTGTCGGCGTCACGGCCGCTGCAGGCGCCTTGCAAGACGCCGGCCTGATCAGTTACAGGCGCGGAAACATGGCGATCCTCGACCGGAGCGGGTTGGAAGCGGCGGCCTGCAGCTGCTACGCGGCCGACGCGGCCGTCTACACCCAACAGCTGCGCTGAAATCATGCGCTGGAACGTAGAAGGTCGAAGTACGGCGGCGCTGTTATCGGCCTGCACTGGCTGATGCTGCTGCTCATCAGCGCGGTGTATGCGTGCATGGAGCTGCGCCGCTGGATGCCCAGGGCCAGTGCATGGCGGCAGAGGCCTTCGCATTCACTGTTCGCCAGCGCACAGACCCTGCGCCTGCGGGGTCCTAGCCTCGAGGCCATGAATACCCACACCGCATCACGGAGCGCCTCGAAGGTCGTCGGCCGGGTCAGGACCCTCGCATGAAGCCCGGGACCGGCGAACTGCACTCTGCGTTGGCAGGCGGGGAGGCGGACCTGGCCGACGCGGTGTTCGGCCAGAGCCATGCGCCGGCCGACAGAGACGTCACGGTCCGCAAAGCGTCGCGTCTGCTGGCGCGGCTGTTCGATGGCTTTGCCTGCGATGGGGCGATCCGGCTGTGGGACGGTATGCTGGTGCCGCTGGGCCCTGCGCGTAACGCCACCCCTGCCTTCACGCTTGTCTTTCGGAACCCGCAGGTCATCGGCGCGATGGTGCTTGGACGAGAGCGGCTGCGTCTGGCCGAAGCCTATTTCCGCGGTGACATCGACATCGAAGGCGACTTCTTCAAGGCGCTGGGGCTGAAGGACCATCTGATGGCCATCCGCCTGTCGTGGGCCGATCGGCTGCGCGTGCTGGCGCCGGCGCTGCGACTGGCCTGGCCCGGGCGGGGCGATGGCCAGCTTTCCGCTGCCGGCACGCCTTTACATGCCGACCGTGTAAAGGCGCATTCGAAGTCGGAGAACCGCGTGGCGGTGCAGTTTCACTACGACCTCTCCAACGCGTTCTATGCGCTGTGGCTCGATCGCGCGATGGTCTATTCCTGCGCGTACTTCGCATCGCCGGTGCAGGGGCTGGACGAGGCCCAGGCGGCGAAGCTGGACCATATCTGCCGCAAGCTGCGGCTCCAGCCGCAGGACCGTCTGCTCGACATCGGCTGCGGCTGGGGCGCCTTGCTGCTGCACGCTGCGAAGCACTACGGCGTCGAGGCGCATGGCGTGACGCTCAGCCGCAAGCAACTGGCCGTGGCGCAGCAGCGGATCGCGGCCGCGGGCCTGGGGCATCGCGTGACGGTCGAGTTGCGCGACTACCGCGATCTAGGCGCCGCGCGCTACGACAAGATCGCCAGCGTCGGCATGTTCGAGCACGTTGGCCTGCGCAACCTGCCGGCCTACTTCGACATGGTGCACCGCCTGCTCAAGCCGGGCGGGGTCTTCCTCAACCACGGCATTACCCACCACGTCGAAGGCTGGAAGAAGACGCTCTCGACCGAGTTCATCAATCGCTACATCTTTCCCGACGGACAGCTCGACACAGTGAGCAACGTGCAGCGCGTGATGGAGGCGAGCGGGTTCGAGATCGCCGATGTCGAGTCGCTTCGCAGCCACTACGCGCTGACGCTGCGTCACTGGGTGCGCCGCCTCGAGTCGCACCACGCGGAAGCGCTGCAGTTCGTCAATGAGGCGACCTACCGGGTGTGGCGCCTGTACATGGCGGCCTGCGCGCTCGAGTTCGAATCCGGCGAGATCGGCGTGTATCAGCTGCTCGCCACACGACGCGATGGCGGCGTGAACCCGCTGCCGCTGACGCGCGCACATCTCTACGCCACCGGCGTCGACAAGGAAAAGTCATGACCTACGCAACCCTCATGGTCCATCTGCAGCCCGGCCGCTCGAACGTGGCGGTGCTCGCGTGGGCCCGCCGGCTGGCGGGCAGTTTCAATGCCGCCGTCGTCGGCATCGCCGCGACCCAACCCATGCCGATGGCCGTCGGCGACGGCCTGATGGCGGCCGACCTCTACGAACTGAGCCGCGACGAGATGACCGGGGAGGTCGGCCAGGCGGAGGCCGAGTTCCGGAGCGCACTGGCCCCGACGGTGACCGATCTCAGCTGGCGATCGGCGTCGCTGATGACCTCGTTGCCCGACTACATGGCGCGCGAGATGCGCAGTGCCGACCTGCTGCTGACCGGCGTCGACGCCAGCGACTACTTCGACAACATGCGCCGCGTCGACACCACCGACCTGATCATGCGCGCCGGCCGGCCGGTGCTGCTCGTGCCGGCGCTGGCCGAGACGCCGCGCATGGACCGCATGATGATCGGCTGGAAGGACACGCGCGAGACGCGCCGTGCCGTGGTCGACGCGCTGCCGCTGCTGCGCATGGCGGCGCACGTGACGCTCGCCGAAGTGCGCGGCGAAGCCACGCGCGCCGAGGGCGACAGTCGCCTGGCGGACGTCGCTGTCTGGCTGGCCCGGCACGGCGTCGACGCCGAGTGCGTGTCCTCGCCACCGGGGGGCGACGATGCGACCGTCCTGTTCGCCCTGGGCCAGGACCGGGGCATCGACATCACCGTCGCCGGCGCGTACGGCCACAGCCGCCTGCGCGAATGGGCGCTGGGCGGCGTCACGCGCGACCTGCTCGTGAGCGGCCAGCGCTGCTCGCTTGTCTCGCACTAGCGCCGCTGCACATCGGGCCAGCGGGTGCGTTACCGCACAGACCCGAAGGCCGGCCGCCGCGCAAGCTGGTGTCTTTGCAACCAGGACGAACCGCCATGACCAAGACCGACAGCCAGATCCAGTACGACGTGCTCGCCGAACTCGCGTGGGAACCCTCGGTCGACGCGGCTTCGATCGGCGTCGAGGTGCACGACGGCATCGTGACGCTCGCCGGCCATGTGCAGAGAGCTTCAACGCCAAGTGGGAGGCCGAGCATGCGGCCAAGCGCGTGAGCGGCGTCAAGGCGCTGGCCATCGAGATCGACGTCAAGCTGCCCGGCAGCGACACCCGCACCGATGCCGACATCGCGCGCTCGGCGGAGAACGTGATCGAGTGGATGACCTACCTGCCCAAGGACGCGGTCAAGGTGCTCGTCGAGAACGGATGGATCACCCTGAGCGGCCAGGTCGACTGGGCGTTCCAGAAGGAGGGCGCCGAGTCGGGCGTGCGCTCGCTCATGGGCGTGACGGGCGTCAGCGACCAGATCGTGCTCAAGGCCAAGGTGGCGATGAGCGCCGTGAAGGACGACATCGAGACCGCGCTTCAACGCCGCGCCCATGCGGCGGCGCGCGACATCACGGTGGCGATCGACGGGTCGGACGTGACGCTCGCGGGCACGGTGCACAGCTGGTCGGAGCGCTCGCTGGCGCGCCGCACCGCGTGGAGTACGCCGGGCGTGCAGCGCGTGATCGACCACATGGTCGTGACCGATTGAGGGGCCTGCCATGACCGACGTTCAAGCCGAAGGCTGGGTACGCATCATCCGCGGCGGCGACCGGGTGCTCATTCGCCCGCTGCACTCGCAGGATGCCGAGATGGAGCGTCGCTTCATCGAAGCGTTGTCGCCGGTCGCACGACGTTTCCGCTTTCTCGAAACGATGAAGACGCCGAGCGAAGCGCTGCTCAAGCAGCTGACGGTGCTCGACCCCGCGACCGATGCGGCCTTCGTGGCGGTGACGGTGACCGGCTCGCGCGAAGCGCCGATCGGCGTGGGCCGCTTCAGCGCCGACCGCGGCGGCAGGGACTGCGAGTTCGCGGTCACCGTGGCCGACGCGTGCCAGCAGAAGGGCCTCGGCACGCTGCTGATGGAGCACCTGATCGCGACCGCCCGCCAGCGCGGCCTGCGCAGCATGTACTCCAGCGACGCATGGGACAACGAACTGATGCGCCGGTTCGCCGCGCACATGGGCCTGCGCCACGAGCCCGACCCGGACGACGCCACCCAGGTGCGCTACAGCCTCGACCTTAAGCCGCTGCCGCCGGCCGTGAACATGCTCGCAGGGCCAGGGGCGGCGCGCTGACTCTTCACTGCGGCGTGCGCGTGGGCGCAGGCACCGCGCCGTGAACCGGCAATGCATTCAGCGGAATGCGCAGGTAGGAGACCCCGTTCTCGTCGGCCGGCGGGAAGTGACCGGCGCGCACGTTGACCTGGATGGACGGCAGGATCAGCGTGGGCACATCGAGC
Organism: Variovorax sp. H27-G14; assembly: GCF_046156345.1. Lineage (NCBI taxonomy): Bacteria > Pseudomonadati > Pseudomonadota > Betaproteobacteria > Burkholderiales > Comamonadaceae > Variovorax > Variovorax sp. H27-G14. The sequence continues at coordinate 92,249 of NZ_JAYLVN010000008.1, forward strand.
GTGGCGTCGCGTGCCTGACGCATCGCCACGAATTCGTCTTCGCCGATGCCGTCGTGTGCATGGATGTTGTGTGCGCGCTGCTCGGCGACGGTGGTTTCCCAGTGCGCCGCACGCGAGGCCGGCGGATAGTCGTGGCACACGTACATGCGGGTCTCGGGCGGCAGGGCGAGCAGCCGCCGCATCGAGCCGTACAGCTGATGGGCATCGCCGCCGGGGAAGTCGGCGCGTGCACTGCCGACGTCCGGCATGAAGAGGGTGTCGCCGACGAACACGGCGTCCTCGATGAGGTAGGCCATGTCGGCCGGTGTGTGGCCGGGCACCAGCAAGGCGCGGGCCTCGATGCTGCCGATCATGAAGGTCTCGCCGTCCTTGAACAGGTGATCGAACTGGCTGCCATCGAGCAGGAAGCTGCGCTCCAGGTTGTAGAGCTTCTTGAAGGTGGCCTGCACGACACGGATGTTCTCGCCGATGGCGATCTTGCCGCCGAGGCGCTCCTGCAGGTAGCGCGCGCCCGAGAGGTGATCCGCGTGGGCGTGGGTCTCGAGGATCCAGTCGACCTGCAGCGCGTGGCGCTCCACGCAGGCGATGACCTTGTCCGACGACGCGCCCGCGGTGTGGCCCGACTTGAAGTCGTAGTCGAGCACGGGGTCGATGACGGCGGCGCGCAGGGTCGCAGGGTCCCACACGAGGTAGGTGACGGTCCAGGTCCCGGGGTCGAAGAAGGCCTGGGTGATGGCGCGGTGGTTCATGGCGGATTCTCGCTTTCGTGATTTTGAATCTATTGAACAATAATATATCTAGGAATATAATGAAACAACTTCTTTAACACTTCGATCGACTCATGAAAGCAGCCTCGCCTCCGGCGCTCGACCCCGAAACACTTCGTCTTGCAGCCGACAAGGCGGTCGGCGCGCTCAAGCTGCTCGCCAACGTGGAACGCATGTTGTTGCTGTGCCAGCTTTCGCAAGGCGAGATGTGCGTGAGCGAACTCGAGGTGCAGCTCGGCATCCGGCAGCCGACCCTCTCCCAGCAACTGGGCGTGCTGCGCAACGAAGGCGTGGTCAACACCCGCCGCGAAGGCAAGAACATCTTCTACAGCGTGGTCGATCCCGACCTGCTCGAGATCCTCGCGGTGCTCTACCGTCTCTACTGTCCCAAGGAAAAATGATGACGATTGCATGGAATGCATTCACCCCCTGGTCGGCCCTGTCGGGCGGGGTGCTGATCGGCCTCGCTGCGGCGATGTTCGTGTTGCTGAACGGACGGATCGCCGGCATCAGCGGCGTCCTCGGCGGGTTGTTCAGACCGGTCGGCGGCGACGTGGCCTGGCGGGCGGCCTTCGTGATCGGGCTGGTCGGCGCGCCCGTGGTCTACGGCCTGTTCGCCGTGTTGCCGACCCCTCGGATCGATGCGCAGTTCGGCGCGCTGGTGGCCGCAGGGCTGCTGGTAGGCGTCGGCACCCGCTACGGCGCGGGCTGCACCAGCGGCCACGGTGTGTGCGGATTGGCGCGCCTGTCGCCGCGCTCCTTGGTCGCCACGGTGGCCTTCATGGCGGCCGGCTTCGTCACGGTGTTCGTGATGCGTCACCTGTTCGGTCTCTGAGGAATCCCATGACCACCGTTTTCGTCTCCCTTCTCTCGGGCCTTGTCTTCGGACTGGGCCTCATCCTCTCCGGCATGGCCAACCCGGCCAAGGTGCTGGGGTTCCTCGATCTCGCCGGCGCATGGGACCCCTCGCTCGCGTTCGTGATGGCCGGCGCCATCGCGGTCGCCGCGATCGCGTTCGCGGTCGCCAGGAAGCGCTCGGTGCCGCTGCTCGGCGCGGCCATGAAGCTGCCCACTGCGCGCGACATCGACCGCCGCCTGGTCCTCGGCAGCGTGTTGTTCGGCATCGGCTGGGGCGTGGCGGGCTTCTGCCCGGGGCCCGGGTTGGTCGCGCTCGGCATGGGGCAGGCCAAGGCGCTCGTGTTCGTGCTCGCGATGCTGGCAGGCATGGGGGTTTTCGAGTTGCTGGAGCGCCGCCGGCAGGCCGTGCAGCCGCGTGCCACCTGAGGCCCGACGATGAACGTCGACATGGTCTGGCTGTCCACGCTGGTCACCTTCATGATGCTCTTCGGCTATGAGGCCACGGTGGCCGTGGCGCAGCGACGCCGGCCGGAGCGCATGGCGCGCACCGCGCATGCCGCCCTGCGTGAGGACTGGTTCGCTGCAGTGTCGCTGCATGGGGGGTCCGAGCTGCTGTCGGTGCAGACCCTGCGCAATGCGCTGATGTCGGCCACCATGACAGCCTCGACCGCGGTGCTCGGCCTCATGGGCACGGTCACGCTCGCGGCGCCGTCGCTGCATGTGAGCCTGGGCGAAGCGGCCGCATTGCCACGCCTCACGCCCCGGCTCGTGCTCGAGCTGCTGCTGCTCACCTTGCTGTTCGCGTCATTGGTCTGCTCGGCCATGGCGGTGCGCTACTACAACCATGCGGGCTTCATCAGCGGGATGCCGCTGGAATCGGAGGCGCGGCAACGCTGGGCCCCCGCCGGCGCGGCCTATGTGCGGCGCGCGGGGCTGCTCTACAGCTGGGGCCTTCGGCACCTGATCCTGGTGGCGCCCATCCTCGCGTCCCTGCTGCATCCGTTCGCCGGGCCCGTGGCGGCGGTGCTGATCGTGGCGGTGTTGTCCCGCTTCGATCGCGCCGCAGTCCACGAGGGATAGCCCACCGCGTGGCTGCACGTCGTGCGGTCAGGCGGCCTCGAGCCACTGCCGGGCCAGGCTCTCCGGTGCGGCCATCGCGGCGGCGTCCGCCACGATGGCGGCGGCGGCTTCCATCCCCTGCAGTGGCTCATCCACGCCCGCCAGCTTCTCGAGCACCGACAGATCGGCCTCCGAAGGGTCCGCGCCGGCCGCCATGCGCAACTGGATGCGTTGGCGAAGCACCGGCAGCGCCGCCCGGCAATCGAAGATGGCAAAGGGTGCGCGTCGCGATGCGGCAAGGTCGGCGAACGCGGCCCTCTCCGAATGGCGCAGGAACGCCGCGTCGACGATCACCGGCCAACCGCTCTGCAGGGCGGTGCCGGCCACCGCTTGCAGGCGCGCGTAGGTGCGGCGCGTGGTCGCCGGGTCGTAGATGCCTGCGGGCACATGGTCCCGGGACGGGGCCAGCGCGTCGAGCCCGAACAGGCGCTTGCGCTCGACGTCGGACCGCACGCAGACCGCACCGGCCGCCTCGAGCACGCCTTGCGAGACGAAGCTCTTGCCAGACCCCGGGAGGCCGTGGGTGATGGCGAGCCGCGGGTCGGTGCTGCGCGACAGCGCTTCGGCGAGCGCCGTGTACGCGGCCGCGTCGCAACCCTCGACGGCGTGCACGCCCTGCTGCGCGGCGAGCGTGGTCACCTGCGCGCGGACCAGCGCGCGGCACACCATGGCGAAGCGCAGGCCGGGCAGGGCGTCGTAGTCGCCGCTCGCTGAAAAGTAGGCGTTGAGAAAGCGGAAGGCCAGCGCGCGGCGGTCGTGCGCGAGCAGGTCCATGGCCAGGAAGGCGATGTCGTCGACCACGTCGGTCCAGCGCAATGCGGCATCGAACTCGATCCCGTCGAACGCGGCCGCCTCGCCGTCGAGCTGCAGCACGTTGCCCAGGTGCAGGTCGCCGTGGCATTCGCGCACGCGGCCGGCGCGCTGCCGTGCGGCCCACCAGGGCGCGAGGGTCGCGAGTTGCGTCTCCAACCACGCGGCCAGCGCCGGCGTGCCGACCGTTTCGCGCAGGCCGAGCACCACCTTCTCGTGCGCCGCGGGCGATCCGAATGCGCTGCCCGCGGGTGCCACGGCGGCGTCGCGATGGAAGGCGGCGAGCGTCTGCGCTAGCGCGTCGACGTGGTGCGGGGCCAGCGTGCCGGCCCGCAGCATCTCGCGCCACAACGCGCCGTCCGGGAAGCGCCGCATGCGGACCGCGGCATCGACTGCTTCGCCCGGGCCGCCGAAGGTGGCGCCATGGCCGTCGTCGCCGATCGGCACCACGTCGGGGTAGAGCGACGGCGCCAGGCGGCGGTTGAGCCGCAGTTCCTCTTCGCAGAAGCGCTGGCGCGCGGCCAGCGTCGTGCAGTCCAGGAAGGGCAGGTGCAAGGGCTTCTTGAGCTTGTAGGCCGTCGACTGGCCGAGGAGCAGCCAGGAGATGTGGGTTTCGATCAGTTTCGCCGGCGCGCCGTCGCGGGCCGTGAGCGACGCCTGCAGGGTCGCGACGCGCGCGGTCGCCGCGGCCAGGAGGGGAGAGGTCTTCACCCGACACACCATACAGGCAAGGGTGGGTTCGGCAGCGCACAGACCCGCGGCCCGCAGGGCGCGAGCATGCGGCACTACGCCACAACGCCGAGGCCCCCCATGAACGCCGTGCAATCAGCGCCTTCGATCCGTATCGCTTCGGCGCCGCCGCCCTGTTTCGAATCGACGCCCGCCGCACCGGGCACGCGGGCCTTCCTTCACCTGCTCGAGGCGTTCCGTGCCTCGGGCGGTACCGCACCGGGCGACGCGATGAGCGAAATGATGAAGGACCATCGGCGCGGCGACCTGGTCACGCTGGCGCGGCTGATCGTGTCGCGGCAGGTCTTCGGGTTCGGCTGGCGTGGCAGCCTGTGGCTGCCGATGTTCCAGTTCGATCCGGCGGACCTCTCGGTGGCGTTCGCGCCGCAGGCGGTGCGGCTCGAACTGCCCGACGCGCTGGACGGCTGGGCCGTGGCCTGCTGGTTCGCCGAGCCGCACGAAGTGCTGGGCGGGCACCTGCCGGTCGATCTGGTCGGCAACGACCTGCGTGCCGTGCGCGATGCCGCGCGCGCCACCTGCGCCCGGCTGCGGACGTGAGCGACCAGCCGCCGGTCCCGCCCGCGCCATCGTGGTGGCGCCAGCATCGGTGGGCCATCGGCGCGGCGCTGCTCGTCCTCGCGGGATCCACGGTGCTCGGCTGGCGCTGGTGGCAGGGGCCCGTCGTGCCCGTCGATGCGGTGGTGCGCCGCGACTTCGTGCAGACCGTGGTGGCCAGCGGGCGCGTCGAGGCGCCGCACCGGGTGGACATCGGCGCGCAGATCACCGGGACCGTGCAGCAGGTGCCGGTGGAAGAGGGCGAGCGGGTGCATGCGGGCCAGCTGCTGATCAGCCTGGAGTCGGCCGAACTGGCCGCGGCCACCGCGCAGGCCGATGCGGCGGCGGCGCAGGCGCAGGCCCGGCTGCGGCGGCTGCGCGAGGTGCAGGCACCGGTCGGCGTGCAGTCGGTGCGCCAGGCACAGGCCGCGCTCGTCAACGCCAACACCTCGCTCGGACGCAGCCAGGCCCTGTTCGCGCAGGGCTTCGTCGGCCGCGCCGCCCTCGACGACGCACGCAAGGTGGCCGAGCTCGCGGACGCCGAAGTGCGCTCGGCGCAGATGCAGCTCGACAGCCTGGGCCGCACCGGCAGCGACACGGCGCTCGCGGTTGCGGACGTGGCGTCGGCCGATGCCAATGCCCATGCGGCGCGGGCCCGTGCCGGCTACGCGGTGATCGTGGCGCCGCTGGCCGGCACGCTCATCGGCCGCAGCGTCGAGCCGGGCGACGTGGTGCAGCCTGGCAAGGTGCTGATGACGCTCTCGCCTGCGGGTCGCACCCAGCTGGTGGTGCAGATCGACGAGAAGAACCTGCGCCTGCTGGCGCTCGGCCAGCCGGCGCGGGTGTCGGCCGACGCGTACCCGCAGGAACGCTTCGACGCGGTGCTTTCCTATGTGAACCCGGGCGTCAACGCGCAGACCGGTGCCGTCGAGGTCAAGCTCGACGTGCCGCAGCCGCCGCCGGTGCTCAAACAGGACATGACGGTCTCGGTCGACATTGAAGTGGCGCGCCGCCCCGCCGCACTGGTCGTGCCGGCGACGTCGGTGCACGACGCGGACGGCGCGGCGCCCTGGGTGCTGCGCATCGAGGGGCGCCACGCGGTGCGGCGGGCGCTGCGCATCGGCCTGCGCAGCGGCGGCGTGGCCGAGGTGCTCGAAGGCCTTGCCGAAGGGGATCGCGTCGTCTCCATGTCCGCCAAGGCCGAGGCCGGTGCGCGCGTGCGCGCCGCTGCGGTCGCCAACCCCTGAGCGCGATGTTCAACCCGCTGCTGCCCTTCGAATGGATCGTCGCGATCCGCTTCCTGCGCGAAGGCCGCTTGCAGACGGTGTTCATCATGGCGGGCGTGGCGATCGGGGTAGCCGTGATCGTGTTCATGTCCGCGCTCATGGCCGGGCTGCAGGGCAACTTCATCCGCCGGGTGCTCTCGGCGCAGGCGCACATCGAACTGCTGCCGCCCAAGGAGGTGTCGCGCCCGTTGCGCATGGGCGCGCATGCCGCGCCGGGTGAGGTGGAAGGCGCCATCATCCAGCCGCCGCTGCAGCGGCTCAAGTCCATCGACCAGTGGCAGTCGGTGACGGCGCAGATCCGCACCATGCCCGAGCTGAAGGTGGTGGCCTCGGTGGCCGGCGGCTCCGCGCTGGTGGTGCGGGGCAACGCCAACCGCGCGGTGTCGGTGGCGGGCGTGGAGCCGGCGCAGTACTTCCGCATCGTCGACCTGGAATCGAAGATCGTGCGCGGCCGTGCGCAGCTGACGACGAGCGACATCCTCATCGGCACCGAACTGGCGGACGACCTCGGCCTGCAGGTGGGCGACAAGCTGCGGCTGTCGACCGCGACCAGCGCCAGCGGGACGGACGCCACGGGCGCCGCACTGACGCTCACCATCACCGGCATCTTCGATCTCGGCAACAAGGGCGCGAACGCACGCAACACCTTCGTCGCGCTGCGCACCGCGCAAAGCCTGCTCGGGCTGCCGGGCGGCGTCACCAGCCTCGAGGTGACGGTGGAGGATGTCTATGCCGCCGAGCGCATCGCGCAGCGGATCACCGCCGCCACGGGAGTCCAGGCCGACAGCTGGATCAAGACCAACGCGGAGTTCTTCAGCGCCGTGAACGCGCAGACGCTGGCCAACACGGCGATCCGCTTCTTCGTCGGCCTGTCGGTCGCGTTCGGCATCGCCAGCGTGATGGCCGTGGTGGTGGTGCAGAAGGCGCGCGAGATCGGCATCCTGCGCGCGATGGGCATTTCGCAGGCGCAGATCATGCGGCTGTTCCTCCTGCAGGGCGGGCTGCTCGGGCTAGCGGGGTCGGTGGCGGGCTGCCTGCTGGGCGCCGGCATCCTCGTGCTGTGGCAACGCACCGCACTCAATGCAGACGGCACGCCGTTGTTCGCGCTGGCGCTGGAGCCGATGCTGTTCGTCTATGCGCTGCTGCTGGCCATGCTCACCGGCCTGGCCGCGGCCTTCGCGCCGGCACGCCGTGCTGCGCGCCTCGACCCCGTGGTGGCCATCCGTGGATGACGTGGTGCAGATGCGCGGCGTGCGCAAGGCCTACAACCTCGGCACGCCGATCGAGACCGAGGTGCTGCACGGCATCGACCTGACGATCCGGCGCGGCGAGTTCTGCGCCATCGTCGGGCCATCGGGCTCGGGCAAGAGCACGCTGCTGAACATCGTCGGCCTGCTCGACCGGCCGACCGCGGGCACGGTGAGGGTGTGCGGCGAGGAAACCACCACGCTGGACGACCATGCCCTCACCCGACTGCGCGGGCATTCGATCGGCTTCGTGTTCCAGTACCACCACCTGATCACCGCGTTCACCGCGCTCGAGAACGTGATGATGCCGATGCTGGGCGCCGCAGAGTTCCCGAACGAGGCGATGCGCCAGCGTGCGCTGGCGCTGATCGCCAACGTGGGCCTCACGCCCTGGCAGGACAACCTGGCCGGCAACCTGAGCGGCGGCCAGCAGCAGCGCGTGGCAGTCGCGCGCGCCCTCGCGATGAACCCGGCGGTGCTGCTGGCCGACGAGCCCACCGGCAACCTCGACACCCAAAGTGCGGACGAGGTTTTCGCGCTGCTGCGTCGCTTCAATACCGAGCAGGGCACCACGGTGCTGTTCGTGACGCACAACCCCGCACTGGCCGCTCGCTGCGACAAGACCATCGAGGTGGTCGACGGTCGGCTGACGGGCTGACGCCGCACGTTCGCCAGCGCACAGACGGGCGACGGATGCCGCGGCATGGTGGAGGGCACGGCGGCTTTCCGACCGTCGCAAAGGAGCCCACGCATGAACCCGCATTCCCGATTCCGCCGCACCGGTGCCCTGGCCATGGCCACGCTGCTGGGTGCTCTCGCCCCGGTGCTTGCAGTTCGCGCACAGACGCCGATGCAGACCCCGCTGCAGGCCCCGGCGCAGAGCCAGGGCCGGGGCGAGCTGCTCTATTCGACCCACTGCGTCACCTGTCATACGACCGAGATGCACTGGCGCGACAAGAAGGCCGCCACCGACTGGTCGTCCCTCATGTTCCAGGTGCGCCGCTGGCAGGATGCCTCGGGGCTGGGCTGGAACGAGAGCGACATCCAGGCCGTGTCGCGCTACCTGAACGAGCGCTTCTATCGCTATCCGCCGATGGTGGCGCCCGTGGCGCGCGCCCAACCTGTCGGGCCGGATGGTCGCTGACGGCGCAGCAGGGTCTGCCGGCGATCGCTCCGTGCAGTCGGCCGAGCGGGTGCTGCAGTCGCTCTCGGTCGATGCGGCGCGTGGGCTCTCTGCGCAGCAGGCCGCGCAACGGCTGACCGAGCACGGCCGCAACGCGCTGCGCGCCGCGCCGCCCGTGCCCACGTGGCGACGGGTGCTGGCCCAGTTCCGCGATCCGCTGGTCTACCTGCTCGGGTTCGCCATCGCGGTGGCGCTCGGTGCCTGGGCGCTCGAGGGTTTCGTGGGCTGGCCGCTCGACGCACTGGTGATCGCGACGGTGCTGTTGCTCAACGCCGTGCTCGGCTTCGTGCAGCAGGCGAAGGCCGCGGATGCCGTGGCCGCGCTGGCCCGCATGACGGCGGTGATGTCGTCTGTGCTTCGCGACGGGCGGACCCTGCGGGTGCCGAGCGCCGAGCTGGTGCCGGGCGACATCCTGTTGCTTGCCGAAGGCGACGCGGTCGGCGCCGATGCGCGCCTGCTCGAGGGCTCGTCGCTGCGCGTGCTGGAGGCTTCGCTCACGGGCGAGAGCGAGGCGGTGCAGAAGGACCCTGCGACGCTGGTCGCCCCCGGCGCGCTGGGCGACCGGCTCGACATGGTGTTCAAGGGCACCGCCGTCGCCCAGGGCGTCGGCCGTGCGGTCGTCACCGCCACCGGCATGCAGACCGAGATGGGCGCGATCGCCGGCATGCTGGACGCCACGGTCGAGGCGCCGACGCCGCTCGGCATCGAGGTGGCGCGCATCGGTCGCGTGCTGGGCATCGCCGTGGTGCTGATCGCGGCCGTGGTGGTGGCGACGATCCTGCTGGTGTCCGGCCACCCCACTGCGGCCGAGGTCGTGGCCGTGCTGCTGCTCGGCGTGTCGCTCGCGGTGGCAGCGGTGCCGGAGGGCTTGCCCGCCATCCTGTCGGTGGTGCTGGCCATGGGGGTGCAACGCATGGCCAGGCACAAGGCGATCGTGAAGAACCTGTCGTCGGTCGAAACGCTGGGCGCAGCATCGGTCATCTGCACCGACAAGACCGGCACGCTCACGCGCGCGGAGATGACCATCGAGCGGGTGGTGACGGCTTCGGGCACCACGTGCATCACGGGCGCCGGCTATGTGCCGGAGGGCCGTGTGGAGCTCGACGGCGCCGAGCTGCAGGCCGGGCCGTTGCGCCAAGAGCAGACCGTCGTGCTGGCGGGCGGCAGTCTGGCCGGCGATGCGCAGCTGCACCAGGGTGAAGGCGGCGCATGGACGATCCAGGGCGATCCGACCGAGGCCGCCTTCCTCGTCGCCGAACGCAAGATGGGGCTGACCGCGCAGCGGCAGCAGCGCTTCGAGCGTGTCGCCGAGATCCCGTTCACGTCGGACCGCAAGATGATGTCGACGATCGAGTGCGATCACGCGCACGGCGACCAGCTCATGCTCGTGGCCAAGGGCGCGCCCGGCGTGCTGTTGTCGCGGTGCCAGCGTGTGCGCGTCGGCATGGACGTGAAGCCGCTGGACGCCACGATGCGTACGCGCATCGTGGCCGATGTCGACGCGCTGTCCGATGCCGCGCTGCGCACGCTGGCCGTGGCCTATCGGCCACTGACCGCGCAGGAATCCGCTTCGATGACGCGAGGGGGCGATGCGCCCACGCCACGCGAAGGGCTCGAGGTGCTTGAAGACGACCTCGTCTTCGTCGGCACGGTCGGCATCATCGACCCGCCGCGTGCCGAGGTGGCGGTGGCGATCCGCGAGGCGCAGCACGCGGGCATCCGCGTGGTCATGATCACCGGCGACCATCCGCGCACCGCAGCCCGCATCGCGCAAGACCTGGGCATCGTGCCGGCGGGCGCCGTCGCGCTCACCGGGCTGCAACTCGATGCGCTCGACGACGCGAGCTTCGCCGAGGCGGTGCTTCACACCTCCGTGTTCGCGCGGGTCGCGCCGGCACACAAGCTGCGCATCGTCGCCGCACTGCAGGCCGCAGGCAACGTGGTCGCGATGACGGGCGACGGGGTCAACGACGCGCCGGCGCTCAAGGCGGCGGACATCGGCATCGCCATGGGCATGACCGGCACCGAAGTCACGCGCGAGGCCGCGCGAATGATCCTGGTGGACGACAACTTCGCGACCATCGTCGAGGCGGTGCGCGAAGGCCGCAGCATCTTCGACAACATCCGCAAGGCGTTGCGCTACCTGCTCTCGTCCAACATGGGCGAGGTGCTGACCGTATTCCTGGGCGTGGTCGGCGCCGGCGTGCTGGGGTTGGCCGGCGCGGGCGGTGGTGTCGTGCTGCCGCTGCTGGCCACGCAGATTCTCTGGGTCAACCTGGTGACCGACACCGGGCCCGCGCTCGCGATGGGGATCGATCCGCCCGCCGACGACGTGATGGCGCGCAAGCCGCGTGCGCGCGGCGAGCGGGTGATCGATGCGCGCATGGGGTCCGAAGTGCTCCAGGTCGGTCTGGTGATCGCGCTCGTCACGCTGCTGACCATCGACATCCTCCTGCCCGGCGGGCTGATCGAAGGCCACCAGGACCTGACCACCGCGCGCACCGCAGGCTTCACCGTGCTGGTGCTGGCGCAACTCTTCAACTGCTTCAACGCGCGTTCCGATCGCCGCAGCGCCTTCTCGCAACTCTTCGTCAACCGCTGGCTGTGGGGCGCGGTCGCGCTCTCGGTCGTGCTGCAGGTGGCGGTGGTGCACCTCGGCTTTCTCAACCTGGCCTTCAGCACCGCGCCCCTGTCTGCGCAGCAGTGGGCGCTGTGCGTCGCCATGGCCAGCGTCGTGCTCTGGTACGGCGAGCTGCGCAAGTGGGCCGGCCGCACCTTTCATTCACAAACCCGATCCACTCCGAAAGAAGACCATGAAAATCCTTGTCGCCACTGACGGCTCCAAGCACGCGCTGCGGGCCGTCAAATACGCTGCCGAACTGATCGGCCACCTGCGCCAGGCCTCCAGCGTGACGCTCGTGAGCGTGCACGACGACACGGGCCTGCGCCATGCCAAGGCCTTCGTCGGCAGCCAGGAGGTCGCCGACTACCTGCGCGAGCTCAGCGACAAGGAACTGAAGCCGGCGCGCAAGCTGCTCGACCTCGGCGGCGTGAAGCACGACGCGGAAATCCGCACCGGCCACGTGGCGCAGGAGATCGTCGATTGCGCGAACACCGGCAAGTTCGACCTCATCGTGCTGGGCGCCAAGGGACGCGGCGCCTTCGCCGACCTGCTCATGGGGTCGGTGGCGCAGCGCGTGCTCGCGACGGCACGGCAGCCCGTGGTGCTGGTGAAGTAGCCCCTGCCGGCGCGCTCGGTGTGGCAGCGCACAGACCCGGAGCATCGCGCGCGCGATGCTCCGGCTTTGCAACACGAGGCGCAATGCAATGAAGAAAACAGATGCCCGACTCCGGCGCGATGTGCTGGCCGAACTGGCCTGGGAGCCCTCCGTCGACGCGACATTCATCGGGATCGACGCCCGCGCGGGTGTGATCTCCTGGAGCGGCCGCGTCGCGACCTACACCGAGAAATGGCGAGCGCGGCATGCCATCGAGCGCGTCGCGGGGGTGGCAGCTCTGGTGGGTGAGCTGGCCGTCGAACTGGGTGAAGAAAACGTGCGCGTGGATGCCGACATCGCCCGTTCCGCCCAGAATGTGATCGAGTGGATCACCTACCTGCCGGTCGGCTCAGTCTACGTCGAGGTCGAGAACGGGTGGGTCACGCTGGCAGGCCAACTTGCCTGGCCATTCCAGAAGCAGGGCGCCGAGCAATGCATCGCGTCGCTCATGGGGGTAACCGGAATAAGCAACGAAATCCGGCTCGCCGTGGAGGCGAGCGCGATCACTATTAGCGCCCACCTAGACGCTCCACCGGAGCGCCGCGTGCATACAACGCACGCGGGATTCGCGCCGAGATCAGAGGCACTGATGTGAGACGTTGTGAGAACGGCCTGCCGACTGCCAGAGCTCCAGCTGCTGAGGATCACTGCAAAAACCAGGCACTACGGGTCTGTAAATCAGAGCTCGGGCCTACGAACAAATAGGCAATCGTCACCCCCATGGCGGAGGTTATAAAATGGACGTCCCAGACGTTGCCTTTTGGAATACTCCCGACGTCTTCCTGCGGAAATTTGCAGAAATTTGCTACGTTTTGGAATACTCATCGGCCGCAAACCCGCATGGATGCTCACTGACCCCCGGCCTGTCACTCCGGGGCAGCCGCCAGATTGGGTCGGAATGCATCAGCTCGCATGGTCATCGCTTTCAGATGGATTCAGTCGACGACGCACTTCTTCCGCACTGGCTTCGCGTAACTTCGGCCACCCGCTGACGAATTCTGTACCCTGGCGCACGGTGTTCTCACGCACGATGTCAGCCGCAATCTTGAGACGGCGGTAATCGATCGGTGGTCGAACGCAGCGCTCCAACGCTTCCTTCAATGGCATCAGCGGGAACTTCACATTCATCCGCGGTCGATCCGCGTGCGTGTATGTGCTCAGCGTCACGCTACGAGCTTCCTTGGCGGTGATCAGGCCTGTTCGCACGGCATGATCCTGCGCCTGGTGACCGACGATCTGCATGCTGAGACTGAGAGGCGTGCCTCCGTCCTGCAAGGCGGTGATGGCCGTGTGCCTGAAAGAGTGGAACACCAGCAGAGGATGGACGACCCCGCAGACATCCAACAATTTGGCGAACGCATCGCCACAGAGCTTCGACGGCAGTCGCATGGCGGTCTTCCCCGTGAGGTCTCTGTGCGGGAACAGGCTCTTGGCGCCAAGCACGCGCATCTGCTGGATGTATCCCAGGAATCCGAGATCGATCAGAGGCTGGACGATGGGCAAGCGCCGAACCGAGTTCCTGTTTTTCGCGAACTCCGGCTTCACGTCCATGTACCAGATGCCGGAGTCTTCCTCGCATCCGATCGAGCGCATTTCCATGGTGACCAGTTCCTTGAGCCGGGTTCCAAGGTGCAGGGCGAGCAGGGGCGTCCAGAAGAGGTCGCTGGAGCGGCCCTCCATCAGGTAGCGCTCCGGCTCGAAGATCGTCTTGATGTGATGTGACTCGAACGGCAAGTACTCCGCCTTCTCGTCTTTTGCCTGCTGCGTCAGCTTCCGTCGCCGTTCAGCGAGACCATCTACCGGATTTTCCGTGGTGGCCTGCAATTCTTGATGGGCCCAGGTGAAAAACGCACTCTTGTCCGAGAGCCGTTTTAGCTGGCTCGAGGCCTTGAGTGTCTTGACCTCCTCGGCATCTTCGTCGGGTTGTACGGGCTCATGTGAGCCATGCGTCACCTTGGATTCCTGACGACCGAGGCGCTCGGCGGATGCATCCATGAAGCTCGCGAGGTGATGTGTGTGGATGTGATGAACCCAAGGGTCCTTGTCGAGGCGGTCATCGATGCCGACGACGTACTGCCCGACCTTCTGCAAGAACTCGTGACGGTCGTAGGTGGTTCTTGGCACCGTCGTCTTATTCTTTAGGGCGTTGTCCCTGAAGCGCTCGAGTGCAGCCGAGAACCGCATCGGATTCTTTGGGACCGGGCCGCTGCCGTAAGGCGACGAGACTGGCGCTGGTGCAACAGCAGGAGCCTGGATTGCAGCTGCAGTTTCGGTTGGCAGCTGGATCTGCGAGGGCTGGTGGCATCCCGAAATTGCCGCCACCACATTGCCAGTTCGCCCGAGGATGTCGAGGAAGGTGGCTTTCCATGTCGGGCGCTGGTCGAGCTCGGCCAGGAACCGACCGAGACGATCCTGGTCATCGTCGTCGGCAACGGAGACATTGCCGACGGTCCACGTACTGATCGTGTTTTGGAAATTGTTGAAAGCAGACGGGCGGTGCGGCATTGGAACTCCTTCGATGAACGCGTTGAGCACTGCCACAAGTCTGCGGGCTTGGGAAGGGTCTTTGGTTCGAAGGGAGCTGCGCAGCTCACTAGGGGAAACACTTTTCCCTAGGAGCACTCGTACGAAGTAAACGCCCGTTTTCTTGCGGTATAAGCGCGGGGATGAAAATCCCATCTGGTGGCACCCTCAAGTGGCACCCCTGAAAAACAAAAAGCCTTGCAAGTCGTTGACTTACAAGGCTTTTCTTGACTGGTGGCTCTTCACGGATTCGAACCGCGGACCTGTGGATTATGATTCCATCGCTCTAACCGACTGAGCTAAAGAGCCGTTGGTGCCGTACAGCACCAAGCCCAAGATTATATCCCAGCATTCAGGCGGTTTTCAACCACCCGCGGGCAACTTCCCCAATTCTTCAGCAACCAGGCGCACGATCAGCCTGTCCAGCGTCTGCACCGAATAGTTGCCGACGTCGTGCACAGTCTGCGTGCCGGGGCCGCTCGCCGGGTTGGCCGCGTCCTTGTAGGTCAGGAACACGAAGCGCCCGCCGGTGTACTGCGCAATCTGCCGCTGGATGTATTCGCCCTGCTTGTCCAGCCCCGACGCGCCCACGCTCAGCACCTTGATGCCCTTGCCCAGCGCGGCGACCATGTCGTCGTCGTACTGCGGGCCGCCGTAGTCCAGGTGCGGCGGTGCATCTGCCAGCAGCACCACCAGGCGCGTGGTGCCGTTGCCGCGCCAGCTGAGCTTGTGCACGGTTTCGTTCAGGGCCTCGTTCATCGCCTCGGGGTAGTCGCCGCCGCCGGCGGCCTGCAGTTTGTCGAGCACGCTCTGGAAGGCATTCAGGTCGTTGGTGAAGTCGTGGCGGCGCACCAGAAAGTCGTCGGTGCGGTCGCGGTAAGCCACCAGGCCGAAGCAGGTGTCGGGGCGGCTGGGCAGCCGGGCGACCTGGTCGGCAATGGCGCGCAGCGTGGTCTTGAGCTTGGCGATTTCGTCGTCCATGGAACCGGTGGCGTCGATCAGAAAGACCAGGTCGAGCTGCGCGCGCCGGGGCGCAGCGCCGGGCTGGCCGTCGAGCACCACGTCGACGGCGTTCTTCTGGCCGCGCTGCAGAAAGGCTGTGCGCTGCTGGCCGTTCTTGCGCACGGTGACTTCATACATCTCGCTGTGCGCCTTGTCGAAGGCATTCGGGTGCAGCCAGGCGCGCCCGCCGGCGTCGGTGCGGGCCCACATGGCGGCGCCGTTGGGCGCCTGCACGGCCACCTCGGCATCGGGCACGACGGTGCCGCGCGCGTCGTGCACCTGCAGCAGGTAGCGCGCGCTGATGTCGCGCTCGCGGTGCTCGACCGGCGTGCGCTCTCTAAAGGCGAGGTAGTCGCTGAAGTCGGCGTTGTCGTCGACCATGCCGGCGGTGACGGGCTCGTTGGCGGGGCGCGGGGCATGCGCCGGGGCTTGCATCGCCACGCGCGGTGCTGAGGGGGAGGCAGGCACGGCGATGGCGGCGGGTGCGGCTTCTGCAAGAGGCGCGGCGAGAGACCCGGCAATCACGGGTGACGGCTTGCGCAGTGCCTCCAGTGGCGCGGCCGTGTCGGCAAGGGAGCGCCTGTCTCGGCTCTCGCTTCGGTCGAGCCGCGCAACGCGCTGCAGGCCCGGCGTTTCGTGCGTCTGCACAGGTCGCGCGCAGTGCGTGGCGGACGGCGCCTCGAAGTTGGGCAGCGCCTGCGCCACCTGCATGCGGCTGTCGGGTGCCGGCGTGGGCCAGCGCACGCCGCTTGCAATGGCAGGGGGCTCGGTGGCGGCGCAGGCTGTCAGCAGCAGTTGCGCGCACAGCAGCACGGCAAGCGGCCTGCGACACCGGGGAAACAAAGCGGGGGTCATGAAAGCACTCCGGGTGGTTGGATGCAGGCTGATACGGCGGTCCGCCCGCCACGGGGTTAGGCCCGCGTCACTTTTTTTGCCGGCCCCAACCCCGATGCCTTTCGCCGCCCGTACAAGCTCGGGTGAGAATCCCCCGATGTCCGCGCTCCCCCGCGCCCCTTCCGCCAACCACGCCCCAGAGCGCCAGGCCATGCCCGACGACCAGTTGATGCTGGCCTACGCGCAAGGCGACGCCGCCGCGTTCGACGTGCTCTACGCGCGCCACGAAGGCGGGCTGTTCCGATTCGTCAAGCGGCTGCTGGGCGCGCGGCTGGTGGCGCAGGCCGACGAGGTGTTCCAGGACACCTGGGTGCGCATCATCTCGGCGCGCGAGAGCTTCTCGCCGCAGGGCGCAACCTGGCGCACCTGGGCTTTCACCATCGCGCACAACCTGGCCATGGACCGCCTGCGCGTGAGCGGGCGCGAGGTAACGCTCGACGCGCATGCCGACGACGACGGCGACGCAGTGCCCATGCTCGATCGCGGTGTGCGTAGCGCCGTCGATGCCGCCGCGCATCCGTCGGCCGAAGAGCTCGCGTTCTGGCGTGCGGCGGGCCGCCGGCTGCTGGCCTGCCTCGACGAACTGCCCTCCGACCAGCGCGCGGCCTTCCTGCTGCACCACGAAGACGGGCTGACCGTGGAGGCGCTGGCGGCGAGCCTGGAGATTGGTTTCGAGACGGTGCGCAGCCGCTTGCGCTACGGGCTGCAGAAGCTGCGCGGCTGCATGGCGCGCTACCTGTCGGTACTGGAGCAACGGGCATGAGCGTCGCGCCGAGCCGCCCCAAGCAAAGCTCGCACCGGAACGCGCAGCGTGGAGGTTGCTTGATGACCCCCGCGCCGGGCCGCTCCACGCCAGCTCACACCGCGGTGCGACGCACGAAGGTACGCCAATGAACGGCACCCCCACCCAATTCGAAGACGGCAACGACGGCGACCTGCGCGACCCGGCGCTACGCCGCGCGCTGGCCCACGCGCCTGACCGCGATGCAACGCCCGATCCGCGCACGCGCGACGCGATTTTGAAGATGGCGCACAACCTCGCGGGGGCACCGGTGTCGACGGCGCCCGCGGCCAACAGCGCCAGTACCGGTGTTTTGCCGTGGTGGCGCCGCCTGTGGGGCGGTGGTGGCGCACAGGGTTCGCGCATGCCATGGAACGCGGCTTTCGCCACGGTGCTGGTGGCCGCATTCGTCACCGTGCTGTGGCGCAGCGAGCCGGTGCCTCAGGCGCGGCTCGACGGCGAGGCGCGTGTCGGCGGGGCTGCCGCGCCTGCGGCTGAAGCACCTGCGGCGCCTTCTGTAGCGAACGAGTCGCTGAAGCCTGCGCCTGCGGCCACTGCTGCCCCTGAACCCGTGCCTCCGCCGGCTGTGGCCAAGCAAGCGCCCGCTGCTTCGTCCGCACCGTCTGCCGATGCAGCCGCGCAAGCCGCGCCAGCACGCGCACCCGCGGCCGAGCAGCGTGCCCAGGTGCTGCGCGATGCGTCGTCCGCCAAGGAAACGACGCGCGCGCAGTCTTCACGCAAAGAGGCGGCGCCTGAGCCCGTGGTGCCAGCACCGGCACCGGCACCGGCCATCGCTGCCGAGCAATCCGCCCCGGCCCCCGCGCAAGACGAGCGCCGCGAAGAGCGTGTGGAAAGAGAACGCCGAAGCGCCTTTGCCGCACCGGCTGCGCCTGTCTCACCAACTGCGCCTGCAGCCGCCGCCACGCCGCCGCCGGCCATCGCGGCTGCGCCCCTCTCACGTTCTGCGCCGCAAGCCTCGGCGCTCGCCCGCCAGGACGATGCCAACGCGCAAGCCTCCGGCGCGCTGCAAGACGCCGCGCCGCGCGCGGCCAAGGCGGCACCGCCTCAGACGGGCGCTTTGTCGTTCTCCGCGTTGGAGCGATGGACATCTTTCAGCGCAGGTGGGGGGGCGCGGCGTGCGCGTGGCGACGTCGAAGGACTGCCTGCGCTGGTAGGCACAGTGGCGCGTTCCGCCACCGCACCCGATGCGCCGCTCGACGCGCCGGTAGAAGCGCGCCTGTCGCTCTACCGCGGCGACGCGCTCATCGCCGTGCTCGAGATTGCCGGCGACCAGGTGCGCTGGACGCCGCAGCCCGGCGGCAGCGCGCGGGTCGGCACGCCGCCGGCGCAGGCGCTTGATGCGCTGCGCTCGCTGCTGGCGCGCTGAACGAACAAAAAAACGAAAGATCGGCCCGACGCTATGTTCGGGCCGGTCACGCCATCAGGCGTTCTTGAAGTCCGGTACGCGCTTGTTCAGGAAAGCGTCCATGCCTTCCTTCTGGTCGACGGTGGCAAACAGCGCATGGAACAGACGGCGCTCGAACATCACGCCGTCGCTCAGGCTGCCCTCGAAGGCGCGGTTGACCGATTCCTTGGCCGCCATCACCGAGATCTGCGAGTAGCCGCAGATGATCAGCGCCGCACCCAGCGCCTCGTCGGCGAGCTTTTCGTAGGGCACCACGCGGCTCACGAGGCCCGCGCGCTCGGCCTCGGCGGCGTCCATCATGCGGGCGGTGAGCACCATGTCCATGGCCTTGCTCTTGCCCACCGCGCGCGGCAGGCGCTGCGTGCCGCCGGCACCGGGGATCACGCCGATCTTGATTTCGGGCTGGCCGAACTTGGCGGTGTCGGCCGCAATGATGAAGTCGCACATCATCGCCAGCTCGCAGCCGCCGCCCAGCGCAAAGCCGGCCACGGCGCCGATCACCGGCTTGCGGATCGAGCGAATGGTTTCCCAGTTGCGCGTGATGTAGTCGCCCTTGTACGTGTCGATGAAGCTGTACTTGGCCATGGCCGCAATGTCTGCGCCCGCGGCAAAGGCGCGCTCGCTGCCGGTGAGGATGATGCAGCCGATGGCCTCGTCCGCGTCGAAGGCCTTCAGGGCCTGGCCCAGTTCGGTCATGAGCGCGTCGTTCAGCGCGTTCAGGGCCTTGGGGCGGTTGAGGGTGATGATGCCGACCTTGCCTGCTTCGGTCCGCACTTCGATGTTTTCGTAGCTCATGGGTGTCTCCGGGGGAACGTGGAAATCGGGGAAAAAACGCGGTTCACTATACCCAGCATGGGGGGCGCCTGCCTGTTCGCCGGCATCGTGGCCGATGCGGTCGCTATCGCCACCAGTTGAGAATTATTCTCAACTAGAATCGCGGCCATGGAGTTGCCGATGCAAGAACATGCCGTGTTGCTGCGGGCCTATGCCCGCGTGCAGGAGCGTTGCTCGCGCCTGCTGGCGGAGCAGGCCGCGCGGGTCGAAAGGCTCGAGGCGCAGATCGTGCGATTGCGCGGCGCGCTGGTGGCGCGCGACTCGGCCATTGCCATCGTGCGCGAGGAATTGGCCGTGCGCGCCGCCACGGGCGGGGCGCTGCCCAAGCGGCTGAACGCCTTGCTGTCGCCGGGCAGTCGACGGCACCTGAAGGCGCCGCCGCAGCAGCCCTCACAGCCTTCGCAGGTGCCTGCCGACCTGCGTGAGAAAGCCGTGCTGTGCATCGGCCAGGAAGACGAAGCGCCTTCGCTGGCCCGCCAGCTGGTGGAAATCGCCGGCGGCCGCTACCTGCACCACGACGGCGGCGACCACGCGGACGACCCTGCACTCGAAGCCAGCCTGCGCGCGGCCGACCTCGTCATTTGCCAGACCGGCTGCGTGAGCCACGGTGCCTACTGGCGTGTGCAAGACCACTGCCGGCGCACCGGCAAACCCTGCGTGCTGGTCGGGGAGCCGCAGCCCATGCTGTTCGTGCGGCACCCCGCCGAAGTGCAAAGCGCCTAGCTCTTCAGCCAGTTCGCCATCTTGGCGGTGTCGTGCGCAAACAGGCGCCAGGTGGTCACGCCGGTCGGCAGCACCAGCGGCAGCTTGATGAGCTTGCGGTCGCGCGCCACGATGGCCGTGAACTTCGCCGTGTCGCCCAGGTACAGCGCCAGGTCGTCGAGCTTGGCGATGCGCCAGGCCTGCGCCGGGCGCTGCGCGCCTTTGCCCCCGGTGCGCCCTGTGCGCCCGACAGCGGGCAGCTCGATGCCGATCCACTCGTCGTTCGCACAGAAGCCGGCCTTTTCGGCCGCGCCGCCGCGCAGCACCACCTTCACCTGCACGCTGCCGCCGGTTTCGGCCACGCGCAGGCCCAGCACCTGGGCTTGCTGCGACGGGTCTTCCAGCGTGGCCACGCCGTGCGCGCGCAGCAGGGGCGCCAGCGGGAGGTCTTCCGTCGAATGCACCCAGCGCGCGAGTTCCACCGCGTACGAACGGCCGCTCACGGCCTCCAGCGCGGCGGCGATGTCGGCCTCGCTGATCGGGCCACCCATCTGCCCACCCACCTGCCCACTGTTCCCGCTGTGCGTCCACAAGTGGCGCATCACGTCGTCCAGCGTCCCCTTGCCTTCGAGGCGCAGCGTGAGGTCCAGGCACAGCGCCACCAGCGCGCCCTTGGTGTAGTAGCTCACCGTGCTGTTGGGCGTTTGCTCGTCCTGACGGTAGTACTTGACCCAGGCGTCGAAGCTGGCGTCGGCCACCGGCTGCACCAGGCGCCCGGGCGTCTGCATGACCTGGTTGATGGTCTTGTTCAGCAGTCGCAGGTAGGCGGCGTCTTCGATGCGCCCGGCGCGGCGCAGCAGCAGGTCGTCGTAGTAGCTGGTGAAGCCTTCGAAGAACCACAGCAGCTGGGTGTAGTTTTCTCGGCTGTAGTCGTAGCGCGCGAACTCTGCGGGCCGCAGGCGCTTGACGTTCCAGGTGTGAAAGTACTCGTGGCTGATGAGGCCCATGAGCGTGGTGTAGCCCTCGGCCTGCTTTTTCTTTTCGCCGCGCTGCGGCAGGTCGCGGCGGTTGCAGATCAGCGCCGTGGAATGGCGGTGCTCCAGCCCGCCGTAGCCGTCGTCCACCGCATTCAGCATGAACACGTAGCGGTCGATCGGCAGCTTGGGCCCGCCGCGCTTGCCGACCTTGTCGCCGTGCCAGAAGCGCATTTCGGCTTCGCAGATGGCCTGGGTGTCGGCAATGAGCTTGTCGCCGTCGAACGAGGCCGCGGCGCCCGCGACTACGAAACGGTGCGGCACGCCGCAGGCGTCGAACTCGGCGCTCCAGAAGGCGCCCATTTCGACCGGGCTGTCGACCAGCTCGTCGTAGCCCGAGGCCTGGTAGTTGCCGAAGCCTTGCTTGTCGGTCTTGAGCGGCACCAGCGCGGTGGCGCACGACCAGCGCGGCGCCTCGGCGTGCTGTGTGGCTTGTGCGGATGGCGCGGGCGCGACGATCTCCAGCGCATGCGGCGCATCGGTCTGCCCCTCGACGCGCAGGCACACGCTGGTGCCGTTGAAGAAGCCGCGGTCGGCGTCCAGCCAGGCGGTGCGCACCGAGTTGTCGTACGCGCAGACCTGGTAGTGCAGCACCAGCGGCTGGCCGGGCGTGCAGTCGATTTGCCAGCTGCATTTGTCGAGCTGCGTGAGCACGGGCTTGCGGCGGCCCTGCGTGGCGCGCAGGCCCTGCAGGTTCTTGGCGAACTCGCGCACCAGGTAGCTGCCCGGAATCCACACCGGCAGCGACACCTGCTGCTGCGCGGCGGGCGCGTCGATGGTGAGCGTCACGGCGAACAGGTGCGCGTGCAGGTCGGCGCATTCGACGCGGTAGCGCACGCCCGCCATGTTTTTCGCGGTAGTGGCGGTAGTGGCGGCAGTCGCTGCCTTGGCTGTCTTGGCCGCTGTGGCAGCAGCCGTCGCGCGGCGCGGTGCGGTCTGGGTCTTCGTCGCCATCAGCTGGACGAGGCGGCGAGTTGCTTTTCGACCTGCTCGGCGGGAATGGCACCCGGCGTGCGCGTGCCGTCGCTGAAGATCAGCGTGGGCGTGCCGGTGATGTTGTACTTGCGGCCGAACTCCACGTTGCGCTGCAGCGCGGTCACGTCACAGTTGCCCGCTGCTGTCACCGGCTTGGCGCTGGCTTCCATCCAGTCGCCCCAGGCCTTGCCCTTGTCCTTGCTGCACCAGATGTCGCGCGACTTCACGGTCGAATCGGGGCCGAGCACCGGGTACAGAAACAAGTACACGGTGACGTTGTCGACCGTCTTCATGTCCTTCTCGAAGCGCTTGCAGTAGCCGCAGTTCGGGTCTTCGAACACGGCCAGCTTGCGCTTGCCGTTGCCGCGCACGATCTTGATCGAGTCCTTCAGCGGCAGCTGGTCGAAAGCGACCGCGCTGAGCTTTTCCACGCGCTCTTCGGTCAGGTTCTTGCGCGTCTTCACGTCGATCAGGTTGCCCTGAATGAGGTAGTTGCCCTGCTCGTCGGTGTAGAAGATTTGCGCGCCGTTCACGCGCACTTCATAGATGCCCGGAATCGGCGACTTGCTCACCTCGTCGATGGCCGGGAACTGCGGAATGCGAGTGGGCAGGTTCTTGCGGATCTCGGCTTCGCCGGCGGTGGCGGCCATGACCGCACCCAGCGTGCAGGCGGCGAGAAGGAGGTTGCGTGCGAGTGTCATCGGGAGATCCGTTGGTTCGATTCGTCAGGAAAGTTCAGGCCTCTAGGCCTCTAGGCTTTCAGGCCCATGGCTTGCGCCGTGATCCAGTGCTTGACCAGGCGTGTGCGGTCGAAACCGCGCATGCCCCAGTTGCGCAATGCAGGAAGTGGACCCAGGCTGTGCGAGAAAAGTTGCTGCAGCCCGTCGGTGGCCAGGCTCATCTGCAGCACGTCGGTGCGGCGCTCGCGCTCGTAGCGGCGCAGCAGGCGCGCGTCGCCCACGCTGCGCCAGTAGTCGCGGTTCTCGATCACCTCTGCCAGCGCGGCCGCGTCGGCCAGGCCCAGGTTCAGGCCTTGGCCCGCGAGCGGGTGCACGGTGTGGGCGGCGTCGCCCGCCAGCGCCCAGGAGCGGGTCGGCTGGCCGGGCATGGCGCCGGTCCAGCGGTCGGCAATGGCGCGGGCCAGCGGCCAGGCGCCGCGCTCGCTGGTGAGCCGCAGGGCGCCCAGGGCGTTGTGGCTGGCCTCGGTCACCAAGGCATTGAATTCGTCGTCGGCCTGCGCCAGCAGGGCCGGGGCGCGCAACTGGTCGACCGACCACACCAGCGCCACCGTCTTGCCGTTCGTGTCGCCCAGCGGCAGCAGCGCCAGCACCTCGCCCTTGTCGTTGAACCACTGGCGCGCGATGCCGTCGTGCGACTGCTCGCCTTCCATGCGCGCCGCAATCGCATGCTGCGGGTAGCGCGTGACCTGGTAGCTGACGCCGAGCGCCTCGCGCGTGGCGCTGGCCTTGCCTTCGCACACCACCGTCAGCGGCGCGGCGACCGGCTCGGTTACTACCTCGATCTGGGGCTGGAAGCGCACTGCGTCGGCCAGTTGCTGCTCGAGCGCGGGCACGTCGACGATCCAGGCCAGCGCATCGACCTTCTGGCGCTCGGCGCTGAACTGCACCCGGCCGCCTTCGTCGCCATGCACCAGCATTTCGCGCACGGCGGTGGCGTGGGCCGCGTCGGGCCAGGCGCGCAGCGACTCCAGCAGGGTGCGGGAGGCGGTGTTCAGCGCATAGGCGCGAACATCGCGAACGTCTTCCTTGCCCGGCGTGGCCGGGGGCACGACCAGCGCGACACGCACACGCTCGCGCGCGAGCAGCAGGGCCAGCGTGCGGCCGACGATGCCGGCGCCACGAATGCAAACTTCTGGGGGGAGGGCCATGAAACGATTGTAAGAACAAGCCCGCCCGGCGGCGCCGGGGGCGTTTCCCTCGGGCGCTGAAGGTCTTGCGGCCTTCGCGACAGTCCTCGCGATGTCCCACATGGTGGCCCACACGATGCAGGACAATTGCCGCCGAATTTCAAGGAATCCCCACCGTGTCCCAGCCCGCTTTCGACCTCGAGGCCACCATTGCGCACCTGTTCATCTACCCGGTCAAGTCCTGCGGCGGGGTCGAGCTCCCCGAAATGCTGCTGACCGAAACCGGGCTGGAATTCGACCGCGCCTGGATGGTGGTCGACGCGCAAGGCGACTTCGTCACCCAGCGACAGCTGCCGCGCATGGCGCTCGTCAAGCCGCAGATGAAGCACATGGAAGTGGTGCTGCGCGCGCCCGGCATGCTGGCGCTGCACCTGGCCTTCGACCGGGTCGAGAAGCCGGTGCGTGTGCGGGTCTGGAAGGACGACGTGGCCGCCTACGACATGGGCGACATCGCCGCCCAGTGGTTCAGCGACTTTCTCTCCGAGCCCGGCAAGCCGCAGACCCTGCGCCTGGTGCGCTTCGACCCTGAGCACAAGCGCCTGTCCAGCATGAAGTGGACCGACGGCGTCGAGGCGGAAAACCAGTTCGCCGACGGCTTCCCGGTGCTGGTGGCCAGCGAAGGCTCGCTGGCCGACCTGAACGAGCGGCTGGCCGCGGCCGGCCACGAGGCGGTCGGCATCGAGCGCTTTCGGCCCAACATCGTGCTGGCCGGCATGGAGTCGCATGACGAAGACCGCGTGGATGCGCTGCACATCACCACGGCCGAAGGCGAGGCCGAGCTGCGCCCCGTCAAGCCCTGCACCCGCTGCCCGATTCCGGACATCGACCCCGCCACGGCCCTGAGCAGCCCCGAGGTCGGCGACATGCTGCGCAGCTACCGCAAGGACCCGCGCGTGGACGGTGCCATCACCTTCGGCATGAACTGCATCGTGATCCAGGGCGTGGAGTACACGCTCAAGGTGGGCCAGCCCGTGGGTGCGAACTACAAGTTCGAATGACGGGCGCCGGGTCGGCGGCTCAGAAGCGCACGCCGGCGATCAGCATGATGTTGGCGTAGGGCGTGCATTCGCCCGTGCGCACGATGGCGCGGGCCTTGGCGCTGCGGCGCTTGAACTCTTCATGCGACACCGTCTGCGGCGCGATGCCGAGCGACTGCGGATACCAGCCCGGCAACTGCCCGGCCTCGCCGAGCGCCTCGCCCGCCACCACGATGCTCTCGACCTGCATCTCCGACAGCACCGCCTGCAGCACGTCGGCAAGCTGCGGCACGCCGCGCGCCACGGCCAGGTCGATGCGGCGCGGGCCATCAGGAATCGGCAGGCCGGCGTCGCCGAGCACGAGCATGTCGCCATGGCCGAGCGAGGCGATCACGTGGGACAGTTCGGCATGCAGCAGGGCGGTACGTTTCACAGGGCGGTCCAGTCGGGGGGCAGAGGGCTTTGCAGCACGGCGTCACGCCGCGGAATGGAAGGCTGGGCGCCGGGCTGCTGAATGCACAGCGCCGCGGCGCGGATGCCCAGGCGCACGGCGTCGTCGAAAGGCTGGCCTTCGCCCAGCGCCACCGCCAGCGCACCCAGAAAGGTGTCGCCGGCCGCCGTGGTGTCGACCGCCTGCACCTTGGGCGCGGGATGGTGGCGCGCGCCGTCGGCATCCACGGCCACCGCGCCGCGCGCACCCAGCGTGACCACCACGCGCGCAATGCCCTTGGCACGCAGCGCCTGACCGGCCTGCGCTGCTTGCTGCGGCGTGTCGGCCGCCTGGCCACACAGCGTCTGCGCCTCGATTTCGTTGACCACCAGCGTGTCGATCCGTGGCCACAGCGCGTCGGCAATGGGTTGCACCGGCGACGGGTTCAGCAGCACCTTGCAGCCCGCCCCGTGCGCCACCGCAATGGCGCGCGCGACCTGGTCCATGGGGGTTTCGAACTGCGTCACCAGAAACGCGGCGCCTTGCACCTGCTGCTTCAGCGCGGCCTCGTCGAGTTCGACCCGGGCATTGGCACCGGGCACGATCACGATGCGGTTCTGGCCGCTGTCTTCGACGAGGATCAGCGCCGTGCCGGTCGGCTCGCCAGCAACGGTGCGCAGCATGGCGGTGTCGATGCCGTCCTGCTCCAGCGCATTGCGCAATGCGGTGCCGTGCGCGTCGTCGCCCACGCAGCCGATCATGCGCACCTGGGCGCCTTCGCGCGCGCAGCTCACGGCCTGGTTGGCGCCCTTGCCGCCGGGAATGGTGGCAATCGAATGGCCCTGCAGGGTTTCGCCCGCAGCCGGCGCGTGCGGCACGCGTAGCACCAGGTCCATGTTGAGGCTGCCGAGCACCACGATGCGCGGCGGCGGGTTGCTGGCGGAAGAAGGCTTCGGCGTCACAGGTATCTCGGGTATCACGGGTGTCACTGGATGCGGGACTTTCGGGTTGCCGTTGCAGGCGTTTCGGTGGACGGCACGGTCGGTTCGCGAAAGCTCGCGTGGCGTGCCGTGGAGGCACGCACGCGCAGCTCGGGTTGCAGCACCACCTTGCGCGCATCGCGGCGCTTGCCGCTCACGCGCTCCAGAAGCATGTCGACCGCCAGCGCGCCAATGCGCTCCTTGGGCTGCGCCACGGTGGTGAGCGGGGGGCTCGTGTAGGCCGACAGTTCGATGTCGTCGAAGCCGACGATCGAGAGTTCGTCGGGCACGTGCACGCCGCTTTCATGCGCCGCGCGCAGCGCGCCGATGGCCATCAGGTCGTTGCAGACGAACACCGCCGACGGCTTTTTCTCGGTGCGCAAGATGGCGTGCATCGCCTCGTAGCCGCCCTGGCTGGTGAAGCCGCCGCGCCACAGCAGCGTGTCGGCGTTGGCAATGTCGGGCGTGGTGCCGGTCTCGGCCAGCGCCATGCGCCAGCCTTCGATGCGCTGCTCGCTCGGCATCACGCCCACCGGCCCGCCAATGCAGGCAATGCGCTTGTGGCCCAGCGACAGAAGATGCCGCACGGCCAGCAGGCCGCCCTGCATGTGCGCGGTTTCCACCAGGTCGCAGCTCGGGTCGGCGATTTCGCGGTCGACCAGCACCGTCGGCACGCGCAGGCGGTGCAGCTGCTCGGCCAGCGAGTGGTCGTCGTCCGCGCCGGTCGACACCACAATCAGCCCGTCGATGCGGCGCTCGGCCAGCACCTGCAGGTACACGCTCTGGCGGTGCGGCTCGTCGTCGGTGTTGCACAGCACCAGCGTGTAGCCCGCCGCAAAGCAGCGGTCTTCCACGATGCGAACAATCTCCGCGAAGTAGGGGTTGGAGCTGTTCGGAATCAGCATGCCCAGCGTGGAGGTGGTGTTGCTCTTCAGGCTGCGCGCCATGGCGTTGGGCACGTAGCCCAGCTCCCTGATGGCCAGCGTCACGCGCTCGTGCACCTTGGGGCTCACGTGGCGGGTGTCGTTGACCACATGCGACACGGTGGTGACGGAAACCTCCGCCTTCAGTGCGACGTCCTTGATGGTGGCCATGGTTCTTGCAGTTCCTCGTGGGGTGGTGTGTCGTCAGGCCAGGCGGCGGTCGGCACGGCGCTGGCGCAAGGTGTCGATGATGACGGCCACCACGATCACGGCGCCGGTGATGATGCGTTTGCTCGGTTCGCTCGCGCCCACCTGGGCCAGGCCGGCCTCCAGCACCGCGATGATGAGCACGCCGAAGAAGGTGTTGACGACCGAGCCGCGCCCGCCCATCAGGCTGGTGCCGCCGATGACGACCGCCGCAATCACCTGCAGCTCGATGCCCACGCCGGCATTCGGGTCGGCGGCCTCCAAGCGGGCCGACTGCATCAGGCCCGCGAGCCCGGCCAGCAGGCCGGTGAGAGCGAACACGATGATGCGCAGCGGGCGCGGGTCCACGCCCGCCAGGCGCATGGCTTCTTCGTTGGTGCCGATGCCCACCACGTGCCGGCCGAACACCGTGCGCGTGAGCACCACTTGCCCCACCACCACCAGCACCACCGCCAGCACGAAGGCCGCGGAGATGCCGCCGATCCACGGCGCGGCCAGGCCAGAGATGGCATCGCCCACGTACTGCGTGCGCGAATCGGTCACCAGGTACGCGCCGCCGCGCACGGCCTCGAGCATGCCCAGCGAAACAATGAAGCTGGGCAGCCGCCAGGCGACCGACACCGCGCCCGTGACCGTGCCGCAGATGAGGCCGGTCACCAGCCCCAGCACCGCGGCCACGGGCACCGAGAGCTTCCATTCAAGAATGGCGGCTGCGGTAACGGCCGCGCTCAGCGCCAGCACCGAGCCCACCGACAGGTCGATGCCCGCAATGATCAGCACGAAGGTCATGCCGACGGCCATCACGGCCAGCGCTGGAATTTCGTTGGCGATGGAGACGAAGGTCTCGCGCGTGAGGAAGTATTCGCTCATGGAGCCGAACAGCGCGATCATGCCCACGAGCACGACGGTAAGGCCCAGGTAGGTGCCCAGCTGGCCCTTGAGGGCAGAGGGTGCGGATGCTGCAGAGGGCGCGGAGGGCGCCGAGGTGGAGGTCGAGTCGGGTGCGTTCATGGTGTGCCGGCGGTGACTGGGGTCGAATCGGGGGCAGGGACGGCGGTGGCCGCAATGGCAGTTGCCGTCAACGAAGGCGCGGCGCGCCCGGTGGCGTCGCTGAAGGCGGCGGCCAGGAGCGACTGTTCGCTCCATTCGCCGCGCTCGAACACCGCGACCAGCCGGCCGGCGCTCATCACGCCGATGCGGTCGCACATGGCCATCAGTTCGCGCAGGTCGCTCGACACCATCAGCAGCGCGCGGCCGTCGTCGGTCATGCGGTCGAGCTGGGCATAGAGGTCGGCGCGCGCGCCCACGTCCACGCCGCGTGTGGGTTCGTCCAGCAGCAGCACCTTGCATTCGCGGTGCAGCCAGCGTGCGAACACCACCTTCTGCTGGTTGCCGCCGCTCAGCGTGGCCACCGGCTGTTCGATGCTGCGCGAGCGAATGCGCAGCAGCTCGACCAGGCGCTGCGCAATGCCGCGCTCCTTGGCGCGCAGCAGCCAGCCGCCGCGCGACACGGCGCCCAGGTCGCTCAGCGTCGCGTTCACGCGGATCGACTGCGTCAGCAGCAGGCCTTGCGACTTGCGGTCTTCCGTGACCAGCCCGATGCCCGCGCGAATCGCCTGCATCGGCGAGCGCCAGCCCTTGCGGGCGTGGTGCGTGACCTTGCCGTTCTCTTGCAGGGTGATCTCGCCGCGGTCGGCACGGTCGGCGCCGAACAGCAGGCGCACCAGCTCGGTTCGGCCCGAGCCGACCAGGCCGGCCAGCCCCATCACTTCGCCCGCACGCAGGTCGATGTCGATGTCGCGCACCGCCTGCGCCCGGCCGATGCCGCGCGCGCTCAGCAGCACGGGGCCGGCCGTGCGGCGGGCGCGGCCTTCGTGTTCGTGCACCTCGCGCCCGACCATGCGCTGCACCAGTTCGGCCTCGCGCACGCCGGCCATGGCGCGCACGTCGACCAGGCGGCCGTCGCGCAGCACGGCCACGCGGTCGGCAATGCGCTGCAGCTCTTCGAGGCGGTGCGACACGTAGACGATGGCCACGCCGCGCGCCTTCAGCAGGTCGATCTGCTCGAACAGGTGCGAGGTTTCGCGCGGGGTCAGCATGGCGGTGGGCTCGTCGAGCACCAGCACGCGGGTGTCGTCCTGCAGGTTGCGGGCAATCTCGACCATCTGTTGCTGGCCGATGCCCAGCCGCGCCACGGGCGTGGCCGGGTCGATGTTCTGCATGCCGATCTTGGCCAGCTGCTGCGCGGCCAGCGCGTTCAGCTGGCCGCGGCGGATCCAGCCGGCCTGGTTGGGCAGGCGGTCCAGCAGCAGGTTCTCCGCCACCGACAGGGTGGTGACGAGGCCGAGCTCCTGCATGACCATGCGCACGCCCAGGCGCTCGGCGTCGCGCCGCGAGGCGGGCGCGAAGGGCTGGCCGTTGAGCAGCATCTGCCCGCGCGTGGGCTGCACCAGGCCGCACACCATCTTCGACAGCGTGCTCTTGCCGGCGCCGTTCTCGCCCGTGAGGGCCAGCACTTCACCTGCGTTGAGCACGAGCGAGACGCCGTCCAGCACCGGCGCCGCATAGTCCTTGCCCATGGCGCTCAGCGAGAGCACCGGGGCGCTGTGGTTGTCTTCAGCCATCGATGGCACCTTCATTCCAGAAACACCACGGAACCGGCTTTGCCGGGCCGCAGGTGTTGCCCCCGGCAGGGGGGGTGGCGAAGCGGACACGAAGTGCCGCGCAGCCTGGGGGCGAGCAACATTTACTTCGAGTCTTTGGTGACCAGCACCACGTCGGTCTTCACTTCGGCGGGCATCTCGGACTGCTTTTTCTTGTCGGCGATGGCCTTCAGCGCGGTCTCGATGCCGAACACGGCCTGCTTGGCGGCGAACTGGTCGGCCGTGGCGAGCACGCGGCCGTCTTTCAGCATCGGCTTGATGGCGCCGATGTTGTCGTAGCCCACCACCAGCACCTTGCCGGTCTTGCCCGCGGCCTTGACGGCGGCCACGGCACCCAGCGCCATGCTGTCGTTGCCGGCCAGCAGGGCCTTCAGGTCGGGGTGCTCGCGCATCATGCCGGCGGCCACCGTGTTGCCCTTGTCGATTTCCCACTGGCCGGACTGCACGCCCACCACCGTCACGCCCGCGGCCTTCATGGCGTCCTGGTAGCCCAGCGTGCGCTGCTGCGCATTGAAGGTGGTCGACACGCCTTCGATGATGCCGACCTTGTCGCCCGACTTCAGTTGCTTGGCAAGCGCGTCGCCCACCAGCTTGGCGCCGGCGCGGTTGTCGGGGCCCACGAAGGGCACCTGAATGGCCTTTTCCTTCAGCGCCGCGGCGTCGAGCTGGTTGTCGATGTTCACCACCAGAATGCCCTTGTCGATGGCGGCCTTGATGACCGGCACCAGCGCCTTCGAATCGGCCGGTGCGATGACCAGCGCGTTGATCTTCTGCGCCACCATCTGCTCGACCATCTTGATCTGCGCGGCGGTGTCGGTCTCGTCCTTGATGCCGTTGGCCACCAGCGTGTATTCCGAGGCATGCGCCTTCTGGTGGGCCTTGGCGCCGTCTTCCATGGTGCGGAAGAACTCGTTGGCCAGCGACTTCATCACCAGCGCCACCTTGGGCTTGTCCTGGGCCAGGGCGGGGGTGGCGGCGAAGGCGCCCAGCAGCGTGAGAGCGGCGGCGCTTTGCAGGGTACGGCGGGTGAACTTCATGGTGAATGTCTCCTGAGGTGGTTGAGCAGCGGGTACGCCGGTCTGGGCCGGGGGGCTTCGATGTTAGCCGAGGGAAACGTTTGCGCAAACGTTTGCTAATGGGGTTTAACCCTGATGTCGGAGGCGCGCCAAACAGGCTTCGAAGCCCCGCCGGACGGGCGCGTCACCATGCTCGCCTAAAATCGCCGGTTACCCAAGAGGACCTCCCATGAGTTTGCAATGCGGCATCGTCGGCCTGCCCAACGTCGGTAAATCCACCCTTTTCAATGCGTTGACCAAGGCCGGCATCGCGGCGGAAAACTACCCCTTCTGCACCATCGAGCCCAATGTGGGCGTGGTCGAAGTGCCTGACCCGCGCCTTGCCCAGCTGAGCGAAATCGTCAAGCCCGAGCGCGTGGTACCCGCCATCGTCGAGTTCGTCGACATCGCCGGCCTGGTGGCCGGTGCCAGCACCGGCGAAGGCCTGGGCAACAAGTTTCTCGCGCACATCCGCGAGACCGATGCCACCGTCAACGTGGTGCGCTGCTTCGACGACGAGAACGTGATCCACGTGGCCGGCAAGGTCGATCCGATCTCCGACATCGAAGTGATCCAGACCGAGCTGTGCCTGGCCGACCTGGCCACGGTCGAGAAGGCGCTGCACCGCCACACCAAGGTGGCGCGTTCGGGCGACAAGGAAGCGCAGAAGCTGGTCGGCCTGCTCGAGCGCTGCCAGGCCGCGCTGAACGAGAACACGCCGGTGCGCGCGCTTTCGTTCACCAAGGAAGAGCAGCCGCTGGTGAAGACCTTCACGCTCATCACCGCCAAGCCCGCGATGTTCGTGGGCAACGTGGCCGAAGACGGCTTCGAGAACAACCCCTACCTCGACCGCCTGCGCGAGTACGCCACCAAGCAGGGCGCGCCCGTGGTCGCCATCTGCGCCAAGATCGAGGCCGACCTGTCGGAGATGGACGACGAGGACAAGAAGATGTTCCTCGCCGAAATCGGCCAGGAAGAGCCGGGCCTGAACCGCCTGATTCGCGCGGCCTACAAGCTGCTGGGCCTGCAGACCTACTTCACCGCCGGCGTGAAGGAAGTGCGCGCCTGGACCATCCACATCGGCGACACCGGCCCGCAGGCGGCCGGCGTGATCCACGGCGACTTCGAGAAGGGCTACATCCGCGCCCAGACCATCGCGTTCGAGGACTACATCGCGTTCAAGGGCGAGCAGGGCGCGAAGGACGCGGGGAAGATGCGTTCGGAAGGCAAGGAATACGTCGTGAAGGATGGCGACGTGATGAATTTCCTGTTCAGCTCCTGATGCCTTGAGCGCAGCCCCGTCTTTGATGAGTCATCCAAAAGATCGTCGTCATCGCGGGGCCCAACGGGGCTGCAAAACCACTGTCGCTCGCGCTTTCCTGCCGGAAGAGGCGCAATGCCCGCGGTTCATCGACGCAGACCTGATCGCGGCCCGCGTTGGTCGTCGGGAGAGTTTTGCGTTCGACACAACGCTGTCGGGGCTGGGTAGTGCGTTAGATGAGGCCGCCGTACGCAAGAACACCGCCATCGTTGTGCAGCGCGATCAGAAACTGGTTCGCATCACAGCGGAAGGACTTCGAAAAACCGGGGTGAAGTGCGGTCCTGTCACTTCGCTGCCTGCTGCTTTCCCCACACCACCGTGTCGTCCACCGCATACGCGGCACATACGACCTTGCGCGCCGTGCACCCCTTGAGGTGCTCGGTCAGCGCGGCCGAGTTGGTGGCCGTGCCGAACTTGTTGTCGCTGGTGATCAGGAAGGCGCGCGGATGCGCCTGCAGCAGGAACTGCCGGTAGGCCACGCGCATGGGTTCCGAGCTGCCGCCCAGTGCGGGCAGGCCGGCCTCGTCGGCCAGGTCTGCATGGCCCGACGGCGTGGGTTCGCCATTGGGGCCGAGCACCACGCCCACGTTCTTCAGCAACTCGCGCCAGGTGGCCAGCTCTGCGGTCACGCGCTGCGGCAGTTCCATCACCCATTGCGCCGGATAGGCAAAACCCAGGTTCGCGCCGCCCGGCGTCACCCGCACGGTGACACCCACCAGCCGGCCTTCGGTGTCGAACAGCCCGCCGCCGCTCGAACCGGCGGACACCGGCGCGGAAGTCTGGATGATCGGCAACTGGCCCTGCGCCTTCGGTCGCAGCGCGGAGATGAGACCTTCGCTCAGCGTCAGCTCGAGGCCGTGCGGGCTGCCGATGGCAAACACACGCTGGCCCACGCGCAGACCGTCGACCGGTGCGATGGGCACCGCAGGCAACTGCAAGGGCGTAGAGGTGAGCAGCACGCACAGGTCGCGCGACGGATCGGGGTCGCGCAGGATGCTGTTGATCTTCAGGCTCGCCTGGCCCTGCGTTGCGGTGACCGACACCGCGCCGTCCACCACATGGCACGCCGTGACCAGGGCGCCCGTCGTGACGGCGACCGCGCTGCCGATGGCGGCCTCGTTGTTGCCGTGGTCGCCTTTCACGGTCCACACCGCGGGCGAGGCCTTGCGAAACACCTCCTCGGGCTGCAGTGCCCACGCGTGGCAAGCCGACACCGCCAGCCAGAAGCCGGCTGCAGGGAAGGCCCAGCGCCGCAGGGTGTTTGCCGTCATCTTCCGGAGTGTAGGAATCGCCGATGAAGGCGGCCGTAGGCGATGGTGCCGATCGGTGTGTCGGTGCAGGGTCTTCGCCCGGTTGTTCGTTAGACTGCCCGCGCTCCGAATTCCTTCACAAGGCCCGCCCCCATGCTCACCGTTCACCACCTCAACAATTCGCGCTCGCAGCGTGTGCTCTGGCTGCTCGAAGAACTCGCGCTGCCCTACGAGATCGTGCACTACCAGCGCGATCCGCAAACCATGTTGGCGCCCGCTTCGCTGCGGGCCGTTCATCCGCTGGGCAAGTCGCCGGTGGTCACGACAAACGACGGCCTCACGCTCGCGGAATCGGGCGCGATCATCGAGACCGTCATCGAGCGTTTCGGCCAGGGCCGTCTTGCGCCCGCGGCCGGCACGCCCGAGGCGCTGCGCTACCGCTACTGGCTGCACTTTGCCGAAGGCACGGCCATGTCGCCGCTGCTGCTGAAGCTGGTGTTCGACCGCATCGAGACCGCCAAGATGCCGTTCTTTGCCAAGCCGATCGCCAAGGCCATTGCGGCCAAGGCCAAGGGCTCGTTCATCAACCCGAACATCACGGGCCACCTGAACTTCATGGAAGCCGAACTCGGCAAGAGCGAATGGTTTGCCGGCGACGAATTCAGCGGCGCCGACATCCAGATGAGCTTTCCGGTGGAGGCCTCGCAGGCGCGCGGCGGGCTCGACGCCAAGCGGCCGAAGCTGATGGCCTATCTGGAGCGCATTCATGCGCGGCCGGCCTACAAGCGCGCGCTCGAGCGCGGTGGCCCCTACGGCCTGCTGAGCTGATCAGAAGATCTGCAGCAGCGCCATCGTCATGGTGATGTAGCGCAGGAACTTGCCCACTGCCATGTAGGCCACGCAGGGCCAGAAGGGCAGCTTGAGCCAGCCGGCCACTGCGCACAGCGGATCGCCAACCAGCGGCAGCCAGCTGAGCAGGCAGGCCTTCGGGCCGAGCCGCTCCAGCCAGCCCAAAACGCGTACGTGGTGTTTCGAGTGCGAGTATTTGTCCGCCACCTTGTTCGCGCCGTAGCCCATCCACCAGTCGACCGCGCCGCCCAGCGTGTTGCCGATGGTGGCCACCGCAATGGCCGACCAGAACATGTCGGGGTTGAGTTTGAGCAGGCCGAAGAGAAACGGCTCCGACCCCACCGGCACCAGCGTGGCAGAGACGAACGCGGCCACGAACAACGTCGAGAGACCGTACTGCGGCAGCGCCAGCAGCGCCATGAGGGAGTCGAGCCAGGCTTGCATAAAGTGGGGTAGGGGCCGCGCAGTATAGGCAGCGCTCACGTCGCCAGCACGTGGGAGAAGGCCCCGCGAAGCACCCGTATTTACGCGGGTACCCAGAGCGCAAATCGTTTCAGTCGCTGAAATGCGGCGTGGCTACAATCGTGCCTCATTTTTCAGCAGCCGAACGCGCACCGCTCCCCTCCCAATGACCTTGCAGATCGGCACCCACACGCTGGAAAACCGCCTGTTCGTCGCGCCCATGGCCGGCGTGACGGACCGGCCGTTTCGCATGCTGTGCCGCGAGCTGGGCGCGGGCTATGCGGTCAGCGAGATGGTCACTTCGCGCAAGGAACTGTGGGGCACGCTGAAGACCTCGCGCCGCGCCAACCACGAGGGCGAGCCCGGCCCCATCGCGGTGCAGATCGCCGGCACCGACGCGGCCATGATGGCCGAGGCCACGGTCTACAACATCGAGCGTGGCGCGCAGATCATCGACATCAACATGGGCTGCCCGGCCAAGAAGGTCTGCAACAAGTGGGCCGGTTCCGCGCTGATGCGCGACGAGCCGCTGGCGCTGGAGATCGTGCAGGCCGTGGTCGACGCGGCGCAGCCGTTCAACGTGCCGGTCACGCTGAAGATGCGCACCGGCTGGAGCCACGACCAGCGCAACGCGGTGAAGCTGGCGCGCGACTTCGAGTCGGCCGGCGTGCAGATGCTCACCGTGCACGGCCGCACGCGCGAGCAGGGCTACAAGGGCCATGCTGAGTACGACACCATCGCCGCCGTGAAGGCTGCGGTGCGCGTGCCGGTGGTGGCCAACGGCGACATCCGCTCGCCGGAAAAAGCGCGCGACGTGCTCGCGGCCACCGGCGCCGACGCGGTGATGATCGGGCGCGCCGCGCAGGGCCGGCCATGGATCTTTCGCGAGATCGCTCACTTTCTGGAAACCGGCACGCACCGCGCGCCGCCGCTGGTGGCCGAGGTGCGCCGCCTGCTGCTCGACCACCTTGTGGAGCACTACGCCCTGTACGGCGACTACAGCGGTGTGCGCACCGCGCGCAAGCACATCGGCTGGTACGTGCGCACGCTGCCCGACGGCGAGGCGTTCCGCGCGCGAATGAACACCATCGAAGACTGTGCCGAACAGCTGCGCGCGGTCGGCGACTATTTCGACGGGCTCGCGGACCGCATGGAACGCATGCCCGTACAGCACCTGGCAGATGAGGATCTGTCCGGTGAAGAGGAGGCGGCCTGCGCCGTCGATTGAGAGGAAAAGAAGAAGCAATGAGCAAGAAACACATCGAGGACTGCGTGCGCACAAGTCTTGACAGCTACTTTCGCGACCTGCGCGGCACCGAACCCGACGGCATGTACGAAATGCTCGTGCGCGTGGTCGAGAAGCCCCTGCTCGACGTCGTCATGACGCGCGCCGAGGGCAACCAGTCGAAGGCCGCGCAATGGCTCGGCCTGAACCGCAATACGCTCCGCAAGAAATTGGTCGAGCACAAACTTTTGAAATAACTTCACGGCACATCCATGGCTCAGACCGCACTCATCTCCGTTTCCGACAAGACCGGCATTCTCGAATTTGCCCAGGCGCTCCATGCGCTGGGCATCAAGCTGCTGTCCACCGGCGGCACCGCCAAGCTGCTGGCCGACGCCGGCCTGCCCGTCACCGAAGTCGCCGACCACACCGGCTTTCCTGAAATGCTCGACGGCCGCGTGAAAACGCTGCACCCGAAGATCCACGGCGGCCTGCTGGCGCGCCGTGACGTGCCCGCGCACGTGGCGGCCATCAAGGAACACGGCATCGACACCATCGACCTGCTGATCGTCAATCTCTACCCGTTCGAAGCCACCGTGGCCAAGCCCGGCTGCACGCTCGAAGACGCGATCGAGAACATCGACATCGGCGGACCGGCCATGGTGCGCAGCGCGGCCAAGAACTGGAAGGACGTGGGCGTGCTGACAGACGCCTCGCAGTACGCGGTGGCGCTGGCCGAACTGAAGGCCGACGGCAAGCTCAGCGACAAGACCAAGTTCGGCTTTTCGGTGGCCGCGTTCAACCGCATCGCCGACTACGACGGCGCCATCAGCGACTACCTCTCGGCCATCGACTTCGACGCCAGCATCGGCCAGGGCGCGCCCAAGCGCTCGCTGTTCCCGGCGCAAAGCAACGGCCGCTTCGTGAAGGTGCAGGACCTGCGCTACGGCGAGAACCCGCACCAGCAGGCCGCGTTCTACCGCGACCTGTATCCGGCACCGGGCTCGCTCGTGTCGGCCAAGCAATTGCAGGGCAAGGAACTCAGCTACAACAACATCGCCGATGCGGACGCCGCATGGGAATGCGTGAAGAGCTTCGACGTGCCGGCCTGCGTGATCGTGAAGCACGCCAACCCCTGCGGCGTGGCCGTGGGCAAGGACGCGGCCGAGGCTTACGGCAAGGCCTTCAAGACCGACCCGACCTCGGCCTTCGGCGGCATCATCGCCTTCAACCGCCCGGTGGACGCAGAGACGGCGCAAGCCATTGCAAAGCAATTCGTCGAAGTGCTGATGGCACCGGGCTACACGCCCGAGGCGCTGGAAGTGTTCCAGGCGACCAAGGCCAAACTCAATGTGCGCGTGCTCGAAATTGCGCTGCCCAAGGGCGGCACCACGGATTGGGAGAACGGCCGCAACGCGATGGACGTGAAGCGCGTCGGCTCGGGCCTGCTGATTCAAACCGCCGACAACCACGAGCTCGCGGCCAGCGACCTCAAGGTGGTGAGCAAGAAGCAACCCACGCCGCAGCAACTGGAAGACCTGCTGTTCGCATGGAAGGTCGCAAAGTACGTGAAGAGCAACGCGATAGTGTTCTGCGCCAACGGCATGACGATGGGTGTGGGCGCCGGCCAGATGAGCCGCCTCGACTCCGCGCGCATTGCCAGCATCAAGGCCGAGCATGCCGGCTTGTCGCTGAAGGACACCGCGGTGGCCAGCGACGCCTTCTTCCCGTTCCGTGACGGCCTGGACGTGGTGGTGGACGCGGGTGCGAGCTGCGTCATTCAGCCGGGCGGCTCGATGCGCGACCAGGAAGTGATCGACGCCGCCGACGAGCGCGGCGTGGTGATGGTGCTCTCAGGCGTGCGTCACTTCAGGCATTGAGCGACGGGGCCTTCGGCGGCCGCGAGCCTTACTCGTGGTTGCCGAAGCGGTACTTCAGCTGGAAGGTGATGGCACCGTACAGCCGGTTCTTGATCGTCGGCACGTAGGCGATGTTCAGGCCCCAGTTCCTGCCTTCGATGGCGGCCGTCGGAATGATGGCCGGGAACCAGTTGCCATTGCGGTAGTTGGGGTAGCCGTCGAAGCCGCCCACCACCGCGCCCAACTTCACGCCATAGAACTCGAACGGCAGCACGTACAGCCCGACATAGTTCGACTGCTTGCGGTCGCTGTTGTAGAAGGTGCCGGCCGTGACGCGGTAGGTGTCGCTCAGCGGGTACTCGAAACCCAGGCCCTGGTTGACGTTCTCCAGGCCCTTGCTGCTGTCGAAGTGCGCCGAGTAGAAGCCGGGGTTGATCCAGATGTTCTTCGGCTCGAAGGTTTGCGCCAGGCAGAGCCCGGGCAGAAGAAGGGCAGCCAGCTTCGGCAGCATGCGCAAGGGGGTCATGGGCTCGAACGTCCTCGGTATTCGTCGGCGGTCCGCTTCGATGGCGCCCGCGCTTTTCTTGCTCCCCTGGTGCTGCCCGCGAAGTTCGCTTCGTCGAGTGCCGGGGCAATATACACGGCGAATTCTCGATATTGGTGACACCGCAAACCGATGCGGCGTGACCGGTTCTGGCGGGCCGCGGCGGGGGCTTGCCCCGCCGGAGCGTCAGCGCTTCCTGAAGATGTCGCGCGCCGCCTCGATGGTGGCGGCGATGTCTTCGTCGGTGTGGGCCGCGCTCACGAAGCCGGCTTCGT
Organism: Variovorax sp. H27-G14; assembly: GCF_046156345.1. Lineage (NCBI taxonomy): Bacteria > Pseudomonadati > Pseudomonadota > Betaproteobacteria > Burkholderiales > Comamonadaceae > Variovorax > Variovorax sp. H27-G14. The sequence continues at coordinate 131,199 of NZ_JAYLVN010000008.1, forward strand.
ACAGGGCCGGCGCAATGTAGACACCGCGCTCGAGCAGGCCATGGAACAGCGCGTTGAACTGCGCGTTGTCGGTGGTCATGACGGTCGCGTAGTTCTGCGGCAGGTCGTTCATCAGGAAGAAGCCGAACATGCCGCCTTCGCTGTCGGCGTTGAAGGGCTGGCCTTCGGCGGCGGCCGCGGCCTTCAGGCCGTCGACCAGCGTGCGCGTCTTCTGGCCGAGCGCTTCATAGAAGCCGGGCTTGGAAATTTCCTTCAGCGTGGCCAGGCCGCAGGCCGTGGCCACCGGGTTGCCCGACAGCGTGCCGGCCTGGTAGACCGGGCCCAGCGGCGCGAGCTGCTCCATGATGGCGCGCGGGCCGCCGAAGGCCGCCAGGGGCATGCCGCCGCCAATGACCTTGCCGAGCACCGTGAGGTCGGGCTTGACGCCCAGCACGCCCTGCGCGCCGTGCAGGCCCACGCGAAAGCCGGTCATCACCTCGTCGAAGATCAGCAGCGCGCCGTGCTGCGTACAGAGCTCGCGGCAGCGCTTTGCAAATTCGGGCGTGGCGCGCACGAAGTTCATGTTGCCGGCAATGGCCTCGATCATCAGGCAGGCAAGGTCGTTGCCGTGCAGCGCGAAGGCCTCTTCGAGCTGCTGCAGGTTGTTGTACTCGAGCACGACGGTGTGCTGCACCACCTCGGGCGGCACGCCGGCCGAGGTCGGGTTGCCGAAGGTGGCCAGGCCGGAGCCGGCCTTCACCAGCAGCGCGTCGGCATGGCCGTGGTAGCAGCCTTCGAACTTGATGATGCTCTTGCGCCCGGTGGCGCCGCGCGCCAGGCGCAGCGCGCTCATGGCGGCTTCTGTGCCGGAGCTCACCAGGCGCACCATGTCCATGGAGGGCACCAGCGCGAGGATGGCCTCGGCCAGTTCGATCTCGCGCTCGGTGGGGGCGCCGTAGGAGAAGCCTTCGAGCACGGCCTTCTGCACCGCTTCGACCACGGCGGGGTGGCCGTGGCCCAGGATCATCGGACCCCAGGAGCCGATGTAGTCGATGTAGCGCTTGTCGTTGGCGTCCCAGAAATAGGCGCCTTGGGCGCGCTTTATGAACCGGGGCGTGCCGCCCACGGCCTTGAAGGCACGCACGGGCGAGTTCACGCCGCCGGGAATCACGGCGCGGGCGCGCTCGAAAAGAATGTCGTTCTGGTCAGTCATCAGTGTCGGGTGTCGTGAGGGGGCAGGGCAAAGTCCTGGGGAACGTCGGGCGCGTCGTCGTCTTCATCGTCGTCCTCGGGCTCGGCCCAGAACAGGCGGTCGGGCAGCACGTGGCCCATGCCGGGGCGGAAACCCGCGTCCAGGCAGCGGTCCATGTAGGCCAGCGCTTCGGAGGCGGCGGCGGCCAGGTCGGTGCCGCTGGCCAGCAGGGCGGCCAGCGCGGCCGACAGGGTGTCGCCGGCACCGGCAAACACGGCCTCGAGCCGCTCGTACTTCTCGCTGGCCAGCACCGACTGCGGCGAGGCCAGCACGTTGTCGATGAACTGCTCGGGCAGCACCATGCCGGTCACCAGCGTGTAGGGCACGCCGAACTCGCCGGCGGCCTTGGCAATGTCGCGCGCGGTGGGTGGGCGCTCGCCGCTCCAGTCCGGCAGCAGCCAGCGCCACAGGGTGCTGTGGTTTCCAACCAACACGGTTGTTTGCGGCAGAACAAGTTCTCTGAACGCGTCCAGATAGGGCTCTATGAGGTTTTCGTCCCACCACGACAGGTTGGGCATGTAGGCCACCACGGGCACCTCGGGGTAGTCGGCGGCGGTCTCCGCGATGGTGCTCAGCGCCTCCGGGCTGCCGACAAAACCCACCTTGATCAATTGCACCTCCACGTCCTCCAGGATGGCGCGCGCCTGCTCGGCGATGGCCTCTTCGTCGAAGGGGAAGTGGTCGAATATCTCGGCCGTGTCCCGGGCGTAGGCGCCTGTGACCACGGGCAGGATGTGTGCGCCCACCGACGCCATGGCCAGCGCGTCGGCGGCCAGCCCGCCCGCCCCGCTCGGGTCGCTGGCGTTGAACACCAGCACGCACGGCGGATTCAGGTCGCGCTCGGCAACCTCGTCCCCGTCCTGCGGGGGGTCGTTAAGATCGCCCGGTTTGCGGGCGTTATCTGCTGGAAGTAAGTAGATGGTCATACGCCGGGCTGAATCCCCTGGATGGTGGCATAGGCGCGACGTTTACAGTCTGCCAGTGAGATACGCATAGATACACTCGTTGCATTTAATGAACAAGGACTTTAAGCTCCGATGAACACGAAAACTTGGATGTGCCTGATTTGTGGGTGGATCTATGACGAAGCGGTTGGTGTGCCGGAAGACGGTATCGCGGCAGGCACGGCCTGGGCGGATGTTCCGATGAACTGGACCTGTCCTGAGTGCGGTGCGCGCAAGGAAGACTTCGAAATGGTTGAAATCTGAAAGCATGGCATAGATAGAGCTACGCGGTCTGCGTCGATGTTCGGCGCGGCGGGCTCCCAAGTCTCATGAGCAGGAGCTTTTGCTATGGGCCCGAATGGATCCGGTTACAAGGTGCTTGTCATCGATGACAGCAACACCATCCGGCGCAGTGCCGAGATTTTTCTGAAGCAGGGTGGGCACGAGGTTCTTCTCGCGGAAGACGGCTTCGACGCGCTCTCCAAGGTTAACGACCACAAGCCGCATCTGATCTTCTGCGACATCCTGATGCCGCGGCTCGACGGGTATCAGACCTGCGCCATCATCAAGCGCAACGCGCATTTCTCCAACGTGCCGGTCGTCATGCTGTCCTCCAAGGACGGTGTATTCGACAAGGCACGCGGCCGCATGGTCGGCTCTCAGGACTACCTGACCAAGCCCTTCACCAAAGACCAGCTGCTGCAGGCCGTGCAGCAGTTTGGCATCGTTCAACAGGAAGCGCAGTAATGGCTATTCGAAAAATCCTCGTCGTCGACGACTCCAAGACGGAACTGATGTTCCTGACCGACCTGCTCCAGAAGAACGGTTTTGCGGTCAAGACGGCCGAAAACGCCGACGACGCCATGCGCCGCCTCGAGGAAGAGCATCCCGACCTGATCCTCATGGACGTCGTCATGCCCGGCCAGAACGGCTTTCAGCTCACGCGCGCCATTGCCCGCGACCCGAAGTACGCGGCCATTCCGATCATTCTGTGCACCAGCAAGAACCAGGAAACGGACCGCGTCTGGGGCATGCGCCAAGGCGCACGCGACTACATCGTGAAGCCAGTCAACGCGGCCGATCTGATGTCCAAGATCAGCGCGCTGAACTGAGCAAGAGCCTGCCCAGTCCATGGCGAATCGCGACGCTCTGAGAGCCTTCCAGTCCCGGCTGGCGAGCCGCCTGCAGGCCGCTCGCACGACCGGCGTGGCGGCCACGTGGCTGGCGGTCGAGGCGGGGGAGGGCAAGTTCCTTTTCCCGCTGGGACACGCCGGCGAAATCTTTCCCTGGACGCCGCCCCAGCCCGTGCCCTACACGGAGCCGTGGTTCCTTGGCGTGGCCAACCTGCGCGGCGGCCTGTACGGCGTGGTGCAGCTGTCGGCTTTTGCCGCCGGCGGCGCGCCCGCGCAGGCCACCTCCGAGGCGGCGCGCGTCCAGTCGCGGCTTGTTGCATTCAACGAGCTGCTCGAAGTCAACTGCGCATTGCTGGTCGACCGGCTGGCGGGGTTGCGGGGCGCGGAGGCCTTCACGGCGTCCGAGCCACCCGGCGCAGACGCACCTGCCTGGCACGGGCATCTGTACACCGACGCGGCAGGAGAGCGCTGGCAGGAAATCAACCTGCAAGCCCTTTCGCAGCAACCCCAGTTTTTGAGTATTGGTGCGTAGTGCCTCGGCACAAAGCACCCGAAACCACCTGAAGGACCGACCGTGAGCTCGATCGCCGACAAGTTCAAGAAATTACTGCCCCCCTCCAACGGCAACGAAAAGGCCCGCGTCGACGGCTCCGGTTCCACGTTATCGATCGACAACGTCGATACGGTCCAGGTGCCGGACGAAAAGACCGTGCGCCTGGCCAGCAATGGCGGCGTCTCTTCGCCCACGGACACCAGCTTCGGTGACCTCGACCTGCCCGGCGGCGGCGACGCCGCCAACGAGCCGGCCGCCGCGGTGGCCGAGCCCGTGCCAAACGCTTCGAGTGGCGGCGCCGCTTCCGGCCTGGCCAGGCAACAGCGCATTCTGGCCATCCTGCTGGCCGTGGTCGTGCTGCTGCTGCTGCTGGTGGCCGGCTCCGCCATTCTTCGCGCCGAACGCCTCGCGCAGCAGGTGGCGGCCACCGGCCAGTCGCTGATGCAGTCGCAGCGTCTGGCCAAGTCGATCTCGCAGGCCCTCGTGGGCAGCGCCTCGGCGTTCGTCGAAGTGAAGGACAGCGCGGACGACCTTTCGCGTCGCGTGGCCGGCCTGACCAACGGCGACGACGCGTTGCGCCTGGAGCGCGTGGGCAACCAGTACGACGAGGAGATGAACAAGATCAATCCTCTGGTCACCCGCGCCGACACCAGCGCCAAGGCCGTGCTGGCCCAGCGCCAGATCCTGACGCAGGTGGGTGCCGCCTTGCGCGACATCAACCAGCAGTCGTCCACGCTGCTTGAAATGACGGAAACCGTTGCGTCGCTGAAGATGCAGCAAAACGCCACGCTGCCCGAGATTTCGGCCGCCGGCCAGCTGGTGATGCTGACGCAGCGCATCGGCAAGTCGACCAACGAGTTCTTCACGGTCGAGGGTGTGAACCCCGACGCCGTGTTCCTGCTGGGCAAGGACCTGAACACCTTCCAGGAAACCACCCGCGGCCTGCTCGACGGCAATGCGCAACAGCGCTTCCCCGGCTCGCGCGACCCGCAAACGCGCGAACAGCTCGAAGCCATTCTGAAGACCTACGAGCAGATGCGCACGCAGGCCTCCGCCATTCTGGGCAACCTGCAGGGCCTGGTGGCCGCGCGCGAAGCGCAAGCGTCCATCCTGACCGACAGCGAACCCCTGCGCAAGGCGCTGGGCGACCTGCAGGACAAGCTCTCGGCCCGCACCGGCCTGGGCGCCGGCACCATCGTGCTGCTGTTCGTGCTGTCGCTGGCCGCCCTGGCCCTGGCCGGCGCCATCGGTTTCGTGCAGGTGCGCGAAGGCCGTGAACGTGCCGCCGTGGCCGAACGCGAACGTCTGGCGGCCGAGCAGGCTTCCGACGAAGCCGGCCGCGTGAACAACGCCAACCAGGCCGCCATTCTTCGCCTGATGAACGAACTGCAAACCGTGGCCGAAGGCGACCTGACGCAGGAAGCCACCGTGACCGAGGACATCACCGGCGCCATTGCCGACTCGGTGAACTACACGGTGGAAGAACTGCGCCTGCTGGTGGGCAACGTGCAGAACACGGCCACCCGCGTGGCGCAAACCACGTCGCAGGTGGAAAGCACCTCGACCGAGCTGCTGGCCGCCTCCACCGAACAGCTGCGCGAAATTCGGGAAACCGGCCAGTCGGTGCTGACCATGGCCGAGCGAATCAACGGCGTGTCCTCGCAAGCGCAAGAGTCCGCCACGGTGGCGCGCCAGTCGCTGCAGGCCGCGTCCTCGGGTCTGCAGGCCGTGCAGAACGCCATCGGCGGCATGAACTCCATTCGCGACCAGATTCAGGAAACCTCCAAGCGCATCAAGCGCCTGGGCGAGTCGTCGCAGGAAATTGGCGAAATCACCGAGCTGATTTCGGACATTACCGAACAGACCAACGTGCTGGCACTCAACGCCGCCATTCAAGCGGCATCGGCCGGTGAAGCCGGCCGAGGCTTCTCGGTGGTGGCCGAAGAAGTGCAGCGACTGGCTGAACGCTCCGCGGACGCCACGCGCCAGATTTCCGCGCTGGTGAAGGCGATTCAGACCGACACCCAGGACGCGGTGGGCGCCATGGAGCGCTCCACGCAGGGTGTGGTCGAAGGGGCCAAGCTGTCCGACAACGCGGGTACCGCGCTGACCGAAATTGACCGCGTGTCGCGCCGCCTTGCAGACCTGATCGAGCAGATTTCGCAGTCCGCCTCCCGCGAAGCCGATTCGGCCAACGTGGTGGCCGCGAACATCCAGCACATTTTTGCCGTGACGGAACAGACCGGCGAAGGCACGCGCACCACGGCCCAGCAGGTGCGCGAGCTCTCGCAGATGGCCGAAGAGCTGCGCCGCTCGGTGGCCCGTTTCAAGATCGCCTGACCTTCCGATAGACAAGAACGGCGAGCACCCAACGTGTCGATTCAAACCCCTGCCACGGCCCCTCTTGCCGGCACCGCGCCGGCCACCGAAGACCTGGGGCCTTTGGCCTGGGTGCTGGGAGAAATTCAGAAATCCCTCGACGTCGTGGGCAAGTCGTTGCGCCGCTACGTGGGCGCCGCGGCGGAGCCCGAGAGCGGCCCGCTGCAAATGGCCCGCCAGCAACTGCACCAGGCCGTCGGCGCGCTGCAGATGGTGGGGCACCCCTCGCCCGCGCTGGTGCTCGGCGCCATCGAGTTCGCGGTGCAAGGCTTCATTGCCGAGCCGCTGCGCTGCACCGAAGCAGCCGTGCTCAAGATCGAGCGCGCCGGCTTCGCCGTGACCGATTTCCTCAACGCCCTGCTGGCAGGCAAGTCCGTGTCGTCGGTGGCGTTGTTCCCGCAGTACCGCGACGTGCTGGAGCTGGTGGGCAACGAACGCGTGCACCCGGCCGACCTGTGGAGCACCGCCTGGCGCTGGGTCGAGGTGAAGCCGCCGCTCACGCAGGCCGCCATTGCCTACGACCCCGCCGTGCGCTCCAAGCTCGACCGCGAAGTGCTGCAGCTGGTCAAGACCGGCGACACGCAGGCCGCACGCCGGTTGCATGCGCTGTGCCTGGGCCTCGGTCGTGGTGCGCTGCTGCCCCGCGTGGCGAGTTTCTGGACCCTGGCCGCCGGCTTCTTCGAGGCGCTGGGCGCCGGCCTGATCCTGCCCGACCACTATGTGAAGCGTGCCGCCTCGCGCGTGCTGCTGCAGTACGCCACGCTCGCGCGCGGCGACAGCGTGGTGTCCGACCGGCTCGGCCAGGACCTGCTGTTCTTCTGCGCACAGGCCGTGCCCACCGCCAATGACGACACCGCCACGCTGCGCACCGTGCGCAGCGCCTGGGGCATTGGCGGCGAGCCGCACATCGACTACACCGTCGAGCAGTTCGGCCGCTTCGATCCGCTGGTGCTGCAACAGGCCCGCAAGCGCATCGAGACCTCCAAGGAAATGTGGTCGGCGCTGTCGGGCGGCGATGTCACCCGCATGCGCCAGGTGGCCGACACCTTCGCGCAACTGGGCGAGTCGCTGCACAAGCTGCACCCGCCGAGCCAGCCGATGGTGCAGGCCCTGACCCATGCCGTCGAAGCCTCGCTCCGTTCGGGCCAGGCGCCCGGCACCGAACTGGCGATGGAAGTCGCCACGTCGGTGCTGTACCTGGAAGCCGCGCTCGAAGACCTCGACCCGAGCGACCCGCAGCTCACCTCGCGCACGCTTCAGCTCGCAGGGCGCATCGAGCGCGTGCGCGAAGGCGGCCACTCCGAGCCGCTCGAAGCGTGGATGGAAGACCTGTACCGCCGCGTGAGCGACCGCCAGACCATGGGCACCGTGGTCGACGAACTGCGCAGCCACCTGAGCGAGCTTGAAAAGTCGCTCGACCAGTACTTCCGCCGGCCGGCCGAAAAAGGCCTGCTGCGCACCGTGCCCACGCAGCTGCTGCAGATGCGCGGCGTGTTCTCCGTGCTTGGCCTGGACCAGGCCGCGCTCACCGTGCAGCGCATGCGCGACGACGTCGAGGCGATGCTCATCAGCACCTCGCCCGCCGAGGAAATGGCCGGCTTCGACGCGCTGGGCAACAACCTGGGCGCGCTGGGTTTCCTGATCGACATGCTGGGCTACCAGCCCGCGCTGGCCAAGCGCCTGTTCGTGTTCGACGCCGACGCCGGCGAACTCAAGCCGCTGATGGGCCGCCATGCGAGCGACCCCGTGGCCGAAGGCGCCGCGCCGAGCGAGCCGCCGGCCGTGCAGTCGGTGCTCAGCATCGAAGAGGTCGACGCCCAGATCGCCTCCAAGCTGGCCGCGCTCGCCACGCCCAACCGCAAGGCCAAGGTCTCGCCGATCGAGGAGTTCAGCAACAAGGCAGACAGCTGGACGAACAAGATTTCCGGCCCTTCGGCGCTGCCCGACACCGAAGTCACCGAGCTCGAAGAAGACGACCTGCAGAACATCTTCCTGGACGAAGCCCGCGAAGTGGTCGAAGCCGGTCTGGCCGCCATTGCCGAACTGGCCAGCTACCCGGACGACACCGAAGAACTCACGATCCTGCGCCGTGCCTTCCACACGCTCAAGGGCAGCTCGCGCATGGTCGGCCTCACCGACTTCGGCGACGCCGCCTGGTCGCTCGAACAGGTGCTCAACACCTGGCTGGCCGACCAGCGCGCCGCCACGCCGGAGCTGCTGGCGGGCACCGAAAGAACGCTGAAGGAATTCAGCGAATGGGTCGAAGCCATTGCCGGGGGCCACGCCCACGGCTGGCAAGCCTCGCAGTTCAGCCGCGTGGCCCATGCGCTGCTGGCCGGCGAGCCCGTGCCCCCACCGGTGCGTGTGGCCGATGCGCAGGCCCTGGCGGTTGCTGCGCGCCACATTGCTGCTGAAGCCCCGGTGCAGGCACTTGCCGCGGCACCTGTGGCCCCGCTGCCGACGCTGCCCGCCTTGCCGGACCTGCCCGATCTCGACCTCTCCCTGGCCGATGCGACGCCTGCGCCCGCACCGGTCGCACCCGACGCCTTCGAGACCGTGTCGTGGGACGAGCCCGCGCGCCCCGCCGCGCCCGAGGCCGACGACGACTTTGCGTCCACCGACTTCCTGGACTTCGACTCGAAGCAGACCACCGAGCCGGCACCGCTGCTCAGCCTGCCGAGCGGCGAAGAGTTCGACTTCCTGGCGCATGCCAGGAAGCCTGCGCGCCCCGAGCCTGAGTTTGTGCCCGCGCCCGTTGCCGTGCATGTCGCGCCGGAACCCGAGCCCGAAGCGATCGAGCCCGCACCCGAAGTGATCGAGGCGACCCTGCCCGACTTCGACTGGGAACCCGAGCCGCTGCCCGTGCATGTTGCCGAGCCCGAAGTCATCGAAGCCGCCGCGCTGCCGACCGAAGCGACCTGGGCCGAACCCGAGTCGGTGCTGGCGATCGAGCCCGAGCCGGCGCCGGTGGCAGAGGCCGAGACCGAGACCGAGACCGAGACCGAGACCGAAGCCGCACCCGCGGTGGCCGAAGTCATCGCACCCATCTTCGAAGCGCCGCCCGAGCCTGTCGAGCCGCAGATCCTCGTGGCCGACGACGTGCCGCAAGCACCCGAAGTGCCCGAAGTGCTGGAAGTGCCCGAAGTTTCGGAACTGCCGCAAGCCGTCGAAGTGCCCGAGCCGGTGATGGTCGCCGAGCCGGAGCCCGAACCGGCGCCTGCGCTCACCGCCCCGGCTGCCCCTGCCGAAGCACCGCAGATCGCCGAAGAACTCACCGCCAGCGCCGAAGACCAGGTCAAGGTCATCGGCCCGCTGCGCATCGGCATCGCGCTGTACAACGTCTACCTCAACGAGGCCGACGAATGGTCTCGCCAGCTGGCCACCGACGTGGGCGAATGGGCGCTCGAATCGCACGAGCGCCTGCCTGATTCCACCGTGGCGCTGGCCCATTCGCTGGCCGGCAGCTCGGCCACCGTGGGCTTCCACAGCCTGTCGGGCATGGCCCGCCTGCTCGAAGCCGCGCTGCAGCATCTGCAAATGCAGGGCAGCGGCACGCGTGCACAAGGCCTGGTGCTGGTGGCCGCGGCCGACGAACTGCGCCGCCTGCTGCATCAGTTTGCGGTCGGCTTCCTGCGCGACCCGGCCGAAGGCACGCTGCAGGCGCTGCGCGACATCGCCGCATCGCCGATGCCCACCGAACTGGCCATGCGCGCCGAAACCCGGCCGCTGCTGCAAGTGGTGGTGCACGACAGCATTGCCGACGTGGCGCTGGACGACTCCGAAGACGCCATCGACCTGGCCGACGCGGTCGACGTCGACCTGTTCCCCATCTTCGAGGAAGAGGCCGCCGAACTGCTGCCGCAACTGGGCGAAGCGCTGCGCCAGTGGGCGCACCACCCCGACGACAGCGCACCGCGCGCGTCGGTGCTGCGCACGCTGCACACGCTCAAGGGCAGTGCCCGCCTGGCCGGCGCCATGCGCCTGGGCGAGCGCGCGCACCGCATGGAGTCGGAGATCGAAGTTCTGGGCTCCCAGGGCGCCGAACGCTCCGACATTGAAAAGCTGCTCGGTCGCCTCGACGCGCTGCAGGCCACCTTCGACGCGCTGCGCGCGGCGGACGACGCCACGCAGGTCGAGCTGGCGCAGATCGTGGCATCGGCCGCGGCCTCCGCACCGGCTGCCCAACTGGTGCACGTGGCGTCCGACGCGCCGGCGAACGACGAAACGGCCGCGCCGTTCGTTGGCAATGCCGAGCAAGACGCCGCCGCACCCGCCGGGCCCACCATGCTGCGCCCGCGCCCCGCACCCGCCTTGCTCGCACCGCTGCGTACGTCCACCGGCCAGGCCGTGCGCATCCGCACCCAGCTGCTCGACCGCCTGGTCGCGCAGACCGGCGAGGTCATCATCACGCGCTCGCGCCTGGAGGCCGAACTCGGTCAACTGCGCGGCTCGCTGGCCGACCTCACGGGCAACCTGGACCGCCTGCGTCAGCAGCTGCGCGACATCGAAGTGCAGGCCGAAAGCCAGATGCAGTCCCGCCTGGCGCAAGCCAAGGACTCGCAGCAGAGCTTCGACCCGCTGGAGTTCGACCGCTTCACGCGGGTACAGGAACTCACGCGCATGATGGCCGAGTCGGTCAACGACGTGGCCACCGTGCAGCGCACGCTGCAAAAGACGGTGCAGGCCACGGAAGACGACCTCAGCGTGCAGGCGCGCCAGACGCGCGAACTGCAGCGCAACCTGCTGCGCACGCGCATGGTGGAGTTCGAAGGCATCTCCGACCGCCTGTACCGCGTGGTGCGCCAGGCCTCCAAGGACACCGGCAAGCAGGTGCGCCTGGACATCGTCGGCGGCTCCATCGAGATGGACCGCGGCGTGCTGGACCGCATGACGCCCGCCTTCGAGCACCTGCTGCGCAACTGCGTGGCCCACGGTATCGAGGACGCGGCGGCGCGCGAGAAGGCCGGCAAGGACGCGAGCGGGCTGATCGTCATCGACCTGCACCATGAGGGCAACGACGTCTCGGTGAGCTTCCGCGACGACGGCGCCGGCCTGGACCACCAACGCATTGCCGAGCGTGCCCGCACGCTGGGCCTGCTGGGCGCCGACCAAACGCTGTCGCCCGAAGAAGCCACCGAGCTGATCTTCAAGCCCGGCTTCTCGACCGCCGGGCAGGTGTCCGAGCTGGCCGGCCGCGGCATCGGCATGGACGTGGTGCGCTCGCAGATTGCGGCCATCGGCGGGCGCATCGAAACGCTGAGCACCGCGGGCCAGGGCACCACCTTCAAGCTGGTGCTGCCGCTGACCACCGCCGTGACGCACGTGGTGATGCTGCGCGCGGGCGAGGTGTCGATCGGCGTGCCGTCCAATCTGGTGGAACTGGTGCAGCGCGTGAACGCCACCGACCTGCAGTCGGCCTACCAGAACAACAGCCATCCCTTTGGCAGCGAACAGGTGCCGTTCTACTGGGCCGGCGCGCTGCTGCAGCACTCCACGCGCAGCGAACAGGTGGCCGCCAAGAGCAACACGCTGGTGGTGGTGCGAAGCGCGGCGCAACGCGTGGCGCTGCACGTCGACGAAGTGCTGGGCAACCAGGAAGTCGTGGTGAAGAACCTCGGCCCGCAGCTTGCGCGGCTGCCCGGCCTGGCCGGCATCTCGGTGCTGGCCTCGGGCGCCGTGGCGCTCATCTACAACCCGGTGGCGCTGGCGGCGGTGCACGGCGATCTGGCGCGCGAGCGCCAGGCCGCCGCGCTGGTGCCTGCCCATGCCGACGCCGACAGCGGCGCGCCGCAGGCACCGGTCACGCTGGCGCCGGTGGTGCCTCAGGTGCCGCTGGTGCTGGTGGTGGACGACTCCATCACCGTGCGCCGCGTCACGCAGCGCCTGCTGCAGCGCGAAGGCTATCGCGTGTCGCTTGCGGCCGACGGCCTGCAGGCGCTGGAGCGGCTGCAGCAGGAGCGCCCGGCGGTGGTGCTGTCGGACATCGAGATGCCCCGCATGGACGGCTTCGACCTGGCCCGCAACATCCGCGCCGACGCCGCGCTGGCCGAGCTGCCGATCATCATGATCACCTCGCGCATTGCCGAGAAGCACCGCGACTACGCGCGCACGCTGGGCGTGAACCACTACCTGGGCAAGCCCTACTCGGAAGAGGAGCTGCTGCGCCTGGTGCGGGCGTACACGAGCGAGGCGGCATTGGCGGACGCGGCCTGACGCCTGTTGCCTGTTGCCTGTTGCCGCCTCTGCGGCGCGCCATCAAGAAAAGGCCCCTCGGGGCCTTTTCTTTTGGGTCCGACCAGCGGCTTGCCGGCCTCTCAGTTACCGGTGATCGTCAGATCGATCTTTTGTGCCAATGCCGCGTCGCGTGCCTCTTGCGGCAGCCCTGCATCGCAGACCCAGTGCGTCACCGCGCCGAAGGGGACCACCGAAACCAGCGCGCGCTGGCCCCACTTGTTGCTGTCGACAATGGCACACACGTGCCGGCTGCGCGCCATCACCGCATGCTTGACCTGCGTCTCCAGGTGGTTGGTGTTGGTCCAGCCGGCGTCGGCATCGACACCGCGCGCGCCCATGAAGAACAGGTCGAAGTGGAAATTCGCCACCTGCGCCAGCGTCATCGGCCCCACGGCGCTCACGCCGGTGGCGTAGATCTCACCGCCGATGGCGTAGATGTCGTAGGGCGTGCGGCCGACCAGTTCGGCGGCGATGTTGATGCCGTTGGTGATGATCGCGAGCTTCTTCACGTCCTTCAGCCCCTGCAGGATCGCACGGGCCACTTCCATCGAGGTGGTGCCGGCATCCAGATAGATCGACCAGCCGTCGCGGACAAGACCCGCCGCGGCCAGGCCGATCTGCTGCTTCTGCGACGAGCCTTCCTGGATGCGCTCGCCGAACTCGGTGTCGCGGCCAATGGCCAGCGCGCCGCCGTGCACGCGCTTGAGCAGGCCCGCGTCGTGCATCTCCTGCAGGTCGCGGCGCAGCGTCATTTCCGACAGCGTGAACCGTCGCGCCATGTCGCTGACCCGGCAGGCACCCTCCTGCGCAAGCACCTTCAGGATCAGCATGTGGCGGTGCTCCGCCGTTGTCGCCTGCAGCGCTTCCTGGCGCGACGGATCGGACGGCGCCTGGGCTGTCGTCGGCACGGGGCTGGAAGCGTTTCGGGTCATTGCGGGTTTCTTTGTCTACTTGTCCTGCCCATAGTAGGCGTGGGCGCCGTGCTTGCGTTCGTAGTGCTTGCGGATCACCGCAGGCGGCAGCTCGCGCGCCATCGGATCGATCGCGTGTGTGAGGTAGGCCATCTGCGCCAATTCCTCGAGCACGCGTGCGTTGTACACGGATTTCATCGCGGTCTTTCCCCAGGTGAACGGTCCGTGACAAGACACCACGATCATCTCGACCTCCTGCGGCGAGATGCCCTGCATTCTCCGCACGATCTGGTGGCCGGTTTCCTCTTCGTAGTCCCTGGCCACCGCTTCGTCGCTGATGACCTCGGTGACCGGCACCGCCACCTGCAGGTGGTCCGCATGGGTGGTGCCGTAGATGGGAATGGGACGCCTGGCCTGAGCCCAGGCGACGGCATGCACCGAGTGGGTGTGGCAGACGCCTCCGATGCCCTCGAACGCACGGTAGAGCACCGCGTGGGTCTTCGTGTCGCTCGACGGGCGCAGCGACCCTTCGACCACGCTAGACGCCAGGTCGACCACCACCATGTCGTCGGCGGTCATCTGCGCGTAGGGCATGCCGCTCGGCTTGATGGCGAAGACGCCCTGTCGCGCATCGAACGCGCTCACGTTGCCGAAGGTGTACAGCGCCAGCGCCTGCTTCGGAATTTCCAGGTTGGCCTCGTAGGCCTCGCGCTTGAGTTCTCTATAGAGCGTCATGCAACGCCTCCTCTTTCTTCATTCCCTGGACCAGGGCGCCCGTTTCCCGATAGCGCCTGAACAGCTGGCGATACCGCGCGGCCTCCGCGGCCCGCGGCGCGTAGACCAGATCGAAGCCGCAGGCCATCGCCCGTTGCGCGGCCGGAATGTCCGCATGCACGCCGCACGCGACCGCCGCACACATCGCGGCCCCGAGGGCCACGGCCTGGTCCGACTTCGCCACGCGAATGCGCAGGTCGAACACGTCGGCCTGAATCTGCATCAGCAGCGCCGACTTGCGCGCCACGCCGCCGATGGCGAGCACTTCGTCGATGCGCACGCCCGCGTCGGTGAACCGGTCGACGATCGCCTTCGCGCCGAAGGCGGTGGCTTCGACCAGTGCGCGGTACAGCTGGGGCGCCGAACTGGCCAGCGACAGGCCGAAGAGGGCGCCGTGCAGCGTCTGGTCGGCATAGGGCGTGCGGCGCCCGTTGAGCCAGTCGAGCGCTGCCACGCCGTGTGCGCCGGGCGGCTCCAGCGCGGCGGCGCGCTCCAGCCTCGGAAGAAGTTCGGCACGAAGCGCGTCGCGGGCCGCGCCTTCGGGCAGCGACCACTCCAGGACGCGGGCGAACCAGGCGAAGGCGTCCCCCACGGCCGACTGTCCCGCCTCCAGGCCCACGGCACCGGCCATCACCGAACCGTCGACCTGGCCGCAGATGCCTTCGATCACGCGGTCGCCCAGTTCGTCGGTCGGGGTCAGCACGATGTCGCAGGTCGAGGTGCCCATGATCTTCACCAGCGTGTGCGCGCGGATGCCGGCGCCGACGGCGCCCATGTGGGCATCGAAGGCGCCCGCGCCGACCACCACTTCGACCGGCAGGCCCAGCCGGTCGGCCCAGGCGGGGGTGAGCGTGCCGATCGGCGTCTCGGCGGTCCAGGTGTCCTCGTACAGCCGCTCGCGGATGCCGTCGAGCAGCGGGTCGACATGGCTGAGGAAGGCCTGCGACGGCAGGCCGCCATGCCGGTCGTTCCACATCGCCTTGTGGCCGGCCGCGCATCGGCTGCGGCGCATCCGGTGCGGTGCACCGGTGCCCGTCAGTTCGGCCGGCAGCCAGTCGCAATGCTCCACCCAGCTCGCGGTGGCGGCGCGCACCTGCGCGTCGTGCCGGAACACCCACAGCAGGTTGGCCCAGTACCACTCGGCCGAGTAGACGCCCCCGACGTGCGCGGTGTAGTCGACGCCACCCCATGTCCTGGCGGCCGTGGTGATCTGCTCGGCCTCCAGGGTGGCGCTGTGGTCCTTCCACATCAGGAACATGGCGTTCGGGTTGTCGGCGAAGGCCGGCCGCAGCGCCAGCGGACAGCCGGTTTCGTCCACCGGTGCGGACGTGGAACCGGTGGTCGCAATGGACAGCCCGCGCACGCCCGCGCGCACCGCGGGGGCCACCTGCGACAGCGCCGTGCGCACTGCAAGGGTCAGGGCATCGAGGTGGTCCTGCGGATGCTGGCGAAAGATGCGCCGCGCGGGGTCGCAGTACAGGCCGGCCGCCCAGCGGGGAAAGGCCGCCACCGCACTGGCGATTTCCTCGCCGGTGGCGGTGTCCGCGATCACGCAGCGGCACGAGTCGGAGCCGAAGTCGACGCCGATGACATAGGTGCTGGACATCATGACGCGCGTGCTCAGTGTTGCGATTGCTTCTGGCGCCATCTGTCGATGACCACGGCCAGCAGGATCACGACGCCCTTGGCGACGTACTGCCAGAAGGACGAGACGCCCATGATGGTCAGGCCGTTGTTGATCACGCCGATGATCAGCGCGCCGATGATGGTTCCACCGATCGAGCCCACGCCGCCCATCAGGCTGGTGCCGCCCAGCACCACTGCCGCGATCGCGTCCAGCTCGTAGCCGCTGCCCCAGTTGCCGTTGGCGCCGAACAACCGGCTGGCCGACATGGCGCCGGCCAGGCCGGAGAACAGACCGCTGATCGCATAGACGAAGAGCAGCACGCCGCCCACGCCGATGCCCGTCAGCCGCGCCGCTTCCGGATTGCCGCCCACCGCGTAGATGTGCAGGCCCAGGATGGTCTTGCGCAGGATGACCCACGACAGCAGCGTCACGCCGGCGGCGATCCACACCAGCCAGGGCAGTCCGAGGAAGTCATCGTTGCCGATCCAGCCGAAGCTGGGAATCTCGCTGTTGAGCACCGTGGTGCCGTCCGCAAACAGGTAGGCCGCGCCGCGCAGCGCGGTCATGGTGCCCAGCGTCACGATGAACGGGTTGATCTTCAGCAGCGCCACCGTGGCGCCGTTGAGGAGGCCCGTCGCCAGGCCCGCGGCGAGGAACACCGGCAACGACATCGCCGCGTGCGGTGTGAGCGATGTCAGCATGCCCAGCACGGCGGACACGGCCAGCATCGAGCCCACCGAGAGGTCGATGCCGGCAGTCAGGATGACGAAGGTCATGCCGGCCGCCAGCACCAGGTTGATCGAGACCTGGCGCAGGATGTTCATGGTGTTCGCGGTGGTCGCGAAGTTCGAACTCCCGTCGCCCGAGACATAGACCGTCAGGCCCCAGAAGACGACATAGAGGATCAGCAGCGCGGGCAGCATGCCCAGCCGCTGCAGGATGCCGGCCGTATGGCCTGCACGGGCCGGCGCGGGAGTGGTGGAGGTAAGCGTCTTGGACATGGCGGTTTCTTGAAGGTGTGCGGCACTGCGGCAGCGTGCCGGGTCAGCGCGCGGTGCCCGTCGAATGGGCGTGCGCCTGCTGCAGCAGCTCGGGCGTCAGCTCTTCCATGGTGTCGATGCGCAGGTCGGCCAGGGCCAGCGCCTGGGCGGACAGCGGGTAGTCCGGGCTGGGCGCGGCAATCGCAGCCATGCCGGCCGCCTTCAGCGAGCGCAGGCCGTTGGCGCTGTCCTCGATGCCGACGGCCGCGTGCGGCGCGATGCCTAGGCGCGACAGCGCGAGCAGGTAGATGTCGGGGGCCGGCTTGCCGTGTTCGACGTCGTCGCCGCACACCACGGCCTGCATCAGCGGCGCGAGCCCGCTGGCCTGCAGCACGTGGTGGGCGAGTTCGGCCGGCGAGCCCGTGGCCAGTGCCACCACGTGCGACCGCGCGGCCATTCGCACGGCGGCGACGGCGCCGGCGCGCAGGGGCAGATGGTGTTGGTACCGCGCCAGCATGCGCCCCACGATCTCGTGGGCCACCGCAGCCTCGTCCATGCCGTTGCGCTCGCGCAGTTGCAGGCGCTCCACCATGATCCGCGACCATGCCGCCGTGTTCGTGCCCATCGTCGACTCCTGGTCCTCGAGGGTCCAGCGCGCACCGATGCTTTGCGCAAAGTCCTCGCGCACGCGCTGCCAGACGATCTCGGTGTCGATCAGCACCCCGTCCATGTCGAAGACGACGGCTTGAAGGGGAGAGGGGTTCGTTGTTCCAGTGAGGGCGTTCATGCGATGTAGCGTTCCGGTTCGGATGCGTTGACTGCCAGTTGGATGATGTTTTCCTGAGTGATGCGATCGCCCGCGAGTTCGCCTGCGATGGCGCCTTCGCGCATCACGAGCACGCGGTCGCACACGCCCACGATCTCGGGCAGCTCGCTGGAGATCACCACCACGGCAACACCGGCCTCGGAGAGCTCGCCGATGATCTTGTAGATCTCGCTCTTGGCGCCCACGTCGACACCGCGCGTCGGCTCGTCCAGGATCAGCACGCGCGGCTTGATCTCCAGCCAGCGCGCCAGCAGCAGCTTTTGCTGGTTGCCGCCTGACAGCGCGCCCACGATGCCCTGCGGGCCGGAGATCTTCACGTTCAGCCGGGCGATGGCCTGGCGCGTCAGGCGGTCGAGCGCGCCGTGGTTGAGCACGCCCGCGACAGAATGCTTGTGC
This sequence comes from Variovorax sp. H27-G14, assembly GCF_046156345.1. Taxonomy (NCBI): domain Bacteria; kingdom Pseudomonadati; phylum Pseudomonadota; class Betaproteobacteria; order Burkholderiales; family Comamonadaceae; genus Variovorax; species Variovorax sp. H27-G14. Next base: position 149,187 of record NZ_JAYLVN010000008.1, read on the forward strand.
AGCACATTGATCGCGACGTTGGTCAGCGCGCTGAGCTGAAGAAACAGGCCCTGCCCCTTGCGGTCTTCGGGCACATAGCCCAGGCCGAGGCGGATGGCATCGAGCGGGCGGCGCACGTCGACCGGCTTGCCGTCGACCAGTACGGTGCCGCCGGTGCGCGCATCCGCGCCCACCACCAGCCGCGCGAGTTCGGAGCGCCCGGCCCCGACCAGGCCCGCCAGGCCGAGCACCTCGCCCGCGTGCACCCGCAGGCTGCTCGGGCGGTTGCGCGGCCCGCTCACCTCCCGCAGCTCCAGCATCACGCGGCCGGGCGCGCGCCGGCCGCGGTGCTGGTAGAAGTCGGTGAGCGTGCGCCCGACCATCATCTGGACGATGCGCTGCTCGTCGATTTCCTCGCGCGCCAGGTCGGCCACATGGCATCCGTCGCGCAGCACCGTGACCCGGTCGGCCAGCGCCGTGACCTCGGCCATCCGGTGGCTGATGTAGATGATTGCAATGCCGTCGTCGCGCAGCCGGCGCATCACCCGGAACAGATGCGCCGTCTCCCGGTCCGACAGCGCGGCGGTCGGCTCGTCCATGATCAGGATGCGGCCCTTGTGCACCAGCGCCCGTGCGATCTCGACCTGCTGCTGCTCGGCAATCGACAGGCGCCCGGCCGGCCAGCCGGCGCCGAACTGCGCGCCCAGCAGCTGCAGCACGCGCTCGGTTTCACGCAGCATCCGCGCGCGGTCGACCAGCCAGAGTGCCCTGCGGGGCTCGTTGCCCATGAACACGTTCTCCGCCACCGTGAGATGGGCGGCGATGCTGAGCTCCTGGTAGATCAGGTTGATGCCCGCGCGCTGCCCGTGGCTGGGGCTGCGAATGGCCACCGGCTGGCCCGCCACGCGGATCTCTCCGGCATCCGGCTGGTAGACGCCCGACAGGATCTTCATCAGCGTGCTTTTGCCCGCGCCGTTCTCGCCCATGAGGGCGTGGATTTCTCCGGGGCGCACCTGCAGGTGCATGTCATGCAGCGCCCGGGTGGCCCCGAAGCGCTTGTGAATCCCCGACATCTCCAGCACGAATTCACCCATGGAAGCCTGAGTGTTCAACGCACCCAGCCCTTGTAGCTGGCGATGTTGTCGCGCGTGGTGAGCGGCGTCGCCATCAGGTTCATGGTTTTGGCGGGCTTGCGGCCGTTCAGCAGGCCGTAGGCCACGCGCACGCTTTCCGCGGCCATCTCGTTGGGGTCTTGCGCGGGCGTGACGACGAACAGCGAGCTCTTCGCCTTGAGCGCGGCTTCGCCGTCGGGGGAGCCGTCGACGCCGCCGGTCACCTGGATGTCGGTGCGGCGGGCCTGCCGGATCGCCAGTTCCGCGCCAATGGCCGTGGGGTCGTTGATGCCGAACACGGCGTCGATCTTGGGCTGCGCCGTCAGGATGTTGGCCATGGCGGCGAGCCCGCCGTCGCGGCTGCCCTTGGCATCCTGGTTGTCCGACACGAGCTTGATGCCGGGGTACTTGGCCAGGGTCTCCTTGCAGCCCTTGACGCGGTCCATGATCGACGACACCGGCGGGCCGTTGACGATCACGAAGTTGCCCTTGCCGCCGATGCGCTCGGCCAGGAACTTGCACGATTCGGCGCCCGCCATCGCGTTGTCGGACATGACGGTGGCGTCGGCCCCTTCGGCAGTCACGTCCACGGCCACCACGATCACGCCCGCGGCGCGCGCCTTCCTGACGGCGGGCCCGACGCCTTTGGAGTCGGCCGCGCCCAGCACGATCACGTCGACCTTGTTGGCAATGAAGTTGTCGATCTGGTCGACCTGGGTGTTCAGGTCGTACTTGCTCGACACGGTGGTCACCTTCACCGCCGGGTTGATCTTCTTGGCCTCGGCTTCCGCGCTGCGGCCGATGGCCACGAAGAACGGATTGGCCATGTCGCCCAGCGTGATCCCGATGGACTTCAGCGGCTTGTCCTGGGCGAATGCGTGGCCGGCGAGCAGCGTGAGGGCGGCGGCTGCGACGCAGCGTGTCATCGACTTCTTCATGGATTTGTCTCCTGGTGGATGCGCTTGGTGAAGGACGTGCGCCGTAGCTTGGCGAGCGCCTGTTCGATCGAACGAGCAGATTTTATTGTTCATTCAAACATACAGATTCGCACAATATCGAAAATATACCGAGGGAATTCCCTTGATATATGTCCATTTATGTTCGTATTTTGATGCTGCATACTTGCCGCGCCTTACGACCCCGTGGGGCGAACGCAGAAGGAAAAGACAAGCCATGACTCGCTTGCTTGTGGTCGGCGGCATCAACATGGACTACGTGTTCGAGGCGCCCTGCCTGCCGCGCAACGGCGAGACGCTGAGGGGGCAGAGCTTCAGGCGCGCGCCCGGCGGCAAGGGCGCCGATCAGGCCGTCGCGGCTGCGCGCCTGGGCGCCGAAACCTGGCTTGTAGGCTGCGTCGGGGACGATGCCGAAGGGCGCGAACTGCTCGGCGGCCTGCGGGCCGAGGGCGTGCGCACGGCCCACGTCGTCACCACGTCCGGTGCGCCCAGCGGCGTCGCGGCGGTGTTCGCCTGCCAGGGCGAAAGCGCCGTGACCGTGGTGCCCGGCGCCAACCACTGGCTGACTGCGGCGCATGTGCGCGCCGCCGAGCCGCTGTTTGCCGACAGCGACGTGGTGCTGGCCGAGATGGGAATCCCGATCGCGGCCGCGATGGAAGCGGCCTGCCTCGCCCATCGCTTCGGCAAACCCTTCCTGCTCACGCTCTCTCCCGCCGGTGCGATTGCGCCCGAGCTCGCGGAGCGGGTGAATCTCTTTCTGGCCAACCACCACGAACTCATGGTGAGCTTCGGCGACGGGGAGGCCGACTGGCGCACGTTGCTGGGCCGGCGGCCGGGGCGCCTGGTTGTGACGCGCGGCAGCGAGGGCGCGGCGCACGTGGATGCGCAAGGCCACTTGCACGAGCAAGCCGCCTTCCGGGTGCCGGTACAGGACACGACCGGTGCCGGCGATGCCTTCGCGGCGGCGCTGGCGGTCCATTGGGCGCTCGGCATTCCCGAGGCCATGCGGGTGGCCTGTGCGGCCGCGGCGATGGCGGTGCGCGGCGTCGGCTCCCAGAGCACGCTGCCCACGCGGCAGGCACTGTCGGACTTCCTGGAAGAACACGCGTCGAAGCGACCCGCATGAATGCCGCCATGCTGGGGGCTCGTTTTTTTCTTACTTCTGCACTGCCTTCGCCCGCGCCACCCCGTACCGCTGCAGCGTCTTCTCGCGCGCCTCGGCGTGGTCCACCACCGGCCTGGGGTAGTTCTCGCCCAGCTTGATGCCGGCCGCCTCCAGCTCCACCGGCGACGCCGTCCAGGGCGAATGGATGGCCGCGTTCGACAGCCCCGCCAGTTGCGGCAGGTAGCGGCGGATGAACTTGCCCTCGGGGTCGAAGCGCTCGCTTTGCGTCACCGGGTTGAAGATGCGGAAGTAGGGCTGCGCGTCGCAGCCGCTGGAGCTCGCCCACTGCCAGCCGCCGTTGTTGGAGGCCAGCTCGAAGTCGTTCAGGTGCGTGGCAAAGTAGGTCTCGCCGCGCCGCCAGTCCAGCCCCAGGTCCTTGCATAGAAAGCTCGCCACCACCATGCGCAGCCGGTTGTGCATGTAGCCGCTCTGGTTGATCTGCAGCATGGCCGCGTCCACCAGCGGGTAGCCCGTGCGGCCTTCGCACCAGGCGTCGAACAGCTGGTCGGCGTGCTTGCCGTGGTGCCACTGGATCTTGTCGTAGTCGGGGCGAAAGCTCTTCGACTCGCCGCCCGTGTGCACGTGCGGAAAGTGCGCCAGGATCTGAAAGTAGAAGTCGCGCCAGATCAGCTCGCTCAGCCAGGTGGCCGCGCCGGGGTTGCCCTGCAGCGACAGTTGGTGCGCCACGCTGGCCAGCTGGCGGATCGACACCGTGCCAAAGCGCAGGTGCACGCCCATGTAGCTGGGCCCGCGCACGGCGGGAAAGTTGCGCGCGTCGTCGTAGCGGTCGATGCGCTCGAAGAAGTCTTCGAACAGCGCGCCCGCGCCCTGCGTGCCGGTGGGAATCTCCAGCGCCGAGAGGTTGGTTTTTTCGAAGCCGATCTCGTGCAGCGTGGGCACCGGCTCGCCGTAGGCCTGTGGGGAGGGCACCAGCGCGTCGGCGTGGCTGCGTACGGGGTAAGACTTCAGAAAGAACGAATCGACCTTGGCCAGCCAGGCGCGCTTGTACGGCGTGAACACCGTGTAGGGCTGGCCGGTCTTGGTCATGACCTCGTCGCGGTCGAAGACGGTCGAGTCCTTGTAGGTGTGAAAGGTCACGCCCGCGTTGGCCAGCGCGCCGAACACCTGGGCGTCGCGCTCCAGCGCTTCGGGCTCGTCGTCGCGGTTGGCGAACACGGCCTGCACGTCGAGCTCGCGCGCAAGCGCCGATATCTCGCTGACCGCCGCGGCATGCCGCACGATGAGCCCGCCGCCCAGCGCGCGCAGCTCGGCTTCGAGTGCCACCAGCGACTCGCGGATGAATTCGACCCGCCGGTCGGCAGAGGGCAGGGCGTCCAGGATCGCCTTGTCGAAGACGAAAACGCACACCACCTGACGGCAGGCGCGAAGGGCACGGTAGAGGGCTGCGTTGTCGTCCACGCGCAAATCGCGGCGGAACCACATGAGCCCTTTGGGATAGGTCTTGTCGACGGCCAGTAAAATCGGAGGCATATGGCTGCCGATTCTGCCCCGATGAACCTCACGCATCACTTTTTGATAGCGATGCCCGGGATGGAAGACAAAACTTTCCATCGCAGCGTCGTGTACCTCTGCGAACACAGCGAGCGCGGCGCGCTCGGTCTGGTGATCAACAAACCCAGCGACATCAACCTGAAGGTGCTGTTCGAGAAGATCGAGCTTCACCTGTCCCGCCCCGAGCTGGGCGAAGCCCTGGTCTTTCAGGGCGGCCCGGTGCAGACCGAGCGCGGCTTCGTGCTGCACGAGCCGGTTTTCACGCAGGCCGAGAAGCCCGAAGAGTCGGTCTATGCCTCGACCATGACCATTCCCGGCGGGCTTGAAATGACCACCTCCAAGGACGTGCTGGAGGCCCTGGCCACCGGTGCCGGCCCGCGCAAGGTGCTGGTCACGCTGGGCTATGCGGCCTGGGGCGAGGGCCAGCTCGAGTCCGAACTGGCCGAGAACAGCTGGCTCACCGTGGGCGCCGACCCGGCCGTGATCTTCGACACGCCAGTGGAGCAGCGCTACGACAAGGCCCTGCTGCTGCTAGGCCTGGAGGCCTGGAAGCTCTCGCCCGAAGCAGGTCACGCATGAACGACGTCATGCCCGACGCGCCTAAGCCTACGCCTGCACCAGCTTCTGTTCCCGCTCCCGTCCCCACCAATTTCCAGACCTTCCTGGCCTTCGACTACGGCACCAAGCGCACCGGCGTGGCCAGCGGCAACCGGTTGCTGCAAAGCGCCACGCCGCAGTCCACCATCAAGGCCGAGGGCGCCGACGCGCGCTTTGCCCAGGTCGAGGCGCGCATCAAGGAATGGCAGCCCGACGCACTGGTGGTCGGCGTGCCCTACCACCCCGACGGCGCCCCGCACGAGAACACCCGCCGCGCGCAGAAGTTCGCGCGCCAGTTGCGTGGCCGTTTCAATCTCCAGGTGTTCGAGGTCGACGAACGCTACAGCACGACCGAGGCGTTGTCCTCTGGCGCACGCGATGCAGACGCCGCCTCCGCCTGCATCATCCTGGAGCAATTTTTGAGGAGTCTCCCGTGAGTTCCATGTCCACCATTCCCGACGCCGAAGCGCTCTACACCCAACTGCTGGCCGGCGTGAAGGCGCTCATGCGCCCCGACACCAGGCTGGTGGGCATCACCTCCGGCGGCGCCTGGCTGGTCGAGCGCATGCAGAAGGACCTGGGCCTGAGCGGTGCGCCGGGCGTCATCTCGTCGGCCATGCACCGCGACGACTTTGCGCGCCGCGGCCTCTCGGCCAGCGCGCAGACCGCGCTGCCCTTCGACGTGAACGGCACCGACGTGCTGCTGCTCGACGACGTGCTCTACACCGGCCGCACCATTCGCGCGGTGCTCAACGAGCTGTTCGACTTCGGCCGCCCCGCCTGCGTGCGCCTGGCGGTGCTGGTCGACCGTGGCGGGCGCGAACTGCCCGTGGCCGCCGACTTTGCCGCCACCACGCTCACGCTGCCCGACACGCAACTGCTCGCTCTGGCACGCGCCGAAGACGGCGCCTTCAGCCTCAAGGTGGAAGAGAACAAGTAATGCTCTACAAGCGAAATCCGCAGCTCAACAAGCACGGCGAGCTGATTCACCTGCTGTCGATCGAGGGCCTGCCCAAGGACATCGTCACGCACATTCTGGACACGGCCGCCAACTTCACCAGCGTGAGCGACCGCGAGGTGAAGAAGGTGCCGCTGCTGCGCGGCAAGAGCGTGTTCAACCTGTTCTTCGAGAACAGCACGCGCACCCGCACCACCTTCGAGATCGCGGCCAAGCGCCTGAGCGCCGACGTCATCAACCTCGACATTGCGCGCTCTTCGGCCACCAAGGGCGAGTCGCTGCTGGACACCATCGCCAACCTGAGCGCCATGGCCGCCGATCTGTTCGTGGTGCGCCACAGCGAGTCGGGCGCGCCGTACCTCATCGCGCAGCACGTGGCACCGCATGTGCACGTGGTGAACGCCGGCGACGGGCGCCACGCGCACCCCACGCAGGGGCTGCTCGACATGTACACGATCCGCCACTACAAGAAAGACTTTTCGAACCTCACGGTGGCAATCGTGGGCGACGTGCTGCACTCGCGCGTGGCGCGCTCCGACATCCATGCGCTCACCACGCTGGGCTGCGCCGAGGTGCGCGTGGTCGGCCCCAAGACGCTGGTGCCCGCCGACATGGCCGGCATGGGCGTGCGCGTGTGCCACACGCTCGAAGAGGGCATCAAGGACTGCGACGTGGTCATCATGCTGCGCCTGCAGAACGAGCGCATGAGCGGCGCGCTGCTGCCCTCGTCGCAAGAGTTCTTCAAGACCTTCGGCCTCACGCCCGAGAAGCTGCAGCTCGCCAAGCCCGACGCCATCGTGATGCACCCGGGCCCCATCAACCGCGGCGTGGAGATCGACTCCGCCGTGGTCGACGGCAAGCAGAGCGTGATCCTTCCGCAGGTCACCTTCGGCATCGCCGTGCGCATGGCGGTGATGAGCATCGTGGCAGGTAACGAAGCATGAACATACTGATTTCCAACGGCCGCGTCATCGACCCCGCATCGGGCACCGACACACAAGCCGACATTGCCATCGCCGACGGCAAGATCGCCGGCATCGGCGGCAGCATTCCGGCCGGCTTCAAGGCTGAGCGCACCATCGACGCCACGGGCTGCATCGTCGCCCCTGGCCTGGTCGACCTGGCCGCGCGGCTGCGCGAACCGGGCTACGAGCACGAAGGCATGCTCGAAAGCGAAATGGCCGCGGCCATTGCCGGCGGTGTCACCAGCCTGGTGTGCCCGCCCGACACCGACCCCGTGCTCGACGAGCCCGGGCTGGTTGAAATGCTCAAGTTCCGCGCCGAAAAACTGCAGGGCGCGCGCCTGTTCCCGCTGGGCGCGCTCACGCGCAACCTGGCTGGCGGCGTGCTCACCGAAATGGCCGAGCTCACCGAGGCCGGCTGCATCGGCTTCAGCCAGGCCGACGTGCCGCTGGCCGACACGCAGGTGCTGCAGCGCGCCCTGTCTTACGCCAGCACCTTCGGCTACACCGTGTGGCTGCGCCCGCAGGACCGCGACCTGGGCAAGGGCGTGGCCGCCAGCGGCCCGCTGGCCACGCGACTGGGCCTGGGCGGCGTGCCGGTGGCGGCCGAAACCATCGCCATCTTCACCATCGTGGAGCTCATGAAGGCCACCGGCGCGCGCGTGCACCTGTGCCGCATTTCGAGTGCCCGGGGCGTGGCGCTGGTGCGCGACGCCAAGGCGCAGGGCCTGCCGCTGACCTGCGACGTCAGCATCAACTCGCTGCACCTGGCCGACACCGACATCGGCTACTTCGACAGCCGCGCGCGGCTGAATCCGCCGCTGCGCCAGCAGGGCGACCGCGACGCGCTCTCGGCCGGGCTGGCCGACGGCACCATCGACGCGCTGGTGTCCGACCACACGCCCGTGGAAGCCGACGCCAAGACCCTGCCGTTCGCCGAAGCCGAGCCGGGCGCCACGGGGCTCGAGTTGCTGCTGCCGCTGGCGCTGCAGTGGGGCGAGCGCAGCGGTGCGGGCGTGGCGCGCGCCATCGAGGTCATCACCTCGGCGCCGGCGCACCTGCTGAGCGCCGCCGACATGGCCACCGGCATCGGCCGCCTGATGCAGGGCGGCGTGGCCGACCTGTGCATCGTCGACCCCTCGCTCGAATGGCAGGTGCAGCCCGAGGCGCTCAAGAGCCAGGGCAAGCACACGCCGTTCGGCGGCTATCCGCTGCAAGGCCGCGCACGCCACACGCTGGTGGCGGGCCGCGTGGTGCACGGCTGAACACCCACGCCCGATGGTTCATTCACTGAAAGCCTGCTGGCGCCTGCTGCATGCGGCGGGGCATGCGCTGGCCGGCTGGTGGACCATTCGTTTCGCCTTTCCCACGCTGTCGCAGGCCGAGCGCAATGCGCGCGTGCAGGTGTGGTCAAAGCGCATGCTCGAAATCATGGGCATCACGCTCACGGTGCAGGGCAAGCTGCCGGCCGCCGGGCCGGTGCTGCTCATCTGCAACCACCTGTCGTGGCTCGACATCACCTGCATCCACGCAGCGCACCATGTGCGCTTTGTGTCCAAGTCGGACGTGAAGGGCTGGCCGGTGATCGGCACGCTGTCCACCGGCTCGGGCACGCTCTACATCGAACGTGAACGCCGCCGCGACGCACTTCGCGTGGTGCACCACATGACCGAGGCGCTGCGCAGCGGCGACATGATCGGCGTGTTCCCCGAAGGCACGACCAGCGACGGGCGCGGCCTGCTGCCGTTCCACGCCAACCTGCTGCAGGCGGCCATTTCTTCGGGCGCGCCCGTGCTCCCCGCCGCCCTGCGCTTTGCCGATGCCGCCACCGGCGAGACCAGCCAGGCCCCGCGCTACATCGACGACGACAACCTGCTCACCTCGGTGTGGAACGTGCTGCGCGCGCCGCCCCTGCTGGCCATCGTGCGCTTCGGCGAACCGCAGGATTCGCACGGCCGCGACCGTCGCGCATGGGCGCAGTCGCTGCATGAAGACGTGCAGCAACTGCGCCGCGAGACGCACTGAACCCCGTGCTTGTCGCCCCTTGAATGCGGCATAAAAAAAGCGCCTCCTAGGAGGCGCTTAACGACGCCGAAGCGCCGTGAGGAGGAACCGCAATGTCGCAGTTCGAGCAAAAACCGGGGTGTCAGAAAACGCCGAAGACCTTCAGGGCGATGATCACGATCAACGGTACGCCGCACAGCCAAAGAATGATGCTTTTCATGATCGAGGTCTCCTGAATTAGTGAGCCTCCAGCTTGGCTTCGCGGCCGCTCGCCGCGTGCCGGATAAAGCAATTCGTGCGCGTGAGCGGCTGCCTACAGCGGCGTGGGTTCAGGCCTTCTCGCCTGTCGGAACAAAGCCCAGGCGGCGCGAAATTTCCAGTGCGCAGGCCTTCAGCGGCACGGCCACGCGGCCTTCCCATTCGCGGTCGAAGGTGGCTTCCGGCCCCATGGCGGTGATGCCCAGCCCTAAACTCCGCCGCAATCCAGGTCGGACGCAAAAAACACAGGCAAGACAGCAGATGGAACCCAACACTTTTGAATGCGATGTGCTCGTCGTCGGCAGCGGCGCTTCGGGCATGGCCACCGCCATCACGGCCGCCTCCCAGGGGCTGAAGGTTCTGGTGGTCGACAAGGAGCCGCGCTTCGGCGGCACCACCGCGCGCTCGGGCGGCTGGCTGTGGATTCCGGGCACGCGCCTGGCCACGGAGCAGGGCATTCACGAGCCCGAAGGCGCCGCGCTCGCCTACATGCGGCACGAGACCACCACGCACTTCGACGCGGCGCGCGTCGGTGCCTTCCTGGACATGGGCCCCAAGGCCATCGACTTCTTCACGCGCAACACCTGCGTGCAGTTCGACATGCCGTCCGTGTTTCCCGACTACCACGCGGAGGCGCCCGGCGGCCAGCCCGGCGGCCGCTCGATGGTCACGCGCCCGTTCGACGGACGCGAGCTCGGCGCGCGTGTGAAGCAGCTGGCGCCGCCGCTGCCCGAGCTCACGGTGTTCGGAATGATGTTGGGCTCGGGGCCGGAGATCAAACACTTCATGCGCGCCTTCAAGTCGCCCACCTCGTTCTGGTACGTCACCAAGCGGCTCACGCGCCACTTCATCGACGTGCTGGGCCATGGGCGCGGCATGACACTGACCAACGGCAACGCGCTCGCCGGCCGGCTGGCCAAGGCCGCGATGGACCTGAACATTCCGGTGTGGCTGTCGTCGCCCGTGACCAAGCTGGTGGTGGAGTACGACGGCGTCTCCGGCGCGGTGGTGCAGCATGAAGGCAAGACGGTGCGCATCGTGGCCAAACGCGGCGTGGTGCTGGCCTGCGGCGGCTTCCCCTACGACGTGGAGCGCCGCAAGCAGCTCTTTCCCCATGCGCCCACCGGCCGCGAGCACTACTCGCCATCGCCTTCCACCAACACCGGCGACGGCCTGCGCCTGGCCGAGGCCGTGGGCGGCCGCGTCGACGGCACCATTCCGCATGCCGCGGCATGGGTGCCGGCGTCGGTCACCACGCGGCCCGACGGCAGCAAGGGCGTGATGCCCCACTTCATCGACCGCGCCAAGCCCGGCGTGATTGCGGTCACGCCCAAGGGCAAGCGCTTTGCCAACGAAGGCAACTCGTACCACGACTTCGTGCAGTCCATGGTCAAGGCCTGCGAGGGCGAGCCCGAAGTCACCGCCTGGCTGCTGTGCGACCACAAGGCGCTGCGCGACTACGGCCTGGGCTGTGTCGCACCGTCGCCGCTGCCCATCGGGCGCCACCTGAAGAGCGGCTACCTGAAGCGCGGCGCGAGCATCGGCGAACTGGCCCAGCAGATCGGCATTGCGCCCGCCGTGCTCGAAGCCACCGTGCAGGAGTTCAACCAGAGCGCGCGCACCGGAGACGACCCGCTCTTCGGCAAGGGCAGCAAGGCCTACAACCGCTACCAGGGCGACGCCAACGTCACGCCCAACCCGTGCGTCGCACCGCTGGAGAACGGCCCGTACTACGCCATTCGCCTGGTGGTCGGCGACATCGGCACCTTCGCCGGCCTTGTCACCGACGAAAAAACCCGCGTGCTCGACGCCGACCGCCAGCCCATCAAGGGCCTGTATGCGGTGGGCAACGACGCGGCCAGCGTCATGGGCGGCAACTACCCCGGCGCGGGCATCACGCTGGGCCCGGCACTCACCTTCGGCTACGTGGCGGGCCTGCAGCTCGCGCAGGCCGAGGAGGGCGACACCGTGCGACTGCAGGTCGCGCAGCGCGAAGCCGTGCCGCTCGCCCGCAAGGCCTGAAGCCATCCAGCACCCCCCTTCACACAGCACACAGAGGAGTCTCAGATGGCCTTTCCCCTCAACGTCGCACCCCGCCTGCTCGAAGGCCGCCTCGCGCTCATCACGGGCGCGGGCCAGGGCAACGGTCGCACCCTGGCGCTGGGCCTGGCACAGGCCGGCGCCCGCGTGATCGTCACCGACATGAACGAAGCCACCGTGCGCGAGACCGCGCAGCTGGTGCGCAACGAAGGCGGCGAGGCCTGGTCCTTCGTGCTCGACGTGACCGCGCCCGAGGCCTGCCATGCCCTGGCCGAGCGCGTGGCCGCGGAGATCGGCAGCGTCGATCTGCTGGTCAACAACGCCGGCATCATCATTCGCGAGAACACCTCCAGCCCCAACGCCGCGGCCAACTGGAAGAAGACCATCGACGTGAACGTGCACGGCACCTTCAACACCACGCTGGCCTTCATTCCGGTGCTCAAGCAGACGAAGGGCTCGATCATCAACATCGCCTCCATCGCGGCCTACGCGGGGCAGGCGGCGAGCCTGGGCTACGCGCCGTCCAAGGGCGCCATCAAGATGCTCACGCAGTCGCTCGCGCAGGAGCTGGCCCCGGCCGGCGTGCGCGTGAATGCGCTGGCGCCCGGCGTCATCGAAACGCCCATGACCGCCGCCACGCGCGAGAACCCGGCACGGCTGGAGTCGTTCATGACGCGCATTCCCATGGGCCGCGTCGGCCAGACCGAAGACCTGGTGGGCCCGGTCATCTTTCTGGCCAGCGACATGTCGCGCTACGTCACCGGCATCGTGCTGCCGGTGGACGGCGGCTTCCTGGCCGTCTGAGCCCGGCCCGTTTCTTTTTCGCTTCCCCGTCAGTCAAACCTCAGGAGACAAAAAATGAAAACCATCCGTCTGTACAAGACATTGCTCGCGACCGTGGCCACGGCTGCTTTTGCGTCATTCGCGGCCACCGCGTCGGCGCAGGACATCAAGGTCGGCTACAACGGCGACCTCTCCGCATCGCCCTCCGCGCAAAGCGGCCAGGCCGCAGTGCTGGGCATGGAGGCGGCCATTGCCGACATCAACGCCGCCGGCGGCGTGCTGGGCAAGAAGCTCGCGCTGGTCACGCGCGACGACGTGTCCGCGCCGCCCAAGTCGATTCAGAACATGAGCGACCTGATCGACAACGAGAAAGTGGTGGCGGTGTTCGGCCCCACCAACTCGGGCAACGCCATGGCGTGGAAGCACATCGCCAACCAGAAGAAGATCCCGGTGCTGAGCAACGTGGGCTCGGGCACCGACATCACCAAGCCCATGAGCCCCGGCGCCGACAACTACATGTTCCGCGTGTCCATGGTCGACCGCGAGCAGGTGGCCGCGCTCATGGCCTACGTGAAGAAGAACGCCGCCGGCTCCAAGATGGTGGGCCTCATGGCCGAGACCACCGGCTACGGCCAGGGCGGCCTGAAGGACATGGAAGAAATCGCCAAGCTGCAGGACATCAAGATCGCGGCCACCGAGCGCTTTGGCGTCGGCGACACCGACATGACCTCGCAGCTCAGCAAGATGAAGGCCGCCAACGTCGACACCGTGGTGGTGTGGGCGCAGGGCACGCCCATTGCGCAGCTGGTGCGCAGCATGGAAAAGATCAACTACTTTCCGCTGACGCTCACCTCCTGGGCCGCCGACAACATCACTTTCTACGACGCGGCCGGCAAGGCGCTGGCCGAGAAGCCCATCTTCATGCGCACCGTGAGCGAAACCCGCACGCCCGCGCAGCAGAAGCTGTTCGACCGCATCGGCAGCAAGCTGAAGGCACCGGGCTCGTTCTCGTTCGCGCTGCACGGCTACGACTCCATGCAGCTGCTGGCCCAGGCCATGAAGCAGGCCAACAGCACCGAAGGCTCGGCCGTTCGCACCGCGCTCGAAGACCTGAAGACCCCCGTGCAGGGCGTGCTCAAGACCTACGACAAGCCCTTCAGCAAGACCAACCACGAAGCCCTGACCGCCAAGGACCTGGTGTGGATCCGCTGGAAGGACGGCAAGCTGCTGCCCTACACCAACGCGCTGATCGGCGGCCTGAACGCGGCCGACTTCAAGCAGTAAGCGCGGCAAGAAGACACAACGACAAGAGGCACACACCATGGTTGTAGCGCTCCTGCAGGCGCTCATCAGCGGGCTCGCCGTCGGCGGTGCCTATGCGCTGGTGGCACTCGGCTTCAGCATCACGTTCACCACGACCAAGACGCTGAACTTCTCGCACGGCGAGTTCGTCTCCGCCGGCGCGTTCGTTGGCATGAGCGCCTTGTTCCTGGTGCTGGGCAAGCCGTTCGACTCCACCACCTTCGGCGACGCCATTCCCGGCGCCGGCGCACAGCTGTTCGCGCTGGTGGCCGCGCTGGGCGTGATGGGCTTTCTGGGCTGGCTGCTGTATGTGCTGGGCGTGCGCCCGTTCGCGGGCCGCCCCGGCATGGCCTGGGTCATGAGCACGCTGGGTTTCGGCGTGATTCTGCAGAGCGTGGGCCTGGCCATCTGGGGGCCCAAGCCGGTGGTGGTGCCCGCGCCGGTGGGCGACACCGTGATTCGCATGCTCGGCGTGGGCGTGCGCCCGCAGGAGCTTCTCACGCTGGGCGTGGCGGTGGTGGTGATGTTCGGTTTCGACCGCGTCATGAACCGCACCATGGTCGGCAAGGCCATGCGCGCGGTGGCGCAGAACGGCAACGTCGCCAGCCTGATGGGCATCAACACCCACGCGATGATGATCGGCGCCTTCGTCGTCAGCTCGGCGCTGGCGGGGCTGTCGGGCTTTCTGCTGGCGCCCATCGCGCAGGCCTCGCTGTTCATGGGGCTCACCGTGGGGCTCAAAGGATTTTCGGGCGCGATGATCGGCGGCTTGAGCAATCCGCGCGGCTGCGTCATCGGCGGCTTTTTGCTGGGCGTGCTGGAGTCGATGGTCAACCTCTGGCAGGCGCAGTGGCGCGAGGTGGCGGTGTTCGCGCTGGTCATTCTGGTGCTGGCCTTCCGCCCCACGGGCCTGTTCGGCCGCTCGACGGTGGAGAAGGTATGAGCGGCATGAAGCGCTTTGCCCACCCCGCCGGCGTGGTGCTGGTGGCGGCGGTGCTGATCGGCATCGCCTCGATGCTGGGCAACGACTACTACCTGCGCATCGCTTTCATGATGTGCGTCTACTACCTGTGCGCCGCCGGCATGAACGTGCTGGTTGGCTACGCGGGGCAGAAGTCGCTTGGCCAGGCCGGGCTGTTCGCGGCCGGTGCCTATGCGGTGGCGTTGCTCACCTCGCGCACCGCCATGGACCCGTGGCTCGCGCTGCTCCTGGCCGCCGTTGTTTCCGGCGTGTGCGGCGTGCTCATCGCGCTGCCTTCGCTGCGCGTGAAGGGGCCGTACCTGGCGATGGTCACGCTGGCCTTCGGCATCGTGGTCGAGAAGCTCGTGGGCGAATGGACCGACGTGTTCGGCGGCGCGCAGGGCATCTACGGCATTCGCCCGCTCACCTGGAAGGGCGCGCCGCTGGACACCACGCAGTGGGTGGTGCTGGGCATCGTGCTGTGCGCGGTGCTGCACCTGCTGCTGCGCAACCTGCTGGGCGGGCGCTTCGGCCGCGCGCTGCTGTCACTGCAGGCTGACGAAATTGCATCGTCTTCGGTGGGTGTGCGCGTGTACCGGGCCAAGGTCATGGCCTTCGTGGTCGCGGCCGTCACCTGCGGCATTGCGGGCGCGCTGGTGGCGCAGCAGAACCAGTACATCAACTCCGACTTCATCACCTTCCAGCTGTCGATCTTCATCCTGCTGCTGGTGCTGTTCGGCGGCGGGGGCTCCATGTACGGGCCGCTGGTGGGCGCGGTGCTGCTCACGCTGACCGACGCGCTGCTGGCGCGCTGGCCCTCGGCGCAGCATTTTCTGTACGGCTTCCTGCTGCTGTTCGCGCTGTACGTGATGCCCGGCGGCGTGGTGGGCCTGTTCAACAAGTGGTTCATGAAGGCGCGACACCGCGGCGAAAGCGTAGGCAACGGCATTGCAGGCCAGATCGGCCCGGGCGGCGAGGGCGAGTTGCTGGTGGTGCAGGGCGTGACCAAGTCGTACGGCGGCGTGAAGCCCGCGCAGGACGTGTCGTTTCGCCTGCAGCGTGGCCATATCCATGCGCTGATCGGGCCCAACGGCGCGGGCAAGAGCACGATGATCAACATGCTCACCGGCGTGATAGCGCCAGAGGCCGGCACCATCCGCTTTCTGGGCCGGGACATCGTGGGCCTGCCCGCGCACACCATCTGCTGCATGGGCATGGGCCGCACCTTTCAGAACCTGCGCCTGTTTGCCGACCTCTCGGTGCTCGACAACGTGATGCTGGGGCGGCACAGCCGCATGAGCAACGGCTTTGTGTCGTCGCTGCTGGCCTGGCCCACGGCCGGCAAGCAGGAGCGTGCGACGCGCGAGCGCGCCTTGCAACTGCTCGACCTCGTGGACCTGGGCCACCTGGCGCACTGGCCCGCGGGCAGCCTGCCCTATGGCCTGCAGCGCCGCGTGGAACTGGCGCGCGCGCTGGCCACCGAGCCGCAACTGCTGCTGCTCGACGAACCGGCCGCCGGCCTGAACCCGCAGGAGACAGCGGAGCTGGGCGAGCTGCTGGTGCGCGTGGGCAAATGCGGCGTGTCCATCCTGATGGTGGAGCACCACATGGACCTGGTGATGTCGATCTCGGACCACGTCATCGTGCTCGACTACGGCATCAAGATCGCCGAAGGCAAGCCCGCCGAGGTGCAAGCCAACCCGCGCGTGGTCGAGGCCTACCTGGGTGTGGACGACGAAGAAGAAGCAGCAGCACCCGCGCAGGCCACGCAGGCCGTGCCCGCGTGAGAAAGACCGAAACCATCATGCTGAAAATCGAATCGGTGAAGGTCTCGTACGGCGCCATCGAAGCCGTCAAGGGCGTGAGCCTGGAGGTGCGCGCGGGCGAGGTCGTCACCATCATCGGCGCCAACGGCGCGGGCAAGAGCACGCTGCTGAAAAGCATCGTCGGCCTGGAGCCCGTGGCCGCGGGCCGCGTGCTCATTGACGGCAAGGACTGCACCCACGTGCCCGCGCACCAGCGCGTGGGCTTGGGCGTGGCGCTGTCGCCCGAAGGCCGCGGCGTGTTCCCCGACCAGACGGTGCGCGAGAACCTCATGCTCGGCGCCTATTCGCGCCGCAACGACAAGGCCTTTGTGGAGCGCGCCATCGAGCGCGAGTTCACGCGCTTTCCGCGTTTGAAAGAGCGCCAGCACCAGCCCTCGGGCACGCTGTCGGGCGGCGAGCAGCAGATGCTGGCCATTGCCCGCGCGCTGATGAGCGAGCCGCGCCTGCTGCTGCTGGACGAACCCTCGCTGGGCCTGGCGCCGCTCATCATCAAGGACATCTTCGGCGCCATTCGCCAGCTGCGCAGCTCGGGCCTGACCATCTTGCTGGTGGAGCAGATGGCCAAGCAGGCGCTGGGCGTGGCCGACCGCGCCTATGTGCTGGAAACCGGCTGCATCACGCTCGAAGGCTCCGGTCGCGAACTGCTCGACAACCCCAAGGTGAAGTCCGCGTACCTCGGCACGCACTGACCACCAGGCATCCGCAAGCTCAACCCCCAAAAGGACACACACACATGACCGCACCCGCCACCAAGAAATTCGCCAGCCAGGCCGACCTGGAAGAAAAGAAGGTCTCGTTCACCCGCCTGTCTGAAAACGCCTACGCCTACACGGCGGAGGGCGACCCCAACACCGGCATCTTCATCGGCGACGAAGCCGTGATGGTGGTCGACACGCAGGCCACGCCCGCCATGGCGCAGGACGTGATTCGCCGCATCCGCGAAGTGACGCCGCTGCCCATCAAGTACGTGCTGCTGAGCCACTACCACGCGGTGCGCGTGCTGGGCGCGTCCGCGTATTTCAAGGAAGGCGCCGAGCAGATCATTGCCAGCCGCGACACCTACGACCTGATCGTGGAACGCGGCGAGCAGGACAAGGCCAGCGAAATCGGCCGCTTCCCGCGCCTGTTTCGCAACGTGGAGTCGGTGCCCGCGGGCCTCACCTGGCCCACCATGACCTTCGACGGCACCATGAGCGTGTGGCTGGGCAAGAAGCTGGAAGTGAAGATTGCGCAGGTGGGCCGCGGCCACACCAAGGGCGACACCATCGCCTACCTGGAAGACCAGAAGATCTGCTTTGCCGGCGACCTTGTCGAATACCAGAGCACCGCCTACGCGGGCGACTGCTACTTTCGCGATTGGCCCACCACGCTGGACCGCCTCGCGGGCTTCGGCTTCGAAAAACTGGTGCCCGGGCGCGGCGCCGCGCTGGAGAACGCCGGCGACGTGCGCAAGGCCATCGCCTCCACGCGCGCCTTCATCTCCGACGTGTACACGCTGGTCAACAACGGCGTGGCCGCGGGCAAGACGCTGAACCTGATCTACAAGGAAACCGTGGCCGCGCTGCGCCCCACCTACGGCCACTGGGTCATCTTCGACCACTGCATGCCCTTCGACGTGACCCGTGCCTACGACGAAGCCACCGGCCATGTGAACCCGCGCATCTGGACGGCCGAGCGTGACATCGAAATGTGGAACGAGCTCGAAAGCTGAGGTGACTTGCGCCGCCCCCGCCCGCGCGGCGGCACCCGTTGCCACGCCCGCCGCCGTGCAGGGCTGGCTGCTGCTGGCGATGGTGCTGTGGGGCGTGAACGTGTCGGCCGTGAAGGTGCTCACCGTGTCCTTCGAGCCGCTGACGCTCGCGGCGCTGCGCATGGTGGTGGCATGCGTGGCGCTCAGTGCCATCGTGCTGTGGCGGCGCGGCGGCTTGCCGGTGCTCACGGCAAGGCAGATGGTGGTGATGACGGCCTGCGCGTTCCTCATGGTCTATGCCAACCAGATCCTGTTTGCGCAGGGGCTGTCGCGCTCCACCGCGACCAACGGCGCGCTCATCATGGCGCTGAGCCCGCTGGTGTCGGCGCTGATGGCGGCGCTGGTGTTCCGCGAGCGCTTCACGCCGCGCCGCATGCTGGGCGTGGCGCTGGGTTTCGGGGGCGTGGCGGCCGTGGTGCTGAGCCACCCTGGTGCGGGGCTGTCGAGCGCGGGCATCGGCGACCTGATGCTCGCGCTGGCGGTGGTGAGCTTCGCGGTCGGCGGCGTGGGCGTGCAGCGGCTGGCGCGGCAGATGGACGCGCTGTCGATCAGCTGGGTCATCTACATGATCGGTGCGCTCATGCTGGTGGTGCACGCCGTGCTCGGGCCTTCACGGCTGGGCGCGGCGCAGCTCTTTCCAGGTGCTCCGGGTGCTCCGGGTTCGTGGCCGTGGGCGCTGGTGCTGTTCTCGGGCATTGCCGCGACGGCCGCCGGCAACCTCATATGGAACCGCGCCATTGCCGTGATCGGCATGGCGCGCACGGCCGTGTTTCTTTACTGGGTGCCCGTGTTCGGCGTCGGCTTTGCGGCGCTGCTGCTCGGCGAAGCGCTGACTTGGTGGCATCTGTTCGGCTTTGCCGCGGTGATGACGGGCACCTGGCTGGGCACGCGCCCCGCCGTGGTGGCCGTGCCCGTGCGGCCTTCTTGATCGACCTTGCCATGCCTTTTTTGTTCCAACCGCTGACGCTGCGTGGCCTCACGCTCGCCAACCGCATCGTCATTTCGCCGATGTGCCAGCACGCCGCCGAGCGCGGCCATGCCACGCCGTGGCACATGGTGCACCTGGGCAAGTTCGCGCTCGGCGGGGCCGGGCTCATCCTTACCGAGAGCACCGCGGTCGATCCGCGCGGGCGCATCGGCACCGCCGACCTGGGGCTGTGGAAAGACAGCCAGATCGCGCCGCTGAAGGCCGTGGTCGACTTCGTGCACGCGCAGGGCAGCGCCATTGGCGTGCAGCTGGCGCACGCGGGGCGCAAGGCCGGCAGCCAGCCGCTGTGGGAGGGCGGCGCGGCCCTGGGCGATGCGCGCATGGCCAGCGACGACGAGCCCTGGGAGCGCCTGGGCCCCAGCCCGTTGGCGGCGGGCCCGGGCTGGTCGGCCCCGCGCGCGCTCGACGCCGAGGGCATCGCCTCGGCGGTGGCGCACTTCGTCGATGCCACGGTGCGCGCCGACCAGGCGGGCTTCGACGTGGTCGAGCTGCACTTCGGCCACGGCTACCTGGTCGCGAGCTTTCTGTCGCCCAACGCCAACCACCGCGATGACGCGCTCGGCGGCAGCCGCGACAACCGCATGGCGCTGGCGCAGGAGATCGCGCGGCGCGTGCGTGCCGCATGGCCCGCGCACAAGCCGCTGTTCGCCCGGCTATCGGCGGTCGACGGCACGCTGGACGGCTGGAACCTCGACGACTCCGTGGTGCTGGCGCGCGAGCTGAAGCGCTGCGGCGTCGACGTGATCGACTGCTCCTCGGGCGGCCTCACCGAAGAAACACGCGCGCTGCCCGTGCCGCGCGGGCTGGGTTTTCAGGTGCCGTTTTCGGAGCGCATCCGGCGCGAGGCGCAGGTGCCCACACAGGCCGTGGGAATGATCGTCGACGCGCGGCAGGCCGAGGCCGTGCTGGCCGCCGGGCAGGCCGACCTCATCGCGCTGGGCCGCGAGGCCTTGTTCGACCCCTACTGGGCGCACCATGCCGCCGCCGCGCTCGGCGCCGATCCCGGCTACGCGCGCTGGCCCGAGCGCCACGGCGTGTGGCTGGCCAAGCGCGCGCCGGGCCTGGCGCGCGCGCGTGCCGAAGCCGCCGCGGCGTCTGCCGAACCCTCTCTGCCTTCCGAGCCTTCACAGGCGCCACACCCATGACCGAACCGACCACCTTGCGCATGGGCCTGATCCGCAAGAAACCCGATTGGACCGACGACGCCTTTCGCCGCCACTGGCGCGACAGCCACGGCCCGCTGGTGGCGCAGCTGCCCGCGCTGCGTGCCTACCGGCAGAACCTGGTGGTCGACCGGCTGCAGCGCGGCATCGACTTTGCGCGCGGGCCGTGGGACTTCGACGGCTTTTCGCAGCTGCGTTTCGATGCGGCCGCGCAGGCCGACGCTGCCTTCACCCACGGCGAGCTTGCGGCGGCCATTCGCGCGGATGAAGAGCACTTTCTGGGCGCGCTGCACATCGTGACGGTCGCGCAGACCGAAGTCATCGCGCTGCCGCCAAAGCCCGAGGGCCTGCTCAAGCGCATCTCGCTGCTGCGCCGCCCCGTGGCGCAGTCGGAGGAAGACTTTCGCCGTGAATGGCGCGTGCATGCCGACCATGTGCGCCGCATGCCCGGCGTGAGCGGCTACCGGCAGAACGTGGTGACCGCGCGCGAGCTGGTGAAGGGCACGCCGTGCGCCCATGCCGAACTGCCGATCGACGGCATCGTGGAGCTGTGGTTCGAGAACATCGACACGCTGAATGCCGCATTCGCTTCACCGCAGGGGCGCGTGACCATGGCGCATGCGCTCACGTTCCTGGCCGAGATCACCGCCTTCGTGGTGCAGGAACACCGCGTGATGTGAGCGCGCCCGTACCATCCCGGTCTCGAAAGAATGGAGGCGGGCATGGTGCGGATTTTCTTTGTGGGCATCGCCATGGTCAGCGTGCTGGGGTCGTTGTCGGGGTCTGGGTCGGCATCGGCCCAGACGCGCAAGCCGCTTGCGCCCGGCGTGGTGGGCGTGCTGCCGATCGACGCGGCCACCGAGTACGTGTTTCTCGATCGGCCCACCACCGTGGGCGGCGTGTGCAAGGGGTGGAAGGCGGTGTCTGTGCAGCAGCCGGGCCAGGTGAGCGGCTCGGGCATGACCGGCATGGTGTGCTGGAAGGAGTCGAACGGCCGGCTGCTGACCGCCACCGCCAGCCAGGTCACGTCGCAGCTTGCATCGATGGACCTGATTCGCTGAGGCGGATGTCGGGCCGCCCGCGCCACCCGCCCTTCAAGCGCTGACGTACTGCCCTTCAGGCGCTCACGCAATCTCCGACGGTTTCTCCCAGGCGCCGCGCGTCTTCCTGCTGCCACCCGCGCGTCCAGGCCTCGGCCTTCTGGCTCCAGGTGGCCGCGGACTCGCCCGTGGTGCTGGGCATGGCCGCGCGGTTGTAGAGCGGGTTGTCGAACAGCGAAAGGCCGTGCGCGCGGTCGTCGGCGCCCGTGGTTTCGAGTGTGTCGACGGTCATGAGGCTGGCCGCACGCCCGCGCGCTCGGAGGCCGCGATCGCCCGGGCGTTGTCGACCGTGAGCGGTTTGGCCAGCTGGTACTTGTGGCATTTCTCGCACTGGTAGTAACGAAGCCACGGCAGCAGGCGCATCCAAAGGCGCCTCTGTACACGCGCCAGGTGCGCAGGCTCGCAGGGGCAGGCGCTGGTGGCCTTCATCGGGGAACTCCAAAAGAGATTCTGCGTGCCCCGTTCCTCGCTGGATGCTTGGGTTGTCTCTGGTGGCCGCAGTCAGAATGCGCAAATTCTGGTCTGTAACGCGAAATTGTTCATCACGGGTTTCCGTAGAAATTACGTTCGTTCGTGTTTGTCGGTGCATCCATTGGGCTGGCTGGCGCGTAGAACTGTCGGAGGTGGGTTGCGTGGCGCAAATTTGGCGCACCACGGACTTGGCCCACCTGCCCCACCCACAGCTGCCTGCGGGCGCTGAACTGAAACCGACATTGCTGGAATTCGAAGTACATGAGAACCGCGATCACGTCCTCGGGACGGATTTTTTTCGTCGAGGTAGAGGGCGAACCGGCCACCGTTCGGGACTACATGGTGGCCGCGCAGGTCTACCTGTCCCTGTTGGAGGAGCAGTTCGACAACGCGCTCGACCTGATCTCGTCGTTCCGGGCCGGCCAGGCCGAGGCCGCCCAGGTGCCCGCCCTGCTGAATGACGAAGAAGCCGAATCGGCCACGCGATGGCACTACGCGCACGAGCATGCGGACCGGGTCGCCCGGCCGCTGCTGAGCAACCCCCGGGCGCAGCGTTTCGTGTTCCGGCTGGGCGCAAGGGAGTCGGTCAGCGCCGCGGAGTAAGGCTGGGGGTTCGCGTGGGGTTGGGTGGTGTGGGCCGGGCGGCATGGGGCAGGGCAGTCGGCTATTGCCTTCCATTGCCTGTTGATTTCCCCGTTGATTACCCCGTTCATGGGATTGACCCCGCCGGTGCCACGGCGACACTGGGCCCCACAAAAAAACCAATCCCGACTCCTCGGACACGGCCTCGCACGAGACAGCGGGCGGTTACCGAGCCCGCGCCACCCTTGAATTCACCCCCCATTTCCGTCGATCTGCAAGGCGGCTGGTCTTGCTCGTTTCATTTCAAGCAAGGCGCCAGCGGCGGCTATGCGGGCGTGGCCGAGATCGCACGGCACGGCCTTCGGCATGGCGAGCTGGTGATCATGGCGCAGCCTTCGCTGGACGCCGCCGTGGCGCGCGTGAAGCTGCGGGCCAGCCAGTTCGTCAGCGTGCGGTCTGGCGGCGCTGCCGACAAGGCTTGGCGGCAGCGGCCCTGAGCAGCAGGCGCTGAGCGCTCAGCGCCCCGTCACGAACAGGCCGATGGCCACGGCCCATGACAGGGCGAGCGCCAGCAGCAGCCACACCGATGCCTGCAGCAGCCACGCCTTCCACGGCGGTGTCTCGCGCGGGGCGGGGTCGAGCAGCGCCAGCAGGGCCTGCCCGCCGCCCATCGAAGCCAGCGGCAACAGGTTGAGCGCGGCGCACTTCGCGGCCAGCATGCCGAGCAGCGGCAGGAAGCCCAGCGACGCGACGCGCGTGGCACCGTTTATCAATTGCTGAGCGATGGACAACGGCGCCAGCCCGCCCGACACGATCTGCACGAAGCCGTTCGCCAGGCTGGCACCGGCCGAGCCGGGGTGCAGCGCGAAGGCCACCGCGGCCAGCGCGGCAATGCCGCAGAGCGGCAGCAGCACCCGCACGGCGCGCGGCTGGTGGTCGAAGGCGTCGGCGGCGCCGGTATCGGCGGCATCACCTGACGGGGTTTGCGCCAGCGTGTCCTTGAACACGACCGACCCGCCGAGCGGCAACGCGCGCAGCCGAAACGCGCCGACGGCCAGCAGCGTCGGGCCCATGCCGAAAGACACCTCGCGAATGGCGATGCCCAGCGCACGGCCGAGCAGGGCCATGACGGAGACGTGGAGGGCGGCCAGCAGCGCGATGGCGGCGACGAATTGCAGGGCGATGTACATGGGGGTGAGGGCAGAAAAAGCCGGTTCGGTGGCACATGGCATGCGCCATGCAGCGCCACCCAGCGTGGGACCGTTGCGGGTCAGGTCCAGCCGCCGAACACGGTCACGCGATCGCGCCCGTTTTCTTTCGACTCGTACAGCGCCCGGTCGGCATGCGCCAGCAGCACGTTGGCCGAGCCGCTGTCGCCGTTGGTGGCGCAGGCCACGCCAAAACTCGCCGTCACGCGGCGTTGCGCCCATGCTTCGGACCACAGCTCGGCGCGCACGGCTTCGGCCGTCAGGCGGGCGCGCTCTGCGTCCACGCCTGGAAGCACCAGGCAGAACTCTTCGCCCCCCAGGCGCACGGCCGTGCCCTGCGCACCCACATGCCGGCGCAAGATTCTTGCGACCTGAACCAGCACTTCGTCGCCGGCCGCATGGCCAAAGTCGTCGTTGATGCGCTTGAAATGATCCAGGTCGACCACCACCACGCTCAGTGGCTCGCCCCGCAGCACGTAGTCGTCCCACGCGGCAAGCATTTTTCTTTCGAGGCTGCGTCGATTGAACAGCTCGGTCAGCGCGTCGGTCATGCTCTGCAGTTCGAGGCCGGCCATGGCCTTGCGCATTTCAAACTGCGCCACGACCTGGCGAGCGAGCGACTTCAGCGCCCCTCGCTCGCCCTCGCTCAGCCTGCGGGGTTCACGGTCGATCACGCACACCGTGCCCAGCGGCATGCCGTCGACGCTCACCAGCGGCGCACCGGCATAAAAGCGGATGTACGGCTCCCCCGTGACAAGCGCGTTGCTTGCAAAGCGTGGGTCGAGCTTGGCGTCGGGCACTTCCAGGATGCGGTCGGGCTGAAGGATGGCGTGTCCGCAGAACGCCAGTTCGCGCGGCGTTTCCTGCGCCGACAACCCCACGCGCGCCTTGAACCACTGCCGGTCGCGGTCGACCAGCGAGATCAGCGCAATGGGCGTCCGGCAGACCGCCGAGGCCAGGGTGGTGAGGTCGTCATAGGCTTGTTCGGGCGTGGTGTCGAGCAAGCGATAGCTGTCTAGCGATGCGAGGCGACGCGCTTCGTTGAAAGGGGCGGGAGCGCCCTGGTTTAGCGGCATGCGCGGAGTATCCCCTGAAGCGGCGTGACTGAAAACAACTGTCAAATGGGAGGCACTGGATGCATTGCGCGTTGCCAACACCGGCGGGTTCGGCGTGGGGCCGACGCGGGATGACAGGGCGCTGAAAAGGGGACACCACCGATAGGCCGGCACGGGTCTTTCTCGAACTGCGTCATATCCCGGGCTTTGTCAGTGATTGATGGCTTTCTTCGGTTTCGACAAGGTTGTTGGCCGGCATGTCGCCTGACCTGGCATTCACGCGGAACCGCAGCCGGCGGAGGCGATAAATGTTTTTCTGTCGCTTCGAAACAAATTGAATCTTTATTCCCCGGAATTTCTCTGGCCTTGCAACTATTTATTCGTTCATTCATTCATCGCCATGAAAAGAGAATTGGGTGCGCCTGGGATTTGGCTTGCGAAGGCTTGCCGTGGTGTCATGAAAGCCCTGCGCAAGGCGCCCACCGACGGCGCTTTCGTCCAATGCCGAGGTGGCCCAGGAATTCGCTACGACCCATTCCTGACGATTGCCTGAACGAAATCCGGCATTGCCTTCAAATACCGTCTGACGCCGCGTAATCGAATTCGTTGCAAATGCCTGAATAAGCAGCGCTGGACTACACAAATGCGGCCGAAGCAATCCTTCGACCCACTAAAATAGCGCGCTTAACAACCGAGGATCTGAACATGGCAAGTGATGTCGACATTACCAAACTAAGTTACGCCGAACTG
This sequence comes from Variovorax sp. H27-G14, assembly GCF_046156345.1. Classification (NCBI taxonomy): domain Bacteria; kingdom Pseudomonadati; phylum Pseudomonadota; class Betaproteobacteria; order Burkholderiales; family Comamonadaceae; genus Variovorax; species Variovorax sp. H27-G14. The sequence continues at coordinate 174,669 of NZ_JAYLVN010000008.1, forward strand.
CAAGTTCTCATTCAACAAGCCGAAGCGGCACGTGACGCGAAGCGCGGCGAAGAACTCAAGGTGATTGTTGATCTCTGCGCGAAAAAGCTTCAAGCAGCGGGTTTTGGCATCAAGGAAGGTTTGGCCGAACTGGCGAAATACGACACGTCGACCCGCACGCGCGCACCGCGCGGCAGCGTGGTGAAGAGCGAAAAGCCCTATCAAGACGGCGTCGTTTACCGCGGCACCAACGGCGAGGAATGGACCGGCGGCACCAAAGGCCGTCAACCGTCATGGTTGCGCGAGCTGACCGACGGCCTCGAAGGCGATGCGCTGGCCAACAAATTTGCCAGCATTGCCGTGAGGTAAGGCTGTGCCCACCAGCAAAAAGGCTCCATCAGGAGCCTTTTTTTGTTTGGTGCGTCCAGAGGGAATCGAACCCCCATCTGGCCCTTAGGAGGGGCCCGTTCTATCCGTTGAACTATGGACGCTGCATATGGGGTCTGCGGTGGCAGACGTTCACAGCGGCCCGCACTTTACCAGCTTGGCCCGCCTTGCCCGCGGGCCGCTTGGCGCTCAGTCGTACTTCACCGTGTAGATCAGGTCCACCCCGCTCGTCTGCCCCGCCTGCCCCCGCAGCGTGAGCCGCGTGGTCAGGTCGTAGAAGATGAACAGCGTGCCGAAGGTGCCGCCGATGCTGCGCTCGTAGGTCAGGTAGAAGTCTTTCGACAACCGCTTGCCCAGCGTGACCGCCGATTCGCGCAGGTCGCCGCCGCTGCCCGGTCCCTTGAAGCCCAGTTCGTCCAGCCCGAAGCGGCTGGCCAGGCTGCCGCCGCTGCCACTGCCGCCGATCTTGCCGATGAGCGACAGCGCGGCCTGCTGCAGCAACGCCGACTCCCCGCCGCTGGTGGCGGAGGCGCGGCCCAGAATCACCCAGGACAGCGTTTCGGCATCGGACAGCGCGGGCTCCGAGTACAGCTTCACGCGGGGCGACTGCGCGCTGCCCGTGATCTGCACGCCCGCGCGCTGCGACAGGTTCGGGCGAATCGCCAGAATGTCCAGCGCCGGGTTGTCGAACGGGCCGTTGAAACGCGCCACGCCGGTTTCCACGTCCAGTTGCTGGCCGTAGGCGCGGTACTGGCCCTTCACCGTCTTCACCTCGCCGGTGATGCGCGGCGGGGCATTGAGCTTGGTGCTGCGAATTTCCAGGTCGCCTTCCAGGCGGGTGGTGATGCCGCGGCCCTGCACGGCAAAGTCGTCGCCCAGATCGAAATTGACGACGATGTCCGGCGGCTTGGCGGTCTGGGCCTGGGGCGCTTTGGCCGCCTGGGCCGCTTGCGCATCGACACGGGCCGACTCGCGCTGCGCCGCCTCGGCCGCCTCGCGGTCCTTGGCGGCCGAGCGCACGACCACGTCGCTGCCCAGGCTGGGCGCGGTTTCGTCGGGCAGGATGATCACGGCGCGGTCGGTCCGCAGCTTGCCGCGCACGCTGAACTGTCCGTTGTCCAGCTTGGCCTGCAGGTCGCCCGACAGCGTGACCTGCCGGTCAGTGCGCACCAGCACGCGCAGCGCGCGCAACTGGCCTTGCAGTGCCATGCGAATGCCCGAGGCGGTGCCGCTGGCGGGCCCCCAGTTCATGCTGCCGCTCGCCGACAGGGTGCCGCCGTCGCTGCGCGCCTCGCTGGCCGCGGTGCTGCGGTTGCCGCTTTGCCCGGCAATGCGCGCGGAGCTGCCGGCGCCGCCCTTGAGGGTGAATTCGGTGATCTGCACGCTGTCGCCGTTCAGCGTGGCGCGCAGGCGGCCGTCGCGCAGGTCCAGCCCTTCGACCGGGGCGCGCAGCGCGAGCTTGTCCGCGCCCAGGGTGCCGTTCCAGCGCGGCACGGCGCGGTTGCCCGACAGGGTGGCGCTGGCGTCCAGCGTGCCGGCAATGCGCCAGCCCGGCGGCGCCAGCATCGACCACACGCCCAGGTTGGGCAGCGCGGCCTGAATGGTGCCGCCCAGCGGTGCGTCGGGCGCCCACTGCCAGCCGCCGGCGCGCTGCACCACGCGGGTGTTGACGCTGGCGTCGATCTTGCCGGCGCGCTCGCTGTCCCAGGCCAGGGTGGCGCGCACGGCGTCGCCTTCGGCGTCCAGCCGCAGCTCGGCCTGGCGCAGGCCGGCCGGGGTGCTGGGGGCTTCGCCGTTGGCGGTGGCCGAGTTCATGGTGCGTTCGCTGGCGGTGCCCGTGCCGGTGCTCACGATGCGCGTCACCAGCGCGGCCTCGCCGGCCTGCACGCGAATGTCGCCGCTCTGGCGCGCGATGCGGGCCTTGGCGCGCAGCGTGTCGCCGGCGTCGATGTCCCAGTCGCCGTCGAACATCAGGTCGCCGCTGATGCCGTATTCGCCCAGCGTGGTGTTGGCGCCCAGCGCGCCGGCCCAGGCCATGGGCAGGCCCTTGAGCTCGCCCTTCGACTGCACGCGAAACACGCGGTTGGGCGCCGCGCCGCTCTGGCTGAAGCGCAGCGGCTGCCAGTCGATGCGCACGGTGCCGGGCACGGGGCCGCGCAGCGTGGCGGCGGCAGCGGAGGCTTCGACGTCCAGGCGGGGCGCGTTGCCGGTGGTGGTGCGGATGGTGGCCGTCACTTCGCGGGTCAGCTCCACCACCCATGGGTCGCCGGGGCGGGCGCTGTCCTGTGCCTGCAGCTTCAGGCTGGCCAGCGCGGCGCGCCATTGGCCGGGGCCGGCAATGCCGCCGCTGGCGCGGGTGTCGATGTTGATCTTCTGCGTGCCGGTGGCGGCTTCGCCCTTCAGCGTGAGCGTGGCCTGCGCGAGGCTGCCGGCGAGGTCGGCGCGCAGGTCGCGCAACTGGATTGCGGTGGCGGGGGCAGTGGTCGTTGCGGTTGTGGCGGTGCTGACGGGCTGCGCCGCGGGCAGCGTCAGGTCCAGGCGCGGCACGGCCAGCGCGGCCTTCAGGCTGGGCTCGGTGATGCCGCGCTGCGCGGGCGCGTTGGCGTTTTCCAGCCGGCGCTGAATGGTCTGCCAGCCGCCTTGCCAACTGGCGTCCAGCTTGGCCGAGCCCTTGGCGCTGGCGCCGGCGAACAGCTTCGACATGCCGGGCAGGCCTTGCAGCCAGCGCTGCACGGTGTCGGCGTCGTCGATGCTGGCCTTGATGTCGCCGCCGCCCGCGCTGGGCGCAATGCGGCCTTCCACCTGCGCGCTGCCGCCCGGCAGCACCAGGCTGAGCTTGCCGCTGGCGGCCTGCTCGGCCACGCGCACCTGCAGCTTGCCGTCGACGCTGGCGCGCTGGGCCTCGATGCGCAGCGTGCGCAGGTCGAGCACCTGGTCTTTCCATTGGCCCTGGGCCAGCGCGCGGTCCAGCGCAAAGCCGGGCAGGGCCTTGCTGCCCGCGCCGCCTTCGGCGCGCAATGCGGCGTCGAAGGTGATGGTGCTTTCCTTCTGCTCGGCCTTGAGCGTGCCGCTCACGGGCGCGCCAGAGAGCTCGCTGTACAGCGCGCCAGGCCGCACGCCGCGCACGGTGGCTTGCGCCTGCCACGGCGCGGGCGCGGGGCTCCATGCGCCGGCCGCGTCGATGCGCCCGCCGCCCGCGCGCACGGTGGCCTCGGGCAGGGTCCAGTTGGTGCCGTCGAAGCCGACCTTGGCCTGTACCTGTTCGAGCGGCAGTTTCTCCGTGTCCCACGGCCCGGGCACGGCGTTGCGGATGTCGGCCGAGGCCTTCCACGCGGCGGGGCCGGTGTCGGCATCGGGTTGCAGCGCCACGGTGCCGGTGAGCTGCGTTTGCGGCGCGCCGGGCCACAGGCTGGACGCATCGACGTTGCGCAGGTCGGCCTTGGCGTCGATCACCGGCTGGGGCAGCCACGGCGCAATCTGCGCCTGCAGCTTGGCTTCCATGGGGGCGTCGGCGTTTTCTTCTGCGGGCTTCAGCTCGGCGGCCACCTGCAGGCGCGCGGCGGTGCCGGCGAGCGTGCCTTTCACCGTGGCGGTGGCCAGCACGTCGATGTCGTGGTCCTCGGCCAGCGGCGCCTTCACGCGGCCGTCGAGCGCGGCGTCGATGGCCATGGGCGCGGGGCCCTGCAGCTTCACGCGGGCGCTGTAGTGGCCGTCGGCAATGTCCACGCCCTTGATGTCCAGCGCATGCTCCGCCGACTTGTTGTAGCTGTACGTGCCCGACAGGTTGAGCGCCTGCAGCACCGGCGGGCCGGCCCAGCGCACTTCGTCGATGCGAAACGGCAGCTCCACTTCCACCGGCAGCACGATCTGTTCGAGCGGCTGGGTGGGCTGCGTGCTGGGCACGCCGCGCTTTTCAATCAGCACCTGCTTGGCATGCATCTCGCCCAGCTGCACCTTGCGCTGGAACAGCGGGGCCAGGGTCCAGCCGAGGGTGGCGTCGTTCACTTCGACCGCGATGCTCTCGCTCTGGTACTTGAGCCAGCCGATGTGCCCGCCGGTGCGCAGCGACCCGGTCACGTCGCGGCTTTCCAGGGTCTGGCCGGCCGGCAGCCGCTGCGCGGCCTGCGCGAGCGCGAAGGCCAGCGACTTGTTGGAGCCCAGGTACCACCAGGCGCCGGCCGCCAGCAGCAGCACCACAAGCAGCAGGGCGGCCACGGTCCAGGCGAAGGCGCGCGCGGCGCGGCGGGCGCGCGAGCGGCGCACGGCCGGTGTGGGCACGGCCGGTGATGTCACCGTCGGCGTTGTCGCGGCGGAGGGCTCGAGCGTGGGGTCGATGTCGTTGCTCATCGGCACCCGATCAGAAGTTGAAGCCCAGGCGAAAGTGCAGGCGGAACTTCTTCGAGTCCACGCCGTAGGCCAGGTCGGCCTGCACCGGCCCCACCGGGCTGCGCCAGCGCGCACCCACGCCCACACCCACCTTGGGCTTGAGGTCGCCGGGCTTGTCGGCCACCGCGCCGGCATCGACGAACACCACGCTCTCCCAGGCGGTGAGCTTGTCCTTGTAGACGAAGGGGCGCTGCCACTCGGCGCTCATCACGCCAAGGTAGCGGCCCGCCACGATCTGGCCGTCAGGGCGCACGGTGCCGATCTGCTTGTAGCTGTAGCCGCGCACGGTGGTGTCGCCGCCGGTGAGAAACATCAGGGTGGAGGGGATCTGCGCGCTGTCCTTGGCCGACACGGCGCCGCCTTCCACGCGCAGTTGCAGGCGGCTGCGGCGCGCGCGCGTTTCCTTGTCTTCGGCCGAGCCCAGCGGCACCACGCCCAGCCAGCGTGCATAGGTGCGCGTGAAGGGCGTCTGCATGCCGGTGAGCGTGTAGCCCGCCGCCACTTCCAGCGCCAGGCCGTAGCCGCGCGAGGGCGACGCGTTGTCGTCGAAGTAGCGCCCGGTCCAGCCCCAGTTGGCGGTCACGGCGGAGGCCGAAGGCGGCGCGTCGATGCCGCGGTTCTGCGCGTAGTCGTACTGCAGAAAGTAGCTGCGGTCGATGTGGTCGCCGGACTTGTTGCGCCCGCCGCGCAGGCGCCCGCTGTCGACCACGTAGCTGCCCGACTGCTCGCTCTTGAGCTCCGCGCCGGTGAACCAGCGCCAGCCGCGATCGTCGGGAATGGCGTTGAGCTCGGTGCTCAGCGACTTGATGTCCTGGTCGAGCGACAGCCGCGACACCGCGCGCCAGCCCAGCAGCGGCACCTGGTTGTGGATGTGGTCGATCGACAGGCGCGCGCCGTTGTCGGTGGTGAAGCCCACGCCCAGCACCACCTTTTGCAGCGGCGCCTCGCGCAGCTGCGCAATGACGGGCGCGGCCAGCGGGTTGCCGCTGTCGGTGTCCAGCGTGAGGAACACGGAGTCGTAGTAGCCGCTGCTGGCCAGGCGCTGCTGGGCGTCGAGCAGCTTTTGCTGGTCGTAGTCCTGCCCGCTGGGCAGGCGCGCGATGCGGCGCGCGCCGTCGGGGTCGTAGCGCTTGATGCCGCGCAGCTCCAGCGGGCCGAACTTGTACGCCGGGCCTGATTGGTAGGTGGCGCTCAGGCGCGCCTCATGGCGGTCGGCATCGACCTCGGCGCGGCTGATCTCGATGTTGCCCGTGGGAAAGCGCTTGGCCGTGAGGCTGCGCAGCGCGGTGGTCTTGGCCGAGTCCCAGGCCTGTTGGGTGAAGGGCTGGCCGGCGCGCAGGGCCCAGTCGGTGCGGATGCTGTCGCGCTGCGCTTCCGCCTTGGCGTCGTCGGCAATGGCGCCGGCGTAGCTGATCTGCACGTTGCTTACTTTGGTGATGTCGCCTGGCGACACGCTGATGACGATCTCGCGCGGGGCCTTGGTGCTCTGGGGCGTTTCGTTGAGCTCCAGCGTCAGCGTGGGCGTGAAGTAGCCCAGGGTGCCGAGCAGTTCGCGCGCATTGGCTTCGGCGGCCACCATGAGGCGCGATATTTCGGTGGCGCCCAGGTCGTCGAGCTCGCGGTAGCGCTGAATTTCAAGGTGCAGCTTGAGGTAGTCGCGCACGTCTTCGGGGCCGCGCACGTCCACGGTGAAGGCGTCGCGCTTGTCGGCTTTTTCCTTGCCGTCGCCCTTGTCTTCTTCAGCGGCTTCGTTGCTGCTGCGCACGAGGCCCGCCACGGGCTGGCCTTCAGTGGGGTCCTTGTCTTTTTTCGGCAGCAAGCTGCAGCCTTGCAGAAGCAGGACGCCTGAAAAAACGAAAGCCGGCAACCACGCCGGCACAAAAACGGAAACCGCCCTGACCATGGGCGGATTCTGACAGCAAGCACTGCCGGTTTTTGAAGGCCCCGGCTACATCAACGGCTTCGTCCTACTTGGACAGCATGCGCATCGCTTCTTCGAGGCCGCGCAAGGTGAGGGGGTACATGCGGTTGGACATGAGCTGCTGCATCACCGCAATGCTCTGGCGGTACTGCCACACGCCCTGCGGCTCGGGGTTGATCCAGGCGAACTTGGGAAAGGTGTGCGTGAGGCGCTGGATCCACTCGGCGCCGGCCTCTTCGTTGTTGTATTCGACGCTGCCGCCAGGTTGCAATATTTCGTAAGGGCTCATCGTGGCGTCGCCCACGAAGATGAGCTTGTAGTCCTTGTTGTACTTGCGCAGGATGTCCCAGGTCGCAAACTTCTCGGAGAAGCGGCGCTTGTTGTTCTTCCACATGAAGTCGTACACGCAGTTGTGGAAGTAGAAGAACTCCAGGTGCTTGAACTCCGTCTTCACGGCGGAGAAGAGTTCTTCCACGCGCTGGATGTGCTCGTCCATGGTGCCGCCCACGTCCATCAGCAGCAGCACCTTCACGTTGTTGTGGCGCTCGGGCCGCATCTTGATGTCGAGGTAGCCGGCATTGGCCGCGGTCGAGTGGATGGTGTCGTCCAGGTCCAGCTCTTCCACGTTGCCTTCGCGCGCAAACTTGCGCAGCCGGCGCAGCGCCACCTTGATGTTGCGCGTGCCTAGCTCCTGCGTGTCGTCGTAGTCCTTGTAGGCGCGCTGGTCCCACACCTTCACCGCGCTCTTGTTCTTGCCCGCGCCGCCGATGCGAATGCCCTGCGGGTTGTAGCCACCGTTGCCAAAGGGCGATGTGCCGCCAGTGCCGATCCACTTGTTGCCGCCCTCGTGGCGTTCCTTCTGCTCTTCGAAGCGCTTCTTGAGCGTTTCCATGAGCTCGTCCCAGCCCATCTTCTCGATCTTGGCTTTTTCTTCGGCCGTGAACTCGCGCTCCAGCGTCTTCTTGAGCCAGTCGAGCGGCACTTCCTTGGTGAAGTCGGTGAGCATCTCCACGCCCTTGAAGTAGGCGGCGAAGGCGCGGTCGAACTTGTCGTAGTGCTTCTCGTCCTTCACGAGCGCGGTGCGCGAGAGGTAGTAGAAGTCGTCGATGCCGTAGGCGCCGTCGGAGTTGGGCCCCACCACGTCGGCCTTCAGGGCCTCCAGCAGCGTGAGGTATTCCTTGACCGACACGGGCAGCTTGGCCGAGCGCAGGGTGTAGAAGAAGTCGATGAGCATGGAGCCGCTCCTTGTGTGGGGTTCAGCCGCGGGGCTTGTCGAGCAGGTACAGCAATTGCGCCTTCACCTCGGGCCATTCGCCCGCGCGCAGGCTGTACATGACGGTGTCGCGGATGGTGCCGTCGCGGCGCATCGCGTGGCCGCGAATGACGCCGTCTTTTGTCGCGCCCAGCCGCTCGATGGCGCGCTGCGAGGCAAAGTTGAAGTTGTCGGTGCGCCAGCCCACGGTGTTGCAGCCGAGTGCGTCGAAAGCATGCGTGAGCATCAGCAGCTTGCAGGTGGTGTTCACATGCGTGCGTTGGCAGCGCGCGGCGTACCACGTGTAGCCAATTTCCACGCGCTTCACGCCCGCAAGAATGTCGTGGAAGCTGGTGGTGCCCAGCACGGTGCCGGTGGCCTCGTCGGTCACGGCGAAGGCGAAGCGGTCGGCGGTTGTCAGGGCGGTTTCTACGTAAGCGCGCGTGTTCTGCGGCTCGGGCACGGAGGTCACGCGCAACTGCCACAGCTCACCGTCGGCGGCCGCGGCGCGCAGGCCTTCTTCATGGGCCAGCGCCAGTGGCACCAGCGCAATGCCGCGGGCCTTCAGCGTGACAGGTTCGACGAACGCCATCTATCTTCTTCCTTCGACTCTCTAGAGTTGATGCGCGTCTTCAGTCGCGCGGGTCGCCGTACTTGCGCACGTACCACACGCGTCCGGCCTGCGCCCCGGCACCGCCGCCCAGGCCGACCAGCGCAATGCCGAAGATCTCGCGGTTGCCGTAGCCGCCGGCGCCAAAGGCGTCGAGCCCGAGCAGCAAGCCCAGGCCGCGGCCCAGCAATGCGCCCACCACGAACAGCACGGCCTGCGCAACGCCCAGCTTCATCAGCTGCCGGGTGGTGTGAGGTTGTCGGCTCATGCGCTCAGCGGTTGTTGCGTTGCATGAAGACGAGCTTCTCGAAGAGCGTCACGTCCTGTTCGTTTTTCAGCAGCGCGCCCACCAGCGGGGGCACGGCCACCTTCTCGTCCTTGCTCTGCAGCGCTTCGAGCGGAATGTCTTCGGCCACCAGCAGCTTGAGCCAGTCGAGCAGCTCGGAGGTGGAGGGCTTCTTCTTCAGACCGGGCAGGTTGCGCACGTCGTAGAAGGTCTTCATGGCGGCGGTGAGCAGCTCTTGCTTCAGGCCGGGGAAGTGCACGGCGACGATGTGCTTCATCGTCTCGGCGTCGGGGAACTTGATGTAGTGGAAGAAGCAGCGGCGCAGGAAGGCGTCTGGCAGCTCCTTCTCGTTGTTGGAGGTGATGAACACCACCGGGCGGTGCTTGGCGCGAATGAGCTCGCGCGTCTCGTAGCAATAGAACTCCATGCGGTCGATTTCGCGCAGCAGGTCGTTCGGGAATTCGATGTCGGCCTTGTCGATTTCGTCGATCAGCAACGCCACCGGCTCGTCGGCCGTGAAGGCCTGCCAGAGCACGCCCTTGATGATGTAGTTCTGGATGTCCTTGACGCGCTCGCCGCCGTCGAGGTCCTTGAGCTGCGAGTCGCGCAGGCGGCTCACGGCGTCGTATTCGTACAGGCCCTGCTGTGCCTTGGTGGTCGACTTGATGTGCCACTGCAGCAGCGGCAGGCCGAGCGACTGCGCGACTTCCTCGGCCAGCATGGTCTTGCCCGTGCCGGGCTCGCCCTTGACGAGCAGCGGGCGCTTGAGGGTGATGGCCGCGTTGACCGCAAGCATCAGGTCCTGCGTGGCAACGTAATTGTCTGAGCCCTGGAATTTCATGAGTGAGACGGAAGCTGGGGGTGGAGAAAAGAACACACTCGACGCGCGTTGCGCAGCCTAGGGTTGGCCTGCACAGGGATCCGCAAGACCCCTGCCTATAATCGAATGTTGATTCGAAAAACTGTACTCTCCACGAGATTGTGCGCGCAAAATGAACAAGTTGTTGACCACGATGTTTGCCCTTGCTGTCGCTTGCGTGACGCTCTCGGCCCAAGCCCAGCAAGTCACTGGCAAGGCCCAGGACGGGGCCAAGAAGGTTGCCATGTGCGTGGGTTGCCACGGCATCATCGGCTACCAGGCAAGCTTCCCCGAGATTCACAAGGTGCCCATGATCGCGGGGCAAAGCGCCACCTACATCACGGCCGCGCTCACTGCGTACAAGGGCGGCGACCGCAAGCATCCCACCATGCGTGCCATTGCCGACACGCTCACCGATCAAGACATTGCCGATCTCTCGGCCTACTACAGCCAGCTTGGCCTGAAGGACGGCGGCGCACCGCCCGCCACGCTGGCCAAGGCCACGCCCGCCAGCGTCGAAGGGCTCATCACGCGCAACGCCGACAACAGCTGCACCAAGTGCCACGGCGCCAACTTCAACACGCCCAACGACGGCACCGTGCCCAAGCTGGCCGGCCAACATGCCGACTACCTGTTCGTGGCGCTCAAGTCTTACCGCGTGAAGAACAACCCGCACCTGGGCCGCTCCAACGCAATCATGGGCCAGCAGGTCGAAGAGAAGAAGTTCACCGTGGCCGAACTCAAGACGCTGGCCACGTACATCAGCTCGCTGCCCGGCGAATTGAAGACGGTGCCCGAGTCGCGCATTCACCACCGTCCCGACTGAGCCTGCGTTCCACGCAAACAACGAAGCCCGCTAGCAGCGGGCTTTTTTGTGGCCCGGGTTTTCCCTGGGCCCTGAGTCTTTTGAATTGCCCGCGCTCAGACGTCGAAGAACGCCGTCTCCTGCGTGCCTTGCATATGAATGTCGAAGCGGTAGCTCACCGCGCCGCCTTGCACCACGCGCTCGGCAATCAGTGTCTGGCGGCGATCGGCCGGCACGCTTTGCAGCACGTCGTCTTTCGCGTTGGCCGCGGCCTCGTCGCTGAAGTACACGCGTGTGAACGCATGCAGCAGCAGGCCGCGCATCAGCACGATCACGTTGATGTGCGGTGCCTCGCCGGGTGCCTGCGCACCGGGCTTCACGGTGTAGAACACGAAGCGGTTGCCTTCGGTGGTGCCGGTGCCCACCCGCCCGAATGCGCGAAAGCCGATGGCGCGCGCCTCGTCGGGCGTTTGCGGGTAGCGGCCCTCGCCGTCGGGCTGGCTGATTTCGATCAGCGCGTCGTTGATCGGGTTGCCGTCGCCGTCGATCACGCGGCCTTCCAGGCGAATGCGTTCGCCGGTGGCGCCGTCCAGCGCCAGGGTGGCGTCGAAGGCCTGGTTGAAGTCGTAGCCGTACTGCGTGGCGGTGAGGCCGTACGCGAAGTAGGGGCCCACGGTTTGCGAGGGGGTCTGGCCGAAGTCGGCTTGCTGTGCGGTCATCAACATGGTGTGTGTCTCCTTGCGGCTCAGCGGTTTTCGAAGGGGGTTTCGTCCGCGCCGCGCAGCACGATGTCGAACTGGTAGCCCAGTGCGTAGCCCTCTTCGGTGATGTCCAGGCTGAAGTCGGCAATCAGCCGGTTGCGGTAGCGCTCGGGCGTGCCGCTGACCATGGGGTCGTACTGCAGCAACGGGTCGCCGGGAAAGTACATCTGCGTGACCAGACGGCTTGCAAAGCTCTGGCCGAACAGCGACATGTGAATGTGCTGCGGGCGCCAGGCGTTCGGGTGGTTGCCCCAGGGGTAGGCGCCGGGCTTGATGGTGAGGAAGCGGTAGCGGCCTTCGCTGTCGGTCAGGCAACGGCCCGCACCCAGAAAGTTGGGGTCCAGCGGCGCGTCGTGCTGGTCGACCTTGTGCACGTAGCGCCCGCTGGCGTTGGCCTGCCACAGCTCGACCAGCGTGTGGGCGACCGGGCGGCGGTGTTCGTCCAGCACCTGGCCGGTGAGGATCATGCGTTCGCCCAGCGGCTCGCCGTTCTTGCGCGCATTGCGCGTGAGGTCGTGGTCGAGCTCGCCGATGCTGTCGTGGCCGTACACCGGTTGCTGCAGCTCGCCGAGCGAGGCCTTCAGCGGAATCAGCGGCTTCTGCGGGCCGCGCTTCATGGTGGACTTGTAGCCGGGGTACAGGTAGCTGGGGTGGGCTTCCCAGTCGCGTGGGGTGAGCTGAGGGAGCTGGGTGAGGGTGGGCTGTGGCCCTGTGGTCTTGGTCAACATGAACGTTGTCTCCTGTCGTGGGACGAATCCGGGAGCCGCCACTTTAGAAGCGCGCACCGATGATGTAAATTGAAGATTGCTCCGTTCTCAATAACCAGCAGGCATTGAAAAACCCTTCCGACCTTCGCCAGGACTTTGTGCGCAACGTGCAGTTGCGGCACCTGCGCTGCTTTGTGGCCGTGGCGCAAGAGCGCCACCTGGCGCGCGCCGCCGAGCGGCTGGCGCTGAGCCAGCCGGCGGTGTCCAAGACGCTGGTGGAGCTGGAGACCATCGTCGGTACGCGGCTGGTGGAGCGCAGCAAGGCCGGGCGGCGTGGCGTGCAGGGGCTCACGGCCGCCGGCGAGCAACTGCTGGCGCATGCGCTGCGCGTGCTGGAGGCGCTGGACGCCAGCGCGCAGGCCGTGGCGCCGGCGGCAGGCGGGCGCATCGAGCGGTTGCGCATCGGCGCGCTGCCCAGCGTGGCGCCCGCGTTGCTGCCGGTGGCGCTGGCGCGGCTGCGCGAGGGCTGGCCACAGGTGCAGATCGTGGTGAAGAGCGCCGCCAATGCCGCGTTGCTCGACGAGCTGCGCGCCGGCGAGCTCGACCTGGTGGTGGGCCGCATGAGCGACCCGCGGCTCATGGGCGGGCTGAGCTTCGAGCTGCTGCATACCGAGCCGCTGGTGTTCGCGGTGCGCGCTGGTCATCCGCTGGCCGTGCCCACGGCGATGGGCTCGAACGGCACGCGGGGCGCTCGGGCTGCGCAGGGTGCATCGGTGCAGGCGGTGCTGGGCTATCCGCTTGTGGTGTACGGCGAGGGCACCATCCCGCGCCACAACACAGAGAGCTTTCTGTCCGCGCGCGGCCTGGCGCTGCCCGCCAACGCGCTGCAGACGCTTGACGTGGCGGTGGCGCGCGCGCTGGTGGCCGTGTCCGATGCGGTGTGGATCACGCCGTTGGGTGCCGCGCGCGGCGAGCTGGCCGACGGTCGCCTGCTGCGCCTGCGCATCGACACCGCCGGCACCGAGGAGTCGGTAGGCCTGCTGCAGCGCAGCGAGGCCGCGCCATCGGCCTTGCGCGTCGCCATGGCCGCGCTGTTGCGCGAGGCGGCGAAAGAGCAGGGCGCCATGCCGCCGCGGCTTTCAACAAGGACAAAGGCCCGCCCCGCTTCGTGAAACGCCGCAGCGACACCCAGTACGTGAAGCCAAAGACGAGCGTAGCCCGCGCCCCATTCGTGAAATGCCGCGGAACCGGCTCTGCCGGGCCGCAGGCGTTGCCCCCGGTAGGGGGAAGGAGCAGCGACACGAAGTGCGCGAAGCCTGGGGGCGAGCCTATTTAGTTGCGCGCCGCTGCACGCAGGCCACGTAGCCGTCGCCGTCGGGCGGGCGGCCGGCGCGCTGGCTCTCCCACATCATCTGCCCCAGGCATTCCATCGCGTCATGGTGCGCATCCAGCAGCGAGCCGCGTCGCGCGGCTAGCAGCTCCACGGCCTGGCGGATGCCGCGCGGCTGGTCGATGGAGCACTGCTCGCTGATCGACAGGTGCATCGACAAATGAAGGAACGGGTTCTCGCGCCCGTTCGCGCCGTCATAGACCCGCGCCACGGCGGCGTCGGCGTCGATCAGGTCCTCGTGGTACTCGGGGTGCGCGTCGATCCAGCCGGCGGCAATGGTCTCGAGCGGCTCCATCGGCAGGCCCTGCCGATGCTTGGCGTACACGTCACAAAAGAAGCGGCGCACATCTTCCTGGGAGGGATTGAACATAAAGAGAAAGAGAGAAGAAAAAAGGGTGTCTGCGCCCGCCGCCGGCGTGTGCCCAAAGGCCTCTGGATGTGCCGAACGTTCCGGGAACAAGGCGTTACATCGTTACGTAACGAATCGCGAAATGAGGTACTTACGACCTGTTTCCAGGCCCTGGTGCAAACCCGTGGTTTTGGAAAAATACCTATAGAAATCAAAGACTTGCAGGTCGGGTAACGGCAGCGAAAAAGTGTTCGAACAAAGCGGCACGCTAGTTGCCCCTTAGTAGGCATCTTTTCTCACAGAGGCTGCCATGACCGCTCAACAAGCATCGACCAATTCGACCGAAGGACTTGCCGCCGCTGGCGCAGCTCCTGTGGTTCTCGCTCAAGCCACCGTCACCCCGCTGGGCGCCCCCGCCATGGCGAGTTCGGCGGCCCCTGTTGCCGCTGGCCCCGCCAGCGTCGGCACATTATCGAATGCCACGCCGGGCGTTGCAGTGATGCGCGACGGTGTCAGCATTCCCGTCGATGGCAATCAGACCCTGTTGCCCGGCGACCGCGTCATCGTGCCGCAGGACGGCCATGCCAACGTGCTCTTCCCCGGCTCGGCCACCAACAAGGCCCCGCTGGCCGGTGTGTTCACCGGCGGCACCGACGCCACCATCGGCTCGACCAAGCTGCCCGGCGGCCTTGAACAAGTGAATGTGGACGTCGCCTCGGGCGACCTGCAAGTGACCCCGCCGGACAGCGACGCCGACGCCGCCGCGCTGGCCGTCACCAAGAAGCTCGCGGCCGGTAGCGGCATCGGCCTGGGTGAATTCGCACTGGGCGCCCTGGGCGCCGCCGCACTGGCCGCGCTTGCAAGCGGCGGCGGTGGCGGCAGCGACAGCGCCTTCCCGGTGCTCGTGGGCACGGGCAACCCGACCACACCCACGGTGCCGACCACGCCGACGACCCCAGGTGAGTCGGATGCGGACGCCGATTCGGATGCGGACGCGGATGCCGATGCGGATGCGGACGGAGATGCAGATGCGGATGCCGACGCCGACGCCGACGCCGACGCGGATGCCGATGCCGACGCCGACGCCGACGCCGACGCCGACGCGGATGCCGATGCAGACGCCGATGCCGATGCCGATGCCGATGCAGACGCCGATGCCGATGCCGATGCCGATGCCGATGCCGACGCAGACGCCGACGCGGATGCCGATGCCGATGCCGATGCCGATGCCGATGCCGACGCCGATGCAGATGCAGATGCAGACGCCGATGCCGATGCCGATGCCGATGCCGATGCCGATGCAGATGCAGATGCAGACGCCGATGCCGACGCCGACGCCGACGCCGATGCAGACGCAGACGCAGACGCAGACGCAGACGGCGACCACCTCCTCGATCCGGGTGACGGCCTTGTCCATCAAATCATCGACGACGTCAGCGGCGCGCTTGGCCTGGGCGATGCGCTCACACCGATCACCCACGTGGTCGACGGCCTCACCGATGTGGTCGACGACGTGCTGGCCCCGCTGCTCGGCGAGACCTTCACCGAGAACAACCCCAACCAGTTCGACCCGATCGACAACACCGTCGGCCAGATCAACCACCTGCTGGGCGGCGCCCTGAGCCCCGCGCTGGACAACCTGCTTGGCGCCGGCGCCACGGGCGCGATCCTCGGCTCGGTGCTGCACCAGGTCGACTACCTCACCGACGCGCTGGACAACGGCCTGACCAACCTGGTCGGTGAGCACGGCATCGTCAGCGGCCTGACCGACGCGCTCGGCCTGGGCGCCGTCACCGACCAGCTGGTCGGCGAGAACGGTGCCCTGGGCGGCCTGCTGAACAACGTGCTGGGCCAAGACAGCCTCGTGGCCGGCCTGCTGGCCGACGAAGGCCTGGTGGGCGGCCTGCTCGGTGCAGACGGCCTGGTCGGCGGCCTGCTGGCCGAAGACGGCGCCGTGGGCGGCTTGCTGGGCAACGTGCTCGGCGACACCGGCCTCGTGGGCGGCTTGCTGGGCGACGACGGTGCCCTGGGCGGCCTGGTGGGTGGCGCGCTGGGCGAAGAAGGCCTGCTGGGCGGCCTGCTCGGTGACGACAGTGCCCTGGGTGGCCTGCTGGGCGACGACGGCCTCGTGGGCGGCCTGCTCGGCGGCGATGGCGCGCTGGCCAATGTGCTCGGCAGCGACGGCCTGACCGGCGAACTGCTGGGCCATGGCGGCCTGGTCGACAACCTGCTCGGCCAGAACGGCGCGATCTCCGGCCTCATCACCGACAGCCCGCTGGGCGGCCTGCTCGGCGGCGACGACGGTCTGCTGGGTGGTGCACTCGGCGGCGTGCTGGCCGACGACGGCTTGGTCGGTGGCCTGCTCGGCGACGACGGCCTGCTCGGTGGCCTGTTGAGCAACGACGGCCTCCTGGGCGGCGTGCTGGGCGACAACGGCCCGGTGGGTGGCCTGCTCGGCGGCGACGGCCTGGTTGGCGGGCTGCTGGGCAACGACGGTGTGGTGGGCGGCCTGCTCGGCAACGACGGCCTGCTGGGCGGTGTGCTGGGTGATGACGGCCTGGTCGGCGGCCTCCTGGGCGACACCGGCCCTGTGGGCGGTCTGCTCGGCGACAACGGCCTGCTCGGCGGCCTGTTGGGTGGCACCGGCCCGCTGGGCAGCGTGCTTGGCGCTGACGGCCTCGGTGGCGGCTTGCTCGGGCCCGACGGCCTGGTGGGCGGCCTGCTGGGCAACGCCGGCCCGGTCGGCGGCCTGTTGGGCAACGACGGCCTGCTGGGCGGTCTGCTCGGCGGCGTGGTGGGTGGCATCGGCGGTGGCGGCACCCCGGGCACCGGCGCGGCGCTGCTCGACCCGACCGACGGCGTGGTCGGCAACCTGGTCGACGGCCTGAACGCCGGCGTGCTGGGCGGCCTTGGCCTGGGCAACGTGCTCGGCCCGGTCGTGGGTGTGGTCGACGGTGTCACCGACACGGTCGACGGCCTGCTCGGCCCGGTGCTCGGCACCAGCTTCACGGAAAACAACCCCAACGTGCTCGACCCGGTCGACGGCGTGGTGGGCCAGGTGACGGGCGCCGCGGGCGACCTGCTGAGCCCGGTGACCGACCAGCTGCTGGGCACCGGCACAACGGACGCGCTGCTGAACGGCGTTGCAACGCAGGTCGACTACCTGACCGATGGCGTGGCCAACCTGGTGGGCGGTGACGGCTTGCTGGGTGGTGTGCTTGGCGGCGACGGCGGCCTTCTGGGCGGCGTGCTTGGCGGTGACGGCGGTTTGCTCGGCGGTGTGCTGGGTGACGACGGCCTGCTGGGTGGTGTGCTCGGTGGCGACGGTGGCCTTCTGGGCGGCGTGCTTGGCGGCGACGGCGGCTTGCTCGGCGGCGTGCTGGGTGACGACGGCCTGCTGGGTGGCGTGCTCGGTGGCGACGGTGGCCTTCTGGGTGGCGTGCTTGGCGGCGACGGCGGCTTGCTCGGCGGTGTGCTGGGTGACGACGGCCTGCTGGGTGGTGTGCTCGGCGGTGACGGTGGCCTGCTGGGCGGCGTGCTCGGCGGTGACGGCGGTTTGCTCGGCGGCGTTCTCGGCGGTGACGGCGGCCTGCTCGGCGGCGTCCTCGGCGGTGACGGCGGCCTGCTCGGCGGCGTCCTCGGTGGCGACGGTGGCCTGTTGGGCGGTGTGCTCGGCAGCGACGGCCTCGTCGGTGGCTTGCTCGGCGGCGTGACCGGTGGCGACACCGGCGGCCTGCTGGGTGGCGTTCTCGGCGGCGACGGCGGCCTGCTCGGCGGCGTCCTCGGTGGCGACGGTGGTCTGTTGGGCGGTGTGCTCGGCAGCGACGGCCTCGTCGGTGGCTTGCTCGGCGGCGTGACCGGTGGCGATACCGGCGGCCTGCTGGGTGGCGTTCTCGGCGGTGACGGCGGCCTGCTCGGCGGCGTCCTCGGTGGCGACGGTGGCCTGCTGGGCGGCGTGCTCAGCGGCGTGACCGGTGGCGACGCCGGCGGTGTGCTGGACGGCGTGCTCGGCAGCGACGGCCTTGTCGGCGGCGTGCTCAGCGGCGTGACCGGTGGCGGCACCGGCGGCGTGCTGGACGGCGTGCTCGGCAGCGACGGCCTGGTCGGCGGTCTGCTCAACGGCGTGACCGGTGGCGTGACCGGTGGCGGCACGGGCGGCGCACTGAACGGCGTGCTCGGCAACGACGGCCTGGTCGGCAGCCTCCTGGGCCACGACGGCCTGGTGGGCAGCCTGCTCGGCGGCCTCACCGGCGGCGCCAGCCCGGTCGCCAACATCCTCGGACCCGTCACGGGCGGGACCGACGCCATCACGCCGGTGGTGTCCACCGCAACCAGCGCCGTGTCGGACGTGCTCTCTCCGGTGCACGACATCCTGGCCGGTTCCTCGGGCGCATCGTCGCCGGTGGCCGACGTGGTGAGCAGCGTGCAGCACGCCGCCGCGCCGCTGGTGACCGATGTGGTGACGCCCATCACCAGCCTGGTCGAGCACAGCCCGACCGGCACCGCCCTGTCTCCGGTGACCAACATCCTGCACGGCCTGCTGGGCTGATCAGGCACACCAAAGAAAAAAGAGAAGAGGGGCGAGGGCGCCGCAGCACCAGGGACAGGCCACCACCGGCCTGTCCCTCGAAAGGATTGATATGAAGAAGAATTTCCGGATACCCGCCATCGTTGCGCTCGGCGCAGCGCTTGCAGTTCTTGCAGGCTGCGCAGCCCCCAAGACCGGGCGTGACGACGTCACCTACTACTACTCGAACAAGGCCACCACCGCGGTGCCCAAGGTCGAGCCACCGCCGCCGCCGCCGCCGCAGAACGGCCCCGTCGGCGTGCCGAAGATCGTGTACTTCGACTTCGACAAATACAACATCCGCCCGCAGGACCGCCAGATCGTGGAGGCGCATGCGAGCTACCTGCGCAACCGCACGGCAAGCCGTGTGGTGATCGAAGGCAACACCGACCAGCGCGGCGGGCGCGAGTACAACCTGGCACTCGGCCAGCGCCGTGCCGAATCAGTGCAGCGCGCGCTCACGCAACTGGGCGTGCCTGCGGAGCGCATCGAGGCCATCAGCTGGGGCACCGAAAAGCCCGCGTCGCTGCAACTCACCGAGGAGGGCTATCAGCTCAATCGCCGCGCTGAATTCAGCTACCGCTGAACCGGCGCACCGCGATGACTTCGACGGCAGTTTTCGGTCCACGCCCACGTCAAAGCGAGAGCAGATGACGGGCGTGGCCGGTCTCGCGCATTCGATCGGGGCCGAATGATGTCCTTCACAGACCAGCTCCACGCCTGCCATGAACGCCTGGCGTCGGTGTGCGCGGCGCTGCCTGCGCCGTACCCGGCGTTCACGCTGTTCTTTTCACTGAGCGACGGCTCGCAACGTGCGCACGTGGTGCACACGCGCGCCGCCGACTTCGAAACCGCCTGGCGCGAAGGCGCCGAGCGCGTGGCGCGTTGGGTGCGCGAGCGCGGCATCGTCGCGCCTTGGCTGCGCATCGACTGGGTCGAGGGCGCGAGCCCGATGGAGTGGACCCAGTTCAAGACCCAGCTCACCGCGGTCAAGCGCAACTACTTCCGCCTGGGCCTGGCCTTCGACAAAGACTTTGCGCTTGCCTTCACCGAGCAGGAGCTCAACGCCAACGCCATGCTGAGCGGCGACTCGACCCTTCCGCACGCGGTGGTGAACACGCGCAACTTCGAGGTCTACGGCCAGGCACGCTTCGAACGCGCGCCGCCGCTGGACATGGCGCCCGACCAGCCGGTGTACCTGCTGGCCACCGTGGGCGTGTTCTGCCAGCCCGACGGCGTGGTGCACAAGCTGGCGGGCACGGGGCTCGACGCGGGGCGCCGGCAACTGCCCGCGCTCAACCCGCAGTCGGTGATGGACCTGGCGCGCAGCGGCTCCGCCTACCTGGCGCGCCAGGTGCAGAGCGACGGCCTGTTCGTGTACGGCTACTTTCCGTGCTTCGACCGCCGCATTCCGACCTACGACGCCATGCGCCACGCCAACGCGCTGCACGCCATGCTCGAGGCCTGGGAGCTCACGCGCGACGAAACACTTCGCGCCGCCATCGACCGCGCGCTCGACCATCTCACCGGCGCGCTCATTCGCAACTACACGCTGGTGGACGGGCGCGCCGTGGCGTTCCTGGTGGACACCGGCGGGGAGATCAAGCTCGGCGGCAACGCGGCCTGCGTGCTGGCGCTGGTGAAGTACAGCGAGCTGATGGACACGCGCCACTTTCTGCCGCTGCTGGAAAAGCTCGCGCTCGGCATCGTGTCGCTGCAAGACCCCGTCAGCGGGCGCTTCAACCATGTGCTGCATGCGAGCGACCTGGCGGTGAAGCAGGCCTTGCGCACCATCTGCTACGACGGCGAGGCGGCCTTTGCGCTCATGCGCCTGTACGGCCTCACGCGCGAGCCGCAATGGCTGGCCGTGGTCGAAAAAGCCTTCGAGCATTTCATTGCCAGCCAGCACTGGCAGGCGCACGACCACTGGCTGAGCTGCTGCGTGAACGAGCTCACGCACTGGAGCCCGCAGGAAAAGTACTTTCGATTCGGCCTGCAGAACGTGGCCGGCTACCTCGACTTTGTGCTCGACCGCAAGACCACCTTTCCGACCCTGCTCGAACTGATGCTGGCCGCGCAACAGATGCTGCAGCGGCTCGAAGGCATGCCCGCCATGCGGCACCTGCTGGACGAGCTGGACACTGAAAAGTTCTACCGCGCGCTCGACTACCGCGCGCACTATTTGCTCAACGGTTTCTTCTGGCCCGAGACGGCGATGTACTTCCGCCGGCCGTCCAGCGTGGTGGGCTCGTTCTTCATTCGGCACCACTCGTTTCGCGTGCGCATCGACGACGTGGCGCAGTACGTTTCAGGCTTTGCGGCGTACCACCGCTATCTGCTCGAACGCCGCGCCGCGCCAAGCCTGAATGCGATGACGGGCGTGGGCGCCGGCGCAGGCAACAGCGGTCACGGTGTCAGTGGCGTCAATGCGGGTGGCCGCGACGACGGCCCCGCATGGACCGCCAGCGAAATGGCCCGCGTCACCGGCGGCGAATGGGTGGTCAAGCCCGACGACGGCTGGCGTGCCACCGGCGTGGCGCAGCGCTCCTACATGCGCAAGGGCCGCGTGGTGTTCGACCACCAGACGCGCCCCTCTAAAACGCCGCTGGCGGCCGTCACGCTCAAGGGCGTGCTGCAGCCGGCCGCCGCCGTGCTGTGCACCGACCCCAAGCCGCACCTGGACAAGCGCGTGCCCGTGCTCAAGGTGGGCAACGTGCTGCAGGCCGTGCTGGAGCTGGGCGACCATGCGCGCGCCGAGTTCACCGGCCGCGTGTGCGGCGTCATCGGTGGCGGTGCGGGCAACGGCGCCGGCAGCGGCACCGTGGCCGCCATGCTGGCCAATGCGCTCACCGTGTGGGGCGAAGTGGGCGTGCCCGAAGGCAACGTCAGCATGCCCTCGGGCATTGCCTGGAACATGACCTGCATGCCGCGCCATGCGGCCTACTGGGTGATCGAGATGGGCAGCTCGCAAATGCCCGCGTCCGCCCAGCTCGTGCGGCCTTCGCTGTTGGTGGTGACGGGGCTGTCGGCCGCTTCGCAAAAACACCGCGGCCCCTCGGACGCCGCCGCGCGGCTCGACAGCCGCTTCTTCCTGGCCATGGCCCCGGGCAGCACCGTGGTGCTGAACCGCGACATGCCGGAGTTCACCACCTTTGCCGAAGTGGCGGCCGCGCAGCAACTTCAGGTGCTCACCTACGGCGAGCATCCGCAGGCCGACGTGCGCCTGCTCGCGTTCGATCACGGCGAGGTGCAGGCGCTGGTGGCGGGCGAGCCCTTTCAGCTGCGGCTCAATGCGCCGGGCCGCCACATGGGCGCGAGCGCCATTGCCGCGCTGGCGGCATTGCAGGCATGGCGCCTGCCGCTGGGCGCGGCGGTCGAGCCCTTTGCGCACTTCGAGCCGCCGGGCGGGCGCGGTGCG
This sequence comes from Variovorax sp. H27-G14, assembly GCF_046156345.1. Lineage (NCBI taxonomy): Bacteria > Pseudomonadati > Pseudomonadota > Betaproteobacteria > Burkholderiales > Comamonadaceae > Variovorax > Variovorax sp. H27-G14. The sequence goes on from NZ_JAYLVN010000008.1 coordinate 196,346, forward strand.
CTGCACACCATTCACATCGGCGGCGGCAGCTTCAAGCTGATCGACGAGACCTACGACGCCAACCCGAGCTCGATGCGCGCCGCGCTGGAGATGCTGTCGCAGGCGCCCTGCGAGCCCGCGCGCCGCGTGGCGATTCTGGGCGACATGCAAGAGCTTGGCCCCGCCGCCCAACGCCATCACCTCGACCTGGAGGCCGAGCTGCTCGCCTCGCAACCCGACCGCGTGCTGCTGTGCGGGCCGATGATGCGCGCGCTGCATGCGCGCATTCGCACCAAGGTTCGCTCGCACTGGTTCGTTGATGTGTCCGATCTGTCGACCGCGCTCGGCGGACTTTTGCAGCCAGGCGACTGGGTGCTCGCGAAGAGTTCCGCCGGTGTCGGCCTGTCCCGGCTGGCCCGGGTTTTGAAAGCATTGCCATGAGATGGAACCCGCTCCTGCAGCCGATCTTCGTGCATGAGGCCACTGTGCCCGTGCAGTCTTCACACGCCACCTCGCAACCCGTACTGCAACCCGTATTGCAACCCGTGTTGCAACCCACATTGCAACCCGCGTTGCAACCGGCACGCCGCTGGTGGCTGGGCTGGCTCCAGCTGCTGTGCGCGTGGGTGCTCTGCATGCTGTTGTGCGCCAACATCGCCTTGGTGTTTGCTGAGGGTTTGTCCCAGGGAACAAGCCATGTCAGGTCAGGGAAAGCGGTCGGTTGCGCGGCCTCGGGAAGCCCCGCGCATGCAGGACCGCAGCGAGCGGAACGGGCCGGTCCGGTGAAGAGGCAAACAGCGGCGTGCTGAGGTGCGCGCCGAGTGAATTTTTGCCTTGTAACAGTCGGGTAACAGTTGATAATGATGCAGGCGTCATTGCCCGACGGATCGGCCCCTTTCCATGATCAAGTTCCTCTTGCCCAGTCAGCTGGTCGTCGACTCGCCCCAGGAGCCCGGCGCCAGTCCATATGCAGGTGCATTGAACGCGGCGTTCAGAGACGCCTACGCGCTCGTCAAAAGCGCGGCGTGGCGTTCGTTGCCCATCAGCCTGTTCGGGCTGTTGCCTTCCATCTTCCTGCTGCAGGTGTACGACCGCGTGCTCTCGCGCAGCGGCTTCTCCACGCTGGCCGCGCTGGTCAGCGGCATCCTGTTCTTCCTGTGCATCGAGTTCTGGTTGCGCACGCGGCGCTCGCGCCTGCTGCGCAACGCCGGCGCCATCATCGACCACGGCGTGTCGGGCGCGTTGCTCAACTCGATGCTGGCGCGCCCGCTGCGCGCGCTCGAGGCGCGGCCCGCGTCTTCCTGGCAGTTGTACTTTCGTGATGTGGGCTCGGTGCGCGGCACCGTCACCGGCGGGCTTGCGCAATCGATCTTCGACCTGCCCATGGCCGTGTTCGCGCTGGTGGTGATCGGCATCGTCGCGCTGCCGGTGTTGCCGGTGGTGGTGCTGTTCCTGGCCATCATGTCGTTCCTGGCCTGGTGGTGGGCCGACGAGGTGCGCTCCGGCCGCGTGGAAGAAGTGCTGCGTGGGCGCGGGCTGGACCGCATGACGTCCGAGATCTGCCATGCGCGCGAAACGCTGAAGACGCAGTCGAACGACGGTCCCACCATCGAGATGTGGCGCCAGACTTACAACGCCTGGCTCACCGAAAGCTTCACCAAGAACGGCGAGATCGAAACCACGCGCGACGGCACCACCGTGCTGCTCACCGTGTTCTCCGTGGTGGTGGTGACGGTGGGCGCCATATCGGTCATGGAGCAGTGGATGACGGTGGGCGGCCTTGTTGCCTCCAACATGCTGGCGCTCAAGGCGCTGCAGCCGGTGGCCGGGCTGGTGTCCAACTGGCGCTCGCTGGCCACCGCGAAGGAAGCGGCCCAGCGCCTGGAAACCGTGCTGCGCGAGCCGGTGGAAAAGCCGCCCACGGGCATGACGCTGCCGCAACCACTGGGCCGCATCACCTTGAAGGACGTGAGCTTCAGCTTCACCGAAACCGCGCAGCAACCGGTGCTGGAAAACGTCGACCTCGACATCGGCCCCGGCGGGCTGCATGTGATCGTCGGGCGCAATGGCGCGGGCAAGTCCACGCTGGTGAAGCTGCTGTCGGGCCTGTACGAGCCCACGCGCGGCACCATCAGCATCGGCGAGTACGACCTGTCGCAGTTCGGCCGCGAAGAGCTGTCGCGCTGGATCAGCTATTTGTCGCAAGAGGTCTACTGGTTCGGCGGCTCGCTCATCGACGTGATGCGCCGCGGCGCGCCGGGCCAGAGCGACGAGCAGATCGTGGCGGCCTGCAGGCTGTCTGGCGCGCACGACTTCATCTCGCGCCTGCCCGACGGCTACCGCACCCGCGTGGGCGAGGGCGGCAACGGCGTGTCGGTGGGCGAGCGGCGCAAGCTGGCGCTGGCCATGAGCTTTCTGCGCAAGCCCTCGGTGCTGGTGCTCGACGAGCCCAGCAACGACCTGGACTTTCAGAGCGAGCGCAACCTGCTCGCCACGCTGCTCGCGGTGGCCAAGGTGCGCACCGTGGTGGTGGTCACGCACTCGCTGCGCATCGTCTCGGCCGCCAGCGTGGTCTACCACGTCACCGGCCAGGGAAATGTGGAGCAGGGCACGGCCGCGGAAATGGTGCCCAAGCTGTTCGGCGTGCGCAAGCCGCTGGTGGCCGTGGGCGATTCGGAAGACGGCACGGGGGCCGCGGCCTCCCGTTCGATGGCATGACGCCGCAGACCATGACGAGTGATTGGGGACCGCGATCTTGAAATCAGATTTGCCGCAGATTCTTCAGGACGAGAACGACAAGCGCGCGGCGCGTAATTCACCGCAGGGGCGACGCAAGCAGTGGCTCATCGGCGGTGCCGTGGCCGTGCTCGCAGTGGTGGGCCTGGGCTTTCCCATGGAAACCGTGGTGGTTGCGCCGGGCCGCGTCATTCCGTCGGACCGCGTCAAGTCCATCCAGCATCTGGAGGGCGGCATCGTCAGCAATGTGCTCGTGAAAGAGGGCGACAAGGTGAAGGCGGGGCAGTCGCTGGTGGAGATCGACCTGGGCGGCAGCGGCCTCAACCTGGAGGAGCTCACGGCGCGCTATTCGTCCACCCAGGCCACGCGCGTGCGCCTCATGGCCGAGAGCCGGGGCCAGCCGCTCAGCCGCAACTCGTTTGCCGCCGACATCGACAAGGACGTGTTCGAGGGCGAGAGCGGCGCCTACCAGGCGCGCGCGCTGGAGCAGCGCGGCGTGATGGCCGGCGCCGTCTCCGGCCTGGAGCAGGCGCGCAGCAAGAAGCTGGAGCAAGAGGCCAAGGTCAAGGGCCTGGGCGACCGGCTGGCGCTGATGCAGAAGGAGCTGGAAATTTCCGAGCAACTGCTCAGTGAAAAACTGGTCGGCCAGGTCGAGGTGCTGGAAAAGCGCCGCCAGGCCGAGGGCGTGCGCAGCGAGCTTGCCGTGTCGCGCCAGGGTGTCATTTCAGCCAACGCGGCCATCGCCGAGGCGCAGGCCAAGATGGCCGAGGCCGAAGGCCGCTACCGGCGCCGCGCGTCGGACGAACTGGCCACGGTGGAGCGCCAGTTCGCCAGCCTGAGCGAAGACCTGGCGCGTGCGCGCACGCAACGCTCGCGCACCGTGGTGAAGGCACCTTCGGACGGCATCGTGAAGGGCCTGCGCAACTCCAGCCCCGGCTGGGTGGTGAAGCCCGGCGAGTCCATCCTGGAAGTGGTGCCCGACGAAGACGAAATCATGGTCGAGGCGCGGCTCAACCCCAACGACCGCGGCTTCATCGAAGTGGGCCAGCAGGCCCGCGTGAAGATCACCGCCTACGACTACCTGCGCTACGGCGCCGTCGACGGCAAGGTCAAGCTGGTGGCGGCCGACGCCGACCGCGACCCGGCCGTTGCCAACGGCGCGCCTTATTACCGGCTGCTCATCAGCATGTCGCAGTCGCATGTGGGCCGCGACGAGAACCGCATCACCGCCGGCATGGAGTCTGAAGTGGACCTGCGCGTGGGCACCGACCCGTTCATCTGGTACATGCTGCGGCCCGTGCTCAAGCTGCGCCGCGAAGCCTTCCGCGAACCATGAAGTACCGCACCCCGGTTGAGCGGCGCCGCACGGGCACCGGCCTTGTCTGCGCAGCGCTGTGCATGAGCTTTGCGTTGCCCCCCGCCGCCTTTGCGCAGGAGCAGGCCATGCCGCAAGAGGGCGGCCCCACGCTCATGCTCGCGCGCAGGCTGTCGGCGCCTTCGCTGGGCGCCAGCACCTACACCCAGCAGGTGAAGCAGGCGCTGATCGTGCTGTCGCAGGACTACCCCGAAGTGCAGACCGCGCAGGCCACCGCCAACACCAGCAGCTACGGCGTGGACGCGGCCAAGCAGGCGCGTTACCCGCGCTTCAAGGTGGGCACTTCTTCGGGCAACTACAACAGCGGTGCGGAGAATGCCAAGTCGCAGGGCTACACCGTGCTCACCGCCGAGGCCCGCGTGAGCCTGCTCGACGGCGGCGCCATGAACGCCGCGCAGCGCGCAGCCGAAGCCGGCAACCAGGCCGACGACGAGGCCGTTGTCACCACCTCGCAGAAGGTGGTGCTGGACGCGCTCACCGCCTACCTGCAGGTGCAGCGCTTCGACCTGAAAAAGCAGATTGCCGCGCGTGCCAGCGAGGTAGTGGCCGAGCTGTCGAAAGCCGAGGCCCGCCGCGTGGCACTGGGCGTGACCGGTGACAACGACCTCAACATGGCCGCCTCGCGCCGCGCGCTGGTGGCCGCGCGCGAGTCCGACTTCGGGGCTCAGCGCGACGAGGCCATCGCCAAGTTTCGCAACTACTTCAAGTTCACGCCCAACCCCGAGTCGCTGCCCGTGCTGGCGGCGCCGCAGCAGTGGCGCATCGGCTCGCAGGAAGAGGCCTTGCGCCGCGCCGAGGCGCGCAGCACCGAAATTGCCGAGGCACAGGGCCGCATCGAACGCGCCCGTGCGCTGGCCGACCAGCAGGACGCCAGCCTCTACCCCACGCTGGACGCCGTGCTCGTCAAAAGCAAGGACCCGCGCGGCGTGTCCCCGCAAGACCCGACGCGCGCCGCGTTCGAGCTCAACAGGAACTTTGGCAACGGCTTCGACCGGCAACTGCGCCTGAAGTCGGCCCTTTCAGAAATCGCCAGCCAGGAGGCCAAGCTCGAAGGCGTGAAGCTCAACCTGTTCGAGCTGACCTCGGCCTCATGGGCGCGCACCGTGTCGGGCCGCGAACGCGAGCGGCAACTGATGGAAGCAGTTAGCACGTCGGGCCAGGCCTTTCGCGGACGGCGCCGCCTGATGGAGTTCGGCCGCGAGACCCTGCCCAAGGTGCTCGACGCGCAGCTCGACTACTACACCCTGCTGTTCGACTACATCGACGGCGTGTTCGACCTGCGCATCTCCGAGCTGCGCCTGGCGCGCACCACCGGCGAACTGCGCATCGACCCCGCGGGGCTCAACGGCTGGATCGACCGCCTCTTCGGCGCGCCAAGGCGCCAGGTGCTCACGGAAGACGGGCTGCTGGGTGCGCTGTGCATATCGAGCAACACGGCCTGCGCGAGCGAGCCTGTGGCCGAGCGCACGGTGGGCGTGGGCACTGCGAATGCGCCGCTGCGGGTGACGCCGCGGCTGTCGATGCCTTGATGACCTGATGCGCGAATGAGCGCAAGGGCAGCCGGGCAATGCCTGGTTTGCCCCGCGGCTCAAGCGTCGTCAGGCGTCGTCGGGAATGCCGGGCTCGCCGTCCAGAATCTGGTACTTGCGCATCTTTTCCCACAGCACCTTGCGGCTGATGCCCAGGTGCTGCGCGGTGTCCTGGCGCTTCCAGTCGTTCACCTCCAGCGCCGCGATGATGCGGTTGCGCTCGCTGCTGTTCCAGCCCTTGCGCTCGCTCGTGCCGTCGAGCGACACGCCGCCCCCGCCCGCGCCGTTGCGCTCCGCCAGGATGGCCGGCGTGGGCGTGCCGCGCGTCAGAGCAATTGCGCGCTGAATCAGGTTCTGGTCCCAGCTGTGCAACTGCCGCGCGATGACACCCACGCGCTCCGCAAGATTGCGCAACTGGCGCACATTGCCCGGGAAGTAAGTTTCAGCGACCGCATCGCTCAGCCAGTGCGGCGTTTCGCCGAGCACTTCGAGCTCGTCGCCCAGCACGTTGCTCAGCAGCGCCTTGAAGATTGCGATCTTGTCGACCTCGCCGCGCTCTTCGAGGCTGGGCACATGCAGCTCGATCACCGCGAGCCGATAGAACAGGTCGGCCCGAAACTCCCCGCTGGCCACCATCTCGCGCAGGTTGCGGTTGGTGGCGGCCACCAGACGAAAGTCGACACGAATGGGCGCGGTGGCACCCAGGCGCATCACCGCGTTGTCTTCCAGCACGCGCAGCAGCTTCACTTGCTGATAGCGCGGCAGATCGCCGATTTCGTCGAGGAACAGCGTCCCGCCGGTGGCCTGCTCGAAGTAGCCGCGGTGCGCGTGCACCGCGCCCGTGAACGAGCCCTTCGTGTGGCCAAAGAACAGCGATTCGAACAGTCCGTCAGGAATCGCGCCGCAGTTCACCGCCACGAACGCGCCCTTGCTGTAGTGCTGGTGACCCAGATGCAGTTGCTGCGCAATGCGCTCCTTGCCCACCCCGGTTTCACCGCGCACCAGCACGCTGTGGTTGCAGTCCGCGAAGGCGCCCACTTCGGCCAGCAGCGACTTCATGGCCTCCGAGTGCGCCACCAGCACGTCGGGCGCCTGCGGCGCGATGTCGCGCGCGCGCAGCTGGCGCACCAGCTTGGCGACCATCGTGCGCAGCTCGGCGCAGGTGAAGTCGTAGGGCAGCACGTGCAGGTACTCGGGCGGATAGGTGCGCGAGTCGCGCTCACGCGAGCCCGCGGCCACCCAGATCACCGGCATGCCCTGCAGCCGCTCGCTGGCCTGCGCAAGGCCACCGCCGTCGATGACGGTGACGCTGATGACGGCGACGCAAGGGCGCAGCGCGACACCGCGCTCAGGCTCGGGTGTTGCCAAGCCGTCGGCCCGGATGACCTCCACGTCGAAGCTCGCCATGCACCGCGCAATGCGGTCGAGGATGTCGGCTTTGCCTTCCCAGACAAAGAGGTCGAGTTCGTCGAAATTGGGGGCGGTCATGAAAACAATCGTCTTGAGCGTGGCCGCGTGTTTCGGGAATGAGTCAAGTTAATACACCAGCTCCGCGCCGGCCCTGCACGTCAGCCGAGCACCTACCTCCGCATTTGCAAGGTCGATTCCCAAGCTCTTCAACAGGAACTCGACGAGCGGATTGATGACTGACGCGAGGAGCGGAGCAACCAAAGTCTTGAGCAGACCGAAGACAGCTGTTGCTGCCGCGTCTGTCGTCTGCAGGATGGCACCCAAGATGCCAGTGGACGCATTGGGCTTGTACAAGTTGAGTTGCAGGCCATTGATGGTGTCGATCAGCAGACCGGCCACGTTGCCGGTGGCCGATGTCGAAAGATAGGTCTGTACAGGCGCAGAGGTGTCATTGAGTTCCTTCAGAAGCCCGGGCGCGCCCGAGTGGAAAGGCAGCGTCGCCGCCCCGCCACTCACGGGATCCGGGTTGACAGAGAGGCCGACGCCTCCACCTCCGAACGCCGTTCTTTTGGCGTTGGACTTTTGCGTTGTCCATGTACCGTCCGCCTGTTGATACTCTTGAATACCCAATACGCAAAGACTGCCGAGGACAACGGTGCATGTCTTTCTGGATTGCACCGTACCGATATCCACCAACGCGATGGGGTCCACGGTAGGAGGGGTCGCTAAGGACGAAAAAACCTTCGCCTTCGCATCGCCGGAACTGCTTCCCATCTTGCCGACGCGCAGTGTCGCAACGTTCGATTTCGATGCGGCCCACAGCTTCTTGTCTGCATTGTTTGTGCAATCGAAATCGGTGACATAGGCCGCTGCGGGAGCAACGTCGATGTTGATGTCGATTCGGATGGGTAGAGGCAGGGCTATGACATCCGAAATGACAGGCTTTGGCGTCGTGTGGCAACCGAGCGAAATGACGGGACAGTCTCCAGGCGGCGTGAGGTCGATGACTGTCGTCAGAATCGAGATCAAGGCGGAAGTCAACGTCGTCAATGCGTTGGACAAGCCACTGATCAAGCTGGTCAGAAGTTGGCCAGACGCACCAAGATTGATGGAAATCAGGGTCCGAATTTGCGCAGTGCGAACGTAGATCTTGTCAGCTCCCAGAGGCGCTGCTTTTGCCAACTCCGGGTTGCCGATGCTGGAGAACTGCGGTGGTTCAATGACCTTGACGTTGGCCGCGACACCCAAGACCGGGAGATTGACAGTCGCAAAAACCGCGGACGGTCCTGTGATCTGGCTACTGGCGAGTTGAATGAACGCCTGAGCGAGTTGGGCTGCCTGCAAGGTGAGGTCCAGGGCGCTGCTGGGAGTGCCAGTCGCAACACCAAGGATGTCCGATACCTTGAGCGTCGGCAGGTTCAACGTGGCTGCCAGCCCAGATAGCTTCTTGAACTCCGAGAGTTGCAGGCCAACGAGCGCACCGTTCTTTTCCAATATTGTTGCCATTGCGGAGAGAAGGTCCGAGACCGTCGCCTGGGCTGCAAGTACCTTGTCGTATTCACCTGCCTTCAGGTTGATGTTGATCGCAAGTGCATCGAGGAAGCTCAACAGGTTGATCTGCGAGTTGACCAGCCCCTGCCACCCGACGAGGCCGAGTTGCACGTTGCCACCCAACAGGCCACCCACAAGCGAATCGAGGACTGCAGATTTCTGCGTGTCGACGTTCAAAAATGTGCTGTTGATGCTCAAGGCGGCTTTTGGCAGTGATCTTGCGGCAATGGCTTGAACCGAGATCGTTCTGCTGGCGGTAAAGAAACTGAAAAGTGGAGCCGGCGTCCTGGAAAGGATGACTTTGATGGCGTTTTTTTCCACTGCTGCTGCGTCGAAATGATTGGCGTTGACGTTGTCCGTGGAACTCCATCCACCGCAAGTGATGTCTCCATCGGCGAGCTGGAAACCACTGGGCATATTTCTGCTTGGTCCATCATTCGCGTTGGATTTTGCGGAGCTGATCGCTGCGCCGCAGTTGTTGGAATAAAGGTTCTGGGCACCGGCCAATGCTGCGAGATCGGCGGATTTTTGAAAATCTCTTTTTAGATAGAAGAGATATCCCAATTCCGATCCAATGAAAAGTATCCCTGCGAGGATGAAGAAAATTGCGACATGAATCACGATCGAGCCGCGTTGTGACTGAGCCTTCTTGTGTCCCGTGAAGCGATTCATTTTGAGAGAACTCACAGGGAAAATTTGGCGGAGCCAAATATGTTCTGTGGAACCCAGGCGTCGGGCAGCGCAACGATGGGGTTGTCTCCGTAGGGGTAGGACACTGTCACCAGCCCCGAGGCGCCGACGTTGACAATGACCTTCGGGTTTGACTTGAGCCAGACTTGACGCTGAGCTGTCGTGTTCCCCGCGTTCGCCGGCGCGATCAAAGAGGTCGCCATCGACGCATAGACCACACTCTTGATCAGCGCAATGTTCGTGGCCTGCGTTGGATCATTCACACCCGAAATCGCGCGTGCACCGTCTTCCGCAGCGCGAGAAACAACCTGCTGTGCATAGAGGACCGCCCCGAATGAGACAACGCCGTATAAGAGCAGCAGAACCGTCGTCATCACCAAGGCAAGTTCAACGGCAGCGACCCCACGTTGTGCGGTGGGCCTCGGGTTCACCGTGGGGATATTTTTCATATCTGATTCACGGCCGTCGGATCGCCCATCAACATGCTGGCGCGTCCCTGCAGCTTGTTCGGCAGCAAGAAGCCTAAACCTGGCAGCGGAGGTGCGAGGGGCCGCGTTGCATAGTCGTAGCTGACGGTCACGATCATCTGGCATCGCTGATCAAGCGTCGAACCACAGGCAGGCACGGAACTGCTTGTGCAGCTGTCGTCCGTGTTGAGGAGGCAGGCCTTGGCTTCCACCGTTGCGTTGGGCAGCCAGTCGATGCGCTCCTGGGCGACAGTCTGCGCTGCAAGTTTGCGGCACGCCAACTGAGTGTTGCAGCCGGAAGCACTGATCGCCTGATAGCGCAAAGCGGCTCTCGCTCCTTCTTCTGCGGCGTTCTGCATGCCCAGTCGGACGGAAAAAAGAATGGCGTAGCTGATGATCGCGTAAGTAACCACGAACAACACTGGGAAAACGATGGCGTACTCCACTGCATACGCGCCGACTTGGCCGCGGGCGCGCGGGCGGGTTCGTGTTGGGGTGGTCATGCGACGGGCCATCCTTTGGAACAAGGAGAATCCTTATCTTGTGCCGCTGCTTGTGCTGCTTGTCGATTTGACGGTGGAGTTGAATCGCTCCGGGATCGGGAATTCAAAACTCTTCAGGTATCGCTCGTAGCTGCGCCGTGCGACATCACCCGCAATGGGACGCGTCGTGGTCGACGCAATGACCCCTTCGCGCTGCCATGCGAACAGGCTCGTTGCTGCGTCTCCCACCTGTCGATTTGGTACGTCCACAAACTCGAGTTCTTCGTCGGCAGCCGGGACGGTGATGGCCGACTGAGGCGGGGTGCTCGGGTCCGGAGTAGTGGCTGGGGTTGGGGAAGGGGAAGGGGTCGAAATGCCTGCTTGAGGCATCGACTTCGTTTCCCGTGCGTTGTCTGCGGCGGCGCAGGTCGTGATCATCGCAAGGCCAAGTCCTGCAATGGGCCAGAGGCTGAGGCGGGGAAAACGGTTTTTCATTCGGTACCTCTTGATATTGGATTGCTGGACGTGGCAGGGCTTGTGCTGGCCTGTTGGCCGCCCATGCCTGGCCAGCGTGCGGCCTTCAGCCTCAGGGGAACTGTGCTGTCATCCGGGGCCGTTGCAGCGAGGCCCGCCGGGCGAAGCGGTTGTGGTGCCAAGGTCAGCGGCGTGCGGCCCAACTGACGTGCGCTCTCACGGATGGCGGCACGGGTTGCGGGCACCATTCGATGGGCCTCCATCAACGCATCGGCTTGCGCACTTTGCTGCGTGACTTCGAGATACAGCGCGAGGTTGGCTTGCGCCTGCGGGTTGTCGGAACGCAGTTGAAGCGCCTGCATCAACGGGAGGCGCGCTTCAGCAATGAGACCCGCGCGCAGACTGGCATAGCCCAGGTCGCTGAGCAGAACGGCGTCGGTGGGGTTGCGGCGCTGCGCTTCTCGCAGCAGCCTGACCGCCTCCAGATAGTCCCCGCGCCCTCCGGCCAGCAGACCCAGTCCATGGTAGCCCGCACCTTCAAGCGGAGTACCGATCAAACGCCTGTACGCGGCCTCACTGCCCGCTTGTTCACCGGTCTGACGCAAGGCGTCCGCACGCATCCGGCCCGACTCAGGAGAGACTCCCCAGCGTTGTTCGAGTGCGTCGATGTGCGCAAGTGAAGCGAACCACAGACCGTCGGTCTGCATCTGCTCGACGAGCTTGAGGTAGGTGGCAGCCGTGTCGATGCTCGCTGCATTTTTTTGCGTTGCGGCAGTTTCCGCTGCCATGCGCTGTTGTGCATCGGCTGCAGCGGCATACTGCCCCTTGGGCCCAGCACAGCCGATCAGCGCGAGCACCATCAGTGCTGCAAATAATGTGCGGGCAAGCTTCGAATTCTTGAGGGGGATGCTCATTTGGACATGGCTCCGAGTGAACGGATGATGGCGATGAAGCCAGGCCCTGCGGTCACGATGACGAGGGCTGGCAAAAGCGTGCTCACCATCACGCCCGTCATCTTCACGGTGATCTTGCCAATGCGCGCCTTCATTTCCGATTTGCGGTGTTCACGCAATCGGTCACTGAAGATGCGCAAGGGTTCCTGAACAGCGCCGCCGTGGCGGTCCACCTGCACGAGCAGGGAAACCATGCCCGCAAGATTCTCGTTTGCATGCAGCGTTCCAAGGCGGGTCAGCGAGTGCTCGCGTGTGCGGCCTCGGCTGTACTGGCTGTTGGCAAGCGTCAATTCGTATCCAAGCACGGGCATGACGTGAGCGAAGTCGTTCGCCATGATCTGCAAGCTCTGGTCGAGGCTCAATCCCACCCCTTGCAAGAGCCGCAGCAGATCTATAAAAAGCGGCAACTCGTTAGCCACGCGCTCTCGCCTTCGAGCGGCAAGCCGACCAAGTACCCACTTGGGGAGTATGAAGCCGACACCGATGAACGCTGCCAGAATGATGGTGAATTTCCGCGTCGAGATTGGGCCGGGCCAGAACAGAAGCGCCACAGTTGGCAGGAATGCCGCCAGGCTCAACCGCATGACCAGGAAAACGAGTTGCGCTCGCATCGACGAAAAGCCGCATTGATCAATCAATCGCCTGTCCTCGTCGGCCACCAATGCCTTGCCGAGCCGGCTGTTGAGCCAATGCAGGGGCAAATCGGCGTCGAGTCGCCTGGCGGCCTCCACTTCAGAAGAGGCGTCGATCGCGGCAGCAACAACAGCATCGTCGCGATGCAGTGCTCGACCGATGACTTTTGCGCGCTGCACACGCCGCGCATCATTGATGAGCAGCCCGGCCGCCGCGCTGCACAGGCCCAGTGCGAGAAGGGCAAGGCTCCCGATGGCAAGTTGCATGGGCGCAAAGCTCATGACAATCTCGCCAGCCGATAGAGCAAGACAGTTCCCAGCAGCTGAAGACCAACCGCGCTGAAGATCATCAACTGCCCCGTGGAGTCGTGCCACATCCGCAAGAAGTAGCCGGGGTTGGCGATGATGATGAAGCCGCCCACGCCCAAAGGCAGCAGGCCGAGGATCCACGCTGACAGCCGTGTTTCTGACGACATTGCCACCAGCTCGTGCTGTGCCTGTTCACGGTCGCGCATGAAATTGGCGACGCGCTCCAGAAGCAAATCCGCTCGTCCGCCGTAGCGCACGCCCAGTCCTAGGATCGATGCCAGAAGGTACATTTCCTCGACCCGTACGCTGGCTGCCGTCTGGTGCAGGGCGCGATCCAAGTCCACGCCCGCGCGCACCAGGTTGGCTGCACGCTCGAGGTAGCTGTGCAAGGGCGCTTGCGTCGAAGGGATTGCCAGTTGGAAGGCCGCTTGTGTCGAATTGCCGATGGTGATGAGTCGAACCATGGAATCGATGAAGGCCGGCAGTTGGCTGACCAGTTTCCGGCGGAACTTTTGCAGGCGCAGCCATAGTCCGAAAGACGAAAGCGCCAGCAGTACGACGAATGCACCGACGGCGCTGATCCAGCCAGCCAGAACACCGGCCACGGCACTCAAGGTCACGACCAGCAAGCCGATAAGAATGACAAGTTTCGCTGAGACCGCGCCTTCGAGCCATGACGGCATCAGTGACTGCAGCCGGTCTTTCCGGACTGAAGCAACCGGCACGTCACCGCCTGCGTTCATCCACGGGTCTGCCGCGATGCCGCTACCGGGCGAGTCGATGAAGGACGTGCGAGACGACGAGGGCGCGGCTTCCGCAGGCACAGGCTTGGCCTCGAGTTGCTGCGCAAGATGACGGTAGATGACCTGTCGTTGCTGAAACGCACGCGCCCATTGCCATAGCAGAATCCCCGCGGCGGCCAACAAGAGCGCAAGGCACAGAACAATCAGCTGCGCCTTATCCACGGCGATCCCCCTGCGCGCGGTTCATCATCTGGCGGAAGCGTGTGATCTTGGGAGAGTGAGGGGCAATGCCGAGCGAGATCCACCGATCGCGTTCCTCTCCGTCCTGGGACACGATGGGGTCGTAGCGGTACAGCTCCTGCATTGCCACAACGTTATCGTTGACGCCCGTGACCTCACTCAATGAAACGATGCGCCGCTGGCCGCTAGACATACGCCCGATCTGCACGATGAAGTCAATCGCGTTTGCAATTTGCCGACGCAAACTCACTTCGCTGCCCTGATAGCCCGCGAAGCCAGCGAGCATTTCAAGCCGGTACAGGCATTCACGCGGCGAACTGGCGTGGATGGTTCCCATCGAGCCCTCATGGCCGGTGTTCATCGCCTGCATCATCTCGATCACCTCGGCGCCGCGCACTTCGCCCACGATGATGCGATCAGGTCGCATGCGCAGGCTGTTGCGAAGCAGGTCGCGGATTGACACAACGCCCGTCCCGTCGAAGCCGCCGGGACGGCTTTCGAGTCGAACCACATGCGTGTGGCCCAGCGAAAGCTCGGCGGTGTCTTCAATGGTGATCACGCGCTCGACGGGAGGGATAAAGCTTGCCAGCGCGTTGAGCAGCGAGGTCTTGCCGGAACTCGTACCGCCGCTGACCAAAATGTTGCAACGGGAGCGCACCGCGATCTCGAGCAACTGGGCCATGCCTGCATCGAAGGTGCCGAGCTTCACCAGGTCTGCCGGTGTGAGTGGTTCCTTGCGAAATTTTCGAATCGACACCGAGAGGCCGTCAATGGCCAGCGGTTCGATGATGACATTGATGCGCCCCCCGTCGGGCAATCGCGCATCGACCATCGGATTGGCCTCGTCGAGCCGACGTCCCAGCGGTGCAAGGATGCGACGCACGATGCGCATCACGTGCTCTGTGTCCGCAAAGCGCAGCGTCTCGCGTTCCAGCACGCCATGCCGCGACACATAGACGTTGGTGTGTCCGTTGATCAGGATGTCTTCGACTGCCGGATCGTTCAGCAGATCTTCCAGCGGTCCGAAGCCGGCCAGTTCCTTGGTCAACGCATCGGAGATGAGCTGCATTTCCCGATCGTTGATCGGTACGCGGCGCAGGCGAACGAAACTGTCGACTTCGAGTTCGACGAACTGCTGAATCGATGCACGCGACCACCGGCCGAATTCCGCCCCAAGTTCTTCGATACGGCTCAACAGGTGATCGTGCGTCCAGCTCTTGATGTCCTGGAACTGCTGAGAATTGATGAATGCCTGATCGTCGTCGGCAAATTCGATATCAGAGGACATTGGCTCAACTTTCGTTTGAACTCTCCCAGAGCCCGGTGATTTGCGACATGAGTGCCACCCAGCGCTGATCCTTGGCCGGTGGCTGGCCCGAAGCGGACATGTACCCCTGGTGGAGGCCACGTGCCAGACCTGTCACTGCTTGTGAATAGGGGTCGTTGCGCGCGCTGCGCACCAGCATTTCGCCCCGACTTGCGGCGGCTAGCAGCGGTGCGCTACGCGCCGGCAGGACGTGCAGAAGGGGAAGTTCCAGGCGCTCGGCAATGTCCTTTGCGGACAGCCCCACATGGCTGTCGAACTTGTTGACCACCAGTGAGAGTTTTTCTGTTTCGACGCCGCGCGTACGCAACTCCTTGAGCAGGTTGGCGGTGGAGACGATGGCGCCGATGCTCTGGTCGCAAACAACCCAAGTCTGTTGCGCTTCGCGCTGGGTCTGCGCAATAAAGTCGATGGTCGAAAAGCCGCCAAGGTCCGCGATCTGGAAGTCGAAGAAGTCGGCAAGGCGCCTGATCAGGGCCACGGAGTCCGCATGCGAGATTTCACGTACCTGTGCCAGGCTGGCGGGTAACGGGAGTACCGCGACGCCGCTGGTGTGGTGTGCCAGTGCCGTGTGCAGCAGTGTCTGGTCAAGACGCCGCAGATTGCGCACGCCGTCGACAAAGCTGAAACCGCTCTGGGTGTCCATGTACAGCAAGCCGTCGCGTGCCGGAAGCCCCAGGTCGAGCAGAGCCACGCCATGCCGCGCCGCACGCGTTTGCGGCCTGGTGGGGGCTTGCGTCAATTGATCGTTCAACATCAATGCCAGGCTGGTCGCGAGCGTGGTCACGCCCAGGCCTGCTCGGGCACCGAGCAGCACCAAGGTGCCTCCGCGGGTCCCGCCAGCCAGGGTGCTGCGTCGTTCGAGCAGCGCTCGCAACGTGTTCACCGCTTCGGCCGGAGCCGCTGCGACATCCACGAAATCGTCAACACCTGCGCGCAGCGCCGCAAGCATGGCCGCGGGCTCAGCGGACGTGCCGGTGGCGAGCACCGGCAATGTGGGCCAATCCCGCTTCAGACGTTGGTGAAGCTGGGCTGCTGCGGCAATTTGATCCGCAGAGAAGTCGATGAACACAGCAACCGGCCCCAGAAGGGCGATGCGCTCATCGATCGACTTCGTTTCCGGCGCCAGAACCACGACAGAGCCGAGGCGACCGAGCGCATCGGTCAGCCAGGTGATATGGCTGCCGTTGCTCGAGGCGAACAGATAGGTCTCCGCGCCTGCTTCCGGAATGCTGTCGCGTTGTGCGTTCATGGGGTCGGCAGTTCTGGCGTTCACGCCGGTCTCGATTCAGCGTGAGAAGCCCGGAAGCGCGCTATTGGACGCGCCACCAAGGAAGATCGAGCGCCACACCGCGCCATCGCGCTGTTCTGCGGTGCCTGGCAGAAATGGGGCCAGGTCTGTGTTGCGGGCAATGGGCTTTACCAGATGGGGCGTGACCATGATCACCAATTCCTTTTCGCTCATCTGGTACTTGTTTTGTCTGAAGAACGAACCGATGACGGGGATGTCGCCGAGCAGCGGTACTTTGTCGACGTTCGACGATGTGGTCCGGCTCACAAGTCCACCGATGACGAAGCTCTCGCCATCGCCGAGCTCCACGGTGGTGTCTGCGCGGCGTGTGGTGATCGCAGGGACGGCAATGCCATCGATGCTCAGCGCGTTGGTGTAGTCAAGGTCGCTCGCTTCAGGGGCGACCTTCAACACGATGCGGTCATTCGACAGCACGGTCGGGGTCACGGAGAGCCCTATCCCGAACGGCTTGTATTCGATCGTCGTGGCACCAAGGCTTTGCGGTACGGGAATCGGCAACTCCCCACCAGCAAGGAAGCTGGCGCTCTGACCCGACATCGCCACGAGTGTCGGCTCTGCGAGTACGCGGGCAAGGCCATTGCCTTCGAGCAGGTTCAGCGTCAACGACATGCCGCGGCCCTTGTTGGCGTTGCCGAAACCCAAAGCGAGGCTGAATGCGTCGGCCAGGACGCCTCCTGGAGCAGTGTTGCTGAAACTGAAGCCGTGGCTGTTGGGGCCATAAGAGGAAAGGTTAAAGCCCGCCTCCTTCAGCACGCTTCGGCTGAACTCGACGACCTTGACCTCGACCTGAACCGTGTGGCTGCGCACGTTCACGACCGAGCGGTCCACCAGCAGCGTCTTCTCATCGGCGCCGGACATGGCGACGTCGGTTGCTTGCTGGTGTGCGGGGAGGCTATCGGTGGAGCCCGTCACCAATGCCACACGGCGCCGTACTTCCACCGCATAGGTCGTGGCTGCCGCACTCCCTTTCTCCCAGACCATTAACGTTGTGCGACCGGCGGTCTTGCCTGTGATGATGAGGCGTGCGCCGGGTGCGCCCACGGCCTTGCGCGTCAGCGTGACACCGACTACCGCCTCGTCGGCAATGGCCATGCGATCGATGCCCTTTTCGATCAGCAGTTCCTGCTGGGTTCCGGCCTGCATGACTAAAGCAACGGGCTGCTGGCGCAGGGTGGTCTGCGGTTTGGCGTCTGAGCCTGCCGCACGAGAGCCGTCAGGAAGGATGCCCAGTGACATCAAGCACAGCACGACAAGCGAAAGACGAAGCGCTGACGGCCGGTCCTCAGTGAACTGGCGGCTGAGAGGGTTCGGCTTCACGCGGGGCAGGTGCGGCATGTGTCTTCTTTCTTGAACTTGGACGGTTATTGCTTGGCCGATCAATAGCGCATGGTTTCGCTTCGTTCGCCGCGAATCACTTCGACTTCGGTGCCACCTCGCTGGGCAGGCGAGATTCGAGCGCCAGGGTTTCCGATGACTGCGGGGCGCGGGGCAGCGTTTGTGCGACGGTTGGCGTCGCCGCCGCCGGAGACGAAATCCACAGCGGTCAAGCCGGCTTGCGCTTTGTCCAGTCCTTCAAGGGGGGCTCGACGCGGTTCGCCGGGCTTGGCCGGCGAAGGCTGCAGAGCAGTTGGCAACTCCGCGAAGAGCCTGGGATCGGGCTCGGCCGAATCGGTCGGGTTGCGCAGCGCCAGCAGCAGCCGGCCATTGGATTCACCGAGCGTCAAACGATTGATTTCATCGACGGTGACTGCCAGAACGGCGGTTCTCGGAATCTCCGTGCGTTGTGCTTGCGATTGCGTCGTTCCCGCTTTGGCGTCCGCACCCTTGGGCGGCAGACCATCGACCGACGCGCTGCCGAATGCCAGCACGCGCTTGCGAGCCAGCAGCAGGCGCGCCTGGCTGCGGTCGATGTCCTTGCCATCCGACTTGAGCATCACGAAGACATCGACAAAATCGCCCGGCTGAACTTTGTTTCCGACGCCCATGATTTCATCGGCCTTGATGGCCACCGCGCGCTCACCGTCAGCGACACGCAACGCGAGGCCTGAAACCAATTGCCCCTCCAGCAACGGTGACCCTTCCCCAAGATCCATCACGGGGACGCGACCGACTGCGTCCGCGGTTGCCTGAAATGCACCTGCTGGGTTGATCGGAAGGCGCTCGACACGCAGTGCGTCGGCGGGAATCACTTGTCCTGCCACCAGAGGCTTCGATGCGATGACCACCGGATAGGTCGGCGCTTGCTGTGTCTTGGCCGGCGCGGCCGCTGGAGCGACAGCCGTCTGCGAGGGTGTGGGCGCCTGGCGACTGAGCATCCATGCATAGCCGCCCAATGCAATTGCAAGCAGCACGAGGATGGCGGCGACTATCTTGGTGAGATGGATCATGTGCGGCGTGTAGAAGAAGGAGTTGGGCAATGCTGGAAATCGACAGCGGGGTATTTGCGAATGAGTCGAGCGTTCATTCCACGGCGTATTCGACTACCGCTGTCGCCCCCAGATCAGCCACACCGCGGTGGCCAGGGCCAAATAGGCTGCGTAGGGAACAAAACGGGCTCGGCGCTTGGTGGCGAGCGGGCCGTCATTGGGGGCATGTTGATTTGCCAGCAGTAACGCGAGCCGTGGAAGCAGCGGCCACCGTTGCAGTGCCAGCCAAAGGATGCCGTGGCTTGCCGCGAGCAGGCTCCCGCCGATCCAGATGGGGGCAAGTGCCGTGGGGCCGACCCACAGGCCGAGAGCACCCGCGAACTTCACGTCGCCAGCTCCCATGACGCCAACTGCGTAAAAGAGCAACAGAACCCCGAATCCTGCGGCGAGGCCCAGCAACGCCTCGGACCAGCTGATCCCCACAGGTTGAAAGCCCAGGGAGAGCTGAACGAGCGCCGCGGCAGCGCCCGCCAGCACCAACCAATTAGGAACAATGCGCCTGCGGAAATCATGGACGGCAATGAAGGCCAGCCACAGCAGCAGGACGGAATCCGGTCGCAAATCAGTCCTTGGTCGGAAGCTTGCCTCCGATGTACGAGAACATGTCGATCAACGCCTTGCCGATGCCTGTGGTTTCAGAAAAGATGCCAATCAAAATAATTGCCATCAGCCCCGCAATAATTCCATATTCAATTGCAGTAGCACCTTCTTCATCGCGCAAAAAACGAGTAATAGAGCTGAGCATGATTTCCCCTTTCGGAAGTGTTAACAAAGGCTAGCGAGGTGAATGTTATCGCGGGTAACTCTGTGTATCAACAACAGTTACCCCTAAGTCTTCACTGCGGGCTGTGCTAACGGGGAGCGGTCACGCAACGGCTGCCAGTCTCGTGCCAGCCCGAAACGGGGCGTGCACGGACAGCTGGTTGACAGTTTGAAACTGAAGTTCTCCCTCTGTAGGCGCCGTCCGACCTCCCATGAACTAGGGATGCCGCGTTACGTCACATGGAACGCGCAAAAGGGCCGTGTTACGGGGACAAACGCGTTACGTGTTACGTAGCACGGGGCCACAAAGGCCCAGATGTAACAGCGCAGAAAGCCGAAAAGCGTGCGCAAAAAGTCACGGTTCGAGGGGGTGCCCGCGTTGTTCGCAGGGCTTCAAGAGGGGGAATCAGCCGGGCGTCAGCCCAGGATTTCTTCGTGGAAGAGTTTCCACTCACTGCCTTGGCGCAGCCAGTACTGGCGCCGCGAGCGTCCGCTGCGGTCGCCGTCAAAAACCTCACCAAAGGTAACGACCATGGTGTCTTCGCTGTCGCGCCAATGCAGGTAGGAGACGTCTTTGAGCTGCACGCGCTTGCCCTGGGCGTACTTGACCTCTTCGTCGACGGCCGAAATTCCTTCGGTCGCCTTTTTGCTATTGCGCTGGAAATCGGGCAAATAGAATTTCTTCAATTGCGCTTCATTTCCGGCAGCCCGGGCTTCTTTCCAGCCATTGATTGCGCTGGTAATTGACTGGCTTTCTTTTTCCGCCTGGGGCTGCGAAATCCATTGCAGGCTGCGCGCGGTCACCACCGGGGTGGCGCCAATTTGCACTTTGCGCAAAAGCTGTTTCAGGTCGGGGTTGGCCATGACCACGCAGCCGTCGCTGGCCAGCGGCGCGCGCGCGAACTGCTGGGGCGGGGTGCCGTGCAGCCAGATGCCGCCGCCAGTGCGCCCGCGCCGCACGTCGTACGGGTTGGGGTAGTTGATGGGCAGGGCGCCGGCGCCGTAGAAGTCTTTGAGCGACTTGGGGTCGAGGCTGCTGGTGATGTAGTACACGCCCAGCGGGGTGCGCGCGTCGCCCTCGGCGAGCTTGTCGGTGCCCGACTTGCCAACCGAAATGTAGTAGTCGGCCGTGAGCTTCAGGCCCTTGTCGGTGTTCTCGAACAGGTAGAGCCGCGAGCGCGAGGCATCGACCGCAATGGCGTAGCGGCTGCGCGTGGACAGCGCCAGAAACTGCGAGGGCACGGTGTTGGGCGGCGGCCGGTCGCGCAGTGCCTGCAGGCGCCGTTTCGACTCTTCGTGCAGGTCGCTCATGCCGGGGTTGCCGCGCATCTTGGCGATGCTGGCGGTGTCCGGCAGCGAATTGGTGGGCGGCACCTGCGCCGCGAGCAGGTCGCCGTAGACGAGCTGCGCAAGCTGAAAGTTGGGGTAGTCGCGCACCAGGTCGCGGGCCTTGGCCAGCGCGGGGCGGGCCTGGCCGCGGCCGAACATTTCGTAGACGGCGATCAGGCGGGCCTCGGCGTTGCCGGCTTCCTGGAGGGGGGCGGCGCCGCGGCGCACGGTACGCGCGGCAGACTGTGCCGCGCGCTCGGACCTGTAGCCAGGCGCCTTGGTGTCCGCGACAAGCGCGTTCTTCCGGCCCTTGGGCGGCACCGCGCCCTTGGCGGATGCGCCCCGGGCATCCTTGGCGGAAGCGCGCGCGCCGCCTGCCGCGGCGGGCTTGGCCTTGCCGGTCTTCCCGACCGTGGCGGTTGTCTTGGCGCTGCCCGCCTTGGTGCCCGATGCCGATGCCGATGCCAACGCTGCGCCGGGCGCTGCAAGCATCAGCACGGACGCGGTCATCAGCGCCGCGAGCAGGTGTCCGCTGCGCGGACGAAACGGAGGATTCTGAAGCCGGCCGTGCCGGACGATGTCTGTCACTAGCCGCCGACGCTTTCCTTGCGAATGTGCCAATGGTTGCCGGTGCGTTGCAGCTCCAGCGTCTTGCGGCTCGACACGTTGAGGTTGTCGGCGCGATAGATCTGCCTGAACTTGGCGGTGGCGGACTGGCCGTCAGCCTTGATGACCAGGTTTTCGATGTTCACGCTGATGCTGGTCTTGCCGACGATGCGGGCACGGCGGTCTTCTTCCCAGGCCTTGCGGCTCTGGCCGCCGGCGGGCGCGAAGTCGGCCCCGTAGGCGCCCAGGTAGCGGTCCATGTCCTGGCTGGCCCAGGCAGAGGCCCAGGCCCGCACGGCCGATTCGACTTCCGCGTTGGACGCGGTGCTGGCCGCGGGTGCAGCGGGTGCGGCAGCAGCAGCAGCAGCAGGTGCGGCGGCCGGCGCGGCTTCAGGCGCCTTGGGCGCGGCGGCAACCTTGACCGGCGGCGTCACGGGGGCTGGTGCCGGTGCAGGTGCCGGTGCAGGAGCCGCCTTCGCCACAGGAGCTGGTGCCGCTGCCGGTGCGGCCTTGGCCACCGGAGCGGGCGCAGGTGCCGCCACAGGCGCCGCCGACGCAACCAGCGCCGTCGGCTTGCCACCCAGCGGCGTGGGCGTGAACAGCGTGCGAATCACCGCCAGCTTGGGCTGCACGGCGGTGTTGTTCTGGTCCAGCTGCAGTGCCTTGCTGTAGGCCTGGCTGGCCAGCCGCGCATACACGTCGCCCAGGTTTTCCTGGGCGGTGGCGTAGCTGGGGTTGGTGCGAATCGCGCTTTCGAGCGCGCTGCGCGCCTTGTCGAACTGGTTCTGGCTGGCGTAGATCACCGCCAGGTTGTTGTAAGGCTCGGGCAGCTCGGGTGCGTCCTGCGTGAGCTGCGTGAAGGCGGCGATGGCCTCGGCGCGCTTGCCGGTGTCGAGCTGAATCACGGCTTTCAGAAAGCGCATTTGCGGGTCGCGCGGCTTGTCTTTGAGGAAGGCGTCGGCGCGGGTCATGGCCTCGTCGAGCTTGCCGGCCTGCATGAGCTTGTCGACGTCTTCATGCTCCACGGCCGCCAGGGCCGAAGCCGCCATGCCGCAGGCCGCAACGGCCAGCACAAGGGCACGCACGGTAGGGGAGAAGCTGAAACGGGCGCGCGGCGTGTGGCTCTTGGGCATTGCGGACGAGACCTTGTGAGGGGTGGAAGATGCGGCAGGCATTGTAAGTGGGGCAGTTAACCTTCAGACACATGGGATGACAGCGCTGCGGCGTGCACGCAACCTGCCCCGCAATGCTTGCCCGCAACGCCCGCCCCCGCAGTACAGTGCCGCCGTGGATCGCCTCCAAAGCATTGAAACTTTCGTTCGCGTCGCGCAGACCCAGAGCTTTGCGGAGGCGGCGCGCCAGCTGCGCGTGGCCAACTCGGTGGTCACCACCCGGGTCAAGCAGCTGGAGGAGTTTTTGGGCGCGCCGCTGTTCCACCGCAGCACGCGCGTGGTGCGCCTGAGCGACATGGGCCAGGCCTTTCTGCGCGACTGCACCGAGCTGGTCGGCCGTGCCAACGACATCGTCGACCAGATGCGCGACGCGCGCGGCACGCCCTCGGGCACGCTGCGCGTGCATGCGCTCACAGGCATGGTGCTGGGCCGCTTCGCCTCGCTGCTGCGCGAGTTTCAGACCACCTACCCCGACATTCACCTGGAGCTGATCGTGAGCGACGCGGTGGCCGACCCGGTAAAGGCCGGTGTCGACTGCGCGTTGCAGATTTTTCCGGCCGCCTCGCAGGAGCTGGTGTCGCGCCACCTGTTTCCGGTGCGGCGCGTGCTGTGCGCCACGCCGGCCTACCTGGAGGCCCACGGCACGCCCGCCACGCCGCGCGAGCTGCACCGCCACAAGCTGGGCCTGTACTCGGGCTACCCCACGCGCGACCGCTGGACTTTTCATCACCAGGGCGAGCAGATCACCATCTACCTGGCCGCCGCGCTGCTCACCAACAGCGTGCACCTGCTGCGCGAATACGCGCTGGAGCATGCGGGCATCGTCTGCCTGCCGACGCTGGTGGCGGGCGACGCCATTGCCCGCGGCGAGCTGTGCGTGGTGCTGCCCGAGCACCAGCTGTCGTCGTTCTCGCTGAGCGCGGTGTACGCGGGCACCTCGCGCAATGCGCTGAAGCTGCGGCTGTTCATCGAGCACATTGCCACCCGCTTCACACGCGTGCCGCCCTGGGACGCGACGCTGATCGAGCGCGGGCTGATTCCGGAAGAGCTCATCGAGTTCAGCCGCTCCAGCGGCTGACCCTCGAACGGGGGTAAACCCCTGCGATTGTTCTGAACCACCGAACAATCCGCTTCCAAACTGCTCCCTACCGGTCAGGGCGACAGGCTCCTAGAGTTCGTTCATTCGAAAAGCGACACCAGGAGACACCCCATGACAGCCGCCACCGCCTACCAGACCCGCTTCGGGTCGCTCAAGCACTTCGAGAAGGGCCACGTCGAACCGATAGCCGACGACGTGCGCCACTACGCGTTTTCCAACTGCTTCGAAATAGCCAGCATCAGCCGGCCCTACGAGAAGGTCGTGTTCGGCCAGAACCAGATCTACGTGCTGGAGACGCTGCGCGCCGAAGGCACCTCGCCCTGGTACACCTGCGCGCACGACGAGTTCGCGCTGGTGATGGACGGCGACGTCGAAGTGCACCTGGTGCAGCTCGACCCCGCGCAGGTGGTGGCCGACACGGAGAAGAACGGCGCCGTGCTCGTCCAAGGCGAACCGCAAGGCAAGAAGATGGGCTGGATGAAGCTCTCGCGCGGCCACCAGGGCCTGCTGCCGAAGAACACGGCCTACCAGTTTCGAAGCGCGGGCGAGCCCGGCGTGATCGTGCTGCAGAGCTGCAAGGGCGACCTGTCGGTGGAGAAGTGGGCCGACATCTGCCAATCCCACTGAACGCAATCAACGCACTGATCGCACCGATCGCACCGCACAGGAGCAACACCATGAACGCCCCCGCAGAACTCGCCCGCGTCATCGCATCGCAGCCCGACGCCACGCTCGGCTACAAAGACTTTTCTCTCGGCAGCTTTCGCTTTCGCCGCGACGAATACTTCGTGCACATCGGCTGGAAGACGCGCGACGGCCGCCCCATGAGCCACACCCTGGACGCCGGCAACTACCTGCGCGCGCTCATGCGCGACGTGGCCTGGGGCTTCTTCTACGGCTGGGTGAATTTCGACGACGTGTTCGGCACCGTCAACCACTACGAGTCCGTCGACCTGTACGCCGGCAGCTTCAACGGCACCATGAAGGACGCGGGCATCGACCTGCTGGAGAACTTTCCCACCGCGCAGATTCGCGCCACCTTCGAGGCCATGCTCGACGACTGGACCAACGAAAGCTTCGACCCCTTCAGCGCGCCGCAGGAAACCGGCTCGCCCTACGGCCGCAAGAGCGGCAACAACACCGCCAAGATCACCAGGGCGCGCGAGCTGGCCAAGCGCTGCGTGGGCCTGAAGGGCGACCTCGATTTGCGCAGCGACGCACGCGGTGCGCCGGTGAACCGCGCCTTTGCCGACGTGCCGCAGGCCGAGCCCGAGCTGCACCCCGAGCCGGGCTTCGAGAACGAGGTGCACGCCTTCAATCTCTTCGGCTTTCTGAGCCGTTCGCAGGTCACGTGGAACCCGAGCTTCACCTCGGTGGTGAAGCACAGCTTCATGTGCCCGACAACGGAAGAGCACATCCTGCCGATCATTCACGGCAACGACCGCGTGGAGTGGTTCTTTCAGATGACCGACGAGATTCACTGGGACTGCGGCGACAAGAACACCGGCCGGCCGATGGCCCGCGTGATCATGAAGGCGGGCGACATGGCCGCCATGCCCGCCTACTGCCGACACCAGGGCTTCAGCCCCAAGCGCTCGATGCTGCTGGTGTGGGAGAACGGCTCGCCGAGTCTGGTGTTCGAGATTCAGAAGGGCGAGTCGCCAGAGATTCCCGTGCAGTTCTGATGTCTTGCTCCCTCCCCCTCCGGGGGAGGGCTGGGGTGGGGGCTCTCCAGGCCCGCGCCCTCTTTGAAGAAGCCCCCACCCCAACCCTCCCCCAAAGGGGGAGGGAGAGGAAACCCATGCCTGCCTCCGCCATCCGCCACCAACTCTTCATCGACGGCCGCTTCGTCGACGCCGAGTCCGGCCAGACCCTTGCCACGCTCAACCCGCACGACAACACGCCCATCGCTCACGTCGCGCTTGCCGGCAAGGCCGACGTCGACAAGGCCGTGGCCGCCGCCCAGCGCGCGTTCCCCAAATGGAGCCGCATGGCCGCCGCCGACCGTGGCCGCATCCTGCTCAAGCTGGCCGACCTCATCGAAGCCAACGCCGAAGAGCTCGCGCGCCTGGAGTCGCTCGACACCGGCCACCCCATCCGTGACTCGCGCCGGCTGGACGTGCCACGCACCGCCGCCTGCTTTCGCTACTTCGGCGGCATGGCCGACAAGTTCCAGGGCGAGACCATTCCGGTGGAAGAGGGTTTTCTGAACTACACGCTGCGCGAGCCGGTGGGCATCGTCGGGCAGATCGTGCCGTGGAACTTTCCGCTGATGTTCACCAGCTGGAAGATGGCGCCCGCGCTCGCGGCCGGCAACTGCATCGTGATGAAGCCGGCCGAGATCACGCCGCTCAGCTCGCTGCGCATCGCCGAGCTCATGGCCGAGGCGGGCCTGCCGCCCGGCGTGGTCAACATGCTGCCGGGCCTGGGCAGCGTGGCGGGCCAGTACATCGCGGAGCATTCGGCCATCGCCAAGATCGCCTTCACCGGCAGCACCGCCACCGGCCGGCGCATCGTGCAGGCCAGCGCGGGCAATCTGAAGAAGGTGCAGCTGGAGCTGGGCGGCAAGGGGCCCAACATCGTGTTCGAAGATGCCAACCTGCAAGCCGCCGTCAACGGTAGCGCATGGGCCATCTTTCACAACCAGGGCCAGGCCTGCATTGCAGGCTCGCGGCTCATGCTGCACGAGAACATCGCCGACGCGTTTCTCGAACAGTTCATTCCGCTCGCGCAATCCATCCGACTGGGCAACCCGCTGGACGACACCACCGAGATGGGTCCGCTCACCAGCGCGCAGCACCGCGATCGCGTGCTGAGCTATGTGGAAGTGGCGCAGGCCGAGGGCGGCGAACTGCTGGCGGGCGGCAAGTCGCCGGGCGGTGACCTGGCCCAGGGCTGCTACGTGGAACCCACCGTGATGCGCGCCAAGTCTTACAAGGACCGTGTGGCGCAGGAAGAAGTGTTCGGTCCCTTCGTCACCGTGCTCACCTTCAAGACCGACGAAGAGGCGATGCAGATCGCCAACGGCACCGACTACGGCCTGGGCAGCGGCCTGTGGACAAACAACCTGCAACGCGCCCACAAGGTTGCGCGCGATCTGCATGCCGGCATGGTGTGGATCAACAGCTACAAGCGCGTGAACCCCGGCTCGCCCTTCGGCGGCGTGGGCCAGAGCGGCTACGGCCGCGAGATGGGGTTCGACGCCATGCGCGAGTACACGCAGGTGAAAAGCGTGTGGGTGAACGTCGACGCACACATACCGCCGCACTTCGCGCGCTGACCCCGCAGCCTTTGCGCCAGGCACATACAAAAGAAGGAGACAACCATGACATTCAATCGCAGACAGTTCACGCAGGCCACGGCCGCGCTGGTGGCCTCGGGCGCGACGCCGCTGGTGTTCGCGGCCGACACGCTGAAGATCGGCTACGTGTCGCCGCAGACCGGCCCGCTCGCGCCTTTCGGCGAGGCCGACAAATGGGTCATCGACCAGATGAAGGCCGCCTTCAAGGACGGCATCACCGTGGGCGGAAAAAAGTACGCCGTGCAAATCGTGCTGAAAGACAGCCAGTCGAACCCCAACCGCGCGGGCGAGGTGGCCAACGACCTGATCCTGAAAGACAAGGTGGCGCTGGTGCTCACCGCCGGCACGCCTGAAACCGCCAACCCGGTGAGCGATGCCTGCGAGCTGAACGAGGTGCCCTGCATCTCCAGCGTGGTGCCGTGGCAGCCGTGGTTCTTCGGGCGCAAGGGCGACCCGGCCAAGGGCTTCAACTGGACGTACCACATGTTCTGGGGGCTGGAAGACGTCATCGCCAACTTCACCAACGGCTGGAAGACGCTGGCCACCAACAAGAAGGTGGGCGGCCTGTTCCCCAACGACGGCGACGGCAACGCGTGGGGCGACAAGGAGCTGGGTTTTCCCAAGCCGCTGGCGGCCATGGGTTTCACGCTGACCGACCCGGGGCGTTTTCAGAACGGCACGCAAGACTTCAGCGCGCAGATTGCGGCCTTCAAGAGCGCGGGCTGCGAGATCGTGACCGGCGTGGTGATTCCGCCCGACGCCAAGACCTTTCTCACGCAGGCGCGGCAGCAGGGCTTCAAGCCAAAGGTGATCACGCTGGGCAAGGCGCTGCTGTTCCCGGGCGCCATCGAGGCGTTGGGCGACCTGGGCGACGGCCTGTCGACCGAGGTGTGGTGGAGCCCGTCGCATCCGTTCACCTCCAGCCTCACGCAGCAAAGCGCCAAGGCGCTGGCCGAGGCCTACGAGGCCGGCGTGAAGAAGCAGTGGACGCAGCCCATCGGCTTTGCGCATGCGCTGTTCGAGGTGGCCGCGAATGCGCTGGGGCGCGCCAAGTCGCTGAAGGCTTCGGACGTGCGCGATGCGGTGGCCGCAACGTCGATCAACTCGGTCGTCGGGCCGGTGAAGTGGGGCGGGCAGGGGCCGTTCAAGAACGTCAGCAAGACACCGCTGGTGCTCGGCCAGTGGGGCAAGGGCAAGAAGTACAAGGTGGAGCTGACCATCGTGAACAACGAGGCCGCCACCCAGATTCCCACCGGCGGCACACTGCGGCTGCTCTGAAAAAAAGAACGCCATGACGCTGCTGGCACTGCATGCCGTGAGCAAGTCTTACGGCGCGCTCAAGGTCACCGACGCCATCTCGCTGTCGGTGGCCGAAGGCGAGACGCTGGGCATTCTCGGGCCGAACGGCGCGGGCAAGACCACGCTGTTCAACCTGATCTCCGGCGACGTGCGCGCCGATGCGGGTCGCGTGGAGTACGCGGGCCGCGACGTGACACGGCTCAGGCCGCACCAGCGTTGCCACGCGGGCATCGGGCGCAGCTACCAGGTGCCGCAGCCCTTCGGCAACATGAGCGTGTTCGAGAACCTGGTGACGGCCGCGTGCTTCGGCGGGCAGCAGACCGAACGCGAGGCCTGGCAGACGGCGCACGAAGTGCTCGCGCAAACGGGGTTGATGCCGCATGCGAACAAGCCTGCGGGCGGGCTGACCTTGCTGGACCGCAAGCGGCTGGAGCTGGCACGCGCGCTGGCCACGCGGCCGCAGTTGCTGCTGCTCGACGAGATTGCGGGCGGGCTCACGGAGCCCGAGGCGGCGGTGCTGGTGGGCGAGCTCAAGCGCATCAAGGCGCGCGGCGTGACGATGATCTGGATCGAGCACGTGGTGCATGCGCTGCTGTCGCTGGCGGACCGGTTGTTGGTCATCAACTTCGGGCAGAAGCTGGCGGAGGGGGAGCCGCGGGTGGTGATGAACGATGCGGAGGTGCGGCGGGTGTACATGGGGATGGAGGCATGAGCGCGCCCTGTCTGCGCATGGCTCCTTCCCCTTCCGGGGGAAGGTTGGGATGGGGGCACGACGGCGCTGGTTTGGCCTGTGTGCTTCATCGCGTGCCGCCGGCCCCCACCCCCGCCCTCCCCCGGAAGGGGAGGGAGCAAAGACCCAGAACGCGCTGCGCGACGCGCGTGTCCTGCCTTGCTCCTTCCCCTTCCGGGGGAAGGTTGGGATGGGGGCACGACGGCGCTGGTTTGGGCACGGTGCTTCATCGCCTGCCGCTGGCCCCCACCCCAGCCCTCCCCCGGAAGGGGAGGGAGCAAATGCCATGAACGCCCTGCTCGACACCCACGCCCTTCAAGCCTTCTACGGCGACGCCCAGGCCCTCTTCGGCATCGACTTCTCGCTGACCCAGGGCGAGCTCGTCGCCATCATCGGCGCCAACGGTGCCGGCAAGTCGACCTTTCTGAAAAGCCTCACCGGCCTGGTGCGCGCACCGCGCGAAGCGATCCGCTTCAAGGGCCAGCCCATTGGCGGCCTGCCCCCCGGCGACATCGTGCGCCGCGGCCTTGCCATGGTCCCTGAAGGCCGCCGCCTCTTCCCCAGCCTCAGCGTGGAAGAGAACCTGCTCATGGGCGCCACCGCCGCACGCAAGGGCCCGTGGAACCTGCAGCGCCTGTACGCGCTGTTCCCCATCCTCGCCGAGAAGCGACAGCAGCCGGCCACCTCGCTTTCAGGCGGCCAGCAGCAGATGGTTGCGCTGGGCCGCGCGCTCATGAGCAACCCCGAGGTGCTGCTGTGCGACGAGCTCTCTCTGGGCCTCGCACCCATCGTCATCCGCGAGATCTATGCCGCCATGCCCACCATCACCGGCGAGGGCATGACGGTGGTCATCGTCGAGCAGGACGTGACCATGGCGCGCCAGGTGTCGCGCCGCATCTACTGCTTTCAGGAAGGCCGCGTGTCGCTCCAAGGCAATTCGATCGACCTCACGCGCGAACAGATCTCGCAGGCCTACTTCGGGATCGGGATCGGCACCGGCACCGGCAACGGCACCCACACGGAGACCGCCCATGCTTGAAACCCTCGTGCAAGGCGTGCTGCTCGGTGGCCTCTACACGCTGTTTGCGCTAGGCCAGTCGCTCATGTTCGGCGTGATGCGGCTCACCAACACGGCGCAGGGCGACTTCATCATTCTGGGCGCGTTCGCGGTCATCGCGGGCCTGTCGCTCACGGGCAGCGCAGCGCCCTGGATGGTGGCGCTCGTCGCGCTCGCGGTGCTGCCGCTGGCCTTCGGCTTCGGCTACGCGTTGCAGCGCTATGTGCTCAACGGCACGCTGGGCAAAGACCCGCTGCCGTCGCTGGTGGTCACCTTCGGCCTGTCGATCGTCATTCAGAACCTGCTGCTGGAGCTGTTCTCCGCCGACCCGCGCGCCATCGAGACCGGCGGGCTCAGCACGCAGGGCGTGGCGCTGGGCGACATGTCGGTCGGCGTGTTGCCGCTCGTTGTGCTGGCCATCGCGGTGGTGGCCACGGGCGCGCTGCAGTGGCTGTTTGCGCGCACGTCGCTGGGCCGGTCGTTTCGCGCGGTGTCCGACGACCGCGAAATTGCAGAGCTCATGGGGCTGAACGCGAAGAAGGTCTATGCCTTTGCCACGGCCATTGCCTTCGTGCTCATCGCCATTGCGGGGGCCCTGCAGGGCATGCGCACCACCGTGTCGCCGTCGGACGGCCCGCTGCTGCTGCTCTTCGCCTTCGAGGCCGTGATCATCGGCGGCATGGGCTCGTTCTGGGGCACGCTGGCCGGCGCGATGATTCTGGGCGTGACGCAGCAGATCGGCTTTCGGCTCGACCCGGGCTGGGGCATCTGGGCCGGGCACATCGTGTTTCTGCTGGTGCTGGTGGTGCGACCCCAAGGCCTGTTTCCCAAGACCCGTGGATGAAGCCGATGACACACATGCCCCCACCCCTCATTGCCGTGGAGCGTGCCACCGCCGCGAGCCGCGCCGCGCTGGCCATCGGCATTGCGCTGGTGCTCGTGGCCGCCAGCCTGCCGTGGTGGGGCGAGTCGAGCTGGATGCGCGAGTTCGTCGAAATTGCCTGCTACTTCATCTTCGCGATGATGTGGAACCTGCTGGCCGGCTACGGCGGCATGGTCAGCATCGGGCAGCAGGCCTTCTTCGGTTTTGGCGGCTACGTGATGCTGATGCTGGGCAACTTCGCGGGGCTCAACCCCTTCGTTGCCATACCGCTGGGCGCCTTGGCCGCGGGGCTTGTCGCCGTGCCCGTGTCGTTCGTGGCGTTCCGCCTGTCGGGCGGCTACTTCGCCATTGGCACCTGGGTGATTGCGGAGGTGTTTCGCCTGAGCTTTGCCAATGTGTCGGCGGTGGGTGGGGGCTCTGGCACCACGCTCACCGCGCTGCGCGGCATCGACAAGGCCACGCGCGAGAGCACCACCTACTGGATGGCGCTGGCCTGCGTGGTGGCGGCCGTTGCGCTGGTGTACCTGTTCTTGCGCAGCAAGCGCGGCCTGGCGTTGCTGGCCATCCGCGACAACGAGGTGGCGGCCGAGTCGCAGGGCATTCCGGTCGCGCGCATGAAGCTCGCGGTGTATGTGGTGGCGGCCTTTGGCGCGGGGCTGGCGGGCGCGCTGTACTTTGTGGGCAACCTGCGCATCAGCCCCGACGCGGCCTTCAGCGTCAACTGGACGGCCTTTGCCATCTTCATGGTGGTGATAGGCGGCATCGGCCGCATCGAAGGGCCGCTGGTGGGCGCGCTCATCTTCTGGGCGCTGAACAAATTTCTGAGCGACTACGGCACCTGGTACCTGCTGGGCCTGGGGCTGCTTGCGATTCTGGTCACGCTGTTCTTCAAGCAAGGGCTGTGGGGCTACGCGCAGCAGCGTTGGGGGTGGTCGCTGTTTCCGACGCAGCGCAAGCTGGTGCTGCAGCCCGTGGCCGCTGGCACTCCTGCTGCCGCCGTTGCTGCTGCTGTCAAGGCTTCTTCGCGGGCGTGACGTAGTACTCGAGCTTGGTGCGGTCCTTGTACGGGTCGTCCTCGAAGATCTTCTTCTCTTGCGAGATCTTGATTTCGTACCCGTCGCGCACGCCCCAGAGCTGGGTGGGTGTTTCGTAGGTCACGGGCGACAGCGCAGGTCTGTGAAAGGCCGCGACGGTCTTGAAGTCGTCGGTGCTGAAAGCCTTGACCGATGCGCTCGTCACGCGGCTGTTGCTGTCGGCGCTCACGTTCACGTCGGTCATTGCGGTGTTCGGCGGCACCGACAGCAAGGTGGCCAGCGGCGCGGGCAGCGCCTTGGCGCCGCTTTTTTCCTTGATGCGGTAGTGCAGGCCGCCTTGGCCGTCGGGCTCGCCGCCGGCCGCGGCCGAGTCTTCCATGCGGCTGACCAGCCATGCGCTGACCAGTATCAAAGGCACCGCGATGGCACCCACGTAGAGCAGGAAACGAATGCGTTCCTTGGTCCTGAAAAATTCGATCATGGCGTGGGTTCTCCCTGTTCTCCCTGTCGTTGGTATGCGTCGGCAACGCTGCGATGCGATGTCGCGGGCCATGCTAAAGCCCCTGCCCGGGTCGCTCTTAAGGTTTGCTTCATGAAGCGCCTTATGTAACTCTGTGTAAGCTATGGCCTCAAGTTTTCCCTGCTTTACTTTCTCTCTGGAGTTCACGTGACGATCACCAAACGCCGCCTGCTCGAAGGCGGCGCGGCCGCTGTTGCCGCATCGCTGTTTGCCAAGGCTTCCTGGTCGCGGCAGCGCGGCAGCGCCGCCGACACTGCCTGGCCCACCAAGGCCGTGCGCATCCTCGTGGGCTTCCCGGCCGGCGCATCGCCAGACCTTGCCGCCCGCGCCGTGGCCGAGCCGCTGTCCAGGCTGCTGCATCAGCCGGTGGTGGTCGAGAACAAACCCGGCGCCAGCGGCAACACCGTGGCCGAGCTGGTCGCCAAGGCCACCGACGACCACACCATCGGCGCGCTCATCAACGGCAACCTCACCATTGCCAAGCTGCTCAACCCGTCGCTGCCCTTCGACCCCGAAAAAGACTTTGCCCCCGTCGGCCTCATCGGCACCGCGCCGCTGGTGCTGGTGGTGTCGGGCAGTGCCGCCGGCAAGACCGCGGCCGAGCAGCTGCTGTGGGTGCGCAACCTCGCCGGTGCCGCCAGGTACGGCACGCCGGGCGTGGGCACCGTGGGCCACCTGGGCATGGAACTCATCAAGAGCCGCGCGGCCATCACCGCGCAGCACAAGCCCTACACCGGCAACCCGCAGGTCATTGCGGGCCTGCTGGCCAACGAGGTGCAACTGGCGCTGCTGCCGCCGGGCCTGGCCATGCCGCACATCGCGTCGGGCAAGCTCAAGGCCATCGGCGTGACCTCGCCCGAGCGCAGCGCGCTGGCCGGCGAGCTGCCCACCCTTCGCGACGCCGACGTGCGCGGCGCCGACCTGGAGATATGGACCGCACTGGCCGCGCCCGCCGCCATGAAGCCCGCGGCCGTCGCCAGGCTCAACGCCGCGCTGGTCGAGGTGATCAGCTCGCCAGACGTGAGCCAGGCGTTGCTCAAGACCGGCTGGCAAGCGCAGCCCGGGTCGCCCGACATGCTGGCCAAGCGCATGCGTGCGGACACGACACGGCTGGGCGGCGTCATCATCATGAAGGGCATTCGCTCCGAGAGCTGAGCGGCGTGCCGATGCAGGGCGCCAGTCAGCTCTTCGCAGAAGCCCCCAGCCCCAGCGCCGCATTGCGTATCGCTGTTGCCAACGCCCGCACCGTGGGCTGCTGCGCGATGCTCTGCGACACGAAGAAGCTGATCGGCGGCAGGTTCCAGGACAGCGCGTAGGGCAGCACCGCGCACGCGCCGCCTGCGGCCAGTTCCGCCGCCACGTCGCGCGCCAGAATCGTCACGGCATTGGGTTCGCTGCGCAGCACCGTGTCGATGCTGCGCAGCGACCACGTCTCCACCATGGGCGAGGGCGGCTGCACGCCCGCCCCCAGAAAGATCGCGTTGAAGGTGCGCCGCATCGGCGTGTTCGGCGGCGGCATGATCCAGTCGAGCGCGGCAAGCCTGCGCCAGTCCAGCGGCCCCTTCGACAGGCGCGCCCGGCTCTTCACCGGTACCAGCAGGCAAGGCACCTGCTGGTAGATGGCCTCCTGCGTGATGTCGATGTCGATGCCGCCATGGAACGAGCGCCCGATCACGCAGTCGAGCTCGCGCGCGCCCAGCAGCGCCACCAGCTCGTCGGTGGTGCCTTCCCTGGCCATCACCGCCACGCGCGGCGTCTGCCCCAGCAGGTGGGTGAAGGTGGCATTCAGCAGTGCCTCGGGCACGTGCGGCGTGACGCCGATGCGCACGCGCCCCGTCAGCCCGGTGTCGATGGCGGTCAGCACCTTGGCGGTCGACGCCATGTCAGCGAGCGAGATCAGCGCGTAGTGCAGCACCGCCTCGCCCGCGGGCGTCGGGTTCAGGCCGCGGCTGGTGCGCTCGAACAGCGGTGTCATGAAGATCTCTTCCACCTCCTTCAGCGCCTTGGTGATGGCCGGCTGGCTCAGCCGCATTTCCAGCGCCACGCGGCTGAGCGTGCGGTGCCTGTGCACGCTTTGCAGCAGGGCCAGGTGGCGCATCTTCAGGCGAGACACGAGGGTGTGGCGCAGTTGCTCCGCGCGGTCGTGAGGGGCGGTGGATGCAGGCGATGAAGGCGATGCAGGCGATGCAGGCGATGAAAGCGAGCCAGGGTTCTTGGCCATAAGCGTTTGGTTATAGCGTTATCAAAAAAGAGCGCGAATTGGTGAATGGCCGATCCTAGACTGCCCTTCATGTTCACGCCACCCGAAGCCACCAGCCCGCTGGCCACAGCCCTCTGCGCGAACCTGTTCGACGCGTTGGAGCAAACCAGGGACGTCGACAGCGCCATGCACCTGATCGACGGCTTCCTGCGCCTGATGGTCGGCCCCGTCACCTTCAGCATCAACCTGAACGTGACCACCGCGACCGACCCGGCCAACGAGGTGCAGCTGCAGCGCTTCTATTCGTCCAATGCCAACGAGTTTCCGGTGTCGGGGCGCAAGCGCAAGACCCTCACGCCCTGGACCGAAACCCTGTTCGCTCGCGGTCAGGTCTTCGTGGCCGAAGGCAGCCATGTGCTTGCCGAGGTCTTCGACGACTACAGCCTCATGGCGCCGCTGGGCCTGAACGCCGTCATCAACGTGCCGATTCTTCGCGGCACCACCTGCATCGCCACCTTCAACGTGTTTGGCGTGCGCGGCCGCTGGCAACCGCACGAGGTGCTGGCCGTGCGCTTGCTTGCACTGCTGGCGGCGCGCTGGATCGTGCCCGCGCCCGGGCTTCACTGTTGGCTGGGCAAGGCGCAAGCTGGCAGCTGACACCGACCTTCATCGCTTCCTTCTCAAAGGCCTCCTCATGACAGCCACGCAGAATTCGCAGCACGCCGCATCCCCGGCGCGAACCGCCGTCTTCATTGTTGGAGGCGGCCCGGTCGGCCTCTCGATGGCGATCCTCATGAACCGCTTCGGCATCGACTTTGTGATGGTCGAGCGGGCCTCGTCCACCACCGACCACCCGAAGGCGCGCGGCTGCTGGAGCCGCACCATGGAGATCTTTCGCCAGTGGGGCATCGAGGAGCGCATGCGTGCGCGCGGCCTGCCCGACAACTCCGACATGTTCGCGTTCGTCGAGTCGATGGCGGGCCACGAATACGGCCGCACGCTGCCCGAGGTCAACATTGGCCTGTCGCCCGCCTGGAAATGCATCCTCTCGCAGGACGCGGTGGAAGAAGAGCTGCTGAAGCACGCCCGTGAGCTTGGCGCCGCCGGCACCAGCCGCAACCACATTCTTTATTCGACCGAGTTCGTCGACTACACCGACACCCCGCAAGGCGTGAAGGTCACGGTGCGCGACCTCAAGACCGGCGAGACCGTTGCGTGGGACGCCGCCTGTCTCATTGCCGCCGACGGCGCGGGCAGCAGCGTGCGCCGCGTCAGCGGCCTGGAAATGCGCGGCCCCTCCACCATGGCGGTGATGGCCAACGAGTACTGGAAGGCCGACCTCAGCGGCATTCGCGGCGCCGCCAACACGGCCGCCTTCCGCGTGGTGCCCAGGGACTCGAATGTGCCCATGGCCTCGGTGCTCAACACCAACGGCTGCGACCGCTGGCTCAGCCTGATCAAGATCGGCGCGGACAAGGACGAGCGCCCCGGCGAGCGCACCGACGAAGAGGTGGTGCGCCTTGCGCGCATCCACACCGGCCTGCCGAACCTCGACGTGCAGGTCATCAACCGCTCCATCTGGCGGCTGAGCCGGCAGGTGGCCACGGGCTTTCGCAAGAACCGCGTGTTTCTGGTCGGTGACGCGGCGCACCGCTTTCCGCCCAGCGGCGGCTACGGCATGAACTCGGGCATTCAGGACGCGCACAACCTGGCCTGGAAGCTCGACCTTGTGCTCAAGGGGCGCGCGAGCGAGCGCCTGCTCGACAGCTACGACCAGGAACGCCGGCCCGTGGCCGAGTCGAACGCCGACTTCAGCTACGGCAACACCCAGCGCTTTCTGAAGACCGACGAGGCCTTTCGGCGCGGCAACATCGACGAGATCAACTTCTGGATCAAGGACACCGAGAACCACGTGCACAGCGTGGGCCAGAGCCTCGGGTTCAGCTACGACGAAGGCGCGCTCGTGCCCGACGGCACCGCCAAGCCCGCGATGCGCACGCGCTCGTACGAGCCGAGCGACCGGCCCGGCGGGCGCTTTCCGCACCTCTGGCTCGACCTGGCGCGCAAGCGCTCCACGCTCGACTGGTTCGACAAGCACTTCGTGCTGGTGGTCGGCCTGAAGGGCGAGGCCTGGCTGGAGGCCGCGAAAGAGGTGTCGGCCCGCAGAGACCTGCAGATCGACACCCGCCAGCTCGAGGAAGACGCCGAAAAGCACGGCCTGCTCATTGGCCTGCGCGGCGCGGTGCTGGTGCGACCCGACGGTCACGTTGCCTGGCGCATGCCGTGGCAGCCTTCGGACCCGGCCGCCGAACTGGCTTCGGCGCTGGACCAGCTCATCGGCTGAAAGAGGAAAGCACCATGCCCGTCATTGCGCTCCACCACTACACGCTGGGCTGCACGCCCGATGAACTCGACACGTTGCTCGCGTTCTACACGGTGCACATCGGCCTGACCGACGGCCCCCGGCCCGTCATTCCCTTTCCCGGGAACTGGCTGTACAGCCACGGGCAGCCGATCGTTCACCTCGCCGCGTTTCTCGACGAACCTGCCAAGGGCGGCACCGGGCCGCTCGACCACATCTCGTTTCGCGCACAGGGGCTGCAGGAGACACGCGCCCACTTTCGCGCGCACGGCATTGCGTATGAAGAGGCACCCGTGCCGGGCTGGCCGCTGCACCAGGTCTTCGTGCGCGACCCGAAGGGGTTGAAGGTGGAGCTCACCTTCTTCCTCGAAGAAGAACAACAACCGCAGCAGCAAAGCCGGGCAGGCCACAAGCCATGACCGCTCACGCAATCACCGGCGATGCGAAAACCGCTTACACAATGAGCGGCGATGGGCCGCCTCTGCTCCTGGTTCACGGTGCAGAGGCGAGTCGTCACATGTTCGATGCCATCACGCCGCTGCTGGCCAAGCGCTTCACCGTCATTGCCTACGATCAGCGCGATTGCGGTGAAACAGAAAGCCCGCCGCAGGCTTCAACGCTGGCGCAACTGGCACTGGACGCGAAGACGCTGGTGCGCTCGCTCGGCCTGCCGGCCGTGAACGTGTTCGGCAGCTCGTTCGGTGGTCGCATTGCGCAGGTGCTGGCTGCAACGCACGGCGACGTGGTCCACAAGCTGGTGCTCGGCAGCACATGGGCGCTGCCGTATTCGCTGGCCGAACTGAACCCCGACGGCAGCCAGGCCATTGCCACACTGCGCGCCGGGCTGCCGCACACCTCGCACCAGCTGGCGGCCATGTTCTTTCCCGAGCGCTACCTTGCGCAGAACCCCGCGCTGCGCGATTTCTTCAGCCAGGTGCACCCATCGTCGGAGCGCTCGGTGCGCCGTGCGCAGGCCGTGGCGTCGAGCGCCGACATTCGCCCGGCCAGCATCGCCGCGCCCACGTTGCTGCTGGCCGGCGACAGCGACCGCGTGGTGCCCGCGCACCTCACCTTCGACATGGGCATGTGGATAGAAAACGCCCACCAGTTGCTGCTGCCCGGCGTTGGCCACGCCACCTGCCTGCAGGCGCCCGCCCTGGTGGCGCAAGCCCTGACGCGCTTCTTCGAGCAGACCCCATGAGCGCCGCGCCGGCACTCCCCAAGCCCGAGCCCGAGCCCGAGCCGCAGCCCACTTGCACCGCGGTGCGAAGCACGAAGGCATCCCAATGAGCCACATCGAAATTCGCGGCCTTTCCAAGACCTTCGGCGCGCCGGGCACGGGCGGCGTGCTGGCGCTGAAGGACATCAACTGCACCATTGCCAACGGCAGCTTTGTGTCGGTGGTCGGGCCCAGCGGCTGCGGCAAGAGCACGTTGCTGCGCATCGTGGCCGGGCTGCTCGACTATTCGCAGGGCAGCGTCACCATGGACGGCCAGCCGATTCGCGGCACGCGCAACGACGTGGGCGTGGTGTTCCAGAGCGCGATCCTGCTGCCGTGGCGCACGATTCTGGAGAACGTGATGCTGCCCGCCGAGGTGCTGGGGCTGAACATGAAGGCCGCGCGCGAACGCGCCATGCAGCTGCTGCACATGGTGCGGCTCGACGGCTTCGAGCACAAGCTGCCGCGCCAGTTGAGCGGCGGCATGCAACAGCGTGCCTCCATTGCGCGGGCTCTGCTGCACGACCCCAAGATCTTGCTGATGGACGAACCCTTCGGGGCGCTCGACGCCATGACGCGCGAGCAGATGAACCTGGAGCTGCAACGCATCTGGCAGGAGAGCGGCAAGACCGTGATCCTCATCACCCACTCGATTCCAGAGGCCATTTTTCTCGGCGACGTGGTCTTCGTCATGACCGCGCGGCCCGGCTCGCTGGAGCGCGTGATTCGTGTCGACGTGCCCCGGCCCCGCACCATGGACGCCATGGGCACGCCGGCCTTTGCCAAGGTGGCGCACGAGATTCGCGGCATCTTCGACCACACCGGTTCCTTCGACTGACCGTTTCGCCACGCCAGGAGGCTCGCATGTCCAGCACACCCCTCTCTCACACTGCAATTTCTCACACTGCAATTTCTCACGCCGCGATTTCGACGGAGCCCACCATCGCCGATTGCGCCGTGCAACGCCCCTCGGCGCTGAAGCGCGCGCTGCGCTCGAACAAGACCGCCTCGCTCGTGCTGCTCGTGGTGCTGCTCGCCGCGTGGGAAGGCGGCACGCGTTTCTTCAGCGTGCCCAAGTTCCTGATACCGCCGTTCAGCGAGGTGATGGTGGCGCTGTGGCGCGGCCTGGCGACCGGTGTCATGGCCAAGGACGGGTTGTGGTTTCACACGGCCATCACGCTCGCGGAAATCGCCCTGGGCTTTTTCATCGGCAGCGCCATCGGGCTGGCGCTGGGCGTGGCCATCTCGCAGATGGAACGCGTGGAGGCCGTGCTGCAGCCCTACGTGGCCGCTTTTCAGAGCCTTCCCAAGGTCGCGGTGGCGCCCATCATCGTCATGTGGCTGGGCTTTGGCATCAGCTCCAAGGTGGCCATCGTGTGCATGCTGACCTTCTTTCCGGTGCTGGTCACCAGCATCGCGGGCTTCAAGGCCATCGACCCCGACCGCATCGACCTGCTGCGCTCGCTGTCGGCCACGCCGTGGCAGATTTTTCGCAAGGCCAAGTTCCCGAGCGCTCTGCCGTACATCTTCGCGGGGCTCGACATGGCCGCGGCCTTTGCGGTGGTGGGCGCCATCGTGGGCGAGTTCGTCGGCGCACAGGCCGGGCTGGGCGTGCTCATTCTGCAAATGGACGCGCAGATGGACACGGGCGGCAGCTTCTCGGTGTTTATCGTGCTGTCGGTCATCGGCATTGCGCTCACCAGCGTGCTGCGCGTGGTGCAGCGGCGCGTGCTGCACTGGATGCCGGTGGAGACGCACAAGCGCACCGTCAACGCCTAGCGTGGGCGCGGCCGGCCAAGTCTCATTCACTCTCCAGGAGATGTTTCATGCTCGATAGACGCAGGTTCAACATGACGCTTGGCGCGTTTGGCGCGGCCCTGGGCGTGGCGCCCGGACTGGCACTGGCGCAGTCTCAGCCGCAGTCGCAGTCCCCGAAGATCCTCAAGGTGGCCAACTCCGCGGGCGTCAACGACGCGCAGCAGGCCTTCATCACGGCGGGCCGGCATCCGAAGCTGGGCTACTACCAGTCGGAG
Organism: Variovorax sp. H27-G14; assembly: GCF_046156345.1. Taxonomy (NCBI): domain Bacteria; kingdom Pseudomonadati; phylum Pseudomonadota; class Betaproteobacteria; order Burkholderiales; family Comamonadaceae; genus Variovorax; species Variovorax sp. H27-G14. Next base: position 236,584 of record NZ_JAYLVN010000008.1, read on the forward strand.
GGCGTGGACGTGGAGTACGTCAACATGAGCAGCATCGCGCAGGCCATGCAGGCGCTCATGACCGAGCAGGTGGCCTTCGGGCCCGTGGCGCCCGGCATCTTCCTGCCCGCTGCGGCCAAGGACCCGAACCTGGGGTTGGTGGCGGCCTACAAATGGCTGCCGCGCAATGCCAACGTGATCGTGGTGAAGCCCGGCAGCCCCATCCGCACGGCGGCCGACCTGAAAGGCAAGCGCATTGGCGTGCGCAGCCAGGGCGACCCGGGCATCGTCGTCACCAAGACCATTCTTCTGGAGCTGGGCCTGGACGATTCGACCAACCAGTACATCGCCGTGGGCGACGGTGCTCCCGCCGGCCAGGCGCTGACGCAAGACCGCGTGGACGCCATCGTCACCTACGACACCGGCGCGGCGCGCATCGAGATGGTGGGCGTGCCGCTGCGCTACGTGCCGCTGCCGCCGAAGTACGCCGAGGTTGGCTCGGGCTGGATCTGCGTGCGCAAGAAGACGCTGAAGGAAGACCGCAAGAGCCTGGTGGGCCTGTTTCGCGGCATCGCAAAATCCACGCTCTTTGCGCACACCAACCTCGACCAGGCCATCAACATCCACTGGGCGCTCTACCCCGAGAGCAAGTCCAAAAGCAAGACCGAGGACGAGGCCCGCAAGGAGCTGCAATTCATCCTGAAAGACCGTAAGGAGAACTGGATGCGCCGCGCCGACGACACCGACAAGCGCATCGGCGCATCCAGCGTGGCGGAGTGGGCGTCCAACGTCGACACCGCCGCCGAGACCAGCAAGAACCCCAGGCTCGCCGCAGAAATCGGCGATGTGAACGGCGTGTTCACCAACGACCTCATCGACGAGGTGAACGACTTCGACAAGGCCGCGGTGATCAAGCAGGCCAAGGAATTCAAGCTCTGACATGACCCACTGGACGCTGGCCGCGCGCGCGGCAAAGATGAACCCCTCGGTGATCCGCGAGATCCTGAAGGTCACCGAGAAACCCGGCATCGTGAGCCTGGCCGGCGGCCTGCCGTCGCCGAAGACCTTTCCGGTCGAGGCCTTCGCGCAGGCCTGCGCCAAGGTGCTGGCCGACGACGCGCAGGGCGCGCTGCAATACGCCTCCAGCGAGGGCTATGCGCCGCTGCGCGAGGCCATCGCGGCCATGCTGCCCTGGCAGGTGGACCCGGCGCAGGTGCTCGTCACCACCGGCTCGCAGCAGGGGCTCGACCTGCTGGCCAAGGTGCTGATCGATCCCGGCAGCAAGGTGCTGGTGGAAACGCCCACGTACCTTGGCGCGCTGCAGGCCTTCGCGCCCATGGAGCCCGAGGTGGTGAGCGTGGCCAGCGACGCGCTGGGCGTGCGCCCCGACGACCTCGCGACCAAGGCCGCGGGCGCACGCTTCGCCTACCTGCTGCCCAACTTCCAGAACCCCACCGGACGCACCATGACCGAGGAGCGCCGCGCCGCCGTCTGCGCGGTTGCGGCGCGCACGGGGCTGCCCATCGTCGAGGACAACCCGTACGGCGACCTGTGGTTCGACGAGCCGCCCGCGCCACCGCTCACGGCGCGCAACCCCGAAGGCTGCATCTACCTGGGCTCGTTCTCCAAGGTGCTGGCGCCGGGGCTGCGGCTGGGCTTCATGGTCGCGCCGAAGCACATCTTTCCCAAGCTGCTGCAGGCCAAGCAGGCGGCCGACCTGCACACGCCGGGCTTCAACCAGCGGCTGGTGTTCGAGGTGATGAAAGACGGCTTCCTGGAGCGCCACGTGCCGACCATTCGCGCGCTCTACCGGCGCCAGCGCGATGCGATGCACGCCGCGCTCGTGCGCGACATGCAGGGTCTGGATGTGGCGTTCAACAAGCCGGCGGGCGGCATGTTCATGTGGCTGCGGTTGCCACAGGGCATGAACGCGGTGCAGTTGCTGGCGCATGCGGTCGCGCGCAACGTGGCCTTCGTGCCCGGTGCGCCGTTCTATGCGGGGGAGGGCGACCCGCGCACCCTGCGGCTGTCGTTCGTGACGGCCAGCGTCGAGCAGATCGATACCGCCGTTGCTGCGCTGGCCGAAGTGGTGCGCGAGCAGGCCGCGCGCCGCCAGACCTTCACGCCCTAAAGCAACTGCGACACCCGCCGCGCCGCGTCCACCAGCGCGGGCAGCATCGTCTCCTGCATCACCTTTGCGCTCGTGCGGTTGGCCTGCCCGCTGATGTTCAGCGCCGCCACCATGCGCCCCTGGCGGTTGACGATGGGCGCGGCCACCGAGATCAGGCCTTCTTCCAGCTCCTGGTTCACCAGGCACCACTGCTGCTTGCGCGCCTGCGCCACCTTGGCCATGAGTGCGTCGATGTCGGTCACCGTGTGCTTGGTCATGGCCTCGATGTTGGAGGCCTCCAGCCGCGCGCGCACCGCGTCGTCTTCCAGGTCGGCCAGCAGCAGCCGGCCCAGTGACGTGCAATAGGCCGGCAAGCGCGAGCCCACGCCCAGGCTCATGCGCATGATCTTCTGCGTGGGCACGCGCAGCACGTACACGATGTCGGTCGCGTCCAGCACGGCGGCCGAGCAAGACTCCTGCACCTCGCGCACCAGGTCTTCCATCACCGGCTCCGCGCGGTTCCAGATCGGCATGGACGACAGGTACGCAAACCCCAAGTCGAGGATGCGCGGCGTGAGCGTGAAGAGCTTGCCGTCGGTCACCACATAGCCCAGCGTCTGCAGCGTGAGCAGAATGCGGCGCGCCCCCGCGCGCGTGAGCCCGCTGCCGGCCGCCACCTCGCTGAGCGTCTGATGCGGCGCGTTGGCGCTGAACGAGCGAATGACCTGCAGGCCGCGCGCGAACGACTGCACGTAGCTGTCGCCGGGGGCGGGTGTGACCGGTTGGGTTGCCATGGTGCGCGATCCTCTCTAAAATTCATTATACGAACAAATGTTCTTTAGACGAACATTTTCAGGGTTCGCAGAATCGGGCAGATCACGCGGGGCGTTCTGCTTCTTCTTTCCTCACACCCGGAGACAAGCTTCATGATCAACAAGATCGCGCGCTCGGTCGCGGATGCCCTGGCAGGCATTCAAGACGGCGCCACGGTTCTCATCGGCGGCTTCGGCACGGCCGGCATTCCCAACGAACTCATCGACGGCCTGGTCGAGCAGGGCGCCAGGGACCTCACCGTCGTCAACAACAACGCGGGCAACGGCGAGACCGGCCTTGCGGCGCTGCTGAAGGCCGGCCGCGTGCGCAAGATCATCTGCAGCTTTCCGCGCCAGGCCGACAGCCAGGTGTTCGACGGCCTCTACCGCAGCGGCAAGCTGGAGCTGGAGCTCGTGCCCCAGGGCAACCTGGCCGAGCGCATTCGCGCGGCGGGCGCCGGCATCGGCGCCTTCTTCTGCCCCACGGGCTACGGCACGCAACTGGCGGGCGATCGCGAGACCCGCGAAATCGATGGCAAGCAGTACGTGCTGGAGTACCCCATTCACGGCGACGTGGCGCTCATCAAGGCCGAGCGTGGCGACCGCTGGGGCAACCTGGTCTACCGCAAGGCCGCGCGCAACTTCGGCCCGGTGATGGCCATGGCCTCCAAGAAAACAGTGGCCACCGTGCACGACATTGCCGAGCTGGGCACCCTCGACCCCGAGACCATCGTGACCCCGGGCATCTTCGTGCACCAGGTGGTGCGCATCGAACGCGTGGCGACGCAAGCCGGCGGTTTCAAGAAGGCAGCATGACCATGACTTACACACGTCGCACCAAGGACCAGCTCGCAGCGCGAGTGGCACAAGACATCTTCGACGGCGCCGTCGTCAACCTGGGCATCGGCCAGCCCACGCTGGTGGCCAACCATCTGCCCAAGGGCCGCGAAGTCATTCTGCAGAGCGAGAACGGCATCCTCGGCATGGGCCCCGCTCCCGAGGCCGGCGAAGAAGACTACGACCTCATCAACGCAGGCAAGCAACCCGTCACGCTGCTGCCGGGCGGCTCGTTCTTTCACCACGCAGACAGCTTCGCGATGATGCGCGGCGGCCACCTCGACATCTGCGTGCTCGGCGCGTTCCAGGTGTCGGCCACCGGCGACCTGGCCAACTGGCACACCGGCGAGAAAGACGCCATTCCCGCAGTGGGCGGCGCCATGGACCTGGCCATCGGCGCCAAGCAGACCTGGGTGATGATGGATCTGCTGACCAAGCAGGGCGCGAGCAAGCTGGTGAAAGAGTGCACGTATCCGCTCACCGGCATCGCCTGCGTCAAGCGCGTGTACTCCGACCTGGCCACGCTCGAATGCACGCCACAGGGCCTGAAGCTCGTCGACCTGGTCGACGGCCTGAGCCGCGAAGAGCTCGAGAAGCTGGTCGGCTTGCCCATCGCACCTGCTGCGCCTGCTGCACCTGCTGCACCTGCTGCACCCGCCGCCTGATTCATTCAAAACCTCCAAGAGACACACACACACCATGACCAACCAAGCCTTCATCTGCGACGCCATTCGCACCCCCTTCGGCCGCTACGGCGGTTCGCTCAGCAGCGTGCGCACCGACGACCTGGGCGCGGTGCCCCTGCGTGCGCTGATGGAACGCAACAAGAACGTCGACTGGCAAGCCGTGGGCGACGTGCTCTACGGCTGCGCCAACCAGGCCGGTGAAGACAACCGCAACGTGGCGCGCATGTCCGCGCTGCTGGCCGGCCTGCCGCTCGAAGTGGGCGGCGGCACCATCAACCGCCTGTGCGGCTCCGGCCTTGATGCGGTCGGCACTGCAGCCCGCGCCATTCGCGCCGGTGAAGCCGGCCTGATGATTGCCGGCGGTGTGGAAAGCATGAGCCGCGCGCCCTTCGTCATGCCCAAGGCCGAGAGCGCCTTCAGCCGCAACAACGCCGTGTACGACACCACCATTGGCTGGCGCTTCGTCAACAAACTCATGAAGGCGCAGTACGGCGTCGACTCCATGCCCGAGACGGCCGAGAACGTGGCCACCGACTACAAGATCGAGCGCGAAGCGCAAGACCTGATGGCGCTCAACTCGCAACTGCGCGCCGTGGCCTCGCAGAAGTCGGGCTTCTTCGACGCTGAAATCGTGCCCGTGAGCGTGCCGCAAAAGAAGGGCGACGCCGTCATCGTCAACAAAGACGAGCATCCGCGTGACACCACGCTGGAGGCGCTGGCCAAGCTCAAGCCCATCGTGCGCCCCGACGGCACCGTCACGGCAGGCAACGCCAGCGGCGTGAACGACGGCGCTTGCGCGCTGCTGCTGGCCGACGAAGCCAGCGCCGCCAAGCACGGCCTTACCCCGCGCGCTCGCGTGGTCGGCATGGCCACCGCCGGCGTGGCACCGCGCGTGATGGGCATCGGCCCCGCACCCGCCACACAGAAGGTGCTGGCGCTCACCGGCCTCACCATCGACCAGATGGACGTCATCGAACTCAACGAAGCCTTTGCCGCACAAGGCCTGGCCGTGATGCGCCTGCTGGGCCTGAAGGACGACGACGCCCGCGTGAACATCAACGGCGGCGCCATTGCGCTGGGCCACCCGCTGGGCGCCAGCGGTGCGCGCCTGGCCACCACCGCCGTGAACCAGCTGCACAAGAGCGGCGGGCGCTACGCGCTGTGCACCATGTGCATTGGCGTGGGCCAGGGCATTGCGCTGATCCTGGAACGCGTCTGACACACAGCAGGTCATGACCTTCACCTCGCGCCGAGTCGTTGTTGCCTCTTCAACCACCCGGCGCGAGATGCTGCTGGGCCTGCTCTCCGCGGCAGCCGCCCTGCCAGCCTTTGCGCAGGGCCAGCAGCAACAAGCATCCAACGCGTCGGCTCACGACGCCGCCAAACCCATTCGCATCGTCGTGCCCTTCGCCCCCGGCGGCGGCAACGACGTGTTCGCGCGCCAGATGGCCAAGGGCCTGGGCGAGCTGCGCAGGCAGAGCATCGTCGTCGACAACAAGCCCGGTGCCGGCGGCAACCTGGGCACCGGCGAAGTGGTGCGCAGCACGGCCGACGGCAGCACCTTGCTGCTGGGCCACACCGGCACCGTGTCGATCAACCCCGCGCTCTACAAGGGCCTGAAGTTCGACCCCCGCAAAGACCTGGCACCGGTGGCCATGTTCGCGTCGTCCGCGCTGGTGCTGGTGGTGCCCGCCAGCTCGAAGATCCGCACCATCGCCGACCTGGTGAACGAGGCCAAGGCGCGCCCCGGCGCCATCGACTACGCGTCCAGCGGAAGCGGCACCGGCGGACACCTGAGCGGCGAGTTCTTCGCCGAGCGCACCGGCACCAGGCTGACCCACATTCCCTACAAAGGCACCAACCCCGCGTTGACCGACCTCGCGGGCGGGCAGGTGCACATGATGTTCAGCGTGATTCCGCCGGCATTGGCTTTGGTGAAGGGCGGCCGGCTGCGCGCCATTGCGGTCACCAGCGCCAAGCGCTTGCCGTCGCTGCCCGATGTGCCGACGGTGATGGAGTCGGGCCTGGGTGCGCTGGCGGATTTCGAGAGCACGCTGACCTATGGAATTCTTGCGCCGCGCGGGACGCCGGCTGCGTTTGTGAACGAGCTGGCGGGGCAGATGTTGAAGGTGGCAGGGGAGAAGGAATTTCAGTCGCGGCTGGACGTGGAAGGGGCTGTGCCGTTGCTGGGTGGGCCGGTTGAATACGCGGCGCTGATTGCTCGGGAGAGTGAGAAGTGGGCGGGGATTGTGAAGAGTTCTGGGGCGGTGGTGGAGTGATCCGACTGCCGCCGAACAGTTGCCGTCCAGACGGCACAAAAGTGCCTTCTCCGATGTGCAGGCCACCCTCTTCCAGGTCCGCGTACTGATGGTGGCCCCCCAAAACTGCCGGGAACTACAACGCCGACTTTGATTTGGACCGTGGCAGCACCGATTGTCTCAGCGCGCATGAGTGGTGGGCAGGACTTGCTGAATGAAGGCAGCGTGTTGGTTGTGGAAGGGTTTGGCAGCACAGCAGAATCGGAGATGAAATCGCTGCTGCTGAGAGGTATTCGCCTTGACTTGGGCTGAAGGAGCTATCCACCTTGAAGTTGAGGGCTCGAGGGAACTGGGCGGGCCGACGCCGAGATAGAGGTTTTCTCTAGTTGGTGATCGCGCAGATCTAGCGTGGCACTAAGGATGGCTCGGTCGAACAGCTGCTGCTGAAGCTTACGAGTATGGGGTAGGAGGTTTATGCGGCAACCGCATCTTTATGGTTTGATACCAGATGATTACCCTACCGACGCTTATTTGTCGGCCAGGGCACCATTCAGGGTGAAGCGCGGATTATTGACGGTAGTGCTTAATTAAAAAATCACACTTTTGCCAGCACTGTTTTTCTGCTTTTCCACCCGTTGTTCTATTGGTGAATTTTCATTGCCTCGGTGTAGAAGGCGCATTTAATAATTTCGGCGATGCCACCGTCGGATTGGTTTGCATAATTTGCAAATAGGGAGACTCCATCGTCATCACCATATGCTGCTCGTCGGAAGGCGAGTGCTATCTGAATCGCAGGATGCTCTGATGGGCTCACAAGTAATTCGAGAGCTGCGACGGGACTATCTTCTAAAGATTCGTGGCCGCAGATCACGTACAACCAAATATCATAAAGAAGAAAGTTGGCAATCTCCCATTTTTGGCGATCAGTACTTGTCCCTGAAGAAATTTTTCCTTCTAAGTCACTTAGGTTTTTTTGTGTAAAAGCAATTTTTCTACTATTCAAAACTGGCGAAAGCCCAGCACCAAGGGCATGTCTCCATAGGTCTGCTGGCTCTAAATTAAAAGATTCAATTAAAATATGAATACCGGCATCCTGAATTGAAGCTCCATCAATAGACTTCGCTAATCTATTATTTCGACGCAGGGCAACCAGATGATTTTCGTTGATGTTAAGTTTGTTTCTGATTAGATCTCGAACCGACCACACCTCCGCATCATGGCCGATTGATCGGTTTCTCCAGTTTCCGCCGATTCCGCCCGCAGCATCGAGTGCCTTGGCGATTCCTTCCGTTCGCCACTTGCTGTAGTCGCCGATCCTGACTTCCCGCCATTTTTTCATGTACCTAATCGCACGGTGCTGTGAAATTTCAAATGCGGAATTTTCGGTTGTATCCTGTCCAAAAGTTTTGTTGTAAAAGTAATCTGCAAATGGACCGCGCCCAACCAAAATCGCCAACATGCCCCTGCAAAACATATGAAATTCAGAAAGACAATTAGGCGCTAAAGATAATGCGCCTTCGATAGAAACGGCGGCAGCGTTTGCCTCGTGGTTTTCTACTGAACTAAGTGTTACTCGTGCTTCAAAGTTATTGGCGCGAGCAATGAGTTTTTCGGGGAGTTGATGATTAATCGAAACTTCCCCGAAAAGTAGTGAAAATAGGATTATCTGGATGGGTTCGCAATTGATCGACTTCGGATATAGGATTGAATTTATACCCGATACATTCATCCCTACGGCGAAGGCGGCTAGAAGTAAAAGTTCTCGCAGGCGCGGAGTATCAACCCAAACAGTCTGTAAGGTAGTATGCCAAATATTAGGATAGCGGCTAAAGATGGCGCGCAAGAGGGAAACCAGACGATCCCGTTCTTCAGCTAGCTTTTGATCTATCAGAGCAAAGAGTAGCGCTCGGACGATAGCTTGAGCTTGTTCATCAGTACATTTAATGCCATCGACCAAGATCCCCCCCAAAAGATACAAGCGCTCAAACGCCGGCTTAATTTTATTAAGCTGCATAAGGTGCTTGACTAGGTACTCTTGACTACTGTCGGATTTCATCCCGGCTACAAGCAGTCTAAATATTTCATGCCATCGGGGGTCTGCAGTTTTCGGATTCCATTTATTCCAGAGCTTTTCAATACCCCCAAATTCCATATCCACAGCTAAGGCTGTGGCAGTCAGATATTCTTGAAACGTAAGGTGCACAAAGCTATATTGCGATTCGCCGACTTCGATCAGTAGTCCTGCTCGTTGTCTAACAAAACGCAAAAATTCGTCCGCAATATCGTTCGCGTCATCATGATTTGAAATTCCTTCGTGGGCCAAAATGTGTTTGGCTAGCACACTCATAACTTCTGCCTCCGTTAAAATCGTGCGGGCAGAACTTGTAGTTGTACTAGCAGCTAACTGCATATACGTTGCGAGGGCTTCGATGCGCCGCCTATTGCTGCGCTCAACACGTCCGCGCCCTGCCACAGATTCCACGCCGCGATATTTCCATGTGTGCCATGTATTTAGTAGCGTTTCCGTGCATTTTTGATATAGCACGACACGTTCGTCTGGCAGCACCGCATCTATTCGATGAACTAGAGCAACAATTGTTAAAAGCAGGGGGTTTTCGGCAAGATTGCGGATTGCTTTTTGCTCCGGATTTCTAAAAATTCTCTTTAAATCATTGACGTAAATTTGGCGCTCAGATTCATTTTCAAGTCGCACTCTATACCAATCAGATACGAATTGATCCATCTCTGAAAGAGTCAGTGGCGCTATTGTGTAGTGTGCATACTTTTCAGAATTAAAACTAAATGCGTTGTCGTACCCAACAATGCGAGAAGTGATTAAAACGGTGTTGAGAGGGTAGGACGTGGAAAATGCATCGATACGGTCTCGTACGGTTTTTTTAAGTTCGGGGTTGGGCAATTCATCCAGGCCGTCAAACAACAATATCGCATTGCCTGATTCGAGATAGTACTCAAAGAAATCTTGATCAGCGCCCCTCAAGCTGAAATCAGCATTTGCTGACAAAGAGATATATTCTAATAATGAAATATTTTTATTTTCGCGCAATGCATCGGCATATTTTCTTAGAATAACGAGGATAGGCAAGCGTGAATCAGGCAAGGCGGTGTAACGCAACTGAAGTTGCGAAGAATTTCCGACAAGAGCGAGAAATTTCAGTAAAGTGGATTTTCCGGATCCGGGGTCACCTAGAACAACGTGAAGCGCCCCTCTTGCCAGAAATGAGAGTGGATTTATTCTGTTATTTTCATCATCTCTAGGTGACGACCCGTATTTCATCGCTGAAACTGGAATGTAAATGTCAGCCATTTCTACTCCTCTAGTCGCCTCTGGCTTATATACTGACATCCCAACAAATTCAATTCGACTATACGTATTAACAAGGTTTTTATCGTAAGTAGCGCGTATCGCTGCTATATTTTTCTTCTTTAGAGCGCCTTCTGTTACTAATTCTGGGTAATAAAACAGGCACAAACTGGGTGCTAGCAAAAATAATGCTTGCAGCTTGCGATGGCCCCAGTGCTCAATGTTAAATGAAATTCCATTTTCACTTTTCAAACCCTCAAACCAAGATACGTCCCCTTTCGTCAATCGGCCGCTTGATTCGGAAAGGTCATCTGGCGTAACAAGTATCCAATTTTCAATTCTTGACTTCGTTTTGCTTTTGTTTGCAACTAGTAAAGACTTTTTTATCTCTGATCGATGAGATGCAGAGAGAGGTGATGAAAAGAATTTGTACTGATACCCCGTGCTCCAACCCTTTTTCTTTGGGTGGTCTTGAAAACTATCCAGTCCGAAGTAATCACCAGATCGGTCACTAAATATTTTCGCGGTTCGACCTTCTTTTGTTGCGGAATAGAAAAGAAGAAGATCGACAATTCTGGAAAATTCCTTTCCCCCTTCCGTGCCTTTGGGTAGGATTTCGGACAGGGGGCGAACCTCGGGCAGTCTCGTAATTCTTGCCATAAACGGCCTTTGTTAAATAAAATTAGTTGCGAAAAATTTAAAGGGAGATTTGTTTTTTATGCCATTAAAATTTCCGCAGAATTTTCTTGTGCAGTTGCAGGCAAAAAAATTTAGGGATATCAATTTTTTGGTTAGATGCAATTACATTTGATGCCAGCTTCGGATTTCAAATGGTCTTAAAGATTGGTTATCTTTCGCCCGTAAAAAATGTTAAAAGCGCCTGTCTTCTCGAAAGCTGCAATAGCCCCCGTCCCCAATAATGATGAAGTCCTGCAACGGCATCCCCAGTAATTTCCCCACCTCAACCAACCGCTCCGCAATCTCAATATCCGCCTGAGAAGGCTTGCAAGTCCCGTAAGGATGGTTGTGAACCACGATCAGCGAATGCGCCCTCGCCAGCATCGCGTTGCGGTACAGCTCCACCGGCTCAACCAGCGCCCCGGTTCCCGTGCCGATCGCAGCAAGCTCATAAGAAAGAACCTCCAGCTGCGGATTCAGGTGCAGAACGACGACCTTCTCCTTGGTCTCGTCCTGCATGTCCTTGAACAGCGCGAACACCTGCTCGGGGCTGTCCACTGGTTTGTTCAGCAAGTCGTCGTCGACGCGCTTGCGTGTGAAAGTGACCTTGAGTTCTTTCAGATAAGCCATCTTCAGTTCCTCCGTCGAGCGGTGTCCGCGTATTGAATAGTGCGGAAGATTGTCATCCACGTACCCTCGCCGAGCCACGGAGAAAACGACTGAAGTGACGCGCAAGTTCCTCCATATTTTTCGACTCGCGTCTTCCTGAAGTCCGCAGCAACCCGAAACATGAACCTAACCGCACTCGCCCGCAAAGCTGCTAAAGGCCCAGCCAACCCAGCCTACGGCGGCGCCATGGAAGTCGAAGACATGCTCCGCTTCGCGCTCGTTCACGGCGCGGCCGGTGCCGACGAAATCGATCGGCTCTGCGCGCAGCACGGCTGGCTGCGCAACGGCTTGCTGCCAGACGGCACGCGCGTCGTGCCGTTCGCGTGCTGGGCGCAGACCTGCGCGGCCTACGGGCGCGGCGGTGTCGCCGCGCTGCGCACGCTGCTGGCCGACCCCGACCTGGCCAGCTTCGCCATCGCCGTGCTGGAAGAGGTGAAGACGGTGCAGAGCGTGCAGGCGCTGCTCGGCTTTTGCGACGCTGCCACCTGGCAATCGCCCGACGCGACGCATGCCGAATGGAAGGCGCTGTCGGCGCTGAACCTGCTGCTGAGCCTTGATGACGGAGTGCAGGTCGACGCAGCCGCGATGGGCGATGTGCTGCGCGTCGTCGTCAAGGCCTTCGACACCACGGCCCAGCCTTTCCTGAAGCGCCTTTGCCTCTACGCCGCTCGCGGCGCGCCCACGGCGCAGACGCTGGCGTGGCTGCAGCAGCTCGATGTGCCCGAAGCTGAAGTCAAGGCTGAAGCCGAAGCCCAGGCCGCACGTGCCGTTGCCATCAAGTCCATCAAGCGCCGGCTGTCGCCGACCTATAAGGCGCCCGACGCCAAGGCCAAGCGGCAGATTCAGCGTGCGCGCGCTGCCGACCTGTAGCCAACGTGCAGCCGACCTGCAGCCGACATGCAGCCGTACACAGCCAGCGGCTTGCCAACCACCCAAGCTCAAGGCAAATTCAGCCCAGGGAGGGTGCCTTTTCATCGGGCACGAAACTGCCATGTGGCCGTTCAGCAAAAAGAAGAAACCAATCGAGCCATGGGAGGAGAAGTTCGCCGCCCTGGCGCCGCTCGTGTTGGCCTCCGATCAGGTGATGGGCCCCCACCGCGTGCCGGTGTGCTTCGCCTACCGCGTGGAGCCGAACAACCCGTACGACTCGGGCTGGATCTTCTCCAGCGGCAACGAAAGCCAGCAGCAGCTCGACGATCACCCGCCCAGCGTCTGCCCCCTGAACGCGTTCCTGAAGATGGACCCGACGCTGCGTGAGATCACCGAGTCCGCCATTGGCGCGGCCTGGGAGCGCAGCGGCGCCGGCGCGCCCTGGCAGGAGGTTCACGGCTTCAAGCCGCCCCGCTGAAGAGCACCCGGCTGCGTTCGTTCAGATGAGCGTGGCGCTCACGCCGCGCGCCACGACCGGTGCAATGCCGGCGTAGAAAAACGGCAGGCTGTCTTCCGGCCCGTTCACCGCGCGCCCGCGCACCTTGGCCATGGCACACACGCCGACCTGCGCGTCGCCCTGGCCGATGACCAGCACGAAGGGGTTGTCTTCGTCGCCGCGCAGGTAGCGCCCGCCAAACTCGCGGCGTGCCACTTCGAACACATAGGCCGACGCCAGAAAGTGAAGGTCGTCCGGCAGCGGCGCCTGCTGCTTGAAGAAGTCGTCGAGCACGTGGTCGACCAATGCCAGAGAGGCTTCGCTGTAGTCGAGCTGTTTGCCGTCGATGGGCGCGCCGGACTGCGAGAAGGCGTGAATGAAGTCTTCGGCCTGCGAGGCCATGCCGGCTTCCAGCGAGTCCGGCATGGCGGGCTTTTTCTTCTTCAAGAAATCGAACATTCCCATGGTGTGCATTTCCTTCTCGGGTTCTTTGGCGGGGAGTGAATGAACAGGCGCAAGCGACACGCGCGGCGCGCACGTTCCCGCAAAAGGCTAACGCACCGCGCCACCCGCGCTATCAGAAAAACGCCCGTGCTGCAGCGCGTGCGCAAGAGCCCGGTTCGCACCACGGGGGGCGTCACGGATCTGCCTTTTGCGCTGACTAGTCTTGCTCAGGGTTTTCCCGCATCTCCGGGTCGACTCCCTCCAAACAGACAGACAACTCACAGAAAAGACGAACCATGAAGACCACCCAACTCGCCCTCGCCGCCGCCTTCGCCCTGCTGGCCGTCGCTTCCGTCACCTCGGCCAACGCGCAGCAACGCACCCGCGAAGCCGTCGAAGCCGAAGCCATTGCCGCCGCGCACGCGCCCAACCAGAACGTGACGCGCGGCTCGCGCGGTGCCGATCCGTTCACCTCCACGGCCGACGCCGACGCCATGTACAAGCAGGCCGTCGACACGGCCCACGCGCCCAACCAGAACGTGACGCGTGGCTCGCGCGGTGCAGACCCGTTCACCTCCAGCCGTGACCCGGCTCAGGTCTACAACGAAGCCATGGCCACCGCCGCCGCCCCCGACCAGAACGTGACCGGCGGCTCGCGCGTGAACAGCAAGGTCATCTCGACCATGAAGAACCCGGTGCTGCAGTCGGCCCAGAGCAAGTAAGCCTGCACCACTGCCCGGGCTACGCGCCGCGGCGACCTGGGCGAGCCGGCGCTCAGAACCGAACTGCTCAGGCTGGTGCTGGCCTAATTGCGCGACCGCCAACAGCCAGACTGAAGCGAGAGGTGAGGGCAGGGCGCAGTAGCCCGCCGACAGGCTCTGGCAGCGGCAGTGGACAGAACCCGGCGGGCGGCAACACAATGCGCCCGTCCGGTTTCCCCAGCCCTCCCTGAAAGGTCATCGCGATGAAAAAGATGCTCATGCCTATGTGCCTTGTGTCATTGGCTCTGGCGCAAACCCTGGTGGTGTCGGCGGCGTTCGCGCAGTCTTCCGGCGAAGCCGATCCGTCTCAAGGCAAGGCGATGCCGTCAGCGCCCACCACGCGCGCCGAGCGCACCGAGGCGCGCAAGGAGCGCCGCGTGGAAGGCGCCGCGGCCGCGCGCGGTCCGCAGATTCAGGAAGGCGAAATTCGACCGACCACCGCGCCGAAGATGTCGCGTGCGGACAAGCGTGCCGCAACGTCCAAGCGCCGTGCCGCGAACCGGGAAGCGATGAAGGCGGGGCAGATGTCGCGCGGCGGCAGCGGCGACGCGCCTGAAAAACAGAAGAAGCCCTGAGCCGGCCCTGATCTGAAAGGCCGGGCCGTCAAGAAGCCCGAGGGCAGCTCAGGCGTAAGCCCGGGCCGCGCGCAACTGCAGCGAGGCCAGCATGCGCGCTTCTTCCGCATCACGAAGGCTCTTGGCGGCGCGCTGCGCGGCGTACGACACATAGAGCGTCTCGACGGCCTTGCCCCAGGTCTGGCTGGTCTGGTAGATGCTGTTTGCGCTGCCTGGCACCGCGGGCACGGTGTACCCGGCCTTGCGAAGGATGTTGGCTTTGTGTTCGGTGCTGAGCATGCGGTGGGCCCCTGTCGATGTTGCTAGGACCATAGCGGTGTCGCCAAACACACGCTATTAGCTACATGACGTATCTGGATGTAGGAAAAAGCCTATCCAGTGGCGCGTTGAGTGCTGCGAACTAACCCAAACGAACTAGGCAGCGCTGCCCGATTGCCACACCAGCGTGGCGGCGGTCAGGTCTTCGAGCGCGCTGCCTACGGCCTTGAACACGGTGCGCTCGGTGTCGCTGGCGCGGCCTTGCGGTCCTTGAGCTCCTTGCGCTCCTTGCCCTCCTTCGGTCCTGCCGCACAGGCTGGCCAGCGTGCCCTGCACGTCCTGTGCGCGCAGCGTGCCGGCGGCAATGGCGTCGAGCAGGTCGCCGGCTTTTTGCAGCGCCTCGTCGGTGTCGATGAAGGTGCGCGCGCCGGCAAAGCACTGCGCATCGGCCTCGCGCATGGCGGGCGTGAAGCTGCCGATCAGGTCCAGGTGCGAGCCCGCCGCCAGCCACTCGCCGCGCACCAGCGGCACGGTGGCCAGCGTGGCGCAGCTCACGATGTCGGCCTGGTGCACCGCGCTTGCCAGGTCGGTAACGGCCCGCGCGTGCCAGCCCTCGGCACGCCACTGCGCGGCCAGGGCCTCTGCGCCTTCGGGGCGATGGTTCCACACGCACACCTCGTCGATGGGCCGCACGCTCGCATGCGCGGCCGGCAGCATGCGTGCGATGCGCCCGGTGCCCAGCACCAGCAGTCGGCGTGCGTCGGTGCGCGCAAGAAACGACGCGCCCAGCGCCGCCGCGGCGGCCGTGCGGCGCGCGGTGATCTCGTTGCCGTCCATCATGGCCAGAGGCACGCCGGTGTGCGCGTCGTACAGCACATAAGTCGCATGCAGGCCGGGAAGGCCGCGCGCGCTGTTGCCGGGGAAGATGTTGATGGTCTTGATGCCCAGAAAGCCCGCGTCGCTCCACGCCGGCATGATGAGCACGGTGCCTTTGGTGGTGCGGGTGCCGCCGTCCTGCGGGGCAGTCTCGATGCCGTGCACATGGCGCGGCGGCACCTGCGCCCCGGCTGCGAATGCCGCGCGCAGCGCCGGCACCAGCCGTTCGAAAGACAGCGGTGCGGCGGTGGCTGCTGCGTCGAAGTGCTTCATCGTGCTCATTGCTGCAGCGGGCTCAGTGCCGCTTCGAAGAACGCCGTCAGCGCCTTGCGGTACGCGGGGCCGTAGCGCGGCGCGGTCATCGGCTCCAGGTGGCCGGCGCCCGGCACCTCGATCAGCCGCTTGGGCTCGCTCGCATCGGCCAGCAGGCGGCGCGAATGCGAGAGCGGAATCACCTGGTCGGCCGTGCCGTGAATGAACAGCAACGGAATGGGCGACACGGCCGCGACGTAGTTGGCCGCCGAATAGGTGTCGCTGACGAACAGGCCCGCGCCCTTGAACTTGTCGTTGGCGATCGAGGAATACGAATAGAAGGTCGACTCGATGGCCGCCGCCTTCACGCCCGACCGGTTGCCCGCGCCCACCACCGCAATGGCGTTGGTGCCGCCCAGGCTCTGACCGAACAGAAACAGGCGCTGCGGGTCGACGTCGGCGCGCGTGCGCACGTAGTTCAGCGCGGCGTTGGCGTCCTCGAACACGCCCTTGGGCTCGGGCTTGCCTTCGGACTGGCCGTAGCCGCGGTAGTCGAACACCAGAACGTTGTAGTCCTGCTTGGGCAGCCAGGCCACAAAGCGCCAGTGCGTGCTCATGTTCTGCGCGTTGCCATGAAAGTGCACCACCGTGCCCTTGGCCTCCTTCGGGTTGCCGCGGTTCTCCGCAGGCAGGAACCAGCCGCTGAGCCGCGTGCCGTCAGCGCTGGTGAACTGCACGCTCTCGTAGCGCACGCCGAGCGAGTCGGGCGTTTCGTAGCGCACGCTGTCGGGGTAATAGAACATCGACTGCACGCAGCCGCCGAGCACAAGCGAAAGCAGCGGCACGGCGCACAGCGTGACCTTGCGGAACCAGCCTGCGGGGCGTGCGCTCATGGCTGGGTGCCCTGCGTGCCCTGCGTGCCTTGTGCGCCCGCGCGGTTCTCCGCGAGCATGTTGCAAAACAGCGCGCCTTGCTCGATGGCGTCGTCCAGCGCCACGTGCGTGTGCGGCAGCTTGTCGAACCAGCGGCGCGGCATGGCGCGCTTGGTGCTGTCGCGGTAGTCGAGCCGCAGCATGGCCATGGCGAAAGACTTCATGTCCAGCGCCGAATGGCTGAACGGGCTCTCGCCTGCAAAGCGCATCAGGTACCAGTAGATGTAGAGAAAGTCGAAGCCCGCCGGGTACGCCACAAACACCGGCCGTGCGGGCAGGGCCTTGAGCCAGGCCACGTAGTTCTTCATGGC
Organism: Variovorax sp. H27-G14; assembly: GCF_046156345.1. Classification (NCBI taxonomy): domain Bacteria; kingdom Pseudomonadati; phylum Pseudomonadota; class Betaproteobacteria; order Burkholderiales; family Comamonadaceae; genus Variovorax; species Variovorax sp. H27-G14. Next base: position 253,710 of record NZ_JAYLVN010000008.1, read on the forward strand.
GTGCGCGGGGTCTTGCAGATTGGTGCGGCAGGCGGCCCAGGCCTCGGGCTGGGTCTTCCACCAGGCGGCCGTCTTGGGGTCGGCCTCGGCACCGGGCAGGGTGTGCAGGTTGGCGCTGAAGGTGGAGAGCAGTTGCTTGTCGGCGGTGTACGCGGCCGAGCCAAAGCTGAGCATCGAATGCGGGCCGGGAATGGGGCCGTCGGATTCGACGTCGGTGCTGATGTAGATCTCTGGCATGGGGTCAGTCGATTCCAAGAATGGACGGCACGGAGCGCTGCAGCTCTTCCACCAGCTCCGGGTTCATGTATTTGTATTCGTCGGGTATGTCGAGCACATGCACCGGCTTGCCTTCGAGCATGCGCGTGAACTCCGCCACCAGCCGCGACTTGTGCTTTTCTTCCATCACGAGAATCACGTCGGCCCATTCGATGTCGTCGATGGACACCCGGTGCCGCGCGTTCGGGCTGGTGCCGGCGGAGCGCGCGGACACCAGGGATGACGGCGCCAGAGTTGCTCGGCGGTGGGGCTGCGCCACTGGTTGCGGCTGCAGATGAAGAGCACGTTGCGCATGGGTCAGCGGGTGGCGGTGGGCAGCGTGAAGACATGCATGTCTTGCCAACGGCCGCTTGTGTTTTCGATCAATGTGACCTGGGTGCAGGTCGCATGCACGGGGCCTGATGCAGTCAGCCGCGCTTGCAACTCTGCAGCCGCTTCTTCCGCATGGCGCGCATCGCCATGGGGCACGGACAGGTGTGGAACGATGCCTTCGTGCTCGCCGCCGTAGGGCAGAAAACCGGGGAAGGCATCGACCAGCGCGAGCGTCATCGCGATGAACGGCGCGGCGGGTTCCGGTGCCAGGTAAGCCGTCTCCGGAAAGCGTTCGACCCGGCCCAGCGAGAACGCAAATGAAGCGGTTCGCGCAAGCGCTTGTTGTGCACGCGCCAGCACGTCAGGCGTGACCTGCGCCGGGTCCATGAACGGCACCAGCACGGTGATGTGCGCTGGCACGCCCAGCGCCACGGTGGCGTCGAAGCGGCGGCGCAGGTCACCGGCCAGCGCCTCGGCGGCGGGCACTTTCACGACGAATGCGGAGATGGCCATCGGGGCGGAGGATAGCGCGGCAACGCGGTTGTCGGGCTACTGGGCGCGGATCGCTTTCGCGTCCTTCGCCGCTATCCAGCCGCGCACCACGCGGCCTTGCCCGTTGACGAACTCGACCTGGAGCAGGTCGGCCTTCTCGGACACCACGCCCAGCACATCGCCACGAACGACGTAGGCGCGGCCCGCGTCGGTGGGCGACTTGCGCAGTGCCGTCTTGTCTGCGGACACGTTGACCAGCTGGGTCCACGCGCCCTTGTGCGTGAGGTCGAGCGCCAGGCCCGTGTCGATCAACGGCGGCAGCACATTGCCGCAGCCCGGCAACTGCTGCCCGCCCGGCAGTATCAGGGTGACGCCTTCCTTGCCGGCGGACAGCCGCCCTTCGATGGATGGCGCTGCACCTTCGCCGACCGTGCGGACCACCACCGCGCCTTGCGAGTTTGCGCGGCCTGCGATGTGAAAGGTGCAACTGCCTTGCTGCGCAAAGCTGCCGCTCACGGCGCCGCCGCCATCGACCGCCAGCATCAGGCCTTCGTACAGGCCCGGGCGCAGCACTGCCGCCTGCGCGCCCGTGGCCAACAGCAGCACCATGCCTGCCAACCCCAGGGCGCTTGTCATTCCACGTATGTTCTTCATCGGTTCAACCTCCCCATGTTTCTCTTGGTTTGCGGACCGTCGAATCTATCAGTGGCCCAACTGGTTCCAATCCAGCCCGTGCTTCACCAGGTACTTGCGCAGCCGGTCGGCATCGTTCACCACGCTGCGCTGCGCGCGCGAGGCCTGGAACAACTGGCGGCCCGCGTCCGACAGGCTGCGCGACTGCCGGCACACGCGCACCACGGCCTCCAGCTGCAGGCGGTCGAACAGGTCGAGCGCCGCGGCGCGTTCATCGCCCAGCAGCGCATCGAGGTCGACGTCGTCGTCTTGCGATGCACTCGGCCCTTCGCGCTTCCACAGCCAGCGCAGCCGCGCAATCTCTGCCTCCACCAGCGCCACCGGAATGCGCCCGCCATCGGCCAGCGTGGCCAGCCGCGTCACGCTGGCCGACAGGTCGCGGAAGTTGCCGCTCCACAGCGCCTCGCCGCTCTGCGCAAAGCGCAGATAGGCGGCGCGCGCCTCGGCGTTGAAGCGCACCACGCGGTGGTTCTCGCTGGCGTGCAGGGCCAGCAGGTGGTCGATGTTGGGCTCGATGTCTTCGGGCCGCTGCGCCAGGCCGGGCAGGTCGTAGGTCCAGAGGTTGATGCGCGCGAAAAGGTCTTCGCGAAAGCGCCCCTGCGCCACGTCGCTGCGCAGGTCGCGGTTGGTGCCGGCCATCAGCTGAAAGTCACTCTCCACCTCCTTGTCGGCCCCCACCGGGAAGAAGCGCTTTTCTTCGATGGCCTTCAGCAGCATGGCCTGCTCGTCGAGGCCAAGCTCGCCGATCTCGTCCAGAAACAGCGCGCCCTGGTGGGCTGTGCGCAGCAGCCCCGCGCGCTCGCCCGCCGCACCCGTGAACGCGCCCTTCTTGTGGCCGAACAGCGTGGAGGCGGCGCCGTCGCCGCGCAGCGTGGCGCAGTTCACTTCCACGAACGGCCCGCTCATCTGGTGGCGCGCCTGCTTCAGCTCGAACATGCGCCGCGCCAGAAACGACTTGCCCGCGCCGGTAGGCCCGACCAGCAGGATGGGCGCGCGCGAGCGCACCGCCACCCGCTCGATCTCGTCGATCAGCGCATTGAAGCGCGCGTTGCGCGTGGCAATGCCGCTCTTCAAGAAGGCGACCGCGTCGCGCTGCTCCGCGTCGAAGCGCCGCGCAATCACGTCGTAGCGCGACAGGTCGAGGTCGATCAGCGTGCACTTGCCGGCCTCGCCTTCGCGCTGCCGCTTGGGCGGCGAGGTCTGCGCCAGCACGCCGGGCACCACGCGCGACTCCGACAGCAGGAACATGCAGATCTGCGCCACGTGCGTGCCGGTGGTGATGTGCGTCCAGTACTGCTCGCGCTCGGTGTCGAAGGGGTAGGTGCGCGCCCAGTCGTACAGGCGCGTGTAGACCTCGCCGAAGTCCCAGGGGTCGGCCAGGTCGAAGGGCACGAGGTTGACGGTGGTCTCGGGCGACACGGTTTCGATGTCGGCCTTCACCACCTCGGCCAGCGCCTTGTGGCGCAACGTGTAGAGCAGCTCCATGCGCGAGACGACCATGTCTTCGTGCTGCGCGAGCGAAACGGTGGGGCGCCACTTGTTCCAGCGGCCCGCGCCCTGGCCGGCGTCGAGCTGGGTGCCCAGGAAGCCGATGACGACGGTAGATTTCTTCATTTTTTGGATAAAAAGTTAGCTGAAATTATAAGAAATTCAGATAAGTCGCCTCGAAAGAAGTGGTTGGTGAAAGTCGAATTTGCTAAAAAATTCAATCAAATCAACGACTTGAAAGATTTCAGCGTCAGCTTGGCTTTGGCTGGCACACCCGTTGCAATAAGAAAGACAACCCAAGACAACAAGTCGAACAAAACGAACCGAACCAAGGAGAAGTCACATGGCCAACCTTCAACTCTTCCAGACGCAGCGCGGTGCAATGCAACCCGCTGCCGATATGCGCAACGAAGCCGGCGGCGCCGCCTATGCGCTGTCGCCCAAGCACCAGCTGGCGCAGCTCGCGGCCACCGGTTGCCTGAACAACACCTTCTATGCACAGGCCAAGGATCAGCTCGACGCCGTGCTGGCCCTGGCCCGCGAAGTCGACCCGGTGTTCGTGGCCAAGACGGCCGTGTACGCCCGCCGCGCCGGCCACATGAAGGACATGCCGGCGCTGCTGACTGCCACGCTGGCGGTGCGCGACGTGTCGCTGCTCGCCAAGGTGTTCCCCCGCGTGGTGGACAACGGCAAGATGCTGCGCAACTTCGTGCAGATGCTGCGTTCCGGCGCGGCGGGCCGCAAGTCGCTGGGCACGCGTCCGAAGAAGCTGGTGCAGCAATGGCTGCTCGAAGCGACCGAGGCGCAACTGCTGAATGCATCGGTAGGCAACACGCCGTCGCTGGCCGACGTGGTGAAGATGGTTCACCCCAAGCCCGCCGAAGCCTGGCGCGCCGCATGGTTCGCATGGCTGATCGATCGTCCGTATGCGCTGGAGGCGCTGCCTCCGCTCACGCAGGCTTTCGAACGCTTCAAGCGCGACCGTTCGCTCGAGGTGCCCGACGTGCCCTTTCAGATGCTGACCGCGCTGGAACTGGACACGCAGGCCTGGGCGCGCATTGCGCAGCGCGGTTCGTGGCAGATGGTGCGTCAGAACCTGAACACCTTTGCACGCCACGGCGTGTTCAACGTGCAGGGCCTGGCGCAGGAAGTGGCCGACAAGCTGCGTGACCCGCAGGCGGTAGCCAAGGCCCGCGTGCTGCCGTACCAGCTGATGGCCGCCTTCACCGCCACCGGCGCCGACGTGCCGCACAAGGTGAAAGAAGCGCTGCAGGACGCGATGGAACTCGCGCTGGCCAATGTGCCGCAGTTCGAGGGCCGCGTGGTGGTGTGCCCCGACGTGTCGGGCTCGATGAGCTCACCCGTCACGGGCCACCGCGGTTCTGCAACGTCGGCGGTGCGCTGCATCGACGTGGCCGCGCTGGTCGCCGCCGCCGTGCTGCGCCGCAATGCCGATGCGCGTGTGCTGCCCTTCGAAACGAAGGTGGTGTCGCTGAAGCTGAATCCGCGTGATTCGGTGATGACCAATGCGGCCAAGCTGGCGGCGGTGGGCGGTGGCGGCACTGCGTGCAGCGCGCCACTGGCGCTGCTGAACAAGGAGAAGGCGCAGGCGGACCTGGTGGTGCTGGTGTCGGACAACGAGTCGTGGGCCGATACGGCACGTGGACGCGGCACCGCGACGATGAAGGAGTGGGCGGTGTTCAAGCAGCGCAACCCGAAGGCGCGCATGGTGTGCATCGACATCCAGCCGTATGCGACCACCCAGGCGCAGGAGCGTGACGATGTGCTGAACATCGGCGGCTTCAGCGACGAGGTGTTCAAGCTGCTGGCGGTGTATGCCGCAGGCGGGCTGGGCGCCGAGCACTGGGTGGGAGTGATCGAAGAGACTTCGATCTGAAGGAGAAGAGAGAGGGTGCCGTGGGCTCTGTCCCGCGGCGCCTGATCCGAATGAATTGAACGTCGTCGTTCGGCGAATGCAGGCATGACTACATCACCCTTCGAAGTCATGCCGACTGTTTGTCGTCGAACGGGGGTGAAGGTTTTTGTGCGAATGCAGGCAGGACTACATATGGTGTGACCAGGGTTCGAATCCCGGCGCCGGTTCACCGGCGTGGTCTGCGTCTTGCCACTCTTGTCGCACTGTTTTTTGCAGCGAATGCTGACGGAACTACAGAGTCTTAATCTCGTGGTCGCGGGTTCGAATCCCGCCGGTCGAAAGACCGTAGCTCAGTGGTAGAGCACGACGTTTCGTCGATTCTTGTCGCTGCTTTTTTGGTCAGAGGTGAATGCTGGCAGGTCTACAGGTAGAGCACCATGGTCTTGGCCATGAAGGTCCCGGGTCCGAATCCCGGTCTGTTTCGGCAGATAGCTCAGTCATCGACTTGTCGTTACTCGTCACCTCATTTTTGTTCAGGGCGCGCAGGCACAGAAGAGAGCGCCACTGCGAACAACGTCGTTGTCAGACAGAGAAAGAAGATCATGTTGGAAGAAGATTGCACCCCTGAACGAATGGGCTACGTCGTGAGCGGCGCGGGCTGGGCCAAGCTCAGTTTTCGTGCCGATGCCGATGCCGAACCGATGGTGTTCGCGGTGTCTTACCTGCACGATTCGCTGGGCGACCTCGCGCGCATGGGGGTGGAGCTGGTGAAGGGCGCGCAGAGCGCCACGGCGGTGTTCATGGACGAGCCCGGTGAAGTGCAGCTGGTGGTGAACGGCCGAAAGGGAAACAAGGACGACAAGGACGACCTGAGCTTCGAACTGCGCGGTTACCCCGACTGGGCAAGCTGGGACATGACCTCCGCCGACAACTACAAGGTGCTGGCAAGCGGCGTCGTGCGGCGAGCGGACCTGGTGCGCAACATCCATGCGATTCTGGAGCGCATCTATGTGGACCTGGGGCTTGTACGGTACCGCGAGCTTTGGGTGGAGCACGACTTTCCGCTGCGTGCGTACGAGGTACTTGTCGCGGCATTCAAGAAGCGGCCTCAGGCTTTCTAGAAGCAGCAATCGAACAGAGCAATACAGAACAGAGAGAGAAAAAGAAAATGGAACAGAACTACAAAGTGCATCAGGTCGCCAACGGCGTCCCCGTGAAGATGTGGACGAACGGCGTGCCCGTGGAAGACGAAGCGCAGAAGCAGCTGGAAAACGCCGCGCGCCTGCCCATCGTGTTCAAGCACATCGCGGCCATGCCCGACGTGCACTACGGCATCGGTGCGACCGTGGGCTCGGTGATCCCCACCTTCAAGGCCATCATTCCCGCCGCGGTGGGCGTGGACATCGGCTGCGGAATGATGGCGTGCAAGACCACGCTCAACGCCCGCGACCTGCCCGACAACCTGGGCCCGCTGCGCTCGGCGATCGAGAAGGCCGTGCCGCACGGAAGCAACCCCAAGCGCATGGGCCGCGACAAGGGCTCGTGGGAAACGCCGCCCGACGAAACCGATGCGGCATGGGCCAAGCTGGTGGAGGAGTTCGATCTGATCTGCGAGGACTACCCGCGCATCAAGAACACCAACAACCACAAGCACCTGGGAACGCTGGGCACCGGCAACCACTTCATCGAGGTGTGTCTGGACGAAGCGGGCGCCGTGTGGTTCATGCTGCACTCGGGTTCGCGCGGGGTGGGCAACGCCATTGGCACCCACTTCATCGAGCTTGCGAAGAAAGACGCCGAGCTGCACCAGCGCAACCTGCCCGATCAGGACCTGGCGTACTTCGAGGAAGGCGCGCAGTACTTCGGTGACTACGTGCGCGCGGTGGGCTGGGCCCAGAAGTTCGCGCGAGCCAACCGTGAAGTGATGATGCAGCGCGTGGTCTCGGCCGTGCGCAAGGTGATCACCAAGCCCTTCGAGGCCCACGTGGAAGCGGTGAACTGCCACCACAACTACGTGAGCCGCGAAACGCACTTCGGTGAAGACGTGTTCGTCACCCGCAAGGGCGCGGTGAGCGCCAAGGCCGGCGAGCTGGGGATCATTCCCGGCAGCATGGGCGCGAAGAGCTTCATCGTGCGCGGAAAGGGCAACCCCGAAAGCTTCATGAGCTGCAGCCACGGCGCCGGTCGAAAGATGAGCCGTACCAAGGCCAAGAAGCTCTTCACCATCGCCGACCAGATCGCCGCGACCGAAGGCGTCGAATGCCGAAAGGACGCCGACGTGATCGACGAGATTCCGATGGCCTACAAGGACATCGACGCGGTGATGGAGGCGCAGAAGGACCTGGTGGAGGTGGTGTACGTGCTCAAGCAGGTTGTTTGCGTGAAGGGGTGACCATGGGTGTGGACTACCGCGTCAAGGTCGTGTTGCCGTCGCGTGCAGTGGCGGAAGACTTCTGCAGAAAGGCGGCCATAGGCTGCCATGTGAAGCTGGACGGCGCGCGTGCGGACTTCTATCCCGCGCCGCCATCCTCGCCTTCGGAATGGGCGCATGTGTGTGTGACCATCAAGGGAGATGGCTTCGACGTTTGCCTGCTTGCGAACAGCAATTTCGCGCGGCAGGTGTTGGGCTGCATCGTTCAGCTTGCTGCGGGCGAAGGTATCGTGACAGTGGAAGAGCTATAGAAGGATTGCGGCACACCGGCCGGCCTTCGTAGCGACGTATTGCGAAGGTTCAAGAAAATGAAAAGCAACAAGCAACGCCGCGCCGAAATCAAGGCGCGACGCGTCGACCGCGCAGCCACGATGGCTGCGCGGTGCCATGCGCAAGGTGCGCTGAAGCCCTGGTCGGCAGCGCACGCATCGAACGCATCGCACGAGGCGCCTGCGGACCGTTCGGTGCTGCAGCGCTACAACAACACCTATGGGCCGCTGCCCACCCACTACATTGCGCGGCCTTTCACTTGTCGCGATTGCGGGGCGCAAGCGGTGTGGACGGCCAGGCAGCAGAAGTGGTGGTACGAGGTGGTGCACGGCCACATCGACAGCTGTGCGGTGCGTTGCCTCGCGTGCCGTCGCGCGCGCCGCCAACGGCTGCAAGACGTTGGCCCCGGCGCCAACCTGCTGCGTGAACAGAGCGAGCGTCTTCGCGCGCTGGCCGAGACGCAGCCGACCGCGCTGCGGGTGGCCGAAGTCCATGCGGCGCTGCAAAGCAAATGGTGGAGCCTGCGTGTCGTGGCGATCCAGACGCTGGCCCGCTGGGGCGGCGAAGCGAACCTTGAAACGCTCCATGCGCTGATGGCGGATCGCCCCGAAGGCGGTCGCCGATACTTTGGTTGGGAGCGCGTTGCCGCCGACGCCGCAAGAAGCGCACTGATAGCGCACTGATGCGCCGGGAGTGATCGACATGATGATGAAACTGACTTTTCTGGGCACCTCTTCCGGTACCCCCACGCGCCACCGCAACGTCTCCGGCCTGGCCGTGCAGACCGTGCTGAACGCCGACTGGTTTTTGTTCGACTGCGGCGAGGGCACGCAGCACCGGCTCCTGCAAACGCCGCTGTCGCTGCATGACATGGCCGCCGTGTGCATCACGCATGTGCACGGCGACCACTGCTACGGCCTGCCGGGCCTGCTCGCGAGCGCGGGCATGGGAAAGCGCACCAAGCCGTTGAAGCTCGTCGCGCCGCTGCCGGTGTGGGAGTGGTTCGAGGCCACGCGCCGCCTGACCGATCTGCATCTGCCGTACGACGTCACGCATGTGGACGTCGAAGACCAGGCGCTGGTGTATGAGGCGTCCGGTGTTCGCATCGAGCGCCATGTGCTGCGGCATCGCGTGCCCAGCCATGCCTACCGCGTGCAGGTGCAGACGCGCCGCGCGCGGCTGAAGGCCGATGCGCTCAAGGCCACCGGCCTGCCGCCCGGCCCCGCATGGCGTGCATTGCAGACCGGGGAAGATGTGCCCTTCAACGGCACGCTGCTGCGCAGTGCCGACTTTGCGGAAACCCAGATCGACACCGCGGCCGCCGTGCTGGGCGGCGACAACGCCGAGCCCGCGCTGCTGCACGACGCCTGCAAGGGCGCGCAGCTGCTGGTGCATGAGGCCACTTACACGCAGGAGGTGCTCGACAAGGTCGGCCCCGGGCCGATGCACAGTTCCGCGCGGCTGCTGGCCGAGTTTGCGCAAGCCACCGAAGTGCCCAACCTGGTTCTCACGCATTTCAGCGCGCGCCACCAGAACGAAGAGGGCATGGCGGCGCTGATGGCCGAGACGCGAGAGCACTACCAGGGCCATGCGTTTCTGGCCAACGATCTGGATGTCTATGAACTCGACAGTGCCGGCAAAGTGACCGTCACCCGGGCCTGACCGAAAAAGATGGAAGAAGAGAAGAACCGATGAGCACCCAAGAACTCCTGCGCTCCGCCCACCCGATCGAGCCCGCCGTGCGCGCGCAGATCATGCAGGCGCTGCGCGACATCGAAGCGACGCACGACGTCACCGTGCTGTTCGCCTGTGAATCCGGCAGCCGTGGCTGGGGCTTTGCCTCGCCCGACAGCGACTATGACGTGCGCTTCATCTATGTGAACCGCCTGCCCTGGTACCTCGCGGTGCAGCCGCGCCGCGACGTGATCGAGGTGCCGATCAGCGGCGACCTCGACATCAACGGCTGGGACCTGCGCAAGGCGCTGGGCCTGATGCGCGAGTCGAACCCGACGCTGCTCGAATGGCTGCGCTCGCCCATCGTGTACCGCGACGACGCGCAGGCCATGCCGCGCTTTCGTGCGCTGTCGGAGGCGGTGTTTTCCAACGCGCGCGGCTGGCATCACTACACCTCGATGGCCAGGAAGAACTTTCGCGAGCACCTGCAGGCTGAGGAGGTGCGCTACAAAAAATACCTCTATGTGCTGCGCCCGCTGTTGGCCGCGCGCTGGATCCGCGCGCAGCCCGGCGTGCCGCCGATGCGCTTTGCCGACCTGGCGCAAGGCACGCTCGACGCGGTGCGCGACGCCGCGCTGGTGCAAGAGATCAACGCGCTGCTCGAGGTGAAGATGCGCGCCGGCGAAGCCGCGACCAGCCCGCGCTGGCCCGGCATTCACGCGTTCATCGAATCGGAGCTGGCGGCCAATGCGGCAGAGCCCGTCACGCCGCTGCCGTCGTCCGACGGTGCGGGGCTGGATGCGTTTCTGTGCGAGACGGTGCTGCGCTTCGAGCACAACAAGTCGCAGGAGGCCGCGCATGGTTGAGCTCGACGGCTCGCAAGGCGAGGGCGGCGGCCAGATTCTGCGCACCAGCCTCGCGCTGTCGGTGGTCACGGGCCGCCCGATGGCCATCGACAAGATTCGCGCGGGCCGCGCCAAGCCGGGTCTCATGCGCCAGCACCTGGCCTGCGTGAACGCCGCCGCGCAAATCAGCGGCGCGCAGGTCGATGGCGCGGAGCTTGGCTCGCAGTCGCTGCGCTTCGTGCCTGGCCCGGTGCGCGCTGGCGACTACCGCTTCGCGATCTCCGGCGCGGGCAGCTGCATGCTGGTGCTGCAGACCGTGCTGCCGCCGCTGCTGCTGGCCGGTGCCACGAGCCATGTGCACCTGAGCGGCGGCACGCACAACCCGATGGCGCCGCCGTTTCATTTTCTGGAGCGTGCCTTTGCGCCGCTGGTGCGCCGCCTGGGCGCGGACCTGCAACTGACGCTGCGCCGCTGCGGCTTCTACCCGGCCGGCGGTGGCGAGGTCGACGCAGCCATCGTGCCGGCGGCCGGCGCGCTGCAGCCCTTCGACCTGATGGCGCGCGGCGCGGCGCAGCCGGGTTTTGCCGAGTGCCTGGCACCCGGCCTGCCGCGCCATGTGCCGACGCGCGAGCTCGACACGCTGGCCAGCTCGATGGGCTGGTCGGGCGAGCAACTGCGCCACGGCGGCGCGCGCCAGAACGAAGGGCCGGGCAATGCGCTGCTGGCCACGCTGCCGTACGAACACGTCACGGAGGTGTTCACGGCTTTCGGCGAGAAGTCGCTCAGCGCGGAGCAGGTGGCGCATGGCCTGGTGAAAGAAGTGCGTGCGTTCCAGAAGAGCGAGGCTGCTGTCGGCCCGCACCTGGCCGACCAGCTGGCGCTGCTGCTCGCGCTGGCCGCATGGCAGGGCCAGAAGGCCTGCGCCTTCACCTGCAGCGAGGTGACGGAACACACGCGCACCAACTGCGCGGTGATCGAGCGCTTTCTGCCGGTGCGCTTCGAGATCAGCGAGAGCGGCTCGGCTTGCACGGTGCGGGTGGCGCCGGCCTGAAAGTTCCGATGGCCTGAATGTCTTGCGGCTGGCGGAAAACTCCTTTCCGCTCCTGCCGTTGAACGCCGCGTGCCCCGGCCGGACACTCGCCGGTTGTGGCCCCGGCGTATCGTGAACATCCGCCACCGGCCGCTTCACCCTCCAGAGACAGCAACAGGACCGCCATGACCACCCCTTCGTTCGTCTACAGCAGCGTGCCGCAGCGGGTGGTGTTCGGCGCGGGCTCGCTGCGGCACCTGGCGCGCGAGATCGATGCGCTGGGTGCGCGCCGGGCGCTGGTGCTGTGCACGCCCGGCCAGCGCGCCGAGGCGGAGCGCGTGGCCGACATGCTCGGCAGCCATGCGGTGGGCGTGTTCGACCGGGCCGTGATGCATGTGCCCATAGAGACCGCGCGCGAGGCACGCGAAGTGGCCGCCCGGTTGGGCGCCGACTGCGCGGTGGCCATCGGCGGTGGCTCGACCACCGGGCTGGGCAAGGCGATTGCGCTCGACTCGGGCCTGCCGATTCTTGCCATCCCCACCACCTACGCGGGCTCCGAGATGACGCCCATCTACGGCATCACCGAGGCCGGCATGAAGAAGACGGGCAAAGACTTCAAGGTGCTGCCCCGCACCGTCATCTACGACCCCGAACTGACATTCGGCCTGCCCGTGGCCATGAGCGTGACAAGCGGCATCAACGCCATCGCGCATGCGGCCGAGGGCCTGTACGCGGTCGACTCGAACCCGGTGATGGACCTGATGGCGCAAGAAGGCATTGCGGCGCTGGGCCGCGCGCTGCCGGCCATTCGCGCCACGCCGCATGACCCGGGCGCGCGCGGCGACGCGCTGTATGGCGCCTGGCTTTGCGGCACGGTGCTGGGCAACGTCGGCATGGCGCTGCACCACAAGCTGTGCCACACACTGGGCGGCAGCTTCAACCTGCCGCATGCGGAAACGCACACCATCGTGCTGCCGCATGCGCTGGCCTACAACGCCGAAGCGGCGCCGCAAGCCATGGCACGCATCGCGAAGGCACTGGGAGGCAGCAGCGCGGCGCAGGCGGTGTACGACCTGGCGCGTGACAACGGCGCGCCGGTCGCGCTGCGCGACATCGGCATGAAGGAAGCAGACCTCGACCTGGCCTGCGAGCACGCGCTCCAGAACCAGTACCCCAACCCGCGCGCGCTGGAGCGCGATGCGGTCCGTGCGTTGCTGCAGGCCGCCTGGGAAGGTGCGCGGCCTTGACGGCGTGGACCGCGTGGACCGAGTGGGCCGCGCTGGCCGCGCGGCTGTTTACAGGCCGGCCTGGCGCGTGAACGACACGCTGGGCTTGCTGTAAGCCGACGGCACCTGGTCGCGGTAGAACGCGCGGCGGTCCAGGCTCTGCAGCGGGTTGTGCGCGGCGGCCACGGCCTGTTCGCGCACGGTGCTGCGGTCGAGCGTGGAGTTGAAGGCCACGGTGCCTTCGGCGTTGCTGTCCGAATAGACGTTGCCGCTGCGCGCGGCGGCCACGGCTTCGGCCTGCACGCTGCCGCGGCTGGCGGCCGACGTGACGGCGTGCACGCCTTCGTAGCTTTCGGCATGCGCTGCGGCGGTGCCCAGCAGGGCGAAGGCGGCGGTAGCGGCAGCGGCGATGAGTTGCTTGGTGTTCATGATCTTTGTCCCTTGAGTGACGGTGTGGTCGGCGGACATTCGTCGTTGCCACGGTATGCAGTGTGAAACCGCATCGTGGTTGACGCTGTGCGTTTGCGCACCGTTTTCAGCGATGGACCGGAGCAGATGCAAGCGACGCGGCATGCGCCCCGGCATGCGCCCCGTAGAGCACCGACAGGGGCTCCGAACGCCCGCGCACGCTCAGCGTTTCAGGCGTGCCCATGGCCTCGGCCACGCCGGCCTGCTCGGCCGCGAACAGCGACACCACCAGGCGCGACGCGGCGGTCTTCGAGTGGTCCTGCAGCCGGCTCGCGGTGTTCACCACTTCGCCGATGGCGGTGAAGGTGGTGGTCTCCAGGTAGCCCACCTCGCCCACCGCCGCGCGGCCCGCATGCAGGCCCATGCCGAACTCCAGCCGCTGGCCGAACTGCGCCTCGAAACCCTCGCTCCATGCGTCCATGCGCTGGCCGATGAGCTCGGTCGCGCGCAGGGCTTGCCTGCAGGCCGTGGGCAGGTCGCAGTCGAGCCCGAAGATGGCCATCACGCTGTCGCCGATGAACTGGTTGGGCACGCCGCCGCTTTCGCGCACGGCCGCGCCCACGGTCGCGAAATAACGGTCGAGCACATAGGCCAGGTCGAAGGGCCACTGCCGCTCCGACAGGCCCGACCAGCGCCGCAGGTCGACGAAGAGCACGGCCACGTCGCGCTCGCGCCCGAAGTTGCCGACCGGCGCGGGCCGGCCGTCGTTGGGCAGCGGCGCGAACAGCGGCGTGACCTCGATGTCGCCGCGCGGGCGCAGCTGGCAGGCCAGGCGCACGTCGGACGGCGCGCGCACGCGCTCCAGCGTGCGCTGCTCGTCGCGGCCCGGCTCGCCGATGTGTTCGGCGGGGCCCGCCACGCGCACGCGGCAGGTCGAGCAGCGCGCACGGCCGCCGCAGATCGACACATGGGCAATGCCGTGCGAGCGGCTGGCCTCCAGCACGCTCCAGCCGCGCGGCACCTGCACCGTGCGGCCCGGGTAGCGCAGCGTGACCGACGGCTGGCGCGACCATCGCGCCACGCTGTTGCGGCCCCAGCGCGCGGCCAGCAAAGCCAGCAGCGCCAGGCCATAGAACCACTTGATGCCGTTCTCGGCCGCGCCCAGCGCTTTGCTTTGCTCGGGCGTCGGCAGCGTGGCCGGCGGCACGCCGGTCCACTGAAACTCGCGCCCCATCGACACAAAGCCCATGGCCGCCGCCAGCGGCAACACCACCGCCACCGCCAGCAACAGGTAAGAAAAGCGCCGGTATGCCGGCTGCGCCCGCAGCGCGAAGTGCAGGCCCAGGCAGCCGTGCGCCCAGGCCGCGAACATCATCAGCAGTTGCGCGGCGGCGCCTTGCCAGTCCCACAGGCCCCACACCACACGCGCATAGGAGCCTTCGATGCCATAGGCCAGGTAGGCGCCGCGCATGGCCGTGAGGTGGGTGGCCAGCAGCAGCGGCAGCGCAAAGCCCAGCAGCACGCGCAGGCCTTCGAGCGGCGGCATGCGCAGGGTGCGCCGCTCCCACAGCGCGACCACGGCCAGCGCCAGGTGCGTGGCCGCCGCGCCGTACAGCAGCGCGGTGCCCGGCAGGCTGTGCCAGAACTTCTGCACGCCGCGCAGCACCGCCTCGGCCACGGCGAACGAATAGATGCCCAGCGCGTGGTTCAGCAGATGGAAGCTGATGTACGCCATCAACACCAGCCCGCTCACCCAGCGCAGGTTGCGCCGCGTGGGCGGTCTCAGCGAAAAACGGGGACTTGGTGGAGCGCGGGGGGAACGTCTGTCCATGAAGGGGTTCGAAACGGCACCCGAGCATAATCCGCGCGCTTCCAACCCCTGACCACACACCCCTGACCATCGACCCCTGGCATGGCCACACCTGACCTCATCCCCCGCTCCAGCCTTGCACTGCGCCAGATCGCGCTGTTCGACGGCCTGCCTGAACAGCGCCTGGCGCTGCTGGCCCAGCAATGCCTGTGGCACAGCGTGGAGGCCGGCAAGCCCTTGCTGCTGCGCGCGGAGCAGCAGGGCGAGGTGTTCCTGCTGGTGTCGGGTCGGGTGCGGGTGACGACCTATTCGGCCAACGGCCGGCAGGTGACTTTCAGGGACTCCGAGGCGGGCGAGCATTTCGGGGACATTGCAGCCATCGACGGCGGCCCGCGCTCGGCCGACGTGGTCACGTTGGCGCCCAGCGTGGTGGCCAGCCTGGACCGCGCCGCGTTCATGGCGCTGCTGCGCGACGAGCCGCTGGTGGCCGAGCGGGTGATGCAGCGGCTGGCGTCACTGGTGCGCCAGCTGTCGGAGCGGGTGATCGACCTGAGCACCCTGGGCGTGCAGAACCGGCTGCATGCCGAACTGCTGCGCCTGGCCCGCAGCGCCGGCGCCCATGAGGGCGACGACAACCAGGCCCGGCTGAACCCCGCGCCCAAGCATGCGGCGCTGGCCAGCCAGATCAGCACCAACCGCGAGCAGGTGACCCGCGAGCTGAATGTGCTGGTGCGCAGCGGCGTGCTGCGCAAGGACGACAAGGCCCTGCTGGTGGCCGACGTGGCCCGCCTGGAGACCATGGTCTCGCAGGTTCGGGGCGACGCCGGCTGAGCCGCAAGGCGCTCAGTTCCAGCGGCCCTTCAGGCCACCCACGCTGAAGCGACCCGCGCCCAGCAGCACCACGGTCAGCGCGCCGAACAGGTAGAAGCCCTGCAGCTCCAGCGCCCAGCCGCCTTGCTTGGTCAGCGCGAACATGTCGGCCATGTGCACCAGGCCAAAGGCCACCAGCATGTTGATGACGACCACGGCGGCAGCGGCGCGCGTGAAGACGCCGGCAATCATGAGCAGTGGCGCGACGATTTCGCCCACGTACACCAGGTAGGCCAGCCCGCCCGGCAGGCCGGACTTGGCCAGCATGCCGCCGATGAAGCCCACGCCGGCCGACAGCTTGAAGATGCCGTGCAGCAGCACCAGCACGCCGACCGTGAGGCGAATGAGCAGTTTGCCGGCGTCGTCGGTGTTGGCTGGGGAAAGAGCGGACAGCGACGGTGTGATCGGCGTCATCGGTGCGATCGGCGCACGCGCGGTGTTGGCGGCTACGGCCTGGGGGTTCATGGCAGATCCTTGGAAACGGAAGGGTCCGCCACGGAATGCGGCGGTTGCACTTGCAGTGTGCGCAGCCGCCTGAAAGCGCGATGTGCGTTTACGCACATGTTTCACCGCAAAGCGCCGCCGAACTGCCTCAGTGCGAGCCGAAGCGCCCCGTCCACTTGCGCTGATAGTCCATCTTCTGAAAATGCGCCGCCATGAAGTCGATGAAGCTGCGCACCTTGGCCGACAGGTGCTTGCGGCTCGGGTAGGCCAGGTTGATGGTCAGGCGCGGCAGGTCCCAGTCG
Source organism: Variovorax sp. H27-G14 (assembly GCF_046156345.1). Classification (NCBI taxonomy): domain Bacteria; kingdom Pseudomonadati; phylum Pseudomonadota; class Betaproteobacteria; order Burkholderiales; family Comamonadaceae; genus Variovorax; species Variovorax sp. H27-G14. Next base: position 270,157 of record NZ_JAYLVN010000008.1, read on the forward strand.
TCCAGCGTGGGCACCAGCCGCCCGGCCACGATGTCGTCGTACACGATGTAGGTCGGCTGCACCAATATGCCCATGCCGTCCAGCGCGGCGGCGCGCAGCACTTGGCCGTCGTTCGACTCCAGCAGGCCCGTCACCTGCACCGTGCGCGTTTCCTCGCCTCGGCTGAAGCGCAAGGTGTTCGGGTTGTTGGCGTGGGTGTAGATCAGCAGCTTGTGCTGCTGCAGTTCGTCCAGCGTCTTCGGAAAACCGTGCCGCGCAAAGTAGCGCGGCGATGCCGCCAGAATGCGCCGCGTCTCGCCGAGCCGGCGCACCGTCACGTTGGAGTCGGGCTCGTACTCGCGGGTGCGAATGGCCACGTCGATGTTGTTGTCGATCAGGTCGAAGTAGCGGTTGGCCGCCTCCACATGCACCGTCACGCCGGGGTAGCGCTGCGTGTACTCGCGCAGCAGCGGCGCAATGTGGTGGACCGAAAAAGACAGCGAGGCCGTCACGCGCAGCGTGCCGGTGGGGTCGAGCGCGGTGGCGTTGACGGTCGACTCGGCGTCCGACAGGTCGGCCAGGATGGTGCGGGCGCGGGCGCAGAACTCGCGGCCGGTGTCGGTGAGGTACAGGCGGCGCGTGTTGCGCTCGACCAGCCGCGCGCCCAGGCGGGCTTCCAGCGCGCTCAGGTGCCGGCTTGCGGCGGCGTTCGACAGGCCCAGCGCCTCGGCCGCGCGGCTCAGGCTGCCGGCATCGGCAATCTGCACGAGCAGGGCGATTTCGGTCCAGCGGTCCATGGGGCGGTGTGTACGGAGTGGGCCTTGTGGGCG
>NZ_JAYLVN010000009.1:0-268501 GCF_046156345.1 Variovorax sp. H27-G14
TCAATAAAGAAGTCAAGAAAGGAGGAAGACGCTAGAGTTATGCACAGCCGGCTTCCACGATGCCGGCTTCCATCCCCGGGTCAAAGTTCAACCGGCAGGGTGGGTCAAGATTCAACCGGCGCCGACAGGGCATGAAGGCAAGGCCCGATGGGGGATTTTGATCCAGACCAGGCCCCGGTTGAACGACCACAAGCCTCTGATGCACCTGGTTGAGCGCTTGGCCTCTCTCAACAGCACAAGCCTGATGCTGAGTCGTGAAACGATGTCTGCCGTACGCGTCGGCGTGACCGAGTCACTGAATGCCGAGGTCATGCGACAAAGAACGCGAGCTGCAAACTGGCCAAGCGATGCATCGATCTACACACACTGGACGGCAGCCGATTACGTCGACATGCATCGGGCGATGTTTGAAGATCGGCATGGTCTGGTGTTGGGCAAATGGGGATGTGGACAAAAAATTGGACTACCAAAAAGTAGTTCATGTATTCGTATAAAGACAGGGTTCGGGCGGTCGATCTGTGCGTCAAGGTCGGCAAACGCATGACGACATGACCTCCTCCTGGTTGAAGGATCGGTCAGCGCATCAGTTGAGATTTATCCGGTTGTCCAGCCGCAGGGGTTCAATCCAATCCGAACTGCCCCCCGAAACCTGGACGAATTCGAGGAATCGAATGACCAGGTACACAGAGAAACGGAAGCTTGCTGCCGTCGCGGCCTACAAGAAGGGCGCCGGCGGCTTGCGCGCCACACGGCCAGCGCGCACGGTGTCGGCGCTGATTCGCTGAGGGCATGGATAGCCGCGTACGAGGCCAATGGGAAGGCAGGTCTGTGGCGAAAAGGCGCGTCAACTACGATTTCGACTTCAAGCTCGACGTTCTGCGCCGGATGCAGGATGAGGGACTGTCGTGCAGGCAGGCTGCGCCCTCTTCAACATCCGGCGCCTCGACCTAGTAGCGGAGTGGAGCCGGTTGTACACCGCTGATGGCGCGGCCGCTTTGCAGCCTGGCTGGAAATGGGAACGGACGAGGATGAGCAAGCCGCCGAGCAGTGGCGATGACCGCGAGGCGGTGGAAAGTGACCAACGCAGCCGCGAAGAGTTGCTACGCGCGGAGAATGCTTACCTAGAAAAAGTGCAGGCTTGAGCTCGAACCAAGTCGCGCTCGGCGCCCGTGAAAAGACGTTGCTCGTGCTCGAGTTGAGGCCGCACTTCCCTCTTGCCAATCTGCTGCGCGCGGCTGAGATGGCGCGCAGCAGCTTTTACTACCAGCTGGGGGCTCTCCGCAAAGGTGACAAACACTACGATCTGAAAGCGAAGATCCGCGACGGCTTTAATCGTCACAAGGGCCGATATGGCTATCGTCGGGTAACCGCTGAGCTGCGCCAGCAAGGTCTCATCGTCAACCACAAGACCGTCTAGAAGCTGATGGTCGAGATGCAGCTGAAGTCGCTGGTCCGCCCAAACTACAACGTGAATCGCATTAAGCTCGGGCTCGGAGGCCTAAGTCCATTGGCGTACAGGATGCAGACCGCCGCGGCGCCCGTATGAAACCATAACTGTCCAAGGTTTGGGGGTCGGTTCGATACTTTGCTGACACCATCGTCATGAACACAAGGCGGCAACTCAAGACGGGATCACCGCGCGCTTACTGCAATGCAGAAAAGTTGTGTGACGTAACGCCTGGGGTCACGCAGGACCCAACAGCCGAAATTTCCAAATTAAGTCAGCTGTTCGCCGCTGCATCCAAAATCAGCTCCGCTATCTCGTTCGGATGCGATATGAGCGCCAAATGGCTTGCAGCAAGCTCAATGGTCTTCGCCTTCATGCGCTTGGCGAGGAAGCGCTCGAGATCTGGATTTATCGTACGGTCGTTCGTGGACACTTGATACCAACTCGGCTTGCTGCGCCACGCAGCTACAGTGGTACGCCCACTGAAAAGACTTGTGGAAATCCGACCTTGCACGGCGTAGAGCACCTTTGCCTGCGCGGGGTCGATGTCTCCGGCAAAGTCGCGCAGAAAAGCCTCTTCGCTCAACTGCGCGAACCCGCCGGAGGTGACTAGACCACTGCTGGCCGGCGGCTTGGGGAACTTGGCAGCTAACGCCCCGAAATCCTCACCCGCGTCAGGTGCTCGCGCCGAGACGTAAACCAACGCAGACACTTCCGGTGCGATGCCTGCTTCGCTGATGACCATGCCCGCCCACGAGTGACCTACGAGCACGGTCGGTCCGTCCTGCAGCGCGAGAATGCGGCGCGTGGCCTCGACGTCATCGGCCAGCGTCGTCAGTGGATTCTGTACAGCCGTCGCCTTCAGGCCTGCCGCCTGCAGCCGCCCGATGACTTCGCTCCAGCAGGATCCGTCTGCGTAGGCACCGTGTACGAGCACCACATTGCGCGCGGACGGGCCTCGGGCTCGGCGCGACCGGAGTTCTGCGCGCTCAGGCTGTTCAAGCCGCGTCGTCTGTGCCATGGTCGATGCAGCCATCAGCGCGGCCGCACCTCCCACCATCGTCGCCGAGAAGTTTCGTCTGTTGATCATTGGATTATTTCGTAGGTTGTCGGTTTCAGCGGGCAGCGACCACCGGCTTTTGGGACTGCGCGGCTTTGCCGGCGGCCAACTCGAAGGAGCCACTGTCTTCGCCGTACAGCGCGTCAAGCGTGCCGTTCTTCTCGGCCGCGGCAAGCTGCGCTTTCACTTCCGAACGGGGCTCTGTGAGCTTCAGATGACTCGACAGGTAGGCCGATCCACTGTCGGCACCGTCGAGGGCTGCGAGCGTTCCATTCGCGCGCGCGGTCTGCACTTCAGCCTTCACCTCGCTTCGCGGCTCAGTCGAATGGAAGTGGGAAGACAAGTAGGCGGAGCCACTGTCTTCGCCATAAAGAGCATTCATCTGGCCACTGGCCTCAGCGGCGGCGAGTTGCGCCTTCACCTGATCACGAGTGAGTCCTTGCGCGGATGCTGCGGAAGCCAGAAGTGCCAACACAGAAGAACCGATGAACATCGTTGCATTGAGCTTAATCACAAAAAATCCTTTGCGCACCTGAAACAGTAAAGGTTCGCGCCAGCAGATGCTCCGGCGCTATCCTGAAGTAATGAGCCTTCGCTTGCCCATGTCTCTACTGTCGCCGCGCTGAGTTCCGCAGACATTACCGTGCCCGGAGGAGCGCTACGCCTGCAATGTGCTGCGTTACAGCTGAAACTTCGAGGACGCCGAAGCTTTCTCTGCGCAACAAGCGAAAGTCAGCCTTCAACGCGGCCGCCACCGAAGTTTTGGGTACAAAACTTCGTGCGGCCCGTTCGCGCTTGATTACCGTACTGTGCGCATCGACGGCGATTGCTCCCGGTGCCAAGAAATTCCCGCATTGCACCTGCGAAGTGAAGCTTCGCCGGAACAATAGCGACACTGGACTCAACTTCTCGAGCTTCACTCAAACCGTCACGTCTGGCCTCAACTTACGGGATGCGAAATGTGCGGGCCATGCTTTCCGCCAGTTCCTGCAGACCGAGAGGTTTGCGAAGCAACTCCGCCACCCCGGCTTCGCGCGCGCGTTGCTCAAGACCCGTGCCGACATTGCCGCTCACTAGCAGTACAGGAAGATCAGGTCGAATCGCGATCAGCGCAACCGCGAGTTCGCTACCCAAGAGCCCAGGCTGCATCTCATCGGTCAGAACCGAATCGAAACGTAACGGGTCAGCCCTGAACGCTTCGAGCGCTTTCTCGCTGGAATCAAACCCGACCGGCTCGTAGCCCAACTCGGCCAGCAATTCCTCTGCAAGCTCGACCAGCGGCTGTTCATCGTCCACCACCATCACGACCTGTCCGTTACCCCGCGGCCAAGTTGGCTCAAGGCATACGGGCGGCGCTTCGGTCTCGGGACACTCCGGCAGCCAGACCGTCACACAGGTGCCTTGGCCCGACTCAGTCGCGATGTCGATCAGGCCGTTCAGGTCAGTGACGATGCCGTGCACCATTGAAAGCCCCAGCCCGGTGCCCTCGCCCAACTTCTTGGTGGTGAAGAATGGATCGAATGCGCGCTGCAATATCTCAGGCGACATGCCCATGCCGGTGTCGGCGACAACAAGCCGTACGTAAGCCCCTGGAGTCAACTCGCCGTGAAGGAGCGGCTGCGAAGTGGCGATGGTCACGCGTTCGAGCAGCACCTTGATTGCACCTGCACCGCCCAATGCCTGCGCAGCGTTGGTACACAAATTCATCACGACCTGGTGCAGTTGCGTACTGTCGCCAAGCACGGCGGCCTGGCCGGCATCGAGTTGCGTTTCAATGCGGATAGTTTCTGGCAGAGTGGGCCGCAGCATTCCAAGAGCCTCTTCAACCACTGCCTCGATGCGTACAGGCACGCGCTCCGCCACACCACTGCGGCTGAAATCGAGAATACGGCGCACCAGCACCCGAGCACGTGCGCCGGCCTGCATGACTCGGTCGATGTAGCGCCGCATATCGCTGCCCGGCGCAGCGTGCTGCTGTGCCATTTCTCCGAAGCCTAGGATCGCTCCCAAGATGTTGTTGAAGTCGTGCGCGATGCCACCTGCCAATGTGCCAAGCGACTCCAAGCGCTGCGCTTTCTGCAGTCTCGCCTCAAGAGCCTTTTTCTCAGCCTCACCCTCCTCCAGTCGGCGCAACTGACGCAGTAAGCCGGCAATGGTGAGCACCACCAACGCTGCAAGCAGCATCGTACGAACGGCGGCATTCCGCATCTCGTCGTACCACGGGCGAAGCGCGCGGTCTTCGTCGCGCGTGAGGGTCAGTGTGAGCGGCTGTTGGCCCAAGCCTGCCACAGCAAGCAGCTTGGTCCGGCCGTCCACCGGGCTGACCAAGCGGTTAATTGGTGGGCCGCCTTTGAGAGCCGTGACCTCCGGAAATCGCTGGCCGCTTGGCATGCCGGGGTGTTCTGGCTGCCGCACCACCAACGTGCCGTCGTCCAGAGTGAGCAGCAGCGCGCTGCCTGTGTCCAGTTCGATGGCCGAATATGCTGCCTGTAGCTCTTGCAAAGTAACGATGGCGGTGACAACGCCGTCGAAACGGCCGTCCCGCGTGGTCAGACGGCGGGATACCACAAGCGCTGAGCGTCCGTCGGTACGCGTGATGATTGGATCGTTGATGAATAGGCCGCCTGCGGGGCCCTCACGCTGTCTCTGAAAATAGGGTCGGTCGGACACATCCGACAGTGGTTCGCCTGTGACGCGGGAGCGGTAGCGTTGCCGCCCTTGAGCATCTACCACTGTCAGGATGCTGACCTGAGACACGCCCACCACGCGTGCCGACAGCGCATCCGCAATCGCATCCGGCGGCAAGCCCCGGCCTGTGCTTTCCCACCATTCGCCGGTATCCCGTAAAAGGAGGTTCACGGATTGCAAATTGCGCGAACCTTGTTCGGCCAGAGCCTTGGCCAAGTTGCCTAGCTCGCGCTCGGTTGCCCGCATAACCTGTTCGTGCAGCCGCCAGCTCTCGTGGATTGCCGAGCCAGCAAACGCCGCGACAAGCACAACGCCGGCCGCGATGATGCGCTGACGAAGACGCTCACGCGAGGTCATACCGCGAGCATGGCAGTCACAGCGCCGAGCAGTTCTTCACGCGTGAAGGGTTTAGCGAGCAGACGCTTTACGCCGAGCGACCGCGCCGCCTCAGAGCCGTTGTCCAAGCTGCGAGTTACTTGTGTAGAGATGCCGATGATTGCCGCATGCGGGTACGCGACGTGCACGGCACGGGCGGAACCACTACTACGTGAGCGCGGATGCGGCAGGTCCAGCACGACAAGATCGACTGTGGCGTCGGCCGCAGTGGTAAACCCACCGCCAATCAGTGGCAAAGACCGGACAAGATGCCCCTCGCTTACCAACCATTCAGAAATCAGAACGCGCATGGCGCCATCTTCCTCGATAACGACGATCTTCGACATGAATCGGTTCCTGTTGCTGCGAGCGCTCAAATGCACTCTGCGTAGCAATTACCGCCGACGCAGGTGCCGGTCCGATTTCAGATGGGGCAGCCATCGTTTCGTTTGTAATACACCGGTAAACTGTTCAAGGGTCCATTCGACTACGCTTCGAACGTCATGAACACTGCTTCACCCCATATCCTTGTGGTCGACGATGACCCTGCGCTGCGCGAGTTGATGTCCGACTACCTGTTGGAAAACCAATTTCAGGTCACTGCCGTAGCCACCGGGACCGAGATGAACGCGGTGCTTCAGGAGACCGTGATCGACCTGGTGCTGCTCGATCTTCGCTTGGGTGGCGAGGACGGAATGCAACTTGCCCGACGCCTTCGTGACGTTAGCGAACTGCCGGTCATCATAATGACTGGCAAACAGGATGAGGCAGACCGCGTCATGGGACTGGAAATTGCCGCCGACGATTACGTGACCAAGCCTTTCAGCAACCGAGAGATGTTGGCGCGTATTCGCGCAGTGCTACGCCGTTACCAATCGCGGGCCGAGGCCTCGCCCTCAGGCCACAACGTAAAGCGTCGCGCTTATCGCTTCGCGGGCTGGGAGCTGAACCTGCTCGCACGCCGACTTATCTCGCCCGACGGCACACGCGTGGAGATCAGCAACGGCGAGTTCAATCTGCTGCTGGCGCTGTGCGAGCAACCCCAACGCGTGCTATCGCGAGACCAATTGCTTGAGCTGTCCCGCCTGCACGGTGCCGAGGTTTATGACCGTTCTATCGACGTTCAGATCCTTCGACTGCGCCGTAAGATCGAGGTTGACGCGTCGACGCCGAAGATGATTCGAACTGAGCGCGGCGCCGGCTACGTGTTTGAACCGCGAGTGGATGTGTTGCACTGAGCGTGCGCGCAGGACGGCTCTTGACTTGGCCGCCTGCACAGCGACAAGTCGATACAAAAACTGATTGACGAGCCGCTCGTTCTTGGGTTGTTCGAAGCTGGTTCGTGCGCGAATTTCTTGCCATCTCTGCAGACTTGAGACACATCGAAATGGTGCCGCTCTTTCGAACTTGGTTCAGCAGTGACGACGTGCGTGCAAGAATGATTTCGTCACCCGCACTTCGCGCGAGCACATGGAGTTGCTTTTGAGTCTTGTCTCTACGACCTCGCTTCGATACTTTGCGGAAATTGTCCGTACCGGTTCGCTCAGAGCTGCATCGGAAAATCTGTATGTCGCGGCATCCGCCATAAGTCGACAACTCGCGATGCTCGAAGAATCTCTTGGCGCTCCACTACTAGAGCGACGCCAGGGGCGCGGCACGGTCAAGCTCACCGCAGCAGGAGAAATTCTGATGCGGTATCACAAGAACATCGTCAAAGAGTCCGGACGCTTGCACTCCGAGATAGAGGCGCTTCAAGGGCTGAAACGGGGTCACGTAAATTTCGGGATGCCCGAATCGTTGACACGTGATTTCATGCCGCAGTTTTTTTCAGGCTTCGCGAAGCGCTTCCCAGGGATTTCATTCAGCGTCAAGGTTGGCGGCAGCCCGACATTGGCTGAGATGCTGTTGCAGGACGACCTCGACGCTTGCTTTACCTTCGGGGAAATCGCATTTCAAGATCTCTCGGTTGTCTATACGAGGCTACTGCCGCTTTTCGTGCTTGTTCCTATGGGACACCCGCTTGTGGGCCGTCGATTCCTTCGTCTGTCGGACTGCGCCGAGTACAGTTTTTCGTCGCTCGACTCGTCCCTCTGGGCCAAGCAGCAGTCCGATGAGATGCTTGCAAAAGCCAAGATACGCCCGCGCATTGCACTTGAAACCAACTCATATGAACTGATGCGAAACGTGGCAGGCGAAGGCATGTGCCTCACTTTCACAACCAGGCCGCTGGAAGACCCTTTAGCTCCCCCTAGGGCAGGCTCATATGTACCGCTCAATGACCCACGGGCCAAGCCGCAGCGACTGGCGTTGAGCGTGCACAAGGGCAGGAGCCTACCGATCCCAGTCGAAGCCTTCCTTTCCGACCTGACGGCAGCGCTTCGACAAGCGGAGAAGCGCGCCAACACGAACAAGGCTCCCTCATGAGCCTTGGCTGCGCCAGACGAGAGCCTATTGCACTGCGAGTTCTGCAGGAGTTTTGTACTTCTGCACCGAAGCGAACCTGCGCACCAAATAGTCACCGGACTTGATTGGTGCGTGAAGGGGCTCACCAACACTCGGCAAGAACTCAGGCAGACATGCAACGGGTGTCTCGAAGTCGAGGTTGAAGAAGGTCGGAATCGAATATCGCTCCTTGCCCGTGCGGTTCGCCACGCGGTGCGCATTCGATACATAGACGTCATTGGTCCAGATCTTCACGAGGTCGCCTAGGTTGACCACCAGCGTTCCGTCGACATAAGGCGCAGCCACCCACTCTCCGCTGCGCGTTCGCAGCTCGAGCCCGCCAATAGGATCTTGCGCAAGCATCGTGAACATGCCGTAGTCGGTATGTGCGGCAGCACCCAGCTCGAGGTTGGTGAACGACGCCTGCGGCGGATAGTGAAAGAGCCTTGCCTGCACCATCGGCTTTTTGGCGTACTGAAGGAAGAAGCTTTCTTCCTTGCCAACAGCGCAGGCGAATATTTTCAGCAAGTTCCTCCCAAGCTCGAGAGTGGCATGGAAATAGGCCATTGCCGCCGGCTCCAGCCAGGGCTTGTCCGCTGGCCAGCGATTGGGCCCGTGCAGCGGCAAGCCGTTGGCCACGTCGGGGTCAGTGAGCGGCAAGTCCATGCCCAGCTCATAACTCTCCTTGAGGTCCGGCTTGTGGCCGGGGTGCTGCGTAATGCCCATGGGCATGAAGCCGCGGCGAAAGCGCTCGTCGAACTGGTCTTTCATCCGCTCTTCCATCGGCAGCGACATGTAACGGCGTGTCGCATCGAACACGGCGTCGATTACAGGCTGCGACACACCGTGATTTTTCACGTAGAAGAAGCCGGTGTTGGTGCACGCTGCCTGGAATTGCTCGACCACTGGCGCGATGGGAGCACCATCCAGCCAGGGGCCGAGATCGAGGATCGGCATCTCGTCTGCGGACGCCCTGCGGGGCGCGTCCACCGCGTATTCACTGAGGGTCATTTGGTTGCTCCTTCGTCGGGTTGGGTAAATGCTTCATGTGCCACGGGACAGGTCGGTGAATGCCTCTGCCCAGAACACCACGCGCCGCGCGATCGCCTTCATCACGCCGTGCAGCACGATGCCGATGGCTGAAAGAACGATGAGGATGGCGAACATGCCCGCCGCATCCATCGAGAAGTTGCGCTGCAATATCAAGTAGCCCAAGCCGGCCTGCGCGCCGACGAACTCGCCGACGATCGCACCGATCACGGCCAGCACGATGCCGATGTCCAGCCCCGCGAACACATATGGCAGCGCGTGCGGCAGCCGCACCATGCGGAACACATGCCAGCCCGACGCAGTGAAGGCATGCATCAGGTCGACCTGCTCCCGAGGCGCCGAGCGAAGACCTACGATCGTGTTGGCAAGAACCGGGAAGAAGACGATGGTGGCGGTGATCACCACCTTCGACGTGGTGTCAAAGCCGAACCACAGCACGAAGAGCGGCGCCACAGCCACCTTGGGCACAGTCTGGAAAGCGACCACATATGGGTAGAGAACCAGCTCGAGCAAAGCGCTCTGCCCGATCAGTGCGCCCAGTACAAAGCCCGCGAGCGCGCCGAGTGCGAAGCCCGCAAGAATCTCGTAGAGCGTCACCCAAAGGTGCGGCCAGACCTCGCCCGACCGGAAGATCTCGTAGACAGAACGGGCAACGCCTGCAGGTCCCGGGAAAATAAGGTGCGAGACATTCAGCCCACTCACTACCAGCTGCCATGTGGCCACCACGGCAACAAAGACGGCTGCAATCAGCGCCTTGCGGCGCAAGGGGGTGAGCCAAGAGGTTGGCCGATCAAAGTCAGTTGGTGCGGTGCTCATCAGTCGAGTCCTCCACTCGCGTTCAGGTTGGTTCGGATTTCGCGCACATGACTGCCGAATCTCTCGGTGTTGATCAGCTCCAGCGTTCGAACCGAAGGAAGGTCGACGTCGATCACCTGCGTGACACGCCCGGGCCGGGGCGACATGACGATCACGCGGTCGCCGAGGAACACGGCCTCCGGAATGCTGTGCGTCACGAGCATGATGGTGGCGCCCGTGCGTTCGCGCAGCTTCAACAACTCGCCGTTCATGGTCGCGCGCGTCATGGCATCGAGTGCGCCAAAGGGTTCGTCCATCAGCAGCAACATCGGGTCGTTCACCAGTGCGCGTGCAATGCCCACGCGCTGTTGCATGCCGCCTGACAGCTCTCGGGGGTATTTGGTCTCGAAACCTGCCAACCCCACCAGATGCAGGTAGTGCTGGGCCCGCTCGCGCGCGACCTTGGGGTCGCGCCGCTGGATCTGCGCTGGCACCAGGACGTTGTCGAGGATATTGCGCCAAGGCAGCAGAACTGGCGCCTGGAACACCACGCCGACATCGCGGCTCGGTCCGGTGTGGCGCCGCCCGCCCAGCTCGACAGTGCCGCGGCTCGCGCGCTCCAGCCCGGCAAGGATGCGCAGCAGCGTGCTCTTGCCGCAGCCGCTCGGCCCGACGACGGTAACGAACTCGCCGCGCTGGACGCTGAAGCTTACGTCGTGCAGCGCTACCACGTCGGCCCCATCCTTCGAGCGGAATGTCTTGTGCAGGCCCTCGAAGCGAAACGCCGGGACAGCACCCGAGGCCTCGTGCGTCAACGCTCGACTGCCAGGAAACTTGACAAGCGCGCTCATGCAACTGCCTCTTGTTCGCTGTGGGCGACCCACGCATCGATGGCGCGGAACGCGGCCAAACGCTGCTCGCGCGTAATGAAAGCGGCCTCGAAACTGTTCAGTGCAAGGCTCACCATATCGTCGCGCTCCAGCCCGAGTGCACGCTGGCACGCGAGGTAGTTTTCGTTGACGTAGCCACCGAAGTACGAGGGGTCGTCGGAGTTGACGGTCACGCACAGGCCCGCGTCCATCAGCTTGCGCAGCGGGTGCGCCGCCAGCGAAGGCACCAGGCGCAGCTTGAGATTGGACAGCGGACACACCGTGAGCGGAATGCGCGCCTGCGCCAGCTGCGCGACCAGCGCGGGGTCGTCGAGGCAGGCGTTGCCATGGTCCAGCCGCTGCACCTGCAGCAGCTCGACCGCCTCGCGCACGTATGCGGCCGGACCTTCCTCGCCCGCATGCGCCACCACATTGAAACCGCGTTCGCGGCAACGGCGGAAGAACACTGAGAACTTCGACGGCGGGTTGCCCATCTCTGCTCCGCCGAGGCCGAAACCCAGCAGCCGGTCGTACCAGGGACGCAGCGCGTCGAGCAAGGCGAGCGCCTCGTGCTCGCTGCGGTGGCGCTGCACCACGACGATTACGCCCGAGCTGATGGCGTCTTCGACGCGCGCGGCCTCCATCGCACTCAGCACGCCTTCCATCACCGCGGTCAGCGGCACTCCGCGGCTAGTGTGGCCTTGCACGCCGAGGAACATCTCCGCATGCAGCACGTGGTCGGCCAGCGCGCGGCGCAGGTAGTCGCGCGTCACGTCATGAAAATCTTGCGGCTGCACCAGCACGCGGCAGCCGTCGTAGTACAGGTCCAGAAAGTCCTGCAGGTTGGTGAAGCTGTAGGCCGCGCGCAGTTCTTCCTGGGTCTGCCAGCGGATGGCCACGCCGTTGCGCTGGGCCAGCCGCAGGAACTGCGCGGGCTCGATGGAGCCTTCGATGTGCATGTGCAGTTCGGCCTTGGGCAGGCCCGCTACGAATTGCTCGGGTGTCATATCACAGCCCCTTGCAGGCCTTGGCGGCCTCGACGACCGCGTTATGGTCGAAGCGGTTGATGGCCTCTACGAAACCGGGTTTCAGGTACAGCATCGACTCGGGCGGCAGCGTGCGCTTGATGACACCGTCCTTGAGCATCAGCTCCTGCATGCGCCCGTAGGCGGCAGGACTCATGGCGCCGATCAGTTTGCTATCGGTCATCGCTCCAGCACCGGACATCGTCTCGAGCTGCGTTTGCAGCAACGCCATGTCCCACTTCGCCAGCGTCGCTTCTTCTGCACCCGTGGGCTTGGTACTGGGATAGTTCTTCCAGTGGATCTGGCGCGCGCAGTCGGGATTGGTCTGGGCAAACAACGTCGCCTTTGCTGCGCCGCGTGCAATTGCCTCCACCATTGCCGGATCAGCGTCGATCGTCTTCTGCATGGTGGCCAAAGTAAAGTCCGGCAGTGATCGCCACGTCGGGTCGAAAAGAATGCGCATCTTCACGCCCGCGTTCTGGAAGCCCGTGAGCGCGGAGCCCCAGAACATCAAGGCCTGTACACGGCCCGCACGCAGCGCTTCCAAAGCCGGCGCACCTGCACCGGTTGCGATGATCTGTACGTCGGTGTCGGGGTTCACGCCGTTGGCGCGCAAATAACCTTTCAGCAGCGGCATGCCCCCAGTACCCAAGCTGAAGATACCGATCTTCTTGCCTTTGAGGTCGGCCACTGTATTCACCGGGCTGTCCTGAAGCACACCAACGCCCCAGTCGATCACACCAGTAGCCATCAGTCCACGAACCGCAACCTGATTCTCGGTGTTGGCCTGAATGAGGCCGGTGGAATTGACCTGTGCGAAATCGACGGCGCCCCCCACCATCTGCTGGATGCCCTGGAGCGAACCACCCGTTGTAACGATCTTTACGTCGTAGCCCTCCGCCTTCCAGTACCCCAGCGAAATGGGAAGCGTCAGCCAAGGGTAGGTTACGTTGATGACTTGCGTGCCGAGCGCAATCGTCACTGGTTTCAGCGGCTTTGTCTGAGCCGGCACCTCTGTGAGCGAAAGCAAACACGTCAAGGCGACAAGTGCGGCTGCGGCGCGTCTTGCAGAACGAGCGCAGGCGATCAAACCGACGAAGGCGACTTTCGAAGAGGGGAACATGAACGATCCTATGTGGCTCAGATCGCTGCGAGGTTAGCCGTGGAATTGAATCTCTTTGGATCAATATTCCGACGTCTTTGTTCTAATTTATCGCACATTTCCCCGCACTGCTGGCGCACCGAGTGTGTTCGGCGTGGTCTCGGTCTATGACGTAGGTGCTCGCATCGAAGATCAAGCATGTTTCTCCATAACTTCACTTAAGATCCGCCGGTGCCGAAATCTCACCTGCCGTTTCGCTCCTTGCTCCTGGTGTTGTTGGCTGCCTGCCTGGCCGCCTGTTCGACGATACCGGTCCAAGAGCCGCAAATTCCAACTCAGAGGCTAGACGGATACGAACAGACGCCGCTGGCAGTCATGCTGAAATCGGTCCTCCCCAGCGACGGTCGTTCTGGTTTTCTTCTACAGCCTTACGGCCCCAATTCCTTTGCCACGAGGCTCGAGCTAACAAGGCTTGCGACCAAGAGCCTTGACGTTCAGTACTACCTGCTTGCGAACGACAACACCGGCCGCTCACTGATGCGAGCGCTGCGGGACGCTGCGGCGCGCGGTGTCCATGTAAGAGTTTTGCTAGACGATCTCTACACAGCCGGAGAAGACCAGCTTCTGTTGGGATTAGCGAGCTATCCCAATGTCGAAATACGTCTGTTCAACCCGTTTCCCGGCGGACGCAACGGCGACATCTCTCGCTTTATCGCCTCGGGGCTTGATTTCAGCCGTGTCAACCGACGCATGCACAACAAGCTCTTCGTCGCGGACAACTCGGCGGCCGTGTTTGGCGGGCGAAACATGTCTGACGCGTACGTGCAAAACGCTGGGGGACTCAATTTCATCGACATGGATACCTTCGCCGCAGGGCCAGTGGTGCGCGCGCTCTCAGCGCAATTCGATACCTACTGGAACAGCGAGGTGGTTTACCCCTTGGGCCAAATCGCACGCAGCGGACTTTCGCCCGCGCAGCTGCGGCGGGACTTTGAGCGTCAGACGGCCAGTGCGAGGCCGCCCGAGATCGGCGAGATTCCCAGTGATGGGATCCCGCTGCATCAGGGGCCCGGCGAGCCCGGCAGCGCAATGCAGGACGTCATTCCAATGATCAACCTGCCCTTCGATCTGCGCCGACACACGGTGGGTCGGTTGCTTCTGGCACATGCGAGAGTGCTGTCGGACTCCCCAATCAAGGCAGAGGGCGTGAATGATGGAAACAACACGCTCGATGGAACGGTGACCAAGGGAATCATCGATTGGTTCCACTCCTCGCACCAGAGCATCACAATGGTCTCTCCCTACTTTGTCCCAAGCGACGCTGCTGTTAAAAGTTTGGTGGAGGCACGCCAAGAGGGGATCCGCGTGCGCTTGGTCACGAATTCCTTGGCTTCAACAGATGAGCCTTGGGTCAATGTCGGATACTCGGCGCATCTGCGTAAGCTGATCGCTGCGGGCGTCGACGTGGAAGAGATCAGTCCATCGCTGGCGGTGAAGCGCCGCCGCTTGGGCATCTTCGGAAAACGCACGGCGGCCCTCCATATGAAGTGCGCCATCGTTGATGGCCGGCAGGTATTTCTCGGTTCGATGAACCTCGATCAGCGCTCGGCCAAGCTCAATACAGAACTCGGCGTCATCATCGAAAGCTCAGAGATGGCTCAGCAGTTGGCCTCCCTGTCGGATGACGGAAGCTCTTACCGCGTTCGCCTGAGCACGACGACGAATAGCATCGAGTGGGTAGAGCAAGCTGAGAACGGTGCGGAAATCGTGTACAGCGTGCCGCCTGAGACCACGGCTTGGCAGCGCTTCTGGCTGCGGATCCAGGGACCATTCGTTCCAGAACGAGAGCTTTGAGCGCGACGGTCAGTGCGCGCCCTTCTTGCGGGCGCCAGCTGGCCCCTTCTTTCCTTGTATGCCAGCCGCGACATTTGCTCGCAGTGCGTTTGCAGGCGGCGCCGGAGACGTATCGTCGGCGATCTCCAATATGAGCTCAATCAGCCTGGCACGCTGCTCCGACGAGAACGGCGACAGCTTGAGCATTTCCATGAACCACAGTCCTTCGGTGGCCGCGTGAACTAACGCTCCTCGGTCAAAGCCAGACCCTTCCGAGATCTCGGGGAACCGCTGCTGCCAGTAGCGGCGGATAGGATCTGCGGACTCTTTCAGCATTGACCCTGCCGCCAACATCTTCGTCGTGATCTTGTCGTTGTCACCGCTGTTGTAGACCGAGGCAAGTACATAGGCTTTCAAAGCGCGGCTTGGCGACTCCGGCAGCTTCAAGGCCTCGGCGTTGCGCGCATCAGCGAGCTTGCGTGCAATGGCTTCATTCGCCGCCGTCAGCAACTCCTCTTTGAAGGGGAAGTGGTACAGCAGGCCACCCTTGCTGACTCCCGCACGTTCGGCGACGGCATCGAGCGTCAGCTCAGTCGCGCCGATTTCCTGGACCAGAGCTAGCGCAGCTTCAAGAATTTTCTCGCGCGCGCTCGGCCGTCCTCGCCTAGGTTTGTTGCTCTCGTCCATCGCCATGCCTTAAGAAAATTTCGCGGTTGTTTACTTCGGATTTAGTTTACCGTACAGTCCAGACGGTACAGTAATTCAGTTGTCACAGAGAGCGAGCCCACAGTGAATCGATGGCCCTTGAACTCCTTGAACGGCTCGCAGCCGTTGTCACGAACTATTCGCGTGGGAAGGGGACATTGTGTTTGACTGGAGCGTCATCGTCCGCAGTCGCGAAGAACTGCTGAACGGCTTCCAGCTTACTGTGTTGCTCGCGTGTCTGGCCGGTGGCTTGAGCCTCATGGGCGGGCTGCTGTTGTGCGCGGCCCGGCTCAAAGCACGCGGGCCGGTCGCCTGGGTGCTGACCGCCTATATCGAGCTCATGCGCAACACGCCGCTGCTCATCACGCTGTATCTCATCTACTTTGGCCTGCCGATGGTAGGTTTTCAGATACCAACATTCACTTGCGTAGTGGTGGTCCTGGTTATGCAGCACAGTGTGTTCGTATCCGAAGTATTGCGAGGCGGATTCCTGTCAGTGCCGCTGGCACAGATCGAAGCGGGGCGCGCCATCGGAATGCGCCCACTTGCGATCTTCCGCATCGTGCAGTTGCCGCAGGCTTGGTCAGCTTCAGTACCGGCGTTGATGTCGGTGCTTGTTCTCCTCATTCATGACACCTCGCTGGGCGCTGCAATCTCGCTGGTCGACTTGACGATGGCTGCAAAGGTTATCTCGCAACGCACGGCTGCGAGTTTCGAGCCCTTCGTTGCCATCGCAGTTTGCTACTCGCTCTTGTCGTGGCTATTGAGCCGCGCGGGCAGCTTCTTTGAACGCCGTAGTGGCATCGCGAGGTAGACAGCCATGGAACTGACACTTCTTGCGAATGCAGCGCCACTGCTGCTGCAGGCGCTCGGGCAGACGCTGGTGCTGGCGCTGATCACCACGTTTCTTGCGCTTGTGCTCGGCTTTCTCATTGCTGAAGCAAGCATGCTCGGCGGGCGCGTCGTGGCCTTCGTCCTGCGCTGCGTGATTGAAGGCATTCGGGGAATACCGCTCCTGGTGTTTGTCTTCCTCATCTATTACCTGCTTCCCCGTCTGGGCATCTTCATCGACACGTTCTATTCGGGTTGCGTGGCGCTGGCGCTTTTCTTCGCTACTTATGTCGCCGAGATCCTGCGGGGCGCGCTGCGCACCATTCCCAGGGTGCAGATCGAAGCGGGCAAGGCCTTGGGGATGAGGCACTGGAAGATCCAGCTCGTCGTGGTGCTGCCGCAGGCCGTTCGCATTGCGCTGCCCGCGCTCATGAATCTCGCGGCCATCGTGATCAAGGCCACCTCGGTGGTGTCGATCATCGGCGTGTGGGAGCTCACGCTCGCTACCAACGAAGCCGTGATGCGCACGCTGGCGCCGTTCACCTTCTTCATTGCCGCCCTGGGCATGTACTTTGTCCTTTGCTACGGCACGGTGCGCTCGGCGGCGTACCTGTCAAAGCGCCTGAACAGATCCCAACGGTCCTGACCCACCCCTGAACACCATGATCTCCGTTCGCAATCTCTCCAAGTCCTTCGGTACCAACGCGGTACTGAAAGACATTTCGTTCGACGTCGCCAAAGGCAAGACCGCGGTCCTGCTCGGCAAGAGCGGATCGGGCAAAAGCACCATGCTGCGCTGCTTGAACATGCTCGAACGCTGGGACAGCGGGCACGTCGAAATCGACGGCGCGGCGCTGGGCCGTAGCAAGCATTCCGGCGGCGACTGGCGTCGATGGAACGCCCGCGAAGAGGCGGAGGCCCGCCAGCGCATCGGCATGGTGTTCCAGCAATTCAACCTATTCCCGCACATGACGGTGCTGCAGAACGTGATGTGCGGGCCCAAGCGCATCTTGGGCAAGGACGAACCCACTTCGAAAAAGATCGCGCTTGCCCTGCTCGACCAAGTGGGGCTCGCGGAAAAACAGGGCGCATACCCCGCTTTCCTATCGGGCGGCCAGCAGCAGCGAGTGGCCATTGCGCGCGCACTGGCCATGGAACCGACGGTGCTGCTTCTCGACGAGATCACCTCCGCGCTGGACCCCGAACTGGTCGGTGAGGTGCTGGAGGTGGTGCGCGACCTGAAGCGCCGCGGCCTGACGATGGTCTGCGTAACGCACGAAATCCACTTTGCCGAAGACGTGGCCGACCAGGTCATCTTCATGGAGGAAGGCCTGGTCGTAGAGGAAGGCCCACCCGACGTAATCCTTGCGAGCCCGCGCACTGAGCGCTTGCAAAAGTTCCTCACGCGCTTTCACGCGCAAAGCCGCAGCACCAGGACAGTGGCCTGAAGGCAAAGGCGGCATTCCGTTTCCCTCGCTCGTTTCTTCCATCGATCACCAAAGGTTCATCATGAAGTTCAGTGCAATTCGTCAATGGCTCGCAATCGCAGCGACCGTGCTTGCGGCGTGTGCCGCCCCGGCCGCCCATGCAGACAAACTACAGGACATCTTGAAGCGTGGGTACCTGATCGTGGGTACGACAAGCTCGACGCCGCCTTTCGGCTTCAAGGACGACAAGGGTGAACTGCAAGGTTTTGACATCGACATGAGTCGCCTTGTGGCGAAGGCGTTGTTTGGCGACCCGAACAAGATCAAATTTGAACTGCTCACCAACGAAGCCCGCTGGCCCGCGTTGCAGAATGACCAGGTCGACATGGTGGCCCAGTTCGCCACCATCTCGCCGTCGCGGCTGGTGCGCGTGGCGTTCACGCCGCGCTATTTCGACACCGGTATGACCGCCGCGATCCGCAAGGACTCGAAGATCAAGACGCTTGCCGACCTGAACGACCCCAGCGTCACACTGGCCACGCTCACCGTGCCCGAGCAGATCGACCTTGCCAAGCGCATGGCGCCCAAGGCGCAGATCGTCAGCTTCGGCTCGGTCGACCAGCAGGCGCTGGCGCTGCGCTCGGGCCGGGCTCAGGCCTTTCTCGTCGACCTGCCCATCGGCATGTGGTACGGCGCGACCAACGCCGAGATGAAAGTCATTCCAGAAGTGTTCGGCGGTTTCCAGAACTACGGCATTGCCTACAAGATGGGCGAGCTGCCATGGAGCCAGTTTCTCGACGGCTTCGTCACCGACCTGACCACGGGCTATTCGTACATCGAGTACACGGCCATCTACAAGAAGTATTTCAAGATCGCTCCGCCGCCGCAGCGCAGCTACAAGATCCAGACATCGAGCTGATCGACTGATCGCCGGGCGCGTCTGGTGCGCGCTCTTATCTCCGCGGCATTGGCGAGGCCGCTTCATCCCCTTTCGGAATTTCCATGAATACAGTCGCGACTCGCGTCGGCGATCTCCTGGGCGCGATCGACACGCCCGCCCTCATCCTCGACCTGGATGTGTTTGAACGCAACCTGCAAAAGATGGCTGATTTCGCGCGCGACGCAAGCATCCGCCTGCGCCCGCATGCCAAGACACACCGCAGCGCCACCATCGCTGGCCATCAGATTGCCCTGGGTGCCGTGGGACAGTGCTGCCAGAAGGTGGGCGAGGCCGAGGCGCTGGTGCGCGGCGGCGTGCGCGACGTTCTCGTCAGCAACCAGGTGCTCGACATGCAGAAGTTGCGCCGCCTAGCCGGGCTCGCCAAGGAGGCCAGGATTTCGCTGTGCTTCGACGCCATCGAGCAGGTGGACGCCGCCTCACGCGCCGCACAGGAGTTCGGTGTCGAGCTCGGCGCATTGGTCGAGATCGACATGGGCATGTGGCGCTGTGGCGTGCCCCCTGGTGAGCCCGCCGCAGCATTGGCCCAACGCATCGCCGCATCCCCGGGCCTGCGCTTCGAAGGCCTGCAGGCATACGAAGGGAAGGCGCAGCACCTGAAGACCTACGCGGAGCGCGCCGCAGCGATCCACGTGGCGTCGGAAGCTGTGCAGCAGAGCATCGACGCCATTCGCGGGGTGGGCCTGGAATGCAAAGTGATCGGCGGAGGCGGTACCGGCACCTTCATGTTCGAAGGCGCCTCCAGGCTTTGGACCGAGCTCCAATGCGGCTCGTACATCTTCATGGACGGCGAATACGCCGCCATCGAAGGAAACGATGGGCACCCCTACGCAGAATTCGAGCACAGCCTGTTCGTACTGTCTACCGTAATGAGCACGGCCGGCAAGGGCCGCGTCATCGTCGACGCGGGCCTGAAGTCTTACACGCTGGAAAAGGGCTTGCCAACCATCGAAGGCCACCCCGACGCCCGCCTCGTCGCAGCCTCCGATGAACACGGCACGATCGCACTCCTTACGCCAGACACCAAGATCTCGCTGGGTACCAGAATCAAGCTGATTCCATCGCACTGCGATCCGACCGTGAATTTGCACGACCAGTACATCTGCGTGCGCAACGGCCGCGTCGAAGCAATCTGGCCTGTCTCCGCGCGTGGCGCGAGCCATTGAAGAACAAGGCAACTCACATGACCTCCCCTGACTACCCCGACACGCTGCTGATGATCGACGGCGAGTGGCAACCGGCCGCTGACGGAAACACCATGCCGGTGCTAAACCCGGCCACCGGCCAAGTGATTGGCCACGTCGCTTGCGCCGGCATTGCCGACCTCGAGCGTGCCGTGCAGGCCGCGCACCGGGGCTTCGGGCTCTGGCGCGCCGTGCCCGCGATACAGCGCGCGGCAACGCTGCGCAAGGCTGCGTCGCTGCTGCGCGAACGCGCCGCGTCCATCGCCCACGTCTTGACCACCGAACAAGGCAAGCCGCTGTCTGAATCGACGATGGAAGTGCAGTCGTCGGCTGACGTCATCGACTGGTTCGCCGACGAGGGCTTGCGCATTTACGGGCGCATCGTGCCCCCGCGCAACCCCGCCATGCAGCAGTTCGTAACCAAGGAGCCCGTGGGCCCAGTCGCGGCCTTCACGCCGTGGAACTACCCGATCAACCAGATCGTGCGCAAGCTGTCGGCCGCGCTCGCCAGCGGCTGCTCGATGCTGGTAAAGGCGCCCGAAGAAACGCCGGCATCCGCCGCCGCGCTCCTGCAGGCCTTTGTCGATGCAGGCGTGCCCGCTGGCGCTGTCGGGGTGGTGTTCGGCGACCCGGCGCAGATCAGCGACTACCTTATCGCGCATCCGCTCATTCGCAAGATCACATTCACCGGTTCGACCGGGGTTGGCAAGCAGCTTGCGGCAATGGCGGGGCAGCACATGAAGCGTGTCAGCATGGAGCTCGGCGGCCATGCGCCCGTCATCGTGGCCAGCGACGCCAACGTGGCGCTCGCTGCCCACTTCATGGGACCCACCAAGTTCCACAACGCCGGCCAGGCCTGCGTATCGCCCACACGCTTTCTGGTGCACAACAGCCTGCGCGACGCATTCGAAGGCGCGATGGTGGCGTATGCGAAGAGTCTCAAGCCCGGCGACGGGCTCACCGAAGGCACCACACTCGGCCCGCTGGCCAACGCGCGCCGCGTCGCTGCGATGGAACGCGTGGTCGAGGATGCAGTGCGCTGTGGCGCCACGCTCGCCGCGGGCGGCAGGCGGCTCGACATGCAAGGCAACTTCTTCGAGCCCACCGTGCTGACGGACGTGCCGCTGCAGGCAGACGTGTTCAACAACGAGCCGTTCGGCCCAGTCGCAGCCATTCGCGGTTTCGACGACATCGAAGAGGCCGTCGCCGAAGCCAACCGGCTGCCCTACGGACTGGGCGCCTATGCGTTCACACAGTCGATCTCCCACGCGCGCCGCATCTCGCAGGCACTCGAGGCGGGGATGGTGTGGATCAACCAGCCGCCCACGCCTTTCCCCGAGATGCCCTTCGGCGGCGTGAAAGACTCGGGCTACGGCAGCGAAGGCGGCCCCGAAGCGCTCGAGGCCTACCTGGTCACCAAGGCCGTGTCCATCATGTCGCTTTGATCCGGGACCTGGGCGAGGGCCGGGCCCCCACCGCGGTTCAGCGATTGACGTCCACCACCACCCGACCGCGAACCTCCCCGCGCAGCAGTTCCGGCGCGACTTCCAGCGCCTGCGCCAGTCCGATCTCACGCGTGTTCCCTTCGATCACGTCACCAGGCAGCTCGTGCGACAGGCGCGTCCACGCAACCATTCTTCGCTCGAAAGACGCGTGAACACTGTCTACGCCTTCCAGCGCTACGCCGCGCAGGATGAAAGGCGCCACGCTGGCCGGAAGCTCCATCCCTTGGGCCAGCCCGCAAGCGGCCACAGCGCCACCGTAGCGGATGCCCGCCAGAACGTTCGCCAACGTATGACTTCCAACACAGTCGACCGCACCGGCCCAGGACTCCTTCTGCAAAGGCTTGCCGGGCTCGCTCAGCCCTCGCCTGTCCATCACGCAGGTGGCGCCAAGTTCCTTGAGCCGGGGTGCCTCCTCCAGACGTCCGGTCGAGGCCGTCACGGAATAGCCAAGCCTCGACAGCAGCGCAATGGCGACGGTTCCTACCCCACCATTCGCACCGGTGACCAGAATGACGCCTGCCTCTGGCCCAATCCCGCGCGCTTCCAATGCCATCACCGACAGCATGGCGGTGTACCCGGCGGTGCCGATGCACATGGCCATGCGCGGCGACATCGTAGGCGGCAGCGGTACCAGCCAGTCGGCGCGCGCGCAGGCGCGTTGCGCCAGCCCGCCCCAATGCGTTTCGCCCACGCCCCAGCCATTGAGAAGCACCCGATCGCCAGGTTGGTAGCGCGCATCCGCGCTGTGTTCGACGGTACCGGCGAAGTCGATGCCCGGCACCATCGGAAACTTTCGCACGACCGGCGACTGGCCAGTGATGGCCAAGGCGTCCTTGTAGTTGAGTGTGGAGTACGCAATTCGAACTACAACGTTGCCGGGTGGCAGCTCGTCGTCGCCCAAGGTAGCCACGTCAGCCAGTGTTGCCCCCGTTTCGTCTTTGCGAAGCCGGATCGCTCGAAATCGCTCGACAGGCGCAACCTGAATGCGCCGAGTCGTCACTGCACGCTCCACTTGTCGGGCACCCAACGAAGCCCCGATGCGTTCGTTCATCATTTCCGTCGTGCCGTCGGCCATGCAGAGTGCCTTGGCGGCGATCAGTTTGGCCACAAGGCCGCGCGCCTCGCCCATGCCCGTGGCGCCCATCGACTGAATGCACACCGCAACACCGTTGAGGCATTGCTCACCCGCAAACTTCTTGGCCATTGCAGCCGCAACGACAGCCCCGATGCCTTCGTTGTCCGCAAGACGTGTCGCCCGCAGAGTGAGCAACTCCATGTTCTCGAGCGTCAGACTGACGTCCACGAGATTCCAGCGCAGGCCTTGCTGTTCAAGCACTGGTCGCCCGAACGCCATGCGGGACGATGCATAGGCCACCGCGTCGTGCAAGGCGGTGGACAGCAGGCCACATGCCACGGCCGCCACGTGCGTGCGCGCTTTGTTGACGCTAGCCATCGCCATTCGAAAGGCTGCCCCGGGCGCGTAAAGCACATCGCTGTCCTGCACCCGGTACTCGTTCAGCGCAAAGCCACCAATTCCGGCTGGCGCCAGTCCGTGCACTGGATCTTCGGGAATGCGCGTGCAACCCGCCTTGCGCAGGTCGACGATGAAGCACGCGATGCCCGCAGTGCCGATAGTGCGATCTGTCTGCGCGAACACCAACGCTACTTCGCAACCTCGCGCATTCGCCACCCAGCGCTTTTCACCGTCAAGCACCCAACCGCCGTTCACCTTGCGAGCCCTGGTGCGGATGGCCCCAAAATCGCTGCCCGCCTCGCCCTCCGACATGGCCGTGCATCCGATCAGATCGCCGCTGAGCAAGCCCGCCAGCCACTTCTCGCGCGCTTCATCAGAAGCGCCGAGCGCAATGCGCAGGGCGGCGCTGTGGTGATTGATGAACGCGAAGGCCAGCGAAAAATCCGCTTTTCCAAGTGTCATGGCTGTGCGTATGCGCGAGCCGAAGCTCAACCCCAAGCCGCCCAGGGACGCGGGCACCTCGATGCCGGCGAGTCCTTGCCTGCAAGCGTCACGAATGAGCTCACCCATCCAAATTTGGGCGTGCGTCGCACTCGCGATCTGCGCTGCGCGGGTGGCGGCGAACGCGGCCACGCGCGCCTGGAAGTCCTGCTCGACCGGTGCGAGCGATTGGTCGAATTCCTCGATGATGTTCATGACTCAGAGCGCACCCGGAATCTTGTAGCTGCGCTGCGGCGGCGGGTCCATCTTGAAATACTTCTTGTAGATGGCCGAGTACTCGATGTACGAATAGCCCGTGGTCAGGTCGGTCACGAAGCCGTCAAGAAATTGCTTCCAGCGCAATTCGCCAAGCTTGTAGGCCAAACCATAGTTCTGGTAACCGCCGTAGACCTCGGGCACCACCTTCAGGTCGGGGTTGGTGGCCGCGTACCACATGCCGATGGGCAGGTCGACGAACAGTGCCTGCACGCGGCCCGAACGCAGCGCCAGCGACTGTTGGTCGACCGAGCCGAAGCTCGACACCGTGGCCTTGGGCGCCATGCGCTTGACCAGGTCGATCTGCTCTGGAACCGTCAGCGTCGCAATGGTCACGGCCGGGT
Organism: Variovorax sp. H27-G14; assembly: GCF_046156345.1. Taxonomy (NCBI): domain Bacteria; kingdom Pseudomonadati; phylum Pseudomonadota; class Betaproteobacteria; order Burkholderiales; family Comamonadaceae; genus Variovorax; species Variovorax sp. H27-G14. The sequence continues at coordinate 23,871 of NZ_JAYLVN010000009.1, forward strand.
TGTTCAGGTCGGCCAGCGTCTTGATCTTCGAGTCGCTCTTGATGACCACTGTGATGCCGGTGTCGAAGTAGCGCGGCGTGAAGCCCACGCGCACCAGCCGCGACGGCGTGATGGTGGCCGAGTGCGCAAGCATGTCGACCTGGTCGTTCTGCAGCGCGGGCCAACGCGTGTCGTTGCTCACCAGCTCGAACTTGATCTTGTTCGGGTCGCCGAACAGCGCCTTGGCAATGAGCCGGCTCAGATCCACGTCGAAGCCGCGCAGCTCGCCTTTCTCGTCCTTCCAGCCGAAGGGCGGCGTGGCGCTCGTGGTGCCCACGATGAGGTAGCCGCGCTTGAGCACGTCGTCAAGCTTGTCTGCATAGGCCAGGACGGGCGCGGCGCTGCTGAGCACCGCGGCCATTGCGCCGAAGGCGCGAAGCAGTTGCATGAATTTCATGGGGAACTTCAAGTGAGGAATTGGAAAATGAATTGTTCGATTCATCAGTCGTGCTGTCTTCTGCGATCCTGCTGCGGACGGTGCAAGCGTTCACAATCGTGCGCGAGCGTGTGGCCATGAATGCGCGCCCCGCTCTGCTGGACGCCGCGCACAGGGTGCCCTCGGCCTCGGCGCACGTGCGACTGTCCATCCTCCACGTGAACGGACCCGACTACGCCATGGCGCGCTCGGATTGCCTGCGCATCAGCCTCAACATCGGGCCGGCGTTCAAGACCGAGACCATCGGCCCTGGCCTGAACGACGTGCTGTTCTGTGACAGGAACGGCCTGCTGATCACACCGCCCGACCTCGCACTGCGCCACCGTTCGACCCATGTGCGAGAGGCCGGCAAGGCACCGCCGCCAGCACGGCTGGTGGTGTTCGTCATCTCGCTGGAGTTGCTGGCGGCGTGCTGTGTAGAGCGCGGCATCCGGCACGGTGAGTTCGTGCTCGCGCACCAGGCGATCCTGCCGAACAGTGTGCTGCTCTCCCTTGCGCAGGCGCTGCTGGCGGACCTCAGCGAAGGCAGCCCCGACGGGGCCGCCGAGACCGAATTTCTGGCCAAAGCATTGCTCGCACGCATCGCGCGCCAAGCGCACCCGCCCGCACAACCCGTCGGTGAACTCAACCCGGTCGTTGCGGTGCAGCGCCATATCGATGCAAATCTGACCACGCCCTTGCTCCTTGCCGAACTGGCCACCATCGCGGGCATGAGCCCGTTTCACTTCTGCCGCGTGTTTCGCGATGCCACGGGTAAGTCGCCGCACCAGTACATCTTGAACGCCCGCGTGCAGGCTGCTTGCCGGCTGCTGTGGACAGCCGGCGAAAAAGGAGAGAAGAGCGGCAAGCGCATCCTGGACATCGCGCTGGCCTGCGGCTTCGGGTCGTCAAGCCACTTCTCGACTCAGTTCAAACGGCATATGGGCAAGTCGCCATTGCAATGGCGGGCCAGCCAGCGTTGACTGTCGCAATCAACGAACGGTGCGCAGCGCGGCAGCGAGGGCTTCAAGCTCCTGCGGTGTGTTGTAGTAGTGCGGCGAGGCGCGCAACACCGTGGGCAGTTGCCTGGCCAGGTGGTCGAGCAAGGCACTCGACGGCTTGGAGTGACTGACGTTGATGCCCGCTTTCAACAGCTGCACGTTGACCGATGCCGCGTCGCGGCCCCGCACGGAGAAAGATACGATGGCCGACAACACGGGGCCGGGGTCGTGCAGCTCGATTCCCGGCAGGTCTCGCAGTAGGTCGCGCAACGCCGACGACAGGCGCCTGCAACGCAACTCGGCTTCTTCCAACCCGACCGCCAGCGCATAGTCGACGGCCGCGCCCAGGCCCAGGCGTGCGGCGTAGTTGTTCTCCCAAGTCTCGAAGCGGCGCGCGTCGGGGCGAAGCTCGTAACGCCCCGGCGCCACCCACACCGCACCGAAGTGATCGATCATCGGCGGCTCCAAGTCGCACAGCAGTGACTTTCGTACGTACAGGAAGCCGGTGCCCCGCGGCCCGCGCAAGAACTTGCGGCCGGTCGCAGAGAGCATGTCGCAGCCCAGGCGTTCGACATCGACCGGCGTCTGCCCGACAGCCTGGCAGGCGTCCAGCAGGTAGGGAATGCCGTGTGCGCGCGCAATCTTGCCGACCTCCTCGGCCGGGTTGACGAGGCCGCTGTTAGTCGGCATCCACGTCATGGCGATAAGGCGCACGCGGGCATCGATCATGCGTTCGAGCGCAGCCGAGTCCAGCACGCCCTGCGCGTCGTCCGGAATCACGTCGATCACCGCGCCGGTGCGCTGCGCGACCTGCAGGAAGGCCACGTAGTTGGCGGCGTACTCGGCCCGGGCCGTCAGGATGCGGTCGCCCGGCTTGAAGCGCAGTGCATAGAACGCCATCTGCCAGGCCACCGTCGCGTTCTCGGTCAGCGCGATTTCCGAAGGCGATGCGCCCACCAAGTGCGCGACGCTGTCGTACACCGCGGCGAGTTCCCCCGACGCTTCGTAGGCAGCCTCGTAGCCGCCGATGTCGGCCTCGCGCCGCAGGTAAGCCACCATCTTCTCGAGCACGGGGCGCGCCAGCAGGCCTGCGCCGGCGTTGTTCAGGTGAATGCGGTTGGCGACGCCGGGCGTGTCCAGGCGCAAAAGTTCGAGGTTGAAGACCTTGTGGTTCACCTAAATTCCGTTTCAATCAAACGCCGTCAGACACTGGAACGCCTCTCAGGATTGTCTGAACTCACCTAGCGCATGTCTTTCCAAATCCTGCGCATGCCCGCCAATTCTTCAATAATTTGCCGCTGCTCCTTGCGCACGTTTTCGCTGAATCTGGCCTGCGCTCGCAAGAATCGAAACGACAGGGCTGCCGGCCGCAGCGGAAAATTCTGCCGCAAGGAGCAACCGTCATGCAAAGAAATAACATTGTCGTTCTCGGCGCCGGCTCCATCGGCGCTTTCGTCGGCGGCAGCTTGATCGCCGCGCTTGCGGATGTCAGCCTCATCGGCCGCGCAGCCATGCGTGGGCGCATCGAATGTCACGGACTGCTCATGTCCGGCGCTCGTGGCTGGGAAGCCCGCGTGCCCCATGGCATGGTGCGTTTCTCCGAAACACCGGAATCGCTGTGCGATGCCGACCTGGTGATCGTTGCGGTCAAGAGTGCGGCGACGGCGGCTGCGGCGAAGCAAATCTTTGACCTCGCGCCCAGAAGGGCCCTGGTCGTGAGCTTTCAAAACGGCATGGACAACGTGTCGCAGTTGCGCAGCCGCTTGCCATACAACGTTGTCCTGGGCGCAATGGTTCCGTTCAACGTGGTGCAACTCCCCGATGGCCGCCTTCATCGCGGGACGACGGGCGACATCGTGGTCGAGGACCATCCGCGGTGGCAGCCATGGTTGCCTATCTTCAGGTCCGCGCACCTGCCATTGCGCGTTTGCTCGACATTCCGTGAGATCCAATGGGGAAAGCTGATCTTTAACCTGAACAACGCGGTCAATGCGTTGTCCGGCAAGCCGCTGCGAACGCAATTGACGGACCGGGGGTACCGCCTCGTGCTTGCCGCAGTGGTCGAAGAAGCACTCGATGCACTCGAAGTTGCCGGAATTCAGCCCGCTCAGCTTGGCGATCTGCCGCCCGAACGCTTGCCTGCGCTGTTGCGACTGCCAAATGCCGAGTTTGCGCAACAAGGGGGCGTCATGGAGAACATCGATGCCCGCGCCCGATCTTCGATGTGGGAAGACCTGGAGGCAGGACGCTTCACCGAGGTCGAAGAGCTGAACGGTGCCGTGGTCCGACTCGCTCTCGGCCAAGGTCGCGAGGCGCCTGCGAACGCCAAGCTCTGCGCCCTTGTGCATGCTGCAGAGCGCGGCGGAGAACGCCATATCGATGCACGCAGCCTGCTTGACCACCTCGCTCTCCACGGCCCCTCGCTGCATGCCTGACCCGAGCGCTCCGTCATCGCCCTTCTCGCCGCCACTTCACTCCAATGTCCAGCACTTCTCTCAACGCATGGCCGGGCCACGCGCCACGCAGCCTGCCGCTTCCTCAAACCCATCTCTATCGCAACGTCGAAATTGCCGCGTTGCGCTACGGTGAGCGCCCGTTCGTGCTTTTCTACGACTCGCCACTGACGTTTCAGCGCTTCAAGGACGAGACGGAGCACATGGCCGGATTTCTGCAGAGCGAGTGCGGCGTGCGCAAAGGCGACCGAGTGCTTCTCTATATGCAGAACAGCCCGCAGTTCATGCTGGCGTTCTATGCCATTCTGCGCGCCGACGCTGTCGTGGTGCCGATCAATCCGATGAACGTGACCGCCGAACTCGAGCATCTGGCCAAGGACAGTGGCGCAAGAGTCGCGTTCGCGGCACAAGATCTTCTTGAACGCATTCGTCCGCTGCTCGGCGACACGATCGACCGCCTGGTCGTTGCAACCTACAGCGACTACCTTGAGCAACCTACCGATCTGAAAATCCCCGATTTCGTGATGGCGCCTCGAGCGACGTTGGACCATCCGCGCTCGGTAGCGTGGACCGATGCGCTGGCCCAAGGATGCGTCCCGGGGCCTCTTTGCGCCGGCCCCGACGATTTGGCCGTGCTGCCATACACGTCCGGCACCACAGGTCAACCCAAAGGATGCATGCACACGCATCGCACGACCATGGTCAATGCAGTCACTGCGTCTGTGTGGTTCAACACCACTGCCGCGAGTGTGACGCTGTCGGTGTTGCCGATGTTCCATGTGACCGGCATGCAGAGCGGCCTCAACGGTCCGCTGTATGTTGGATCCACAGTGGTCGTCCTGCCGCGTTGGGACCGCGAGGCGGCGGCCGAGAGCATTGCGCGATACCGCGTGACCAGCCTGGGTTTGATCAGCACCATGGCTATCGACTTCATGGCGAACCCAAAGCTTGGCACTTACGACTTCTCCAGTCTGCGTCACGTCGGCGGCGGCGGCGCCTCGATGCCCAGGGCCGTGGCACAGGCAATGTCGGACCGGCTCGGCATTGGATACGCAGAGGGTTACGGACTGTCTGAAACCATGGGCGCCACGCACCTCTGTCCCCCGGGGGGCGACAAGCTGCAGTGCCTGGGCATACCGCTGTTCGACGTGGACGCGCGCGTCGTCGATCCTGATACGTGCGCGCCGGTGGAGCCCGGAGCAGTGGGAGAAATACTGGTCCACGCGCCGCAGTTGATGCGCGGATACTGGAACAATCCGGCGGCCGATGACGTGGCATTCGTCCAAATTGGGGACAAACGCTTCTTTAGGACCGGCGATCTGGCCTCGACAGATGCACAGGGCTTCTTCGTCTTCGCCGACCGGCTCAAGCGCATGATCAACGCGTCTGGCTTCAAGGTATGGCCGGCGGAGGTTGAGAGCAAGCTCTATCAACATCCGGCCGTTCAGGAAGCGTGCGTGATCGCTTCGGGTGATGCGCGTCGCGGCGAAACAGTCAAAGCGCTTGTCGTGCTGCGCCCAGCATTCGCTGGTCAGGTAACGGAGGACGACCTGATCCAATGGAGCCGCGAGCACATGGCGGTCTATAAGTGCCCGCGAATCATCAGCTTCGTCATGCAACTGCCCAAATCGGCAACGGGTAAGGTGAACTGGCGCGCGCTTCAAGATGCCGAGAAAGCCGGGACCAGCTAGCCTGCTTTGATCGCGCACCGCGTCGATATAGCTGCACGATTGCAAAGATCAGTGCCCCGACAGCATTGATTCTTGCAGTGCAGTAACCCGCAACGCGGGCTGTCGGGCGACATCCACCGCGCTGGGAGAGCAACCCGTCACGATCGCAAGGTTGCCCTCTTCTGCCTGATTTTTATCCCTGCAAGCCAAGACCCGCCCATGAACGCTTTCTCCCAACCCGAAATCCAGAAGCTCGTCTCCGCCGAGGAGTGGCAGCTTCGCGTCGACCTCGCCGCCTGCTACCGCCTGGTGGCGCTGTACGGCTGGAGCGACCTGGTCTTCACGCACATCAGCGCGCGCGTGCCCGGCCCCGAGCACCACTTCCTGATCAACCCCTACGGCCTGATGTTCGACGAGATCACCGCGTCCAGCCTGGTCAAGGTCGACCAGCAGTGCAACAAGGTCATCGACTCGCCCTACCCCGTGAACCCGGCGGGCTTCGTCATCCACAGCGCGGTGCATGCCGCGCGCGAAGACATCCAGTGCGTGCTGCACACCCACACCAAGGCCGGCATCGCGGTGAGCGCGCAGAAGAACGGCGTGCTGCCCATCAGCCAGCAGTCGACCTTCGTGCTGGCCTCGCTGGCCTATCACGACTACGAAGGCGTGGCCTTCCGCGACGACGAGAAACCGCGCCTGCAGGCCGACATGGGCCACGCCAACTTCCTCATGCTGCGCAACCACGGCCTCTTGACCTGCGGCAAGTCCATCGCCGACGCCTTTCTGTCGATGTACACCTTCGAGAACACCTGCCAGATCCAGATTGCGGCGCAGTCGGGCGGCAGCGAGCTCACCTACGTGAACCCGAAGATCATCGACGGCGTGGGCCAGGCGATGAAGGTGCAGAGCGGCGGCTTGGGCGGCCGCTTCGTATGGCCCTCGCTGATCCGTAAGCTTGACCACCTGGACGACAGCTACAAGCTGTAGACCGCCCAGTCGCTCTCCGCGCCACGCGGTTGCCATCCGCTGAGCGCGACGCGTGATCGGCGACCCGATAAAAATCGCGGCCGATGCATGGAGGAACCGGGCCCCGTCGAAGCGGCGAGCTTTGACGCGTCGATCGATGGGCCCGCAGATTTTTTTGGCTGCGGTAGGAATCAGATCTATTGCGGATCGTCGTCCAGAAGAGGCTGCGACTCCCGGGTCAGCGTCTTTGCGAGCAGCCTCAGAGCATTTGCCGACGCTTCTGCAGCTTGAGACAGTACCGCCCCGCGCTGATACGCAATTCCGAGATCCATCGAGGGCACGGCGCCAGCCAGTACCGTCCTGCGAATTTTTCCTCCGTCGTGCGACCACGGACGAAACACCAGGTCCGAAAGGATGGTCACGCCAATGTTCTGGGCAACCAGGCTGCGCACTGCTTCGATCGATTTGGTGCGAAACACGACGTTCGGCTTGAGATGGCTTGCGCTCCAGTACCGGCCGACCGTGTCGACGTGCTCGTCCATGTCCAGAAGCACGAACGGCAGGCCAGCAACCTGGCGAAGCGACACCAGTTTTTGGGACGCCAACGGATGTTCGAACGACGTCCAGAGTCGTCGCTCCGATTTCAACAAATTTTCTCGCCGAATGTCCGGAGCCCGCGAAAGGTTAGAGACCAGCACCACGGCAAGGTCGAACTCGCCGCTTCTCAGCCCTTCCTCTATCTCCAAACGGTTGCGCTCCACCGGTTCGAGTTCCACCAACGGCAGTTGGGTACGCATCGCGCCGATGATCCTTGGAAGCATGTATTCGGAGACCGTGTCCGTAATCGCGATTCGCACGCGTCCCTCCACGGAAGACGTGGAATTTCGCGTTTCTTCTACCGCCGACTCAAGGGTGCGCAGGATGTGTTCGGCGTGCCGCAAGAAGCCCTCTCCCTGAACGGTAAGGCGCAGCCCATCCGAATGGCGCGTGAAAAGCGACACCTTCAGCGTCGCCTCGAGATTCTTCAACGACGTGGTCAGCGACGGCTGGCTCACGTAGCAGCGCAAAGCTGCCCGGGAGACCTGCCGGGTCTCTGCGGCCGCCACAAAGTACTGCAGTTGCTTGATGGTGACCGACATAGTTTTGTTCAATATCCGTCTATTGAAAATAGGAATTATGAATCATGCGTCGTAGTTCGTAACATCCGCGCTGCACGCCATGTCAGGCGTGTGACAAGGACGCGATAGTTCCATCGCAGAAGGACAAGCCATGCCATCAATCTCAAAGCCAAAGCCCGGTCTTGAACCCGGCAAGCCTTCTCTTGTCGCCCACCGAGACACTGATGCCAATTCGGGGATGCTGAGCCGCCTGGGTTTGCGATTCACGGCCTGGGCCGAACGCTGGTTTCCCGACGCCTTCGTCTTCGCAGCCATCGCAGTGGTAGTGGTAGCTGCCGCGGCGCTGATCAACGGGTCGAGCCCGCGCGAAGTGGCCAAGTCCTTCGGCGACGGTTTTTGGAGCCTGATTGTCTTCACCATGCAGATGGCACTGGTGGCCATCGGCGGGTATGTCGTCGCGACCTCGCCACCGGCTGCGCGTCTGATCCGGAAACTCGCTGCGCTGCCAGTGTCCGGACGTCAAGCGATCGCATATGTTGCGGCGATCAGCATGATCCTTTCCCTCTTCAACTGGGGCATCTCCCTGATCTTCAGTGCGCTCTTCGTGCGCGCTTTGGCCGGGCGTCCGGATCTCCGCATGGACTATCGTGCAGCGGGCGCCGCGGCCTACCTTGGCATGGGCGCAACCTGGGCGCTTGGGCTCAGTTCGTCGGCCGCACAACTGCAGGCAAACGCGAGCAGCCTGCCTAAAAGCATCCTCGACATCACCGGCGTGATTCCATTCAGCCAGACCATTCTTCTGTGGCAGTCGGTGGTCATGGCCCTGGTGCTGATTGTGGTGTCCGTCGCAATTGCGTTGTTGTCGGCGCCCGGTGCTGCAGAGGCTGTGACAGCGCAAGAACTCGGCGTTGATCTCTCGGACGCGAAGCCGGCGACGGCAACGAACGCACCCCGTCGTCCTGGCGAATGGTTCGAACGCAGCCCACTGCTCACTTTGCTGCTCTGCGCACTGGGTTTCGGGTGGCTGGCGCAGGAGTTCATGGCCAAGAGCCCTCTGATCGCGATTTCGGGATTGAACACCTACAACTTGCTGTTCCTGATGCTCGGCATGCTGCTGCACTGGCGCCCGCGAAACTTTCTGGATGCTGTCTCGCGCTCGGTGCCATCCACCGCCGGCGTGATCATCCAGTTTCCGCTCTACGGTGCGATCGCAGCCATGCTGACCAGTGCCAAGGGCGAAAGCGGTATCACGCTGTCGGATCGGGTCGCACACCTCTTCGTGAGCATCTCCAACGTCGACACTTTCGCCGTGGTGATGGGGGCCTATTCCGCAGTGCTGGGCTTCTTCATTCCTTCCGGCGGCGGCAAGTGGATCATCGAAGCGCCCTACGTGATGCAGGCAGCCAACGACCTGAAGGTGCATCTTGGCTGGGCTGTGCAGGTCTACAACGCAGCGGAGGCTTTGCCCAACCTCGTCAATCCGTTCTGGATGCTGCCGCTACTGGGCGTGCTTTCATTGAAAGCGCGCGACATCGTTGGATTCACGTTCTTGCAACTGCTGGTCCACGCGCCACTGGTTCTCTTCATGCTCTGGTTCTTCGGCCGGACGCTGACGTATATCGCACCGGTCATGCCTTGACAGTCCAAGCCAACTCGAGACGCAAGTGACATCGACGCCTATCAAAGGAACGGAAATCAAGCAGGGCTTTTGCACGCTTTGCCGCTCCCGATGCGGCACGCTGAACGAAGTGCGCGACGACATGCTCGTGTCGGTGCGACCCGACCCTTCGCATCCAACGGGTCAGGCGATGTGCATGAAGGGAAAGTCCGCGCCCGAACTGGTCCATAGCCCGCATCGTTTGCATTACCCGATGCGCCGCACGCGCCCGAAAACGGACTCGGACCCGGGGTGGGAACGCATCGGATGGGACGAGGCGCTCTCGGAAACGGCACGGCGCCTTTCTGCCATCAAGGCCCAGAGTGGCGCGGAGTCGGTCGTCTTCGCCGTCACCACGCCGAGTGGAACGCCCTTGACAGACAGCATCGACTGGATCGAACGCTTCGTGCGCCTTTTCGGCAGCCCGAATATTTGCTATGCGACCGAAGTCTGCAACTGGCACAAGGACTTCGCGCATGCATTCACTTTCGGTTGCGGGATGCCTGCTGCTGACTATGCGGAGGCAGATCTCATTGTGTTGTGGGGCCACAATCCCACCAACACCTGGCTCGCCCAGGCAAGCGCCATTGGGCGGGGTCGTGCCAAAGGCGCGAAGATGGTGGTCATCGACCCGCGTCCCACCGCGTTGGCCAGGCAAGCGGACACCTGGCTCCCTGTGCGTCCGGGCACGGACGCGGCGTTGGCGCTGGGCCTTGTCCATTTGCTGATCGCCGATGCGCGATTCGACGAGCGTTTCGTGCGTGAGTGGACGAATGCGCCACTGCTTGTGCGCATCGACAGCGGACACTTCGTTAGGGAACAGGACGTCTGGCCCAATGCTCAGGGAAATCGCTTTGTGGTGTGGAGTGAAGAGGCGGGCGCTGCGATACCTTATGACACTGGGCAAGCCGCGCTCGGTCAAGGCGCCTCGGGGTTCCGACTGCGCGGCGGCGTGAAAGTTCATACCGCCACCGATCCCATTTTGTGCATGCCGGCTTTCGAGTTCCTGGCCCAGGGTTGCGCCGAATACACACCCGCCAAAGTTGAAGGCATTACCGGCGTCGACGAAGCGTCGCTGCGCGCAGTCGCCGAGCTTTTTGGCAGCTGCCATCGTGTGGCCTACCACGCCTGGACAGGCATCGGACAGCACACGAACGCCACGCAAGCCGAGCGCGCAGTCGCAACTCTTTACGCGCTCTGTGGCAGCTTCGATCGAGTCGGCGCGAATCGAGTGCGCGTGGGCCCTCGCATCAACCAGGTCAACTCGCTCTCCCTTCTTCCCGTCGCACAACGCGCCAAGGCGCTCGGGCTGAAGCAACGCCCGATCGGCCCCCCCGCGCACGGCTGGGTAACGGCACGCGACACCTATCGCGCAATCTTGCAAGGCGAGCCCTACAAAGTGCGCGCGATGATGGCTTTCGGCACCAACCTGCCGGTGTCGCAAGCTGACACCGCGCTTGCTCAGCAGGCGCTCTCGCAGCTCGAGTTCCATGTGCATTGCGACCTCTTCGAAACACCGGCGGCCCGATATGCAGACATCCTCTTGCCAATCAACACGCCGTGGGAGCGCGAGGGACTTCGCGTCGGATTCGAGATTGATGACAGGGCAGCGAGTTGGGTCCAGCTGCGCCAGCGCATGGTCTCTCCACGCGGCGAGGCGCGCTCGGACAATGACGTCGTGTTCGATCTGGCTCGACGGCTCGGCATGGGTGCCGAGTTCTTCGGCGGCAGTCTCGAAGACGGTTGGAACCATATGCTTGAGCCGCTCGGTATCACCGTCGCGCAGCTTCGTGAGCGACCCGAGGGAATCGGCGTTGCGATTGATGCAAGCGAGGAAAAATACGCCCGAACCACCCCTTCGGGGGTACGAGGATTTGACACGCCGACGCGCCGCGTCGAACTCTATTCCGAGACACTCCTGCGCCATGGGCAGCCACCGGTCGCCACGTTCGTAGAACCTGCGGATACGCCGCGGGACGCGAGGTCCACGCGCAATGGCCGATACCCATACGTCCTGAGTTCGGCCAAGAACGGCTTTTACTGCCACAGTCAGCACCGTAGCTTGCCTTCGCTGCGCAAACGCGCTCCGGATCCCACTGCCGAACTCAGCCCCTCGCTGGCGTCGGCAAAGGACATCGTCGATGGTGACTGGATACGCATTCACACACGCATGGGACAGGCGCGCTTTGTTGCGCGGATCACGCCGCGACTTGCAGACAATCTGGTCGTTGCGGAATTTGGCTGGTGGCAAAGCTGCGTCGAGCTCGACAAGAATGGTTTGCCGATAGACGGCGCCTTCAACAGCAACTTCAACGCGCTCATTTCGGCGGACAGATGCGACCCGGTGAGCGGCTCTGTGCCGCATCGCTCGTTTCTGTGCGACGTGGAGCGCGACCCGGCCACCGAGAAACGCCAACGCAAGTGGGCAGGCTATCGCCAGTTCGAGATCAGCGAGCTCCGCTCCGAGGCGGATGGCGTACTTGGCATCAGCTTGCGGGCAGCCGACGGAGGAGAGCTTCCGGACTACCACCCAGGTCAGCACATCGAGATGCAGGTGGAACTGTCGGACGGTACGCAGGTCACCCGCGCCTACTCGCTCACCGGGAAAGCGGAGGTACCTGGCCGGCGCAGCTACAGCGTGGCTGTGCGCCACCAGCGCGGGCGTCCTGCAGAGGCGATCCTCGAAGGTCTCGTGTCCAGCCATCTGCATCGCGCGCTGAAGGTCGGCGACACGCTCGAATTGCGTGCCCCGTCGGGTACGTTTGTCTTGCCGCGCTTTTCGGCCCAGCCGCTCGTCTTCTTCGCCGGAGGCATCGGTATCACGCCTTTCCTCAGCTTGCTCGAGTCGCTGCCTGACGCAGCAGAGGGGCCCACCATCTGGCTTTACTACGCCAACCTCAACCACAAGACGCACGCCTTCAGGGAGCGCCTTGCCCAGCATCGCGCCCGGCTACCCCAGCTGCATGTTGTTGATCACTACAACGCGCCGCTGCCGGAAGACCGTCTCGGCATTGACTATCAGTCGTTCGCCTACGTTGATGCAAACGTCGTGGACGACACACTGATCGCCCAACGTGCGCGCTTCTTCTTGTGCGGGCCGCCCGCGATGATGGATGCCGTGACGGCCGGGCTTGTCGCGAGAGGCGTTCCTCGCTTCGACATATTCAACGAAGTCTTCCGCTCGCCAGCTTCATATCCAACCGAAGGCGACGATCGCTTCACCGTCAAATTTGAACAGGCCGGGGGACGGCCCCAGATTTGGACACCCAAGGAGGGCACGCTCCTGAAGTTCGCCGAGTCACGCGGCCTGCAGCTTCCAAGTGGTTGCCGTGTGGGGCAATGCGAAAGTTGCGCCGTGCGCTTGCTGGCGGGGAAAGTTCGGCATCTGCATGGCAGCGAGCCGGAAGATCCAACCATATGCCTGACATGCCAGGCGGTGCCACTTGAAGACATCGTGCTCGACGTTTAACGGATTTCGTCTTTCTTTCATTTTGATCAACACCCATGAAAATCATTGATGCCGAAAGCACACGACGGGCTTTACCCTTCGACCGCCTGATTCCGGCCATGCGCGACATGTTTGTGGCCGGTTGCGAAGTTCCGCTTCGGCATGCGCACGCGCTCCAACCCGATGCGAACGCACCACCCCAAACGGTGCTGATCATGCCGGCGTGGCAGCAAGACCGCTATCTCGGCATCAAGACCGTGACAATCTTTCCCCACAATGCGACGTTGGGTTTGCCTGGGCTGTTTTCTACGTATGTGCTCTATGACGCGCGTACGGGCGAGCCGCTGGCGCAGATAGACGGCAATGAGATTACATCTCGCCGCACGGCGGCCGCATCGGCTTTGGCGGCATCCTATCTCGCACCTCCCGATGCGCGCAGCTTGCTTGTGATCGGCTGTGGACGTGTTGGCAGCCTGCTGCCCGAGGCCTATCGCGCAGTGCGGCCGATCGACCGCGTGAAGGTGTGGGACCACGATCTATCCGCTGCTGCTGCACTCGCCGAACGGCTGCGTGCGCAGGACATCGATGCCGACGTTGCGCAGGATCTCGCCACCGCCGCGTCCGACGCCGAGATCGTCAGCTGCGCGACGCTTGCTACGCAGCCTGTCGTGCACGGTGCATGGCTGCGCGCCGGCGGGCACCTCGACCTGATCGGCAGTTTTACGCCGCAAATGCGCGAGGGCGACGACGCCTGCTTCCGGGATGCTCAGCTTTTCGTTGATACCCAAGAAGCCTTGATGAAGAGCGGGGATTTGCTGGGACCTATGTCACGTAACGTGTTCGCGGCAGAGGACGTTGCTGGCACGTTAGCCGACCTCACCTCAGGGAAAGCAAAGGCCCAATCCACTGGGACTGGGCGCACCGTATTCAAGGCGGTCGGCACTGCACTTGAAGATCTGGCCGCTGCGATCCTGGTGTTCGAGAGTTGACCAACTCGCTCTCTCAACAGTCCTGAGCGTCCATCTTCCACATGACAAGGATTGAGGCGTGCGCTGAGCCGTCTCACTCCGTTCTGGCGTTCGTCTTGCAGGGAGGACGAGGCGCCCTTCCCCTCACTCGTTGAAGCGAGCTCAAGCCAGCGCGCGCTGGATCAGCAGTTTCTGGATGTCCGACGTGCCTTCGTAGATCTGGCACACGCGCACGTCGCGGTAGATGCGCTCCAGCGGAAAGTCGTTCACGTAGCCATAGCCACCCAGCGTCTGGATGGCGGCGCTGCACACGCGCTCGGCCGTCTCGCTGGCGAAGAGCTTGGCCATGGCAGCCTCCTTCAGACACGGCCGGCCAGCGTCGCGCAGACTGGCGGCGTGCCAGATCAGCTGGCGCGCGGCCTCGATCTGCGTCGCGCAGTCGGCCAGGCGAAAGCCCACGGCCTGCTGGTCGAAGATCGCGCCGCCGAAGGCCTGGCGCTCCTTGGCATAGGCCAGCGCCACGTCGAAGGCGCTGCGCGCCATGCCCACGCTCTGCGCGGCGATGCCGATGCGCCCGCCCTCGAGCGCGCCGAGCGCGATCTTGTAGCCCTCGCCTTCCGCGCCGATCAGGTTCTCGCGCGGGATGCGGCAGCCGTCGAAGTTGATCTGCGCGGTGTCGCTGCTGTGCTGGCCCAGCTTGTCTTCCAGCCGCGCCACGTGGTAGCCCGGTGCGTCGGTCGGCACGATGAATGCGCTCATGCCGCGCTTGCCCGCGCCCTTGTCGGTCACCGCGATGACGATGGCCACCTGGCCGTTCTTGCCGCTGGTGATGAACTGCTTCACGCCGTCGATGACGTAGCCGTCGCCGTCCTTGCGCGCCGTGGTGCGCAGGCTCGATGCGTCGCTGCCGGCCTGCGGCTCGGTAAGGCAGAAGGCGCCGAGCATCTGCCCTTGCGCGAGCGGCTCCAGCCATTGCTTCTTCTGCGCGGCATTGCCATAGCGCATCAGGATGGCGTTGACCGGGCAGTTGGTCACGCTGATGGCGGTGCTGGTGCCGCCGTCGCCGGCCGCGATTTCTTCCAGCACCAGCGCCAGCGTGAGGTAGTCGAGGCCGGCGCCGCCATGCTCTTCCGGCACGCAGATGCCGTAGGCGCCCAGCGCGGCGAGACCCTGGTGGGCCTCCTTGGGGAAGCTGTGTTCGCGGTCCCACGTGGGGGCATGGGGCCAGAGTTCGGCCTGCGAAAAATCGCGCACCGCGTCGCGAATGGCTTCCTGGTCTGCATTCAGCAACATTGCAACGCCTTCAGGAAAGCTCGAGCGCCACCGCCGTGCCTTCGCCCCCGCCGATGCACAGCGTGGCCACGCCGCGCTTCTTGCCGCGCGCCTTCAGCGCATGGATCAGCGTGACCATGATGCGCGCGCCGCTTGCGCCGATCGGGTGGCCCAGCGCGCAGGCGCCCCCGTGCACGTTCACGATCTCATGCGACACGTCCAGCTCGTGCATCAGCGCCATCGGCACCACGGCAAAGGCTTCGTTCACCTCCCACAGGTCGACGTCCTTCACCGCCCAGCCGGTCTTCTTGAACAGCTTGGCGACGGCGCCCACGGGCGCGGTGGAAAACCACTCGGGCTGCTGCGCGTGCGTGGCGTGGCCGACGATGCGGGCGATGGGTTTGGCGCCGATCTTCTTCGCATGCGACTCGGTCATCATGACCAGCGCGGCGGCGCCGTCGTTGATCGACGAGCTCGACGCGGCGGTGATGGTGCCGTTCTCTTTCTTGAACGCGGGCCTGAGCGTGGGGATCTTGTCGAGCTTGACCTTGCCCGGGCCTTCGTCGATGGAGATCACCGTGTCGCCGCCGCGGCCCTTCACCGTGACGGGCACGATCTCGTCCTTGAACAGGCCCGTGTCGGTCGCCTTCTTGGCGCGCTCCACGCTGGCAATGGCAAACGCGTCCTGCTGCTCGCGCGTGAACTTGTACTTGGCCGCGCAGTCTTCGCCGAAGGTGCCCATCGAGCGGCCCGGCTGGTAGGCGTCTTCCAGACCGTCGAGCATCATGTGGTCGAAGATGCGGTCGTGGCCCATGCGGTAGCCGCCGCGACCCTTGAGCATGAGGTAGGGCGCGTTGGTCATGCTTTCCATGCCGCCGGCCACCATCACGTCGTGCGTGCCGGCCAGCAGCATGTCGTGCGACAGCATCGCGGCCTTCATGGCCGAGCCGCACATCTTGCTGAGCGTGACCGCCCCCGCGCTGTCGGGCAGGCCGCCCTTGTAGGCCGCCTGGCGCGCCGGGGCCTGGCCCTGGCCGGCCATCAGGCAGTTGCCGAACAGCACCTCGCCCACGCTGTCGGGCGCAATGCCCGCGCGCTCCATGGCGGCCTTGATGGCGGCGCCGCCCAGGTCGTGCGCGGAAAGCGAAGAGAAGTCGCCCTGGAAGCTGCCCATGGGGGTGCGGGCCAGGCCGACGATGACGATGGATTCGGACATTCTTTTTCCTGAGAGGCGGTCGGTCAGCGGGGAGCCAGTCGAATCGCTCCGTCCAGACGAATCACTTCGCCGTTGAGCATGTCGTTCTCGATGATGTGCTTGGCCAGCTTGGCGTAGTCCTCGGGCGTGCCCAGGCGCGAAGGGAAGGGCACGCTGGCGGCCAGCGCGTCCTGCACGTCCTGCGGCATGCCGAACAGCATGGGCGTGCCGAAGATGCCGGGGGCGATGGTCATGTTGCGGATGCCGCTGCGCGCGAGGTCGCGGGCGATGGGCAGCGTCATGCCGACCACGCCGCCTTTGGAGGCGCTGTAGGCGGCCTGGCCGATCTGGCCGTCGTAAGCCGCGACCGAGGCGGTCGAGATCAGCACGCCGCGCTCGCCAGTGGATTCGGGCTCGTTCTTGCCCATGGCGTCGGCCGCCAGGCGGATCATGTTGAAGCTGCCGATCAGGTTGACCGTGACGGTCTTGCTGAACACCGCCAGCGCGTGCGGACCGTTCTTGCCCACGGTCTTCTCGGCCGGCGCGATGCCGGCGCAATTGACAAGGCCCATCAGCTTGCCGAGCTTTTGCGCAGCAGCCACCACGGCCTGGCCGTCGGCCTCCTGGCTCACGTCGCACTTGACGAACACGCCGCCGATGTCCTTGGCAACGGCCTCGCCCTTGTCAGCCTGCATGTCGGCGATCACCACCTTGGCGCCGTTGGCGGCCAGCATGCGCGCCGTGCCTTCGCCGAGGCCCGAAGCGCCACCGGTCACGATAAAAACCTTGCCGTCGATCTGCATTGAAAGTTCCCGCCAGATGTGATGTTTGTAAGAGCGCGGGTCAGGCCGCGAACGACTGCGGCCCTGTATGCATTGCGCCAGCGACCGGCGCGTTGCGCAGTGCCTCGCGCTGCACGGCATAACTTTTCATTGCCGCCTCCTTGACTGGTCCGAAGCCGCGCACTTCTCGCGGCAGCTTGGCGAGCGCGACTGCCCGCGCGTGGTTGCGCGCAGAAAGTCCATCGCTGAGCGACGCCGCGTCTGCGATGAATTCGGCAGCCAACGCACGCTCGGCGCGGCGCTCGCGCGTGTAGCCGAACGGGTCGGCCGCGGTGCCGCGAAGGCCACGCAGCGCAGCGAGCGCGCCCATGGCCTTCAAGATCCAGGGGCCGAACTTGCGTTTTTTCGGACGGCCCGTGGAGGGATCAATCGCAGTCAACAGGGGCGGCGCGAGCCACAGCGAGATCTTTTCCGCTTTCGAAAATTGTGCTTCCAGTGAAGCCCGGAACTCTGGCGCGGCATACAGACGGGCGACTTCGTATTCGTCCTTGTATGCCATTACGCGGTAGGCGCTCACGGCCACGGCGCGCGAGAACTCTTCAGTGCCGACCATAGCCCTGCCCTCTGCCACGCGCGCTCGCAAGACTATGTCGCGGTATCGCTGCGCATACGCCGCGCCCTGGTACGCGGTCAGTTCCCTCTCCCGGTGTGCAAGCAGTTCTTCGAAAGACATTTCATCCTGCGCGGGTGCACGCACCTCCCTCTCCACAATGCGCGACAGCGCATCGGGACTGGCTGCGGCGATGCGGCCCCACGCAAACGCGCGCTTGTTCAGTGCCACGGCCGCGCCGTTAAGTTCCAGTGTGCGTTCGATGGCTTGGGCCGACAGCGGCACCAGCCCCAATTGCCAGGCGTAGCCGAGCATCAGCGTGTGCGTTGTCAGGGTGTCTCCGAACAGTTGTTGCGCGAGTTCGGCGGCGTTGAACGCGTGAAAGGCTTGGTCACGACAGCGCATTTGCACGCGCTTGCGCATCAGGGCGCTCGGCGGAGTAGCGTCGCGCTGACGCACGAAGTCGGCAGTCGGCGTTTCGCCAAGATTGACGATGGCGGCGCTGCGCGACGCAGAGAGTCGCGCAAGCGTATCTTCTGCAGCGGAAACAACCAAGTCGGCGCCCAGCAGCAGGTCAACCGCTGCATGACCGATTCGCCCTGCATGCAGATCGCCCGGCGAAGGCGCGATGCGCACCTGGCTCACCACCGCACCGTTCTTTTGCGCGAGCCCGGTGAAGTCGAGCACCGACGCGCCCTTACCTTCGAGGTGCGCCGCTCCGCCAATCAGGGCTCCCATGGTCAGGACGCCAGTGCCACCGATACCGGTCACGTACACGTTGAAGGCCCCTTCCAACTGCGGCAGCACCGGCTCGCGCAGTTGCGCTGTCAACTCGGCCTCGATGGCCTTCAGCCGCTTGTCGTCGGGTTTGCGCAGAGCCACGCCATCGATTTCGACGAAGCTGGGGCAGAAGCCCTTCACGCACGAGAAGTCCTTGTTGCAGCTGCTCTGGTTGATGGCACGCTTGCGACCCAGCGGCGTTTCCAGCGGCTCTATGGCAATACAGTTCGACTGTACGGAGCAGTCGCCACAACCTTCGCACACCCCGGGATTGATGAATAAACGGCGGTCGGGGTCCGGGAATGCGCCGCGCTTGCGACGGCGGCGCTTCTCCGATGCACAGGTCTGCTCGTAGACGATGGCGCTCACGCCCGGCACTTCGCGCAACACGCGCTGAACCGCGTCGAGCGCGTCGCGGTGATGCACCTCAACGCCCGCGGCCAGCGCCGGGTCACCGGTCCATCGCTCGGGGTCATCAGATACCAGCGCGATGCGCTCGACTCCCTCAGCGCTCAATTGCCGCGTGATCCGCGCAGGCTCGATCAAGCCTTCAGCCGTCTGCCCGCCGGTCATCGCGACCGCGTCGTTGTAGAGGATCTTGTAAGTGATGTTCGTCTTGGCCGCAACCGCCGCGCGGATTGCAAGCAGCCCTGAGTGCTGGTACGTGCCATCTCCCAGGTTCTGGAATACGTGGCCAACGCTAGAGAACGGCGCCGCGCCAATCCATTGCGCGCCCTCGCCTCCCATCTGGCTGAATGTGCCGGTGCGCAACTCTGGCTGGGACAGCGCCATGACATGGCACCCGATGCCGCCACCGGTCACCGAACCGTCGGGCGTGCGCGTGGACGTGTTGTGCGGGCAGCCCGCACAAAAGTACGGACGGCGAATCGGTATCACGGCAGGGGACACCGGCTGCACACGTGCCTCGAGCATCGACAGCCGCTGCGACAGTATCGGCGCAGTGATGCCGTTGGCTCGCGCGCGCGCCACCAGTGCACGGGCGACGATCAACGCGCTGAACTCCGACACCTCGGACACTACCGGCGCACCGTGTTCGTCGGTCTTGCCGGTGACACGCGGTCGCAGCGAACCAGGGTGATGGTAGAGCGCGTCCTTCAGTTGCGCTTCGACGTTGGAGCGCTTCTCCTCGACCACGAAAATCTCTTGGTGGCCCTGTGCAAATGCCAGCGCACCTTCGGTCTCCAGCGGCCAGCTCATCGCAACTTTGTAGATGGAGATGCCAAGCGCCTGCAGCGCGCCCGTGTCCAGCTCAAGGTCGGCAAACGCTTGCATCAGGTCTTGATGCGCCTTGCCCACACTCATCACGCCCAGTCTGCGCTGCGGTGCAGCAACCACCACGCGATCGATTTGATTGGCGCGCGCCCACGCCCGTGCGGCGGGCAGCCGCTCTTTGATGAGGCGGCGCTCCAACTCCGCGCGCTGGGCTGGCCAGGTCACGCGCGGATCCCAGTTCAGTCCATGCGCGGGCACTTCGAAATCGGTGGGGCGCCGAAACTCAGGCAGCGGTCCGAGATTGATCGACGCCGCAGTTTCCACCACTTCCGCAATGGTCTTCAGGCTCACCCAAAGGCCCGAAAAGCGCGACAGCTCAAAGCCCGCAAGGCCGAGCGAGATCACCTCTTCCACACTTGCGGGTTGCAGCACCGGAATGGAGGCCGACTGGAAGATGCCGTCGGTGTGATGCGGGTACATCGACGACTGCGCCGCATGGTCGTCGCCCGACACCGCCAGCACACCGCCCAGGGGCGATGTACCCAGAATGTTGGCGCTTCGAAACACGTCGCCCGTGCGGTCCACGCCGTGCCCCTTGCCATACCAAATGCCAAACACACCGTCGGCGCGCGTCTGACCGTAAGCGCGGTGCATCTGCGCCCCCCACAGTGCAGTGGCGGCCAGATCCTCGTTCAGCCCAGGCTGGAAAACGATGTCATGCGCTTCCAATTGTTTCGCGGCTTTCCAGAGTTGCTGGTCGTAGGCACCGAGCGGTGAGCCACGGTAGCCAGAAATGAGCCCCGCCGTGCTCAACCCGCGCTTGCGATCAAGCTGGCGTTGCAGCATCGGCAACTGCACCAGCGCTTGGATGCCAGTGAGGAAGGTCCGACCTTCGTTGAGCGCGTACTTGTCTTGTGCGCCGGTTAAGAGGAGATCGTCAGCCACGGGTTAGCTCCAGAAGGTGGGGAAGAACGAACAAGTATCAACAATCACTCTTGGTTTTTGGCGCCAAAACGGGCTGCCAATTCGTCTTTTGATAGTGTTTTTGCTCCAATAAAATGCATAATTCAATGCCATATGCACCAAGATACTGAGCTTGACAGGATCGACGTCCAAATTCTTCGCGAGCTAGCTGCAGACGGCAGACTGAGTTGGCGTGATCTGGCCCAGCGCGTGGGCCTTTCCCTCACGCCAACGACGAGACGCGTCAAGCGTCTGGAAGACGAAGGATTCATCCGGGGCTACCTTGCGCAGTTGGACGAGGCGCGCTTGGCGGGGTCGATGAGCGTCTTCGTGTCAGTGACGCTCGACAAGCAGTCTGAAAAGGCGATAGAGCGTTTTGAAACCGAGATTGCTCTTGCACCCGAAGTCATGAGCTGCTTTCTCATGACCGGTGATTCCGACTACAACTTGCGGGTAGTTGTTAAAGACCTGGAGGCTTACCATCAATTTCTTCGCCGGTCGCTGACGCGAATACCTGGCGTCGCGCATATCAAGTCCAGCTTTGCGCTGAAGGCGGTGCTGATGCGCAACGCCCCTCCGCTTTAGTCAGCTGCGGGCGACCTGCTCGCGTACAGCCTCGGCAAGCGCGGCAACCGCGGTGTTGATCTGCTCGGCGCTCGCCGTCACGAACGACAAACGCAAGGTGCGCGGATCGCCCTCCCCTGCATAGAACGGCGCTCCCGGCACAAAGGCCACGTTGCGCGCGACGGCATACGGCAGCAATTTCACGGCGTCTAAAGCCGGGGGCAGCCGCAGCCACATGAACATTCCGCCCGTCGGCCTGTTGAACTCCACGCCCAGACCGCTCATTTCGCGCATGAGCGCAGCGTGCATAACGTCTCGCTGTTCGCGGTACAGCGCGCGAATCGTGGGGACATGGCGCTGCAGAAACCCATCCTTCATCACCTCGAATACCAGCCTCTGGTTGAAGCCCGGCGTGTGCAGGTCGGCAGCCTGTTTGGCCTGCAGCAGCTTGGGGAAGATCGCCTTCGGCGCGACCAGGAACCCCAGCCGCAACCCCGGAGCGAGCACTTTTGAAAACGACCCGAGGTAGATGCATCCCTCGGGGTTGCGGGCCGTTAGCGCCTGCGCAGGCGCGTCGTCGAACCACAGGTCGCCATACGGGTTGTCCTCGATGATCGGGAGTCCCGCGCGCGCTGCGATGGCGGATACCGCGGCGCGCCGCTCCTCGGTCATGGATCGGCCGGTCGGGTTCTGGAAGTTGGGAAGCAGGTAAACAAAGCGTGCGCCGTCGGCTTTGGCCCTGAGGTCGTCTGCGCGCGCACCCGCTTCATCACTGACCACGCTCACCACCTCGGGCTCCATGGGCGCGAAAGCCTGCAGCGCGCCGAGGTAGGTGGGCGTTTCCACCAGCACTTTGCTGCCCGGGTCAATCAGCACCTTGGCCAGCAGGTCCAGTCCTTGCTGCGAGCCCGTGGTGACCAATACCTGTGCCGGGTCGACCTGCCACGGAAGCATGGCCGCGATCTCCTCGCGCAGTGGTCCATAGCCTTCGCTGGCGGCGTACTGAAGAGCGCCTTGCGCATCTTCAGCCAGCACTTTCTCGCACGCACGCGCAAAAGCTTCGACTGGAAAGGTCTTGGGGGACGGAAGGCCACCTGCCAAGCTCACGATGCCGGGTTTCTCGGTGACCTTCAGAATCTCGCGGATCACGGAAGGGTTCATCTTTGCCGCGCGTGCGGCCAACGTCCAGTTCGTCATGTCAGAGCCTGAATTCCCTGGCTTGCTTGATCACCGCAGCCTTGTCGAAATCGTTTACCTCGTCGATCAGCTCATTGGTGAACACGTTGTTTACATCGCCGATCTCGGCGGCCAGTTTGGGGTTCTTGCTGGTTTCGGCGGCGGTGTCTACGTTCGACTTCCACTCGGCCACGCTGGAGGCGCCAATGCGCTTGTCGGGGTCGTCGGCGCGGCGCATCCAGTTTTCCTTGCGGTCCTTCAAGATGAATTGCAGCTCCTTGCGTGCTTCGTCTTCCGTCTTGCTTTTAGGCCTGCTCTCAGGGTAGAGGGCCCAATGAATGTTGATGGCTTGCTCGAGGTTGGTGTTAGCGAACAACGTCGACTTCGCCATGCCGCGAAACAGCCCCACCAGGCTCCTGCGGTCTTCTTTCAATGTCTTTTTTCGCACGCAGATCCAGCCCGATCCGACCTCCGAGTACTTTGGTGGCAATGGCACGTAGCGCACTGGCACGCCCACCATCTCGATGCGCGCGGCGAAGGTATCGTAGGTGATGATGGCGTCCACACGGTCTTGCGTCAAAGCCTGTCCTGCCGGGCCGCCGTCGCCCACGGCAATGTACTGGTTGGTCGCGTCGTCCAGACCCAACTCCAACAGGATTGATTTGGTCACGACGATGCCGATGTCGCCCTGACTGCGAACGCCGATGCGCTTGCCTTTCAGGTCAGCGGCCGTCTTGATCGAGCTGCCAGGCTTCACGATGATGACGTTGGCGTTGCGCGGCAGCCATTTGTAGGCAGCCACGAGTCCCAGGTTCGGGTCTTTGGCAACAGCTGGAAGAAAAAGGCCAGGCGAGACTGGTCCAAATGCGACCTGATCCGTCATCAGCGCCTGCATCGCCTGAGTCATGCTGTTCATGTTCACATACTCGACGTCCACGCCTTCCGACTGGTAGTAGGCGAGCTTCGGGTGTCGACCTGCAGTGATGAACGCCTGCTGCGCGTCATTGACGCCGGCGGAGTTTGCAACTTTGAGGACCTTGGGCGAAGCGCTCTGCGCCAGCGCCAAGCCGGGAGCCGCACCTAGCGCGGTGCCGCACGCGCCGAGCGTCATGTTGAACCTGCGTCTATCGAGCATGAAACATCTCCGTTGAGTGAATGACTTGAACGCTCAGCCGTTGGGCTATGCGTTGACCGTGCGCTTGTGCGCCTCCACGGGCATCCAGCTGAGCACCCGCCGCTGCACGGCGCGCAGCAGGCTGGTCAGCGCAATGCCGATGACCGACAGCACGATGAACACCGAGAAACTTCCGCCTGTGTCCATTTGCGCGTCCATCTGCAGGATGAGCACGCCAAGTCCTGCCTGCGCGCCGACGAACTCGCCGACGATTGCGCCGACCACTGCAAACGCTGCGGCCATGTCGAGTCCAGCAAAGATGTAAGGCAGCGCGCTAGGGAACTTGGCCTTGCGAAAGATCTGCCACGGTGTGGCTGACAGCGAACGCAGCAAGTCGATGCGGTCGGTGTCGATGGCCTTGAAGCCTGCGATGCTGGTGACCAGCACCGGGAAGAAGGTCAGCATGCACACGATTGCTACCTTGGAGCTGATGCCAAAGCCCAGCCACATCACGATGATGGGCGCAACTGCGACCTTGGGCAGACTCTGGAAGGCGGCCACGTAAGGCTGCAGTACAGCCTCCACGCGCTCCATCTGCGAGATGGCCACGCCCAGTGCCAGCCCGATTCCGCTGCCAATGAAAAAGCCAAGCAGGATCTCTGCGAGCGTGATCGCCGTGTGAAACCACAACCCGTCCTTTGCCATGAACCCAGTCGCCAAGCCACGCCAGAGCGCCACTACAACGTCGCTGAACGGTGGAATCAGAAACTTGGGCACATTGAAGAAGCGTGTCCCACCCTCCCATGCGGCTAGCAGCACTAAGAGCAGCAGAAGCGACGCAGTTTTGTTGGACCTCAGCGCGCGCTTGAAGTTGGACGGGCGTTGAGCGGAACGGTCTGAAACAAATGCTTCGGTAGCCTGATCGAGATTAGAAACTTGGGTACTGGACATGCGAGCCTCCTGGCGTGATGAGAGCGATCAGTCAAAGGAACCGGTGTGGTCGAAGATGTCGCGGATCTCGTGCGCCACTTGGGCAAAAGCCGGTGTGCCCATGGCGTCCATGGTGCGTGGGCGCGGCACGTCCACGCGAATCACGCGCTCGAGCGATCCCGGCCGAGCGGTCATGACGAACACCACGTCGCCAAGAAAAATAGCCTCGGGAATCGAATGCGTGATGAGGATCACGGTCTTGCCGCTCTCCTGCCAGATGCGTTGCAGCTCGAGGTTCATCTGCTCGCGCGTCATGGCATCGAGGGCGCCAAAAGGCTCGTCCATCAGCAAGATCTTGGGGTCGTGCAAGAGAGCCCGCGCAATGGAGGCGCGCTGCTGCATGCCGCCACTCAACTGGCGCGGCAGTTTTTGCTCGAAGCCGTCGAGTCGAACCATGTGCAGCAACTGAATGGCGCGCTCGCGGGCTGCTTTCATGTCCAGCCCCAGCACCTCCGCGGGCAGCATCACGTTCTCCAGGATAGTGCGCCAGGGCAGCAGGATGGCGCTCTGGAACACAACGCCCACGTCCTTGCGCGTGCCGCGAATGGGCTGCCCGTCCATGGTGATGGAGCCTTGCGAGTAGTCAAGCAGACCAGCAACGATGCGAAGCAACGTGCTCTTGCCGCAACCGCTGGGGCCAACTACCGAGACAAAGCTGCCGTTCTCGATGGTGCAGTTGATGTTCTTCAGGGCCAGGACACCGCCGGCGCCAGGTGCACCAAACGACTTCGACAGGCCGCGGATTTCGATATGGCTCATAGCGTTTCCTCGATAAACCGGGTCAGTGCCTGAGCCACCGGCACCGGCGCCTGCAGGCAAGTGGCATGGCCAACCCCGGCCAGCAGGAGTTGACGGGCGTTCTCTATCCACATGCCAAGGTCGAAGGTGAGGTGCGCAGGCACGACACGGTCGCTGTCGCCGGCCATTAGCATCGTGGGTGCGGCAATGTCGCTCATGCGAATCTCGGATGTCGAACCAACAGCAAGCGATCGCCGTACCGAGCGCTCGGACGATGGCAGCACCTGCCGGAACAATTCCAGCAGTTCCGGCCGCTGGGCGAGGCAGCTTTCCGGAAAGAACATGGCGGCCAGCTGAGGTGATGTGTGCGGCAGGCCGGCGCGCAGCGCGGCGATGGTCCGGCTGCCTTCGGGATTGAGGGCCGCTAGCGAATGCGGCAGCGCCCAGGTGCTCCCGAGCACCAGCCTGTCGACCACCTCGCCATGCGCCGCGGCCAACACCTGCGCAACGCGGCCCCCGAACGAACTGCCGAACACGTTCACGCGCGGCAAACCGAGCGAACGCACCAGCGTCTTGGCGTCCAGCGCAAGTTGCTCCAGGGTGGCGGGGTGGGCGGGGCTTTCGGTGTCGCCGCAGTCGCGCTGGTCGTAGGCAATGACGGTGAAGCGATTCGCCAGCAGTGGCGTGATCGAATCGAACATGTGGCGATTCGCCTCTGCGCCATGAACGAGGAGCAGGGGCGGCCCGTCTCCGCAGATCGTGTATGCGGTTCTTGCATCGCCTGTGTGAGCGAAATTGGTCATGGCTGCTCGCCTGTCTTCGACATTTCTGCCTGCTGCGGCTGCTCTTCTTCCAGGAAGAACGTGAGCTCTACCTTCAGCCCTTTCGGGTCGCGCACGAAGACCTGGTGCAGCGGCCAGCCGGGCACCGGTGCCTCGTCATAGGGGATGCCATGCGCCCTGAAGTGCGCACGTGTCTGTTCGAGCCCCCGCGCGCGAAACGAGATGTGGTCGAGCGGTCCGGTGCCGCCCTGCGCCGGTTCTTCAAGGAAAGCGGCCAGATGGACGATCGGCTGACCGTGGCTGTAAAGCCAGTTGCCGGGAAAGGGAATGACGGGACGCGGACCGTCGGACAAGCCGATGTGGGTCGTATAGAACGCCAGCAGCGTGCCGAGTTCATCGGGCGTGCAGCCCAGCGTGTAGTGGTGGAGCGCGATGACGGGCATGGTGGTCTTCCTTTTTCAGCCGATGAGCATCTCGAGCGCCGATGCCAACTCAGTGGCCGGGTCCGACGGTAGCCAGGGCATGCGCCATGCCACATGCCCATCGGGGCGGACCAGCACAGCGCCGCGCAACCCGACGAGAAGGCCGTGCTTTTCCGGGTCTTCCTCAAACTGGCGGGTTTCAATCTGCAGGTCCTTGCGGGCCGAGACTTCCTTTGCAGCGTCAAGCCACGCGTCCCCCTTCAAGCCGACAACAAGCACGAAGTTCTTATCGAACCAGTCGAGCGTCGAATTGTTGCGCGCCAAGTCAAGCCAGATGTGCGGAAAGCGCCCGCCCGGCCGGTCGCTGGGCTCGTAGGTTCGCGTACGCATGGCAGGCTTGGCGGTGCCGTCGGGAATGAGCGCACCTTCGTCATAGGCAAAGCCCAGGCTTTGGCCCACGCTATGCACATGGTTCTCGGTGTCCTTGATCCAGAAGTTGATCTCGTCGATGTTTCCGCGACGAAACGCATCGTCGGTCTTGAGGAAGCGCTGTGTATTGCCGTAGCTGAAGTCCGCGTTCGACTCTGCGACAGGGCGACGCCCTTGGTCATAGCTATCGAGCAGGCGGTCGCTCGCGCGTCCCTGGAGAACGAAAGCCAGTTTCCATGCGAGGTTGTGTGCGTCCTGGATGCCAGAGTTCATCCCATATCCGCCGCTGGGCGGAAAGCGGTGCGCAGCGTCACCGACCAGGAACACGCGGTTCTTTCTGAATCCGGCAGCCACCTGGCGACTCAAGCGCCAGATAGAGCGGTTGATAACCTGCACGTCGAGGTTCGGTAGCCCGGTGTGAATGCGCGCCAGGCGCACTACTTCTTCGTCGGTCCGCTCTCCCGCACGCTCGTCTCTATCGACACCGATCTTGATCAGGCTGAGCCAGCGATCGCGACCATTGGTGTTGAGCACCGAGGCCATCGGCACATTCGGATCCTTCGGCACTACGCGAAATGCGGCGGTGTTGGCGGCGCCGCGAATGGCCGAGAGGTCCGCTTTCCAGTATTCATTGGCCATCACGGCCATGGTGGAAGGACCGCGCATTTCGAGGCCGCTCACGCGGCGCACGCTGCTGCCCGCGCCGTCTGCCGCGATGAGATAGCTGGCGTCCCACTCCGAGGTTTCGCCGGTCATCAGGTCGCGCACAGTGACCTTCACGCCCTGTGGAGTTTCGCTGTAGTCGACGAATTCGGTCGAATAAAGGATGCGCCCGCTGCCGGATTCGCGGGCATGCTTCAGCAATTCTTCTTCCACTGCATCTTGGGAGAGGATGCACTTCCACGCTGGCGAAAGCCCGATGTTCACCTCAGGCAGGGTGCGGCCGTATTCATGACCGGTCATCGACTCGACGAAAGCGAACATGTCGGAGTTGTCAGGCAAGCCGCGCGCGCGCATGCGGTCCTCGATGCCCCACTGGCGAAAGATCTCCATGGTTCGGCTCCAACAGCCCCGAGCCTTCGGGTGGTCAGTCGTGGATGACGCCCGCTCGACCATGACAAAGTCGATCCCAAAACGATTCATGAGGATCGCCATGGAAAGACCGACAGGGCCTCCTCCGACGATGAAGACGGCAGTCCGCTTTGAAGCGCTGGCGGACTGCGGTTTCGGGATGGCGGTCATGGTTGTGGCCTTTAAGGAGGAGGACAAAAAAACTAGTTACCGGCCTTCGTCGCACCGAGCGAGTAGTGAAGACCCGGTGCAGGTACTACCCAGCGGGCAACAAGCAGCGCAAGCAAACGCACGGTGACCACCTCATGGGGCAGCCAACGGCCGCGCACACCGAATACATTGAACGTCGCAAAGCAGATGTTTCCCTGCAAGATCGGGACGTTGATCACCGCGTTCAGACCGAGCGGTGCCATGCGGTCGTAGTCGTCGAAAATCTCGGCCAACTCATGGCTGCCTTCCGCGACGAAGACCTGGCCGCGGGCGAACAGGGTTTCCGTCCAGGGCGTCAGCGTCTTTCGCTTGCGCCCGGCGACCGGAAATTCCCCGGCGTTTGAAGAATAGAAGCGCTGCAGCTGGACTTCGTTGGCGGGGTCGTCCGCGGTTGTTACATTCAGATTGATGCTGAACGTGACCGGACCGACCATGAGGCGCATGAACGAGTCGATCTGCCGCATTGCGCTATTCAGGTCGGTTGCCTGCGCAGCGGCATCGAACAGGTTCGAGCAGAGTGCTGTAGTCAGCGGGCTGATGGCTTCAGATGACATGTACATGACCGAAGTCTAGGATCGGCATCCAGGCAATTTGCGCTATTTCGTGATGCTGCTATAACCAAACCCTTATGGCTCGACCCCTGGTTTCCGCCCTTCCTCACGACCGCGCCAAGCAGTTGCGGCATACGTTGCTTTCACGTTTGAAGCTTCGCCATCTGGCGCTTTTGCAGAGCGTGCACAAGCATCGCAGGCTCAGCAGTGTGGCGCTCGAGATGGGCCTGAGCCAGCCGGCCATTACCAAGGCGTTGAAGGAGGTGGAAGAAATCTTCATGACCCCTCTCTTTGAACGTACCAGCCGCGGACTGAACCCCACGGCGGCAGGCGAGGCAGTGTTGCACTACGCGACGATCTCCCTGGCAGACATGGACTCGACCACGAAAGTGTTGACCGCGATAGACACGGGGTTGGGAGGACGCGTGCGCATCGGGGTTACGCCGCATGTGCCAGAGGCCTTGCTGAACGCGACGTTCATGCACTTGCTCGGCCAAACCCCGCGCGTGGCGGTCTTGGCCAGAGAAGGCACAACCGACGAATTGGTGGGACTGATGGGCGCGCACGAACTCGACTGCGTGATTGGGCGCTCGTTCCACGGCAGCATCGACGTCGAGATCACGCAAGAGGCGATATACCAACAAGTGCCCTGCCTACTGGTACCGGCAAAAAGCCGTGCTCGGCTTTCAAAAGGGCCACTCAATTGGCAAAAGCTGGCAACTCTCGATTGGATAATGCCGCCGCCGAACACGCCGATGCGGCGCACTTTCAATGCAATTTTCCTGGGTGCAGGAGTGCAGCCGCCCTCGCCCATCGTTGAGACGTGGTCGCTGCGAAGCATTGACACGGTGCTGCGCCGCGAGGCCAACGCGATAACCATCTTGGCACGCGACGTTGCGGCCGAACTTGCAACGGGTGGCGGGTGCGCGACACTGCCCTACGATCTTTCCTGGAATCTCCCGCCGATCAGTTTCTTTGTAGCGCCGAGCATCGCTCAGTCGGCGGCGGTGCGCTCGCTTGCGGCGTCGCTACGCTCCGCTGCTCAGGGTTTGGGAGCCTAACGACTTTCAACCAAGCATCAGTGTTAGCGCCTGTGCAGTCGTGATTTGCAGGGGATGCAGATAAAAAACGTGGACTACCAGGAGGTAGTTTCGGCGAAGTACACGCCGCGCAGGGAGCTGTGCTGCTGCTCTGGCGGCAGCGCATTGAAGAAGCGCGTCCTGCGGCGTGCCGCCGGCGCCGTAGACCCGCGAGCCTTCCAGCCAGTTCACTAGATACAGCTGGCTCGTCTGCCGGTACCGGCTGCGCGCCCTCGTACCAGGTCTGGCTCATGCGCAACGGTCTTCGGTTGTGAAGGCCATGACGTGCCCGCTGTTCACGCCGACCAGATCTCCCGGCACTGCATAGAGGCGCGCCGGCTCGGTGCCCACCGCCTCGCCCGACACTTGGTCGTCGTCAGTTGCCGGTCAGGCACGCCACCCATCGATCACCTTTTTGAATTGCTCAGATGGGAACTGATCCTGAACGATTCCAGAAATTTTCAGCCCTATATGACTGCATGGGTTAGACGCTAGATGTCGATCCCTGCCAACAAAGCCCAGCCCGGTCCTATGAGCGCGCTGGGCTTTATGCCGTCTGGCTTCGCCGGGCGTCGGCCTTCACTCACCTCCGCAAGAAAGGATCTTCGTCCCCATGCATATCTGTCCCCGATGTGAATCCGACAGCGTCGTCTCCCGTGACCGCGCCAAGAAGGTAGGCAGCGCCCTCGGCGCCATCACCGGCGCGGCTTGGGGCATTGCTTGCGTCATGCGCGGTGCCCAGGCCGGTGCCTTCGTCGGCACGATGAAAGGTCCAACTGGTTCCCTGCTGAGCCTCGTGGCCAACGCCGCGCTCGCAGGCCTGGCCGGGGCAGTCGCCATCGGCCAAGCCCTGGATGCCAGCGTCTTGGACAACCACCAGTGCCTGGCCTGCGGCTACACGTTCGACCCCATCTTCGCCAATAGGCTGACCAATCCATGACCTTCCTGGAAGGAACACCATGACGCGCTTCTACGTGCTGTCGATGACCGCTGCGGGCACGGCCTCGCAAGAGTTCCCATCCGAGCGGGCACGTGCCGAATACCTCCGGCAGAGAGACGACCGGTTCGACGATTTCTATTGCCTCGACATCGAGGGCGAATTGAAGAGCGTGTACGCGGCGACCACCGGCGCCGGCGTCGACCTGAGGGAGTACCCCGCATGACGACGCAGCCCAACCACCCCTTCATCAATCCGCACCTCCTGGCGATGTTCGTGTGGCAGGGCTTCATGGAGGCCCGGCCGGGGGGGCGACGCGAATGCAGACCTGTACGGCGGGCAGATCGGCGCGGCCGTCGAACTTTCCGACTGCGTCACTGAACTGCACCAGACCTTCAACGCGCGACTGATCGACGTGGTGATGCCGGACTTCCCCGGCGTCATGGACTACGAGGTGAGCGAGCCCTTCGGTGCCTGGTGCCGCGAGAACTTCCACTGCAATCCCAAGGATCGACGAGCCGAGGCCCAACGCCTCGTCGATCGGTTCTTCGCCCGGGGAACGACCCAGCACTGAGCCTTAGCCACGCACCCCACAGTCCTCGCAGTTCTGCTCCTCACTCACTCACGCGCTCGCTTCCCAACTCTTTCCCTCAACACTTTCCAGTCTTCGTCGCCCACGTCCGGATGCCGCCCTCCGCAGCATTCCGGCGTGGGCGTTTGTGCTTTCTCAACCCCAAATCCAGTCTTCGTCGCCCACGTCCGGATGCCGCCCTCCGCAGCATTCCGGCGTGGGCGTTTGTGCTTTCTCAACCCCAAAAAGGAAATCGATACCTCATGGCTCATCTCATCGAAACCATGGCCTACACCGGCGACACCCCCTGGCATCTGCTGGGAACCCAGCTTCCCCCAAAGCAGCCCATCGAAGTCTGGGCGCAAAAGTCCGGCATGGACTGGACCATCTGCGAGACGCCCGTGCGCTACATGAGCGAACCCGCCGGCACCTTCGAGGCTCTGAAATCCTTCGAAGAGCAGAAAGTGCTCTACCGCAGCGACACCAGGGCCGCCCTGTCTGTCGTCAGCAGCCGCTACCAGGTGGTTCAGCCACGGGCCGTGCTCGAGTTCTACCGGGACCTCACCGAGATCTCGGGCTACGAAATGGAAACGGCCGGCGTCCTCAAGGCTGGCCGCAAGCTCTGGGCGCTGGCGCGTACCGGCAAGGAGACCGTGCTCAAGGGCGGAGACCTCGTGACCGGCTACCTGCTGTTCGCGACGTCCTGCGACGGCACGCTGGCTACCACTGTGACCCCCACCACTGTGCGTGTGGTGTGCAACAACACCCTGGCCATCGCACTGAACGGGGCGAGCAACGCCATCCGGGTGCCGCACAACACCAGCTTCGATGCCGATGCCATCAAAAGCCAGTTGGGCATCGCGGTGTCGCAGTGGGACCACTTCATGCACCGCATGAAGACGCTGTCCGAGCGCAAGGTCAAGGGCAAGGAATCCCTCGACTACTTCCTTCGCGTGCTGTGTGGTCCGCAGGCCAGCCACGCCGCAGACATCCCTCACGCGCGTGCTCTCAAGAAGGTGCAAAGCCTCTACGAAGGCCAGGGCCGCGGTGCGGAGCTCACGTCCGCCAAGGGAACGGTTTGGGGCTTGCTGAACGCGATGACCGAGTTCGTCGATCACGAGCGGCGTGCCCGAAATCGTGAGTACCGCCT
Organism: Variovorax sp. H27-G14; assembly: GCF_046156345.1. Lineage (NCBI taxonomy): Bacteria > Pseudomonadati > Pseudomonadota > Betaproteobacteria > Burkholderiales > Comamonadaceae > Variovorax > Variovorax sp. H27-G14. The sequence continues at coordinate 56,225 of NZ_JAYLVN010000009.1, forward strand.
CGACAGTGCCTGGTTTGGCCAGGGCGCTTCGTTGAAACAACGTGCTTTGGACCACGCACTCCAGCTCACTGCCTGATACCCGGTGGCGAAGCCACCAGATCGACCCGAGCCACCTGAACCACGCCCACACCCATTCACCGGAAGCCCCGTCTCTCCACCAGGAGGACAGGGCTTCTGGCTGTTGGGCATCCCCCTCTCAAGGAGAACTCCATGATTTACACACGCGCAGAGTGCCTGCGGACCATGCGCCCTTCACCGACAGGACGCGCTGGCTTGCACCTGGTACCGGTCCCAAGCAGGTCGGAGGCGGCGCCCATCGCCGATCGTTGGCCCACCCCGCCCGAAGCGGGCATCGGAAACGTCGATGCTGCCGCCGCCCTCGGTCAGGATCCCTTCAAGTCTCCGATCCGCCTCTGGATGGAGAGGACCGGCCGGCGGGACCTCCTACAGCCTGTGCAAATTCAGCACGAGGGGGGCGCGTACTGGAGCCAGCTGCTCGAGCCGATCGTGGCCGCGCATTACACCCTCAAGACCGGGCGCCAGGTGCGGCGAACGCACACCACGCTGCAGCATCCGCAGTACCCTTGGATGGTCGCGACGGTCACGCGCGAGGTTGTGGCGTCACCCGATATCCAATTGCTCGAGTGCCTGTGCGTGGGAATGAACGCCGCCCCCCTCTGGGCCCAGGGCGTGCCCGAATACATCAGGCTCCGGGTGATGCACTTGCTGGCCGTCACGGGCCTGCGTGCGGCCGATGTGGTCGTGCTGCTGGGCGGCCAGGATTTGCAGATCTACCGCATCGAGCGCGACGAGAGCGGGATCGCGCAGCTCATTCAGGCCGAGCGGGCGTTCTGGCGCGGGGTCGAGCTGGATCAGGCGCCGCCCGCGCGGGATGAGGCGGTGCAGGAGCCGTGAGTCGTCAGGTTCATCAACGTGGATGCCAGAACGTCCACCACCGGCGCGACGCGGTCCTCGTCTTGAGGGGCCGGAGGTCCATCGTGTCGTAGTTCGTAAGCGGTGCACCGGCACGCCGACGCAATTCCGTCTCGAGCTCATGGGCGATGCCGCGTGCATGACCGTCGCGCTCGAGGGCCTTCCTGCGCCACTCGACGGCCATCGCACTCAGCACCTCATCGGGCAGCTCCTGCTTCATCGTCATGACCAAGATTGTGCCGTCTCAGCCGTGGTGCCTTGGCAACTCTCCTGCAGCCGCCACGGGGCATCCCGTGCGAGCGCAGGGAGGGGCCTCCTTCTCCTTTCTTCTTCTCTTTCTCACAACCTCATCAGAAATGAACAACCATTCAACCCCTCTCGCTCCTGAGGATCACGACCCTTCCGTGGTGCTGTCCTCGGGCCTCCATCGCTACATTGCCAAGACGCTGCGGGTCAGCGCCCGTCACCTGCCCTGGGAGATCGCCCAACAGATTCATGCGGAGCACCAGACGGGTGATCCCTGCGGCGCTTTCCAGTCTGCCGGTGGCCTCCTGATCCTCGAGCTGGACGACTACAGCTGGCGCGCCGATGTCACGGCTGACAACATCGCGGCGGCTCAGGCGCTGGGATGGCACGCACTGCGCCGATTACTCCGGCTCGCGCAGACGTACCAATGCGAGGCCCTGGAGCTCGCGGGCAACAACCTGGTGCTACCGGCCGTTCTGGAGTGCGAGGTCTTTCCATGGCCCTGATCCGTTCGACGTCTCCCCCGTCCGATGTTCGCGCGGGACCCGCCATGACCTCGGTCCTCATTAACGCAGCCGGCCAGTACCTCCTTGGAGGAAGTCTCTACACCGGACATCAGCTGCAGCGTGCCATTCATTGCGCGCACAGCGTGGCGCGTGCCTATGAGATCGCCGACATCGCCAATGGCGGCGATGGCTCCGTGGACTGGAGCGACATCGACGATGCGCAGCAGGAGGCCGCCGATGCGATGGGGCCGCTGGCAATGCGCCAGATCATTGCCGAGGCGTGCGAGTTCAACGACTTCGAGCCACCGAGGTCGGAGGTAGCCGGTGCGCACGATGCGGCGTCCTTGCTCACCGCAGAGGAAAACGCCGAGGCCTGCGCCGAAGGCTGGTCGCTCTTCACGCACTTCGGTGACATCGTTGAGCTTCGGCTCGAGCGCATCGACAGTCCCGACGAGGGAGACGGTGCATTGCCCGACGATGCAGCGGCCTGGCACCGGGTCTGGACCCGCACCACGCCGCTGCACCTGAAGGTGATCGACATCCTGAGGCGCTCTTCGCCGGCGGAGCACACGCGCATCGAGGCTTATGTCCACGGCCTGGAGGCTTCCCATGCTCACGCTTGAGCGCCTGGCGCGCGAGGTCGTGGTCTGCTGGGAGCGTGGCGATCTCGCCGCGGCCGTGCGCGCGCTGGACCAGCGCTTGCAGGAAATCGCCGACGACCGGCTGAAGCATCAGGACCTGATCGAACGCGCCATCGGCCTCTATGCGGACGACGACATCGAAATCGACGCGGAGGACACCTTCATTTCAGCCAGCGCTGAGGGTGCGTTCGTCATGGGCTGGCTCTGGATGCCCAGCGATGCCGTGAGCCCAACCGACGAGACCCCTGAGCGCCGGCCGGAAGACGCCATGCAACCTGTATGACGCCTTGCGGCGAGGTCGCTTTCGATCACCACCAACCACTCACTCTTTCCCACCCATTCACCTATCCATCCAACCCGCCTTCCGCGGGCTTTTTTACGTCCATCCGATGCACAACAACACCTTCTCTTCAAGGATCGGTACAGCCTTGATGGCCATCCTGATTCGACTCTCATCTCCCCACGTGCCTGGCGCCGGCTTCACGCCCAGCCATTCGGTGCTCGAAGGAGCCTGACATGGGGACCATCGTCTACCGCGCCACCAAGGACCAGGCCGTCCACGACGAGCTGGCCAATGTGGGCGCTTATTCCACGGTGCTCGCACACCGCGTGATCGGCAATCGGCTGTGGTTCCTGGCCCAGACCCGCTCGGGTGCGCAGGTCGGCCGCAATTGGATCGGCCTGACGCTCATCGATTGCCGGGGTGGTCAGGCGGCGATCAAGAGCATGGACGAGACCTGCGGCCCTTGCTATTACGACTGTCCGCTCGCCTTCCTTGCGCAGGCCGATGCCCCGACAGGGCCGTACGCCGGCCCGTGGCGCGAGAAGGTGCGTGCGTTCCACGCGAACCCGACGGCCCGACGGGCTGCCATCCGGCTGGGCACACGCGTCTCTTACGACGCCCACACCTATGTCCTGCGGCGCAGCCTCGGACGCCGCGGGTGGGAGGTCGAGCGCGAGAGCGACGGCCTTGGCCTGTGCATGAAATCCCGACAGCTCGGCAACGCGACGGTGTTGCCGCCCCAGGAGAACCATCCATGAAACACACGTTCCAGCGGCACACCACAGTGCCAGCCTACACCCGCGACCCCATCACCCAGGACATGCCCAAGTGGTCAGCCGACTTCGACGTTCCCTTGATCGGCGAAGACGTGATCATCCGCATCAACGCCGTCGGCCGCGCCAAGGTGGTGGGCTATGCCTCCCAGAACGGGTACCTGGGTGTGATGACCGTACCGTACAGCCCGCCCGACTGGTGGATCCGCCAGAACGGACCACCCAGCCCCGACAACGCGGCGCTGGCCTTCGGTGCGGAAATCTCTCTCGCTGGGGAGCGCTCATGAACGCCCCGATCCGAACGACGCTGGTGTTCACTGCTGACCTTGCCGTTTTTTATAAAGCGGCGTTGCAGCATGCCGCCATGGCCCGTGCACTCGAAGACGGGCTGAGTGAGGCTGAGTGGGCGTCGATGCGCGTGGGCCTGTCCGATGACCTGGTGATGCTGCTCGATCCTGGCTTGATGGTCGGTGCGGGCTTCGAGATCCTCCAGTCGGCATGCGGGGAGAGCGCGCAATGACATCGACCAACGTCGAATTCGTCACCGACCTGATGGAATTCAGTGCGCATGGCGCGCTCATCCAGGCGTTTGTCATGCAGGCGCTGGAACAGTACGCCAAGCGCGTGGCTGCGATGGCGCCAGAGGCACTCGACACGCCGATGGTCAGCGGTCATGCCTGGCACGGCTGCGCTGTCGAGGTTCGGGACAAACTGGCCGGAAGGCTTGGCAGAAGCGGCACGAACCCACTGCCCGTCACACCCTCGCAGGGAACTTGATCCTCAGCACCCGCTGACTCGATGCAGTTACGCAAGGGAGCATCGCGCTCGCGTCGGACCTTTGCGGTCCACGTCCTTTCCCACCCGTATCCCAGCACACACACCCTCCACGCCCTGGCCTTCTGGCCTGGAGCGTGGAGGGTGTTCGCGCGTGGGTCTGGCTCGGCCCCTTAGGCCGGCTCTTCCTGGCGCTGCCGATGGCCGCGCTCACAAAATAGAGGATTCGACTTTGTCCATCTCAATCATGGCGCGGGCGGAGGCTCGCCCGAACCCGGACCGTGCGCCTCAAAGCCGCTCGGATCTTCCCCCTGCGCTTCCCTTCGCACAGGGTGTGTTCACCTATCACCTGATACGTGTCAGCCGCAACCGCAAGACCGGCCCGATTCCGGTCACGACCACGAGTGCGAACTCGTGTCCGCCGAACTGCAGCTTCAAAGGCAACGGTTGCTATGCGGAAAGCGGGCCGCTGGCGATCCATTGGAATGCGGTGTCCCGCGGAAAGCGGGGCAGCAGTTTCGACGAGTTGCTGCAGGAGGTTGCCACCTTGCGACGACATGCACTGTGGCGCCACAACCAGGCGGGGGACCTGACGCCCGAGGCGCCTGGGGTCATCGACGCGCAACTTCTGACACGGTTGGCCATGGCGAACAGAGGGCGTCGTGGGTTCACCTATACGCACTACCCGCCGACGACCTTCAACCAGATAGCGATCCACAACGCCAACAGGCTTGGCTTCACGGTCAACCTCAGTGCGGAGACCTTGGCGCAAGCCGACGCCTATGCGGATCTGGGCATCGCGCCCGTGGTGGTCGTGCTGCCGCACGACGCCACCAAGTCCACCTGCACAACGGCCGGGCGCCAAGTGATCGTTTGCCCGGCCAGCACCGGGAATTCCGATTGCCTGAACTGCGGGATCTGTCAGCAGCGTGATCGTGCGGCGATCGTGGGCTTTCCGGCTCACGGCAGTGGGGCATCGCGCGTGCAAGCGGTATTTCTTCGGGAGAATCTGCAATGACGACGTCTCACGCGGGCCAATCGCCGGTGGCCGACGCAGGCGTCGAGTTCGATGAAGCCTTCCTGGAGCGCGTGGACCGCGCTGGACTGCTCGGCAAGCAGCGCGATCCATGCCGGCTCGCTCGGGTGCAGCGTGCCCTTGAAGAGGAGGTCCAACGTGCAGGGCCTGGTGATCGGGAGCACGCACGGCCTTTCCGTCACAGCGCCGAAACGGGAGGCATGAACGCATGGGGAGCGCGATGACAGCATTTCCAGGGCCCCTCGAATACCTGGCTGCGTTCGCGATCGTGCTGGCGGTCGGCCTTCTGTTCGGATTTGGGGTTGGCTGGCAATGGCGCTCGAGGCAGCGTCGCTGCTGAAAGTCGCGCCTCCGGGTCAGGTGCTGCAGCGCTTGACCCCTTCCCACCGGTCAGTTGGCTGGGTGCACCGCTCCCTTCCGCGGGAGATTGACAACGGCTCGCCCTGTGCGGATTGGAGGGGCGGGCTTGATACACGTGTGTGACCGACGGCCGGTGGTCCACCGAAGTATCTCGCCGTGCACGGGGCCTGGTACTGCAAGCCTGTGCGGGAGGGACTAGTTATCGGGCTTTGCCAGATAGCTTGAATAGCGCTGGTCCACCCGATTCACGAAGTCCGCTGGGCTCATCTGAAGAGCCGCCGCCAGCCTCCAAAGAACGCTGACTGTCGGCTGCTTTTTAGCAGCCTCGATCATCGTGATGAAGGGCCGATCCAGCTCGGCGGCCCCGGCCACATCCTCTTGTGTCAAGCCAAGCTCATTCCTCCGCTCCTTAAGAGCAGTACCGAGAGCTTGCAAAAGGAGCGCGTTGCGGCTTGGTCGCATCACGCACAACTCTCACGCAAATGTTTCCAATAGACACGTGTCTATTGATAACATTCCAACGCCTCAGGTCGACTGGAGCGGCTGTCTTCTCTGCTCGCAGGTCGCCAACCTTGAACCCGTCCTTCTAACTTCACAGATTTATGGAATCCGTCGTGAACATCCACTTTGCCAAAAACAACCAAACCCGTTTCGTCAAGCACGGCTTCTCGTGGCAGATCTTTTGCTTCGGACCGATTGCCTTACTGATGCGCAGCCAGTTCCTGCTGGCTGCCGGCTGTGCCGCAGCGATGTATGCGGCCTACATGCTCACCGGCTTCATCACGATCATGGTTTTCGACCTTGATCTGGAGCCCGCCCGCTTCCTTGGCGCCATCGCGGCGTGTGGTCTGGTGGGCTACTTCGGTAACCGCTTTTCTGCTCGCAGCTACGTCAAAAGCGGTTGGACGCCCGTCGCCGACTTCCCTGCTGACTGGAATGTCCCGCGGCTGGTTGCACCGAAGGCTACCGACACCCGGCTCGGCTGAGCAGCGGGGTGTCGGACAGTCCAGCCGACCCCGCCTACGTCCACTTACTCCGAGGCCTTCATGAAAACCATACTCGGCGCCGCCTTCGCGATGCTCACCGCCATCGTCGTCACCCCCTTGGCTCTTGCCAAGGGCGGCGATCCACTCATCAACCCAGATGCCGTCAAGCATCAGATCGACCGCTCGGCCATGGAAGTTCAGATTCAGGGCTGGAGCCGCGACCTCAAGTACCCCGTCTATCCGATCCAGGTGCAGGCCGGCGGCAACGGCGTGTACTACACAACCACCGACCGCGTGAAAACGTACAAGGAGTTCGACTTCGACGAGCTTCGCTGTGAGATCGGTGACGCCGATCGCGCTGTGCTGACCTCGCCCGGCTACAGCTGCGTTGATGGCGTGTGCATGACCAAAGAAGGCGCGGTCCTTGGAACTGACCCACGCCGGCCCATCAACAAGAAATATCGCTGCTAGCGCTTCCGGCCGACTTCCTGATCCTGGGGAGCGGCCTGCTGCGGCATGACCTCACCACTCGTCCACATGTCAAAACTCTCAACAAAATCGATCCTCGCCGGCGGGCTGTTGTGCCTCGGCCTCACCGGCTGCACTGATTCCAGCATCACGGCGGTCAAGAAATCTTCCGTGCCGCAAAGCGACTTCACCTTCGGCGAAGCGCTGGACGACGCCAAGGGCTGCGAATCCACCGCGTGGAGCCATCGCGACGACGACAACGGCCGCTCTGTCGTCGAGTACACCTGCACCGCAGAAATCACTTCCGCGCAGGTCGACCGGGCCAGGGCGGACAACACACATCGCATCAAGGCGCTGAGCAAGACGTTCGATACGATCTGGACCGACGCGCTGGCTACGCTCGCGCAGCACAAGCAAACCGTGGAGCAAGGTGCTGCTCGTGACCGCAGTGAAGCTCAAGCCAGGGTTGACGACGCAAAAGCGCGGCGCCAGTACTTGCAGCAAATGATCGATACCCTGTCGGCCGAGCACGAGAAGGCCAGCGCAGAGCAGCCTGATGGCAAGCGCGCCCCTCCATACGTCGCCCGCCGCCTCGAGGCGGACATCGCGTCCACAAAATCGGCCATCGCCACCTCCGATGTCTTGGTCGCTGCCGCAGAGAAAGCACGTGACAATCCCGTTGCCGCTCCTTCTCTCGGAGCCAATCCGTACAAGAGCGTCGCTGAATACGAGCACATGACGCAGGGCATGCTTGCCTGGAAGGAGCGCTACTACACAGCTGTCGCCGAAAAAGAGGCGACCGGCATGAAGCGCGCGGATGAATTCATCGCTCGTGCCAAGGGCCAGAAGCTTCAGTTGAAGATCACGTTCCAGGTCAACAAGAAGTCCCCGGTCGAGTTGCGTTCGGCCAAGTGGGTCTCCGACGCTCAGATGGAGACGGCCGTGAACTCGTCGTATGTCGCGGCCGTGCTGCTGGATCCGAAGAGGATGCAGCAGCTGGTGGACGAAGCAGTGAAGTCGCGCCTGCAACTTCCGTCGAACAACTTCGAGGCAATGGAAACGTTTCCGATCGTTTGCGGCCACACGGTCTCTGAGGGATGCGCGCCTCGCAAGGACGCTTCCTGAAGCAATCACATCTCGGGCGGGCAAGCGGCGAAGGAATTAAGGGGCTTTCCCGTTGCAGCATCTGAAGTTTGCGAAGGCAGCGAAGCAACCTCGTCCGCTCCTGTGGGCCGACGAGGGTGTGGAGATGCCCAGGCATACTCCGCCAAACGCTTCTTTTTTTGTTCGCCCAGTACTCTCGAGGCTGCGAGGCTACACACCTGAATGGCAGCATCGGTGAGCCGTTTGCGCAGCGCATCGCATCGCAGAGATTGCGAAGGCCGGGTTCGGCGCCGACTCCGGCAAATTGCAGGTTGAGTATGCCGAGCCAGCGCCACATCTTCTCGGACAGCATCTCGAGGCCCTGTCGGCACGACGCCAAGACCTCGCGATCAGCGATCTGCGAAAACGCGTCGATGCGGTTTTTCTCGATGAAGCAGAACCGGAAGGTGTCGGGGTTGGCCGCGACGGCGCATTCCCGGTTCTGGTGGTCGGTGGGCCTTCGTCCTGTTGCATACGTCGGTCAGGCACAGATCCCAAAAATGAGTCCATCGTGCATGCCGTCGGAACCCACTTGAATCACGCGATCCGTGTCGGCTAGGAAGGCTGCGGCCTTGATGAGTTGGATTTCGGTCGATTCGCAACGCCCAGACTGCTTGCCCATGCCCCGATATACGAAACTGTCCACCTCGTTCGTATTGACCAGGTAGCCAATCCCTTGCATCTGCGCGTTCCAGCGGTCTGAGGCAGTTTGCCGGATCGCGATGAGCTCAGCCGGGCGAGGCCCGTCCAGAGCCAACAGGAAATGGACCAAATACCGGCTCGTGTTTCCGCGATCGATCTTGCGGACATCGGCCACGATGGCCGTTCCGAACATCTCCTTCAGTTCGCGCTCATAGCGCGTGCTGGCCTCCAGCATGAAGTCGTATTCGTCCTCCCGGCCCACCTTGGTGTTGCGGCTCACGCACAGCTCGAATCGCATGACATGGGACCCGGGATGGCGCCTGAGCGCCCCCGTAAGGTACGAGCGAACCTCGCGTCCGCGGGCCGTATGCAGGTCTTCATGGCGATGCACTTTCCGGGCGGTCCTGACTTGCCTGCCGCGCTTTCCGAGTTCATTGACGAACGCATTCACCCGGACGGCAACGGATGCAATCGCGTAACCCTGGGCGAACCAGCACTCGACCTGCCCGAGTGGTCCCATCGCTGTTCCCTCCGCCAAGCCGACCTGCTGGAACACGTCGATAGCCAACTCCACCTGCGGATCAAACCGCAAGTCGCCACGCCGAGCCTGGCTCCAGAATTCGATTAAAGGCGCAACATCGAGAAAGCTGTTTCCCAAGCGATTGGCCTTCCAGCCGCGCGGCGTGTGATTGAAGGCCGAGGTGTCGGCAGCGCTTGTGGAGATGCAGGCCTTGGAGAAGGCCTTAACCGTCAGCAGAGTGTCGCCGCAGCCCATGGTTTCCCATCTGGGGAGCCACTGGGCTGTCAGCGGCGTTATGACGCCTCCATGAGGCGCATAGGCAGGCTGCCAGCCTTGCACAGGAACTGGGCGAACCGCAGGCTGGTGCATCATGAGGTCGCACATGCGCTCGGCCAGCGCCAGGCGCAGCAGCTGGCTCTTCGCAATGCGCGGCACGGCCCGAGCCGGCAGGTGACCGCGCAAAATAGGCGAGCGGATGCTCGCCATCCGCTCCTGAGGGGGCAAGCACCCCTCGGCGTTCTGAGGGAAGGGGAACATGTTCATAGCCCTCAGATGAACTTCATGACGCCACGAGCCTCGGCAACCGAGATCTTCAGACGGGAGCCATATGCGCGATCCTGCGGACGGCCCGCCTTGCGCAAAGCTTTTTTCGGGAATCGGCCTTTCGCGAACGTGCGAAAGCGCTTCTTCACGTCCAGCTTCACGAACAGCCCGGCGAGTGTCAAGTAGCTCATGAGGAACTGCAGACCTTTGATCGTCTGCGGGTTGTTCAAATCAATGCGCCCGAGCGCAGGGTAGGTCTGACGGTTGGCGTGCGCGTTGGCGTTGTAGACGTAGCCGCGACCGTCGGTCACGGACGCCCACTTCCCGCCCAACATTTCGACTAGGTCCACGTGATCCACACGCACACGGGCGTCAACGATGACGAAGTAGTGAATGTGAAACTTGCTCTCACGGCCATATTCGAGTGCCCAGAAGTAGCCCAGCAGCTTTTTACCGAAATGACGGTCTAGCGAGCGATGAAAACGCTCGCGCCAGGCCATGAATTCGTCTAGGCCGTCCAGACTGGGATGATCACCGAATCTGACCGGCTGGGAGTCAACCGCACGTTGAAACAAGTCAAAGCGCAGACCGATCACTTCCTGATGACGCTGGGCCAGCCAGCTCACCGAATCGCTCAGGCCGTTGAAATTGTCCATTGCACCACGGCGGAAGTTTTCATTCGCCGACTTGACCGATTCGCGGCCAAACGCACGGCGCAGTGCGTCCACCAGCCGAAGTGCGGCCACTTGCGTCAGGTCGGCGTCATTCGGCAAGACCGAGCGGTTGAAGAAGGCGGACGAAAAGACTGGCATAAGGCGGCGCAGGCGCGCGAAGACCTTGTAAATCGGGGAAAAGTCGTGCAACGGGTAGTCCGCTTCGATTTGATAGAAGTCAGCGCATGCCACGTCAAGCAATTGCTGACCGAGCGGCGTGCAGCGCACGAAGCTGCGGGTTTTCTCGTGCTCAACGTAGAAAGGCGGATCCGAGGGGCGCAGGACGTCTTTTGCCAAGTCGTGCAAGAGCGACATGATTTGGTCGTGGGCCTTGCCGCGAGCAACTTGAAGACCTTTTTCGGGGTGCTCATCGTCTTGCAGGGTGCGTTCAATGGCTTGCTGACGGAGAGCGAGCCGGGCCATGGCGTTGTAAGCTGCCTCGTCGGAGGTGTGCGTGATCTGCTCACGCACTTCATGCTTTGGTTCGTTCATTTTAAAATGCACTTGTCCACGCTGCCCTGATGGCAGCGATCGATAAAAAGAGAGACCTAACAATTGCTTTGAGAAGGCTGAGCCCTTCCGGCGGAAGGAAGTTTCAGATCTCTTACTCCCCAGAGAGGTGAGGGTTTGCAATAGTGTTAGTGGTAATGGCGAAATTCGAATTCGACGAGGCCGAAGGTCTCGGCATCAAGCTGACTCGAATGCGCAGCGGCTCAGCAATTTGGTCCCAACCAATTTGCTGGCGTTTTGGTTCCACTGGCGACATATATAGTCCGCCGTCGGACAACCGTCGTTACCTGGGTGCCCGATGGTTGTCCGCTGGCGGTTTAGTTCGCTGTCGAGTGAGAAATGCTCAGAGCCGGCCCGTAGGGAACACGGGGGACGCAGGCGGACGTTCAGGAGCAACCTGCCGCGCGCGGGCGATACCGGCGCACTCGCCATACACGGGGGTCACCTCGTGATCGGCGCACTCGCCATACACGGGGGTCACGTCGTGATCGGCGCACTCGCCATACACGTGGGTCACCTCGTGCGGCATGGGCAGCAAGCGTTCCGGTTGACCCTGAATGGATTCCTCCGTCTCGGACGTGTAAGTCCAGAGCTCTGCGTCATGGCCGGGGGCGACCGCCTCGGTCCGCGTTTCCAACGGGGTCTGGGCCACGGGCGCTACGGCGATGGGCATCGCTGCGCGCTTGCGGCCCACCGCGACGGATATCTGCTTGGGACGTCCGTTGAGGTCGGCGGCGGTAAGCACGCTGCGAATAGCGTCGCGGTGGTTCGGAATGGATTGCTCAAGAGGGTTCTCGGGCTCCGCCTGGGGCGCAGTCAACGAAGAGGACACCTGGGCGGTCGTGTGCCCCAACTCGCCGAAAGCTTTATTGCCTTGGAAGGAGCGGCGCTCAGCCAAGGCGATCCAGTTGTCGATGGCGTCCTCGGGCCAGTACGGGATGCGACTGTTGGGAAAGTAGATTGGAAGGGGAAAGGTCGTATCTTGATACGGGCCTTTCGCCATTTTTGCGTGCAGCGTGGTCTTCGAAAAAGGAACCTTCTCGAGCAAGCGTTTCTTGCGGATAAGTTGGTAGCTTCGGGCAGCCGGGATCGGCATTTGGTTCGCGTTGGGCATCTTGGTTCTCCGTCGGTAGTGGTTGGTTGCGACAGGACCAAGTCTCTCCAGATCAAACTACCTCGGATACACCTCTGCCGAGCAGACGAAACTTTCGAACTTACGTCTGCTGGGCAGACTTCATTGAGGCGCGAATTCCGCCCGATTTGGCCTCGGCTCGGCGGACCGTAGTCCACTGATTGACATGTCTATCCTTGAGCGTATGCCCTTTTTCTTTTTTTTGGAAAAAACTGGTCGCGGTCAGGCATCTCGTGCAGCCACCTGCGAATGGTTCGATGGGGACTGTTCAAGTGATAGTCCTCCGCGAACTGCTCTATGAGCTTTTTTTCCAGCATGCGGACCGCGTCCATCGGTTTGGACCACCGCTCACCTGCACGCACGATGTCATATGCGAAAGCTTGCAATTTATAGTCTTTTACATGACGGCCCTTGGCAGCGTTTGAGGCTCTTTTTTGGTTAACTAGACCAGCGATGGTTTTGGTGAGTATTTCTTCCGCTCGGTTCGTCACCAACATAGCTCCGGTCGGCGTATGTGCATCGCACATGAGCTCCCATGCACGGTCTAAGTCGTTGGCGTTAAGGGCTCTGGAGGAGGCCACAACGTGCGCGCAAGCGCCGTAAATCCACCAAAGATCCGACGGGATGGTATCCCCTTCAAGCTCGATCAACTCGGTGACTTTTTCCATCCGGACTTCACCCGTGGAGAGGATCAGTTCCTCCGGAACTGCGATCGCCGGGTCATTCATCCTGTTAAACACGCGCTCCCTAAAACCAGTCTCTCCATGCTCGGGCTTAATCTCGAGATACCAGTGCTCCAGCGTGTTCAGGAGGCGCTGAGCTCTCTGCACGATTCGACTATATTGTTCTGGGACTTCCGGGAAGTGCTCGGCGTTCATTGGAAAATCTCGGTCTCGGTGGATACAAAATGAAACACGAGGTTAGCACGCCCTTCGCACTGCCGTGCCCCGTCGATTAGCCTGCCCTCGAAGACTAACGTGCCCCAGACTTGTCTAGCTGTCGCAAAACCGCGATCTAGAACCCTACGCGACTGCGCGGTCGATTTCCGCTCCCAAAGCTTTTTCGTCAAACGAATCGGACGTCTTTGGACGGGCAACGAAATCACCGCCAGACAGCGAGCCCCAAAAATGGACTTCCGTATTTTTTCCGTAAAAATGACCTTTTCGGCAAAGTGCTACAAAAAATGTAGCAAGCAGCCTTTTGCTCATGAGACCTCCAGCTCCTGCAGCAGCCGCCACATCACCTTGCCGCTGCCGCTCTTGGGCAGCGCATCCACAAACTGCACCTTGCGCGGAATCTTGTAGACCGCCATGTTCTCGCGGCACCAGTCGATGATCTGCTGCTCGGTCGTGTCCTTGTGCGTGGCGCGCAGCACCACCACGGCCTTGACCGACTCGCCGCGGTAGGCGTCCTTGGTCGAGATGACGCAGGCCTCCTGAATGGCGGGGTGGCGAAACATCAGCAGCTCGACTTCGGCCGGCCACACCTTGAAGCCGCTCGCGTTGATCATCCGCTTCAGGCGGTCGGTGATGAAGAAGTAGCCGTCTTCGTCCATGCGGCCCATGTCGCCCGAGCGAAAGAAGCGCTTGCCCTCGAACTCGACGAACGCGGCCGCGGTGGCGTCGGGGCGCTTCCAGTAGCCCTGGAACACCTCGGGCCCGTGGATGATGATTTCGCCCGACTCGCCGATGGGCATTTCGGCCAGCGTGTCGGGGTCGACCACGCGCGCGTCGGTGCTCACGAACGGAATGCCCAGGCACTGCTGCTTGGGGTTGTCCGACGGGTTGGTGTGCGAGGGCGCGGCGGTTTCGGTCAGGCCGTAGCCCTCCTGGTACTTCAGGCCGTACTGCTCGAACAGGCGCTGCGCCACCGCCTGCGGCATGGCCGCGCCGCCACCGCCGATGTAGTTCATGCTCGACAGGTCGTAGCTCGCAAAGTTGGGGCTGGCCATGAGGTCGATGACCATGGTCGGGATGTTGGTCCACGCCGTCACCTTCCAGCGCGAGATGAGCCGCCCGGCCACGTCGCGGTCCCAGCGCGGCATGACGATCAGCGTGGCCGCCGCCAGCACCGCCGTGTGCATCATGCTCACCACGCCGGTGATGTGAAACATGGGCACCACGGCCAGCACCACCGCCTCGGAGGTCGAGCCGCCCCACATCTGACCGGCCACGGCGTTGTGCATCAGGCTCGAATGGTGGTGCACGCAGCCCTTGGGCAGGCCGGTGGTGCCGCTGGTGTAGGGCAGCAAGGCCATGTCGTTGGCGCCCACCACGTGCGCGGGCGGCGGGTGGTCGGCGGCCAGCGCGTCGGTCCAGGCCAGGGTCTTGCCGCTGGCCAGTTCGGGCAGCGGGTGGCGGGTGCCGAGCCAGTCTTTCCAGGCGGGCGCGGGGGCGTCGTCACCGCTCGCATCGGCGTCGAAGGCGTCGGTGAACTGGGTCACGATCATGTGGGCGAGCTGCTGCTCGGGCGGCAGCGCGTTGCTGGCCTTGGCCAGCTCGGCGGCCAGGTCGCCGGTGATGATGGCGACCTTGGCGTCGGGGTCGGTGATGTAGTGCTTGAGCTCTTCGGCCCGGTTCATCGGGTTGACCGGCACCACCACGGCATTGGCGCGCAGGATCGCGAAATGCGCGATCACCAGTTGCGGGCAGTTCTGCATGTCCAGGATCACGCGGTCGCCACGCTTCACGCCCAGCGCATGCAGCGCGCCGGCCAGGCGCTCGGCCTGCGCGGCGAACTCGCCGTAGCTGATCACGCGGCCGAAGAACACCAGGGCGGCCTTGTCGGGGTAGCGCGCAGCCGAGGTCGCCAGGTTGTGCCAGAGCGACGTGGCGGGCACGGTGATCGAATGCGGCAGGCGTTTGGGCCAGAACTTGTAATGCGGGCGTTGTTGCATGGTGGGAACAGGCGGGAAGAAAGAGCGAACAGCCTGCCAGCCTAAGCCGCCAACGCCGCCGCTCCCAGCGGGGAAGCCCCCGGAGCGTCACATTGGCGACGCCATTTTTTCTCACACTGCGTCGCACGCGCGGTGCGACTACAGACAGCGGCTGCGTTCCGCGCGATACCTGACGTTCTTTGTTCACCCACCCACCAACTGAAGGAACCGACATGGCAGCAGACAAGCACGCAAGCGTTCACTGGGAAGGCGCCGGCAAGACCGGCAAGGGCCAGGTCAGCACCGAGACCGGTGCGCTGAAGGACTACCCGTACGGCTTCGCCAGCCGCTTCGAGGACGACAAGCGCGGCACCAATCCCGAGGAAATCGTCGGCGCGGCGCATGCCGCCTGCTTCACGATGGCATTTGCCTTCGCGCTCGAAAAGGAAGGCCTGGCGGCCACGAAGATCGACACCAAGGCGGCCGTGCGCCTGGCCAAGGACGGCGACGGCTTCAAGATCGACCGCATTGCGCTCGAGCTCGACGCAGCCGTGCCCAACCTCGACGAAGCCAAGTTCCAGCAGATTGCCGCCGCCGCCAAGGCCGGCTGCCCGCTCTCGAAGGCGCTGACCGGCGTGCCGGAGATCACGCTGAAGGCCACGCTGGCCGCCTGAGCGCGCACGGGCGGGTCTGTTGGGTCCGCCGGCGCAGCCCGGGCGTTGGCGGGCGCTATCCTTGTTCGAAACAAGGAGACAAGACCCATGCACATCGTCATCACCGGCGGCGCCGGATTTTTGGGCGCGCGCCTGGCGCGCACGCTGCTCGCACGCGGCCAGCTTTCGCTGGCGGGCGCGCCGGCCCAAGCCATAGCGGGCATCACGCTCGTGGACCGCGCCCCACCCCCTGCCGACCTGGCCGCCGACAGCCGCATCACGGCCGTCACCGGCGACCTGAACGCGCAACTGGCGCCCGATGCCGACGCCACCGTTTGGCGCGACGCCCACGCCATCTTTCACCTCGCCGCCGCGGTCAGCGGCGAATGCGAGGCCGACTTCGACCTGGGCATGCGCAGCAACTTCGCCGCCACGCACGCACTGCTCGAACGGGTGCGCGCGCTGGGCACGAAGCCGGTGCTGGTGTTCGCCAGCTCGCTCGCGGTGTTCGGCGACTCGCCCGAGCAGCCGCTGCCCCGCGTGCTAGACGACCACACGCTGCCCACGCCGCAGACCAGCTACGGCATCCAGAAATTCATCGGCGAGCAGCTGTTGGCCGACTTCACGCGCAAGGGCTTCGTGCGCGGGCGCAGCGTGCGGCTCATGACGGTGAGCGTGCGACCCGGCAAGCCCAACGGCGCGGCCTCGGGCTTCTTCAGCGGCATGGTCCGCGAGCCGCTGGCCGGCCTGCCCGCCGCCTGCCCCGTGCCCGACGCCACGCCGGTGGCCATTGCGTCGCCGGCGCGCACCATCGAAGGCATCCTGCGCGCCGCCGAGGCGACCGACGCGCAATGGGGCCCGCGCACCGCGCTCAACCTGCCCTCGCTCGCCACCACCGTGGGCGAGATGACCGCGGCGCTGGAGCGCGTGGCCGGCAAGGCCGCCACCGCCCTGCTCGACCGCACGCCCGACCCGGCCATCCAGCGCATCGTGAAGACCTGGCCGGGCCACATCGAAACCGCGCGCGCCAACGCGCTGGGCCTCACGGCCGACGCGAGCTTCGACGACGTCATTCGCGATTACGTCCGTGAAAATCCCGACGCGGTGAAGCTCCCCGGTGTTGCATAGTCAGAGCCCGGCGCACCTGACGCGCTCCTGACAACAACTCCCCGGAGACACCATGAAATTCGGCCCCATCGCCGCCGCCTGCCTTTCGCTCGCCCTGAGTTCTGTCGCCATGACGTCGGTCGCCTTCGCGCAGACGACCATGAAGATCAGCATCTCCACCGCGCAGAACTCCCACCAGGGCGTGGCCATCGACACCTTTGCCAAGGAAGTCGAAAAGCGCACCGGGGGCCGCTACAAGGTGCAGACCTTCTACAACGGCGCGCTCGGCGGCGAGCGCGAGTCGATCGAGGCGGTGCAGCTGGGCACGCAGGAGCTGGCCTTCTCGTCCACGGGCCCCATCCCCAACTTCGTGCCCGAGACCAAGATCCTCGACGTGCCCTTCCTGTTCCGCGACAAGGCCCATGCGCGCGCCGTGCTCGACGGCCCCATCGGCCAGGACATGCTCACCAAGTTCGACGCCAAGGGCTTCAAGGCGCTGGCGTGGGCCGAAAACGGCTTTCGCCACATGACCAACAGCAAGCGCGACGTGAAGGTGCCCGAAGATCTGAAGGGCCTGAAGATGCGCACGATGGAAAACCCGGTGCACATCGCCGCCTACAAGGGCTTCGGCATCATCACCACGCCCATGGCCTTCCCCGAGGTGTTCACCGCGCTGCAGCAAGGCACGGTCGACGGCCAGGAGAACCCGTTGCCGGTCATCATTTCGGCCAAGTTCGACCAGGTGCAAAAGCATCTGTCGCTTACCGGGCACGTGTACTCGCCCTGCATCTTCCTGATGAACAAGGCTAGCTTCGACAAGCTCAGCGCAGCCGACAAGACGGCGTTCCTCGAAGCCGCCAAGGAAGGCACCAAGGTCAACCGCGCGCGCGTGGACGAAGACGACGCCAAGGGCGTGGCCGACCTGCGCGCCAAGGGCGTGACGGTGATCGACAACGTCGACAAGGCCAAGTTCGTTGCCGCGCTAGCGCCGGTCAATGCCCAGTTCGAGAAGGACTTCGGCAAGGCCAATCTCGACAAGATCCGCGACTACAAGTGAAAGACAAGTTCCTGGGCATCGAGCGCTGGACCACCGGCTTCTCGATGCTGATGGCCTGCGCGATGCTGGTCGTGGCGTCGGCGCTGGGCGTGTTCCAGATCGTCACCCGTTTCGTGCTGGAGCAACCGGCCGAATGGAGTGAGATTTTGATTCGCGTGAGCCTCATCTGGATGGTCTTCATGGGCATTCCGATGGCGTTTCGCCAGGGCGCGATGGTCAGCGTGGACGTGCTCTACCGCTGGAGCCCGCCGCGCATGCGCCGCGTGCTCGACGCGGTGGTGAGCCTGGCGGCGTTGGCGCTGATGCTCGTCATTCTGTGGTGGGGCTGGGACTACGCCATGCGCGGGCGCGTGCAGTCGATGGCCGGGCTTGAAAGCCTGTCGATGGTGTGGGCCTACCTGGCGCTGCCGGTGGGTTCGGTGTTTTGCCTGTTCGGCATCGTTGGTAATTTTCTCGACCCCAAGCGGCTCGAACTGGAGACCGCGCAATGAGTGTCGTGATGGTTGCAACGATGGTGCTGTGCTTTGCACTGTCGATTTCCGTGGCGGTGTCCATCGGGCTCTCGTCGATCGTGGGCATTCAGGTCACCAACGCCAACATGCTCATCTCCGTGAAGGAGATGTTCAACTCGATCAACAAGTTTCCGCTGGCGGCCATTCCGTTCTTCATTCTGGCGGGCAACCTGATGGAAACCGGCGGCATCTCGCGCCGGCTGGTGGAGTTTGCCAAGAGCATCGTGGGCGGCGTGCAGGGCGGCCTGCCCATGACCTGCGTGCTCACCTGCATGATCTTTGCGGCGGTGTCGGGCTCGTCGGTGGCCACCACCTTTGCGATTGGCGCCATCCTGATTCCGGCGCTCATCAAGCACGGCTACCCCGCGTCTTACGCGGCGGCCCTGCAGGCCACCAGCGCGGAGCTGGGCGTGATCATTCCGCCGTCGATTCCCTTGATTCTTTACGGCGTGAGCGCCGAGGTGTCCATTGGCGAGCTGTTCATCGCGGGCTTCGGCCCCGGCATTCTGATCAGCCTGGCGCTCATGTTCTTCGTGTGGGCCTACTGCAAGTGGAAGGGCTGGGGCAAGACCGACGGCGAAGGCCGCATGCCCTTCGGCCGTGCGCTGTGGCAGGCCGGCTGGGCGCTGCTGATGCCGGTGATCATTCTGGGCGGCATCTACGGCGGCATCTTCACGCCGACCGAGGCCTCGGCCGTGGCGGTGTTCTACGCGCTGGTGGTGGGCGTGGTGATCTACCGCGAGATCAAGCTGACCGACCTGTACGTGATCTTGCGCAAGTCGGTGATGTCGTCGGCGGTGATCATGTTCATCATTGCCAACGCGGGGCTGTTCGCGTTTCTGATCACCCGCGCGGGCGTGCCCGACGCCATTGGCCACTGGCTGCAGGAGGTGCTGAAGTCTCCGGCCATGTTCCTGCTGGGCGTGAACGCGGCGCTGTTCGTGATTGGCATGTTCATCGAGACCAGCGCGGCCATCATCGTGCTGGCGCCGATTCTGGCGCCGGTGGCGGTGCACTTCGGCATCGACCCGGTGCACTTCGGGCTGATCATGGTGGTGAACCTGGCGCTGGGCATGATCACGCCGCCCTTCGGTGTGAACCTGTTCGCGGCCTGCACGGTGGCGCGAATATCGCTGGACCGCATCGTGCGGCACCTTGTGCCTTTCGTGCTGGTGATCCTGGCGTGCCTGATGGTGATCACCTATGTGCCGTGGGTGTCGCTGGCACTGCGCGACCTGGTCTACGCCAAGTAGCAATCAACGGCGCAGGTACACGCTGGGCGGCACGCCCAGCGTGCGCCGGAACATGGCGGTGAAGGCGCTCGGGCTCTCGTAGCCGTGCGACAGCGCCACGTCCAGAACCGACGCGCCGGCGGCCAGCTTGGGCAGGCTCAACAGCAGCCGTGCCTGCCGGCACCACGCCCCGAAGTTCATGCCCGTCTCGCGCTGAAACAGGCGCGCGAGCGTGCGGCTGTTCATGTGCAGGCGCAGCGCCCAGGCGTCGAGCGAGGCGGGCAGCGAGGGGTCGCGCACCAGTTCTTCGCACAGCGCCGCCAGGCGCGCATGGCGCGGCATGGGCACATGCAGCGACAGAGCAGGCGCGGCCTCGATCTCGTCGAGCATCAGCTCCATCACACGTTCGTCGCGCCCGCCCGGTGCGTAGTCCAGCGGCAGCGCCACCGCCGTGACGATGAGCGCGCGCAGCAGCTCGCCCACATGAATCACGCGGCATTGGCTGCCCAGGTCCGCGCGCATGCCGGGCTCGACGAACACGGTGCGCATGCGCACCTCGCCCGCCATGCGAATCTGATGCTCCATGCCGCCGGGCACCCACACGCCGCGCCCGGTCGGCACCACCCAGCTTCCGGCCGCCGCGCTCACGAGCATCACGCCGGAGATGGCGTGAATCAGCTGCCCGCGACGGTGCGTGTGCGGCGGAATGAAGGCGTCCCCCGCGGGGTCGGTCGCCAGCACCGCGACGGCGCGCGGGGTCGACTCGCCTTCTTCGGGGCGCAGGTTGATTGCTTTGTCCATTTCTCGACGATGAATGCCAATTCGTAGAGAGAACATCTTCGCACGGCTTCCTACGATGCTTTTTTCACCAGGAAACGAAAGAAGCGACCCTCATGAACAAGCGCCGACTCGGGCTGCTCACCGGCACCCATGCCGTCAACGACCTTTACCAGGGCCTGGTGCCCGCGCTGCTGCCCTTCATGGTGCTGGAGCGCGGCTACAGCTACACGGCCGCGGCCGGGCTGATGCTGGCGGCCACCGGCCTGTCGAGCGTGGTGCAGCCGCTGTTCGGCCTGTATGCCGACCGCCATCCACGCAGCTGGCTGGTGCCCACCGGTTTTCTGGTGGCGGCACTGGGCGTGGTGCTGGCGGGCGTCAGCCAGAGCTACCTGCTGACCTGGATCGCCATTGCGCTGTGCGGCCTGGGCATTGCGGCGTACCACCCGCCGGCCACGGTGGCCGCGCGCGCTGCCGGCGGTGCTTCGCAGAAGGCAATGAGCGTGTTCTCGGTGGGCGGCACCATCGGCGCTTCGTTCGCGCCGGTGCTGGCGGCCACGGTGGTCGGCGGCGGCAGCCTGTCGCGCAGCTACCTGCTGGGGCTGCCCGCGCTGGCCATGGGCGTGGTGTGGGTGGTGGCGAACGCGGGGGGCCAGCGTGCCTCGGTTGCAGCGGCCGCAGCTGCACGCCAGGCCGCCAGTCATCTGCTGAAGCCGCATAACGACTGGCGTGCCTTCGGCGTGCTGGTGGCGACCATCGTGGGCTGGTCGATTCCGTATGTCACGGTGCTGTCGATGCTCTCGTTGCGCATCACCCGCGACCTGCACGGCACCGCGTTTCAGGGTGCGGCGGCGCTCACCGCCTTCACCGCGTTCGGTGCCGTGGGCACGCTGCTGGGCGGCTGGCTTGGCGACCGCATCGGCCGCATGGGCACCATCCGCGCGGGCTACCTGTTCGCGTTGCCGGCCATGGCGGGCCTGGTGCTGGCGCCGAACGCGGCCTGGGCGCTGGCCTGTACTGCGCTGTTGGGCATGTGCATGTTTCTGCCTTTCGCGGCGCAGGTAACGCTGGCGCAGGACTACCTGCCGCGCAACCCGGCCACGGCCAGCGGAATCACGCTGGGGCTGGCGCTCTCCGTGGGCGGGCTGGTGTCACCGCTGTTCGGCATGCTGTCGGACGCACGCGGGCTGGGGGTCACGCTGACGACGGTGTTGTGCGTGCTGTGCGTGGCGACGGGGCTGGCGCTGCGGTTGCGCAACCGGACGGTGCCGGTGGTGCCGATGGTGCCGGTTGAGGAGGAAGCTGCCACCGCCTGAAACATGGCGTGAATGCGAGCCTGACCACTTAAACCAAACGGTTCATGAAGATGTCACCGCATGCAACGATGCTTCAGCCCCCGATCCCAGAAAGCTGTGGCTGCCATGCTCCCCACCAAGACCGACAAGGCGCGCGACGAACTCCAGGGCGACCAGCGCACGCTGAGCCAGCGCGAGCGTGCGTTGCTGCTGATGGCCGATGGCCGGCGTTCGCTGACGGACTTCAGTCCGTTGTTCACCACGCGGGGTGAGGCCGAGCAGGTGCTGCTGGCGCTGGTGCAGCGGGGTTACCTTCACGACCCGCATGCGGCGGCTGTTGCAGCATCGGCAGCCGCACAGGTGGCGCAGGCTGCGGCGGCCGCTGTAGCTGCTGTGGCCGAGCCGATCCAGGTCAGCATGTCGGCCGACACCTTCGACGGCAAGCGTTCGCTGGCCACCACGCGCATGTTCCTGTTCGACATGTGCGAGCGCATGTTCGTGCGCCGCGACCCAAAATTTGCGCTGCAGATGCGCGACGCCCTGCGCGAGGCGCGCGACCGCGAGGCCATGCTGACCATTGCGGCGCTGATGCTGTCGGAGGTCGAGAAAAGCGCGGGGCCGGAGCGGGCCGAATCGTTGCGCGAGCGTATCGATCGGTTGTTGCCGCCGGCTGAGGTTGTTCATTGAACGGTTGAAGTTCGTCGATGTTCTGTTCAGGGCGACGCTCACGCCGACGGGGTGCCTTGCTCCGCGAATGTCCTCCGGCCTGCGGCCTCCCCCTTTATTTCGCTGCGCAAGGCACCCCATCGACGTGAGCGTTTTCAGAGCCGGGGTTGATCGGCGGAACACCAGCAGCGTGCCCTGGTGCACAGGGCGTCGGGTACTCCCCGCAGCGAAATAAAGGAGGAGGGCGAAGCCCGGGGGACATTCGCGGAGGGGAGTACCCGGCGGCCTGTGCACGCGCCCTGAATCCTTGAATCCCTGAGCAACCGCAACCCAGCCCCGATCCACTACACTCGCCCGGGTCAGGAGAGAGCCCCGCGTGACGGGGCCGCCGAAGGCGCAGGGATTCCCCGAACGCTCAGGCAAAAGGACTGACAAGACGCCGGTGAACACCGGCGTTTCCTTGCTGGAGAGAGGCCGTTGCCAGACAACAGCCCACCGAAGGAGCAAACCCCGATCGTGGGGCGAATCTCTCAGGTAAAGCGGACAGCAGGGGTGGCCCATGGCTTGCGTCATGGATTTCGTCTGCCCCTTTGGAGTGCCCCATGGCCTCTTGCGCATCTGCTTCCGACACCCTCCTCAAGACGCCCCTGCACGACCTCCACCTGGAGCTCGGCGCCCGCATGGTGCCCTTCGCCGGCTACTCGATGCCCGTGCAGTACCCCGCCGGCCTCATGGCCGAACACAAACACACACGCGACGCGGCCGGCCTGTTCGACATCTCCCACATGGGCCAACTGCGCCTGACGGGCCCCGACGCCGCCGCCGCCTTCGAAACCCTGATGCCCGTCGACGTCATCGACCTGCCCGTCGGCAAACAGCGCTACGGCCTGCTGCTGAACGACGAAGGCGGCATCCTCGACGACCTGATGTTCTTCAACGAAGGCAACGGCTCGCTCTTCGTGATCGTCAACGGCGCCTGCAAGGTGGCCGACATCGCGCACATTCAGCAGAAGATCGGTGCGCGCTGCGCGGTGCAGCCCCTGCCCGACCACGCCCTGCTCGCACTGCAGGGCCCGCAAGCCGCCGCCACGCTGGCGCGCCTGTCCCCCGGCATCGAGCGCTTCGTGTTCATGACCGGCGGTGCGGTGAAGATAGGCGGCATTGCATCCTTCGTCACCCGCAGCGGCTACACCGGCGAAGACGGCTTCGAGATCTCCGTGGCCGCCCAGGACGCCGACGCCCTCGCCCGCCTGCTGCTGGCCCAGCCCGAAGTCAAGCCCGTGGGCCTGGGCGCGCGCAACTCGCTGCGCCTGGAAGCCGGCCTGTGCCTGTACGGCAACGACATCGACACCTCCACCACGCCGGTCGAAGCCTCACTGAACTGGGCGATGCAGAAGGTGCGCCGCACGGGCGGCGCGCGCGAAGGCGGCTTTCCGGGCGCGGCAAAAATACTGGCGCAGCTCACCGCCGCCACTGCGCTCGCCGCCGGTCACACCGACCACGACACGCTCAAGCGCAAGCGCGTGGGCCTGGTGGCACTGGAGCGCATTCCGGTGCGCGAAGGCAGCGTGCTGCAGTCCTTCGAAGGCCAAGACATCGGCATCGTCACCAGCGGCCTGCTCGGCCCCACGGCCGAGCGCTGCATCGCCATGGCCTATGTGGCCACCGCTTTCTCGGAGCCGGGCACGCGCGTGCAGGCCATCGTGCGCGGCAAGCCGGTGCCAATGGAAGTGTCCACCATGCCTTTCGTTCCCACCCGCTACTACCGCGGTTGAAGGACACCGAGCCCCGTTAGGCTCTGCACCCCGAAACATTTTTTCCACGAGGAGTTTTCCATGAGCATCAAGTACACCAAGGACCACGAATGGGTGTTGGCCGAAGGCGGCGCGGCCACTGTCGGCATCACCGTGCATGCGCAGGACGCGCTGGGCGACGTGGTGTTCGTCGACCTGCCTGAAGTGGGCAAGAGCTTTGCGCAAGGCGAAGTTGCCGGCGTCGTCGAATCGGTCAAGGCCGCCGCCGACGTGTTCATGCCCGTGTCGGGCGAAGTTGTCGAAGTGAACGAAGCGCTGCGCGCCGACCCCTCGCTCGCCAACAGCGACCCGCTGGCCAGCGGCTGGTTCTTCAAGGTCAAGCTGAGCGAACCCGCGCAGCTCGACGCCTTGCTGGACGCGGCTTCGTACGACCAGTTCGCCGCCGAATCCTGAAATGATGTTTGCCCCTCGGCTTGCCACTTCGTGTGCTTCTCCATCCCCCGTGGGGAAGGCGCGGTCCGCCTTGGGGCGGCCCGGCGGCGACCGCTGAGTTCTTTTATTAACGCCGATAGACAGTCACCGCCATGCCGACGCCCGCCCTTCCCTCTTTGCAAGAACTAGAGAACGCCGAAGAATTCCTTGCCCGCCACATCGGCATCGATGCGGCGGACGAGGCGCGCATGCTGCCGGTGATCGGCTCGGCCACGCGCGCGGAGCTCATCGACGGCATCGTGCCCGCGGCCATCCGCCGGAACAAGCCGATGCGCCTGCCCGCGCCGGTGACCGAGGCCGACGCGCTGGCCGAGCTGAAGGTGATGGCATCGAAGAACAAGGTGTTCAGGAGCTTCATTGGCCAGGGCTACTACGGCACGCACACGCCGGGCGTCATCCTGCGCAACGTGCTCGAAAACCCCGCCTGGTATACCGCGTACACGCCCTACCAGGCCGAAATTTCACAGGGCCGCATGGAAGCCCTGCTCAACTTTCAGACGATGGTGTGCGACCTCACGGGCATGGCCATCGCCAACGCGTCGATGCTGGACGAAGCCACGGCCGCGGCCGAGGCCATGACGCTGGCCAAGCGCAGCGTCAAGAGCAAGAGCAATGTGTTCCTGGTGTCTGGCGACTGCCATCCGCAGACCATCGAGGTCATCAAGACCCGCGCCGCGCCGCTGGGCATCGAGGTGAAGGTGAGCACCGTGTCGGAAACGCTGCCGCACCTGATGGTGAGCGGCGAGTTCTTCGGCGTGCTCGCGCAGTACCCCGCCACCACCGGCCACGTGCACGACCTGCGCCCGCTCGCGGGCCATGCGCACCAGTGCGACGCCGCCTTCATCGTGGCGGCCGACCTGCTGGCGCTCACGCTGCTGGTGGCGCCCGGCGAGTTCGATGCCGACATCGTCTGCGGCACCACGCAGCGCTTCGGCATGCCGCTGTGCAACGGCGGCCCGCACGCCGCCTATCTGGCCTGCCGCGATTCTTTCAAGCGCTCGCTGCCGGGCCGCCTGGTCGGCGTGAGCGTGGACACCCACGGCCAGCCCGCCTACCGCCTCGCGCTGCAGACGCGCGAGCAGCACATCCGCCGCGAGAAAGCCACGTCGAACATCTGCACCGCGCAGGTGTTGCCTGCCGTGGTGGCCAGCATGTACGCCGTGTACCACGGGCCCGACGGCCTCACGCGCATTGCGCAGCGCGTGGCCGTGCTCACCGCCATCCTCGCCAAGGGCCTGTCGCAGATGGGCCGCGAGCCGGTGAACACCACCGCCTTCGACTCGCTGACCATTCGCACAGGCGACGACACGCACACCATCCTGGAGCGGGCGCAGGCCGGCGGCGTCAACCTGCGCCAGCGGCTGCAGCAGCACCTGGGCATCTCGCTGGACGAGACCACCACGCGCAACGACATCGAAACGCTGTGGGCGCTGTTCGTGCCCGCCGGCACCGCGATGCCGCGCTTCGACGACCTGGCTGCCCACACCACGCCGCTGATTCCCGACGACCTGCGCCGCACCAGCGCCTTTCTCACGCACCCGGTGTTCAACACCCACAAGAGCGAAACCGCCATGCTGCGCTACATCCGCAGCTTGAGCGACAAGGACCTGGCGCTCGACCGCACCATGATCCCGCTGGGCAGCTGCACCATGAAGCTCAATGCGACCAGCGAGATGATCCCCATCACCTGGCCGGAGTTCGCCAACATCCACCCGTTCGCACCCGCCGACCAGCTGCAGGGCTATGCCCAGCTCGACGCCCAACTGCGCGCCTGGCTGTGCGAGGCCACCGGCTACGCGGGCATCAGCCTGCAGCCCAATGCGGGCTCGCAGGGCGAGTACGCGGGCCTGCTGGCCATCAAGTCCTTTCATGAGGCCAAGGGCCAGGGCCACCGCAACATCTGCCTGATTCCTTCTTCCGCGCACGGCACCAACCCCGCCAGCGCGCAGATGGTCGGCATGCAGGTGGTGGTGACGGCCTGCGACACGCAGGGCAACGTCGACATGGACGACCTGAAGCGCGCCTGCGAAAAGCACAGCGACAAGCTGGCCGCCGTGATGATCACCTACCCCAGCACGCACGGCGTGTTCGAAACCCGCGTGAAGGAACTGTGCGAACTGGTGCACGAACACGGCGGGCGTGTGTACGTGGACGGCGCCAACATGAACGCGCTGGTCGGCGTGGCCGCGCCGGGCGAGTTCGGCGGCGACGTGAGCCACCTGAACCTGCACAAGACCTTCTGCATTCCGCACGGCGGTGGCGGCCCGGGCGTGGGCCCGGTGTGCGTGGTCGAAGACCTGGTGCCCTACCTGCCGGGCCATGCCACGGCCGGTGTGCCGTCGCACGGCGTGGGTGCCGTGTCGGCCGCGCCGCTGGGCAACGCGGCCGTGCTGCCGATCAGCTGGATGTACTGCCGCATGATGGGCGCCAAGGGCCTGCAGGCCGCGACCGAAACGGCCATCCTGAGCGCCAACTACATCAGCGCGCGCCTGAAGGACCACTACCCCACGCTGTACGCAAGCCCCAACGGGCACGTGGCGCATGAATGCATCCTGGACCTGCGCCCGTTGAAGGACACCAGCGGCGTCACCGCCGAAGACGTGGCCAAGCGGCTCATCGATTACGGCTTTCACGCGCCCACGCTGAGCTTTCCGGTGCCGGGCACGCTGATGGTGGAGCCGACCGAGAGCGAGCCGCTGGCCGAGCTCGACCGCTTCATCGACGCGATGATCGCCATCCGCGGCGAGATCCGCCGCATCGAGGAAGGCGTCTGGCCGAAGGACGACAACCCGCTCAAGCACGCACCGCACACCGCGGCCAGTTTGCTGGGCAGTGAATGGAGCCACCCGTATGCGCGCGAACTCGGCGCCTACCCGCTGGCCGCGCTGAAGAACGCGAAGTACTGGCCGCCCATCGGCCGCGTCGACAACGTGTATGGCGACCGCAACCTGTTCTGCAGTTGCCTGCCCGTGGGCGACTACAAGGAAGCCGAAGCGGCCTGAAGGCCCGCGCGAATTGTCCCGGCGGGAACGAGGCGCGCGCCGCTCAATGCGCCCGCTGCGCCACGCGCGCCACCATCTCGTCCATGCGTGACAGAAACAGCTTGAGCAGGGGCGAGGCGTTGGCCTTGTGATAGCCGACGACCAGGTCGATGGCGGGCGCCTCGCCCTTCGACGGCCCCACAGACTTCAATGGGCGGCTCACCACCGACGCCGGCAGAAAGTTCAACGCATACACCGGCAGCAGTGCCACGCCGCGCGTGGACGCCACGAGCGAAATTGCCATCGCCAGGTTGTCGGCCTCGTGGACCGGCGTGATGGCGAGCCGATGGTGCTTCAGGTAGCTGTCGATCACCGCGCGCAGCGCGGGCGCGGTGTTCGACACCTGAACGAAGTTCTCTTTCGCCAACGCGCGCGGGTCGATCGACTTGCGCGCCGCCAGCGCATGGTCGCTGCGCAGCACCACCAGCAGCGGCTCGCGCGTCACCAGCTTGAACGCCAGGTCCGGCATGTTCGGCTCGCGGCGCATGAACGCCAGGTCGAGCTTGCCGCGCAGCAGCGCGTCGGCCAGGCTCGGCGAATACTGGCTCTGCACCGTGACCTCGATCAGCGGCAGCTCGTCGCGCAGCGTGCGCATGACCTCTGCGAGCCAGTCGATCTCCTGGCCCGTGAGGAAGCCCAGCGCAAACGTGGTCTTGGCCGGTGTGGCCGCGCGGCGCGCCGCTTCGCCGGCCGCCTCGACCTGCGACAGCGCCAGCCGCGCATGGTCGAGAAAGGCCTTGCCCGCGGCGGTCAACTCGACGCCACGCGCGCTGCGGCTCAGCAGCGGCGTGCCGACCTCGTATTCGAGGTCGCGAATCTGCCGGCTCAGCGAGGGCTGCGCGGTGTGCAGCCTGCGCTCGGCCGCGACCGTGAAGCTGCCTTCTTCGGCCACGGCAACAAAGTAGCGCAGATGGCGCAGTTCCATGGGTCGGCTCCATGCCTGTGAGGTATGGGGCCGAGCTTACAAAGTCTTTGTGAAGCGTGCATGCGGGCCCTAGATTAAGTCTCATGCAAAGGCATATCGCCAACGCACCCCCGGCAGGCGGAGATACCTCCCACGTCTGCCTCAAAGGAATCTCCATGCATTCGCTCCAAGGAAAGACAGCCCTCGTCACCGGCGCCTCGCGCGGCATCGGCCGTGCCAGCGCACTGGCCCTCGCCAAGGCCGGCGCGCGGGTGCTGGTGCACTACAGCAGCGGCGCAGCCGAGGCCGAAACCGTCGTCGCCGACATCCGCCAGGCTGGCGGGCGCGCCGATGCGCTGAAGGCCGACCTGGGCGCGCCCGACGGGCCGCACACGCTTGCGCGCCAGGTGCGCGAAGTGGTCGGCGAGCGGCTCGACATCCTCGTGGCCAACGCCGGTGTGTCGGTCGGCGCAACCATCGAAGAAACCACCGTCGACGATTTCGATCGCATGTTCGCCGTCAACGTGCGCGCGCCCTTCTTCCTGGTGCAGCAACTGCTGCCGATGCTGGGCAAGGACAGCAGCGTCGTGCTGGTGTCGTCGCTTGCCGCGCATGCCTCGGTGGGCGCGCTGTCGGCCTATGCGGCCACCAAGGGCGCGATCGATACGCTGGTGAAGCACTTTGCCTCGGCCCTCGGCGAACGCGGCATCCGCGTGAATGCAGTGGCACCGGGCGTGGTCGAGACCGACATGTCGAAGTTCGCGAAGACCGACGCGGGCCGCGACTTCACGCTCTCACTGCAGGCGCTGAAGCGCGTGGCGCAGCCCGACGACATTGCCGGTGCCGTCGCGTTCCTTGCGTCGGACGCATCGCGCTGGATCACGGGCGACACACTGCGTGTCGATGGGGGCTCCAAGCTCTGAGCGCAACGAAGGCGCCGAGGCGCGCGCTGGCACGCTAGTGGTTAACACCGCCCCGGCGTTCATTGACTCATCGAAAAGGTCGCACTTAAAATTTGCGCACAGGTTCAGATTTAAAGACCATCTGTAAGATGGCTTTGTCGCGCCTGCATGGTTTGCATCGTCTTCTTGCGGATTATTCCAATGGAGACAACTGTGCAACCCAACGCGATCAAGATCCGCGGCATCGACGATGTCATCGCCTACCTGGATTCACGCCAGGGCATCGTCGGGCGGGCCGCCGTCATCTGGTGGCTCGCACTTGGCGGCCTCTTCCTCGACGCCTTTTCCAACTCCGCACTGAGCGCGGGCCTCGGGCCCATGACGCGCAACCTCTCGCTCACCGCCGCGCAGGTGGCGCTGATGACGTCCATGGCCTCGTGGGTTGCCATTGCGTTCAACCCCATCGGCGGCTGGATGGCCGACCGCTGGGGCCGCATCCGCCCGCTGATCCTCGCCAAGCTGCTCGCCGTGATCGGTGCGGTGCTGGTGGTGTTCGCACCCAGCTTCGAGATGATTTTGGTGGGCCGCTTCTTCGTGGGCGCGGCCTACGGCATCGACTTCGCCATTGCGATGGCGGTGCTCGCGGAGTTCACGCCGGCCAAGCTCAAGAGCCGGCTGAACACCTGGCAGGGCATGTGGTACGCCGCGGTGTGCACCAACCTGCTGCTGGCGCTCATGTTCTATTCGTGGGACGTGGGTGACTCCATCTGGCGTTATTCGGTGGCGGCCACCGCGGTCTTCGGCGTCACCATCCTCGTGCTGCAGTTCGTGCTGCTCGTGGAAAGCCCGGTGTGGCTGGCGCGCAAGGAGCGGCTCGACGACGCCGCCAAGGCCATGAGCCGCATCTACGGACAGCTGTTCGTGGCGGCACCCAAGAACGAGCGCCTGCCTGTCATGAACCAGGCGCGCCGCGGCGCGGCCAACGTGCTTCTGATCTTTCGCGGCGTGTACCTGCAGCGCACCATCCTGGCGGCAACGGTGCAGATCGGACAGTCGATCCAATACTTCGCGGTGGGCTGGTACCTGCCGCTGATCAGCGCCACGCTGTTCGGCAGGGACTTTGCGCAGGCCACCATCGGCGCACTGGCGTTCAACGTGTTCGGCATCTTCGGCGGCTTTCTTTCGCCGTGGATCGGCCGCAAGCTGGGTCTGCGTCGCGCGTCGGCCTTCGGCTTTGCGATGGTGTTCCTCATGCTGCTCACGCTGGGCCTGTTCCATGGCCACATGCCGCTGTGGCTGGCGGTGACGGTGCCGTCGCTCTTCATCCTGTTCCACTCGGGCGGGCCGGGCGCCAACGGCAAGAGCCTGTCGTCGCTGTCGTTCCGCAGCGAGCTGCGCGCGGGCGCCAACGGCATCATCGGCGCGCTCGGCTCCATGGGCGCGGCGCTGGGCCTGCTGGTGTTCCCGCTGTTCCGCGAGAAGTACGGGCTGGACCACACCTTCCTCATTCTGTCGGTGGTGCCGCTCATTGCCAGCGTGATCTGCTTCGTGATCCGCTGGGACCCGACCCGCACCACCATCAACCCCGACAACGAAGACGGCGCGCCGCAGTTCGAGGAAGACGCGCGCCCGCTGCGCGAAACCCTGCATCCAGCCGTGGGAAAAATGAACCGATGAAGTCCACCATCGAGGACGTGATCCTCTCCATCGACGAAGGCACCTCGGGCACCCGGGCCGCCGTCGTCGGGCGCAACGGCCATGTGTCGTGCCTCGAGTACGCGCCCCTGCAGGTCGACACGCCGCGCCCCGGCGTGGTCGAGCAGGACGCCAACACCATCCTCGACAAGACCCTGGCCGTGTGCCGCACGACCATTGCGCGCGCCCGGGCCGAGAGCAAGCGCATCGTGGCGCTCGCGATCGCCACGCAGCGCTGCTCGGCCGTGCTGTGGGACACCCACACCGGCCGCGCGCTGGTGCCCGCCATGGTGTGGCAGGACACGCGCTACGTCGACGAACTGGACAAGCTGGCGTCGCAATGGGACCGGCTGCTGGTCAAGCAGATGGGCCGCCCGGTCGGCGTGCGCTCGCCCTACCTTTGGGCCACGCACCACCTGCGCGAAACGCCCGCCGTGGCACAGGCCTTCGAGCAGCGCCGGCTGGCCTTCGGCACCATCGACAGCTGGCTGCTGTGGCACCTGTCCGACGCACGTGCCTGCGTGACCACGCCCACCAACGTGACCTCCGGCAGCGCCTATGTGCTGGCCGAACACCGCTACCAGCTCGACTGGATCGGCGCGCTCGGCTTTCCCGCCGAGTTGCTGCCCGAACTGCGCGAGGACGCAGACCAGTTCGGCCGCACCCGCGCCGACCTGCTGGGCATCGACGTGCCCATCCTCGCCTGCGCCGGCGACCAGCACGCGGGCGCCATCGGCCTGGGCTGCCTCGACCGCGAACAGGCGATGTGCGTGCACGGCACGGGCAGCTTCGTCGACGTGATCACCGGCCCCGTTCAGCCCGCCAACGCCGGCCTGCACGACGGCACCCTCACCATGACGGCGCGGCGCGCGCAGGGCGTGTCGCACTTCGCGGTCGAGACCTTCGTGGCCACCACCGGCTCGGCGCTCAACTGGGTTTGCGAAAAGCTCCAGTGGTTCGACAACGCGGCGCAAATCAGCACGCTGGCGGCGACCGCGGGCAGCGCGCGCGACGTCACTTTCATTCCGGCACTCACCGGACTGCGCGTGCCCGCGATGGAGGCCGCCGCGCGTGCCT
This sequence comes from Variovorax sp. H27-G14, assembly GCF_046156345.1. NCBI lineage: Bacteria > Pseudomonadati > Pseudomonadota > Betaproteobacteria > Burkholderiales > Comamonadaceae > Variovorax > Variovorax sp. H27-G14. Next base: position 88,473 of record NZ_JAYLVN010000009.1, read on the forward strand.
CGCTCACGGGCATCTCGATGGCCACCACACGCGCCGAAGTGGCGCGCGCCATCCTTGAAGGCATCGCGCATTCGGTGGCCTCGTGCATCCAGTCGAACGAGGAAGTCTCTGGCGTGCGTGTGTCCGAACTCTTCGTGGGCGGCGGGCTGTCGGGCAGCTCGACGCTGCTGCAGATTCAGGCCGATCTCACCGGCATGCCCGTGCGGCGCATGGCCGAGGCCGACCGCGCCAGCCTGCGCGGCATTGCCTTCCTGGCCGGCTCGTCGGGCCTGCTCTGGGACTCGCTGCAGCAGGCGCGCGACACGCTGGTTACCGACGCCGTGTTCGAACCCTCCGTCGATGCCGCGCAACGCCACGCGCGCAGAACCTTGTGGCATGCCCGCGTTGCGTCAGAGCTCGCGCATGCACGCCATTTCAAGAACCTTTGCAAAGGAGAACTCCCCTCATGATGGGTTTGCTATCCCTGCGGTCCGGCAAGGACCGGGCCGACATGACAACCACCGAGCCATTGCGGCTCGACCGGCAGGATCAGCTCGCGCGCCTGGCCGACGAACAGTTCGACATGCTGATCGTCGGCGGCGGTGTCACCGGCGCCTACGCCGCGCTCGACGCCAGCCTGCGCGGCTACCGCGTGGCGCTGGTCGAGAAAGACGACTTCGCCTTCGGCACGTCGTCCAAATCATCCAAGATGGTTCACGGCGGGCTGCGCTACATCGAGCAGGGCAACCTCGGGCTGGTACGCCACTCGCTGCTGGAGCGCCAGCGCCTGCGCCGCAATGCGCGGCACCTGGTGCAGCGGCTGCCCTTCCTGTTTCCGGTGATGGAGCGCGAGGGCGTGTTCGACAAGCGCCTGGCCAAGGCCTTCGAGAGCCTGCTGTGGACCTACGACATCGCGGGCGGCTGGCGCGAGGGCATCCTGCACCAGAAGCTGACCAAGGCCGAAGTGCTGTCGCACTGCCCCACGTTCAAGGACGAGCACCTGACCGGCGGCTTCATGTACTTCGACGCGCGGGTGGACGACGCGCGGCTCACGCTCAACATCGCGCGCACCGCCGCCTTTCATGGGGCGGCCGTGCTCAACCATGCAAAGGCCGTGGAGATCACCCGCAACGCGCACGGCAAGGTCGACGGTGCCGTGGTGCAGGCCGACGACCGCGAGATGCGTGTGCGCGCGCGCGTCGTCGTCATGGCCACCGGTGTGTGGCTGCGCGACTGGGACGGTCGCAAGAAGAACGAAGAAAAAACGCTGAACGTGCGCCCCGCCAAGGGCGTGCACGTGGCCATTCCGTGGCTGAAGATCCGCAACGACTGCACCGTGACCATTCCGGTGCCCGGGCGCAACCGGCGCGCGACCATCACGCGCTGGGGCGACGTGTCGTACCTGGGCACCACCGACGAAGACTACGAAGGCAACCTCGACGACGTGTGCTGCACACGCGAGGAACTCGACTTTCTGCTCGACGGCGCGCGCTCCGCGCTGAAGACCGACCTGTGCGCCGAAGACGTGGTCGGCAGCATCGCCGGCTGCCGCCCGCTGGTGGCTCCCGCCGGTGCAGCCGGCGGCAAGACGCTGGAGATCAAGCGCAACCACCAGATCCGCACCGCACCCGACGGCCTGCTGACCATCGTCGGCGGCAAGCTCACCACATCGCGCCACATGGCCGAGCAGACCATCGACGCCGCACAGAAAGTGCTGGGCCAGCGCAACGGCTGCAAGACCAGGTCGGCCTTTCTGCTGGGTGCTGCGGGCTACGACGCGCAGGCTATCACCGCATCGGGCGGCATGGCCGCGCACCTGGGCGAACGCTACGGCACCGAGGCGCGCTTTGTCACCGACATCCTGCAGGCCGACCCCGGCCTGCAGCGGCCCATCGTCGAAGGCCTGCCACACAGCGAGGCCGAGATCGTCTACGCGGTACGGCACGAACTCGCACGCACCGTCGACGACGTGCTGTCGCGGCGCATCCGCGCGCGCCTCATGGCGCGCGACGCATCCGGGCGCGCTGCGGCCCGCGTGGGCGACATCCTCCAGGCCGAACTGGGCCTGTCCACCGCCGAGACGGCCCGGCAGGTAGCCAGCTACCGCGCGGCCATCGCGCATGAAAAATCCATCCTTATGGGAGTGAAGTAAATGATCAGCAAAGACGCCATCCAGCGCGGCTACAACCGCCGCAACTACGTCGTCGGGGCGCACACGCCACCGGCCTACGCCAAGACGATCACCGCGACCGACGGCCCGCCCGGCCTGCAGCGCGCGCCGGTCTCCGTGGCTCCCGCGCACACCGAGGCGCTGCGCAAGGTGGCCGACGAAGTGCTCACCGCCGCCGCTGACGTGGTGACGTGGACGCGCGACTGGTGGGCCGGCTCGATGGTCAGCGAAACCGGCGGCAAGCCGGCCACGCCGCAGGCCGTGATCGTGCGCGTCTCCACGGTCGAGCAGATCCAGGCCGTGATGCGCATCGCGCATGCGGCGGCCATTCCGGTCACCGTGTCGGCCGGCCGCAGCAACGTGACCGGCGCGGCGCTGCCGGTGCGCGGCGGCATCGTGCTGGACGTGTGCGAACTCAACAAGTTCATCGGCTTCGATGCCCACAGCCAGATCGTCGAGGTGGAGGCGGGCATGTTCGGCGACGTGTTCGAGGAAACCATTCAGCGCGAGCATCAAATGACCATGGGCCACTGGCCCTCTTCCTTCGGCATCAGCACGGTCGGGGGCTGGGTGGCCTGCCGCGGCGCGGGCCAACTGTCCACGCGCTACGGAAAGATCGAGGACATGGTCTTCGGCATGGACGTGGTGCTGGCCGACGGCAGCCTCGTCACCGTGGGTGGCTACTCGCGCGCGGCCGTGGGCTCCGACCTGCAGCAGCTGTTCATCGGCTCCGAAGGCACGCTGGGCGTGATCGTGCGCGTGCGGCTCAAGCTGCACCGCTTGCCCGACTACGGCCGCGCCATCGCCTACGGCTTCGACAGCTTCGCCAGCGGCCTGGAGGCCTGCCGCGAGATCATGCAGCGGGGCGCCAACCCGGCCGCGCTGCGGCTGTACGACGCGCTGGAAAGCAAGGTGCAGTTCGAGCTGGCGGACACGCACGTGCTGCTGATCGCCGACGAAGGCGCGCCCGAGATGGTCGATGCCGTCATGACCATCAGCGAACGCGCCTGCAAGGAACTGGGCCGCGTGCTGGACGGCCCGGCCATCTTCGAACGCTGGCTCGACACCCGCTACCTCACCGGCAAGAGCGCCGAAGGCTTCAAGCGCAGCCCCGGCTTCGTGGCCGACACGCTGGAGATGAGCGGGCGTTGGAGCGACCTGCCCGCCATCTACGACGAGGTGGTGGCCGCCATCAACGCCGTGCCCGGCACCCTGGCCGGCTCGGCGCACCAGTCGCACGCCTACGTGGACGGCGCCTGCCTGTACTTCTCGCTGCGAGGCGAAGTGGATGTGGCAGACCGCGCGCGCTGGTACCGCGCCGCCTGGGACGCGGCCAACGCCGTGCTGGTGCGCCACAATGCCGCGCTGAGCCACCACCACGGCGTGGGGCTGCTGCGTGCGCCCTACATGGCCGACTCGCTGGGCAGCGCCTTCCCGGTGCTGCAGGCCATCAAGCGCACGCTCGACCCGAAGAACATATTGAACCCGGGCAAGCTCGGCCTCACCGACGAACTGTCCCCCCACGCAGACTGAGTTTCAACGAATGGACCGCTCCCTTGGCGCGCGCCTTGCGCGGCACCCGATCATCGCAACGCTCTACGGGGCGGAGCAGATCGACGCCTTCATCGACAGCGCGAGCGAGATCGCCATCGTCGCGAATGTGGAACTGCGCAAGCTGCAAGGCGTGGTGTCGACCATCACGCGGGCGGGCAAGATCGCCATCGTCAACATCGACAGCTGCGAGGGCATCTCGCCCGACAAGGGCGGCGTGGAGTATCTGGCCGAAATCGGCGCGACCAGCCTGGTGTCCACCCGCGTGGCCACCATCCAGCGCGCCAACCGGGCAGGCCTGCTGACGATGCAGAAGGTGTTCGTGACCGATCGCTCCACATGGCCGCGCAGCGTGAAGGCGCTGGAGCAGAGCGACCCGAACCTGGTGCAGCTGATGCCGGCACCCATGCTCTCGCACATTGCCATCAAGGAGCGCAACGCGCTGCCGCCCATCGTGGCCTCCGGCTTCGTGAGCACGCACAACGATGTGCGCAGCGCGCTGGCCGCCGGCGCGGTGGCGGTGTCGACCAGCGACACCGTGATGTGGAGCCTGGACGTGCAGGCGCTGCTGAAGGGCGGCTGAGGGGCGGCTGAGGGGGTCCCGCTCGGGGGCTTCAGGGCTGCTTCAGGGCTGCTTCTTCTTCGCCACGTCCCCCGTGGCGATCTGCTGACGCAGCCCGCGCAGGCTGGCCTTCACCTTGCGCTCGTTCTCCGGCCCCATGCGCACCATGATCTTCTGGCCGGAGGACATGGCCTCCAGCTGCGGATCGACGTACTCGTAGCGCACCCAGGGCCGCTGCGAAGGCACCTCGCCCTTCACCTCGACCAGGCGCACCAGCACCGGGCCTTGGGGTTCGGGCGCCTGCAGCAGGTGATCGATCACCGCGATGAGCCGGTCGTTGAAATACTTCCCCGGATAGCCCAGCTCTTCATACGACTGCTGAAACAGCGGATAGAGCCTGGCGTAAACGGCCGCGGCCTTGGCCGGGTCGATGGACTGCGCCAGCAGAACGAAGGCGTTGTAGCGCGCGGCGTTGTTGGCCGAGATGGCCTGCGCCTCGCCCTGCCCTTCGGCAATGAAGCGCTGGCCCGTGGGCTGCACCGGCCATGCGTTGGCCGGCGCGTGTTCGCGCGCCAGGTTGTCGACCGTGGACACGAAGCGGTTCACGACGCCGTCGGAGCGCAAGAAGGCCTGGGCGTTCTTCGCGCCGAGCAGGTCGGCCAATGCCTTCATCACGCGCGAATCTGAATCGGCCAGCTTGGGCAAGGCGGCATCGGGCGGCGCGAGCGCATCGACCGGGTTCTGCGGGCCCGAGGGTTCCACCGCGGCGGGTGGCGGTGGCGCGGGTGCGTCGTTGGCCGCGGCGGCAACCGGCGTGGGCTCGGCGGGCTTCAGCTGTTGCTGCTGGTACCAGCGCCAGCCGAAGAATGCGGCGGCAAGCAGCACCAGCACAGCGATGACGATGGCGCCGGTGGGCGTTTCGCGGCGGGGTCTGAAGTCGGAAGGGTTGCGGTTGTCACGGGAATCGCGCGTATCGCTGTCGGACATGAGGTCGGGTTCCTTGCGATGAATGTCAGGGGAGGCGAATGACGATGGTGCACCCATTCGGGCCGCACCCTGCCATGTCGTCGTAACGCCCTGTGACGCGCCGGCCGTTCGGAAGTTCACCCGGCCGACGAAGCCGCTGCCTGCACCGGCGGCGGCTCGGCCCGGTTCTTAGCCTCGCCGAGTTCGCACGCCAGCTGCGGGATCGAGTGCGCACCCACGATGTTCCAGAAGGTCTTGATGTTGTAGAACAGCGCGTAGCGCACGCTGCGAATCTTCGGTTCGTTGTCGCTCGGCGGCACGAAGAAATTGGTGATGGAGCGCACGAATGCGAGCGCCTCGCCGCGTTCGTAGATGCGGTCGATCTCGAGCAACCTGGCGTTTGACTCCCGCACGTTTTCCTCAACGCTGTAATAGCCCGTCACAGGCGATGGGTCGAATGCATACACGCGTTCGACGCGTGGCACATCGGCATCCGCCGGCAGCGCATACGCGAATTGCTGGGCGAGGCCGCCACCCAGCGAGTGGCCTGTGGCATAGAGCTTCACCCCGCCGCCGCTTCGCAGGTATGCATAGCGCGGATCGGCGGCCCGCTCCTTGTACCTGGCAACGAACGCCTTTACGAAGGCCTTTTGGATCGTCGTGTACTCGTCCTCGCGCTCCGGCAGGAACCAGCGGATGTTCGACAACCAGTCGGACGCGTTGGTAAACACTGTTCCGCCGAACGCGACCACCATCCGACGCGTGGCCGGATGCTCCCAGACCTCGACGCGCAAGTGCGCCTTGCTCAGGCGCTGGGTGAGGTCACCGTCCTGCGGGCCTGGGAATTCCTCCCATCGGTACCAGCGGGCACCTTCCAGCACTTCGTCGGGCCTCGGGCAGTCGCGCTCTGCTTTCAGGCTCTGCGCGCCGCCCGACCCACTTTCCAGCCTGGGAGGCTCGGGCGCTATACCGGTGGCCTCGACGTAGTGCGCGTTGTAGGCCCGCGTGCTCAGCCATGCGTACTCCCAGTGCTTCCTGGCCTCGACACCCACATCAACGGAGTGGCCCAGCACGCGCTCGCCCGGCTCCCGCGACAGCGCAGCTTCTTGTGGCTGCGTCAGGCTGACGCAACCGTGTAGCAAGCACAGCACCAGCGCGCCGGCACCCGCTCCGAGCAGGCGCCACATGATGTAAGGAGCCGACCGGCTCCTGCTCGATTTCTGCGATGACATCCAGACCTCCCGATTTCTGCCGCAATCCGGCCGGGTGCAGGCTATCGCATGAGGTGAATGCCTTCATCCCTCTTTCATGTGAGCCGCTCAGCCCGCGAGCCGCACCACATGCGCCTGGCGCGGATCGACCTTGCCCGCATGCAGGTCGGCAATCACGGCCTGCGCATGCGCGAAGCCTTCGCCCTGCGCCAGCGTCATCCAGCGGTTGCCGGGAAGGCTGAGTTCTGCGATGAAGCGGCCCTGCGCTTCGTTGAAGCGGCGGTTGACCTCCTGCGGGCCCCAGTCGGCATTGCGCTTGCTGATTTGCACCGGCGCAAAGTAGAGCTGCGGCGCGGGACCGGGCAGCGCGCCGGTGTCGCCAAGAAACGCGGTGTTCTGCGCCGAGCCCGCATAGCAGTCGTAGACCAGCGCGTCGCCGAAGTGATGGTGCACGGTGGCGCGCAGATCGTCGTTGCCCGAGAAGTCGACGTACAGCGTGGGCACCTCGCGCGCCATCGTGGTCAGCTCTTCATAGGCCACCGTGCGGCTGTAGCAGCCCAGGCCTTGCACGAACGCGCGGTTGGCGTTGGACGTGGCCGCGACCAATTCAAGCCCTTCGCGCGGGCCGAGGCAGAAGGCCGTGCCGAACGCCGTCTTGCTCGAGGCGCTCGACACCACCACCTGCCGCGCGCCGAAGAAGCCGTTGTCTTCCAGGAAGTCGGCCAGCATGAACGAGGTGATGAACAGCGGGCGCACCAGCATCTGGTAGTCCTCCAGCGCGGCGACGTAGCCTGCGTCCTGGCTGCAGCGCATGTACTGGTTGTAGGCCGACACCAGGCCGGCACGGTGCGGCGCGCCGTCGTAGAAGCCGCGTGGCGTCACGCGCACGGGCTGCATGCGCAGGTGGCTCGCGATCGGAAAGTAGCCGTAGAAGCGCTCGCCCACCGCCACTCCCTCGGCGTTGGACGCCGCCACGTCGGCAAAGCCCCAGGCCGGCATGTGGCCCCAGTCGGCATGGCCGGTCGGAAAGAACTGCCAGTACTTCATGACCGCGTCGCCGAAGGCCGCGTAGGTGATGTTGTTGGTGGTCAGCGCGAAGCGGCCGATCTTCATCAGCACCTCGCCGGGCTGCAGCGCGCCGCTGTCCGGCGTGGTCAGCACACGGGTGGTGCCTAGGGCGTTCTTGCGCGTTTCGAGGCGGGTTAAAGTGAATGCGTTGTTCATTCGCAAACTGTAGGGCGGCCCGTTTCATCGCGGGTTCGGAAACCCGCCGATGCCGCACGCACCCCGCTCCAAGCCCCTGAAACGCCCCACGCAAGCCCGCGGCAAGTTCACCGTGCAGGCGATCTACGATGCCTTTGTTCGGATTTGGAACGCGCACGGCTGGAACGGCGTGACCACCCGCGCCGTGGCGCTGGAAACCGGCATTGCGGTGGGCACGCTGTACGACTACTTTCCCGACAAGGAGGCGCTGCTCTCGGGCTATGTGCGCCACTGCATCGAGGCCCTGCTCGCGCGGCTCGACGCCGAGGCGATCGCGCCGACCGACCTGAGCTGGCAGGAGCGCGTGAGTCGCCTCGTGCACATCACCTGCGACACGCAGCCCAATGGCCTGCCCGCCTTCGACCACGCGATGCTGATGCTCGAGCACCGCGTGGCGGAGCCCAAGCACCACCGGCGCGTGTACGACGAACTGGCCGGCCGATGGCTGCAAGCCTTCGCAGCCTGCACGGACCTGCAGCCACAGCCCTCACCCGCCACGGTTCATGCGCTGCTCACCGCCGCATGGGGCGGGCGCCGCTACCGGCTGCTGGTGCAGCCTGAAGCCAGCGACGGTGAAAGTGCCAGTGCAGGAGCCAGTGCCGGTCCCAGTGGCACTGCCAGTGCCACTGGGACCGCGAGTGGGTCGGCGAAATGCAGGCGATGGTGATGGCCCGCCTGCTCACGCGTTCTTCGGCACGCTGAGCGACTGCAGCCAGGCCACCGTGGCCTGCAGCTCGGCCGGGCGAAGCTCGTGCGCACCCGGAAAGTCCGCGCCCGACAACGCCAGCGGCAGCGTGCGCGCCAGGTCGCGCGTGGTTTGCGCGGCACTTGGCGGAATGACGTTGTCAGCGCTGCCGTGGCTCACCCACAGCGCCTTGCCTTCGAAGGCCTCGGGCAGCGCCATGTGCGGCACCACCTGCGGCAGCAGCCGGCTGTGCCACACCATCGCTGCGCGCACTGTCTCCGGCTTGGTCAGCAGCAGCGACAAGGCCATGATGCCGCCCTGGCTGAAGCCACCGACGACCACGCGCTCCGGCGGCACGCCGAGCTGCTGCGCGGCCGAGGCCACCATCTCGCCGATGAGGAAGCGGCTCTCGCGCTCCTGTTCTTCATCGATGTGGCGCTCGCCGTTGGCCAGCACCTGGAACTCGAACCAGGCGTAGGCGTCGGGCGACAACACGTAAGGCGCGCGCAGGCTCAGCACATGAAACTGCGGCGGCAGCATGCGCGCCAGGCCGAACAGGTCCTGCTCGTTGCTGCCGACGCCGTGCATCAGCACCAGCAGCCAGGGTTCGCGCACCGAAGGCTGGGCGGCATGTTCGAGGAACTTGAGGGGCAGGTGGAGTTGGGTCATGGTTCAGGCGTGCGGGAAAAACAGGAACGAAACGAAGGCACTTTTCTTCATGCGACCACCATTCGATCTTCGGGCGATCTTCGGGCGATCTTCAGGCGAGATGTTTGGCTTGCGAGCTTACTTGCTGCCCTTTTCGGGACTGAGCACGCTGGTCAGTGGCGCCCATGTCGCTCAGCGAAAGCCCTGTGCCAGCGCCCGCGTGATTTCGGCCGCCGACACCTCGCGGCAGCCGCTCGCGTTCTGCCCCGACCACAGCGGAGAAAAGTCGCCGCTGCCCTTGGCCTCGGCCTTGGCGCGCAGCGGCGCAATGGCCGAGGTGGCAAGCGGAAACTCCGGTGCCACCGCGCCGATGGGGCCCAACTCGCGAATCACGCGGTTGACGATGCCGCGCGCCGGCCGGCCGGTGAACAGGTTGGTCAGTGCGGTGTGCCGCGCGGCCTCGCTCTTGAGCGCGGCGCGGTGGATGGCGCTGGTCGTTGCCTCGGGCGCCAGCATGTAGGCGGTGCCCACCTGTACGCCGGCCGCGCCCAGCGCCATGGCCGCGGCCACGCCGCTGGCGTCGGCAATGCCGCCGGCCGCAATCACCGGCACCTTCACCGCGCGCACGAGTTGCGGCAGCAGCGCGAAGGTGCCGAGCTGCTTGGTGAGGTCGTGCGAAAGGAAATGCCCGCGGTGCCCGCCGGCCTCCAGCCCCTGCGCAATGACCGCGTCGGCACCGTGCGCCTCGAGCCACAGCGCCTCGTCGAGCGTGGTGGCAGAGGCCAGCACCTTCGCGCCCCAGCCGCGCACCTGCGCCAGCAGCGCCGCAGGCGGCAGGCCGAAATGAAAGCTCACCACCGGCGGACGAAACTCGGCCAGCAGATCGGCCACATCGGCACTGAAGGGGTTGCGGCCCGGCCCGGCCGCAATGCCCGCGGGGTCGATGCCGTGCTCGATGTAATACGGCGCGAGGGCGGAGCGCCAGGTGGCTTCGCGCTCGGCGCTGGGCACCGGCGGGGTGTGGCAGAAGAAGTTGACGTTGAAGGGCTTGTCGGTGCCGGCGCGAATGGCGGCCAGTTCGCTGCGCAGGGCGTCGGGGCTCAGCATGGCGCAGGGCAGCGAACCGAGCGCGCCCGCGTTGCTGACCGCCACCGCCATCGCGCTGCCCTGCACGCCGGCCATCGGCGCCTGGACGAGGGGCAGTTCAGTGCCCAGAAGTTGTTGCAGCGTGGTCATGCGTGAGGCTCCTTGTCTTGCGGGGTCGCGAGGTTGCGAGGTTGCGTGGTTGCTTGGTCGCTCGGTCATCGACTGCCGCGCATTCTCCCGCCAAGCCGGAGGTCGCCGCGGCGACAGGGTCATCGCCGCGGCGCTTCGGCAAAATGGCGGCCATGCTCAGACGCCTTCCGACTCCCTTCGCTCCCTCCCCAACGCTGCAACGCACAGCCGCCGTGGCCCTCGCAGCCGCCGGCCTGCTGCTGCTCGGCGGCTGCCCGCAGAAAGAGGCCGCCACGGGCGCGGCAGATGTACCTGCCGCACCCACCGCAGCCGCTTCAGCCGCCACCGCACCAGGCGCAACGCCCGCGCCTTCCACGCCGCCCACCGCCTCCGCCAGCCTGAAGCGCGCCGACCTCATGGCGCTGGTGTTCCCCGACTCGCAAGGCCCCAACGCCAAGCCCGAGCAACCCGACGCGGTGTCGCTCCCCGAGATCGGCAACGACGGCAAGTCGGTGCCCGGCAGCACCGCCGAGCAGAACGCCCGCGTGTCACCGCGCGAAGTGGTGAAGCTGGACGACACCCATGCCGTGATGCTCACCGAGACCGTGCCGGTCGACGACCAGGGCCAGGCAATGGACGGCCACGCCAACGGCGCATGGCTCGGCGCCTACTTTTTCGAGCAGGGCCCCGAAGGCTGGAAGCTCACGAGCCGCACCGACGGTGTCGACTACCTCGGCTTCATGGGCAACCTGGGCACCACCAAGATCGAGCGCATGGCGCCCCGGCGCTACGCACTGACCATCACCAACGGCAGTTGCTGGCAGGGCTACTGCGGCGAATGGCTGGCGGTGTATGCGCTGGATGCGGGCAAGGTGCGCCCGGTGACGCCGTCCATTGCCATGTCGGCCTCCAACGAAGGCGCCAGCGAGGGCTGCGACAAGCCGTCAAGGCCCGAGAGCCTGCAGGAGCCGCAGCAAGCCGAGTGCTACGACATCAGCGGCACGCCCGCCTTTACGCCCGCCTTCACGCCCGGCCCCGACGACAACACGCCGGGCGAGATGCGCATCGCCTTCAAGGGCACGCGCACCGTCGTCAACGGCAAGAGCCGCCACACCGAAAACATCGACAACACCCTGGTGTACGCCTGGCGCAAAGACGCCTACGTGCTCACCGAAGGCCGCAACCCCGTGCCGTCGTTCTGAGGCACGAGCGCGACGGGTCTTCGGTCATTCCTCGCTCGTCCACTCCACCTGCACGCCCAGGCTGCGCAGGTTTTCCACGAAGCGTGGATGCGCGCGGCGAATGGGCGCGGCGTTGCGGATCTCCGACTTGCCTTCGATGCTCGCCGCCACCATGAACAGCGCGATCGCCACGCGAATGATGTAAGGGCTCTCGACCACGGCAGGCGTGAGCGGGTTGCCGCCGAAGGTGATGAGGCGGTGCGGGTCCGACGAGAACACATGCGCGCCAAATTTCGACAGTTCGCCCGTCCAGCCCAGCGCGCCGTCGTACACCTTGTTCCAGAACATCGCATTGCCCTGCGCGCGCACGCCCAGCGCAATGAAGATCGGCAGCAGGTCGACCGGAAAGTAAGGCCACGGCGCGGCCTCCACCTTGGTGAGCACGTTGCTGGTGAAGGGCGTCTGCACCTTCAGCGGGCCGCTGCGAATGGCGCGCGACCAGCCGTCTTCATGCACGATCTGCACGCCAAACTTGGCGAACGTGCGGTCGAGCAGCGGAAAGTTTTCCGGCGCGCTGTTGCGCACCACCACATCGCCGCCGGTGATGGCGCCCAGCGCCAGGAAGGTGGTGATCTCGTGGAAGTCTTCGTCGAAGCGAAACTCCCCGCCCTTGAACGCGCCGCCGCCGTGCACCGTGAGCCGCGAGGTGCCCAGGCCGTCGATGCGCACGCCAATCATGGCCATGAAGCGGCAGAACTCCTGCACATGCGGCTCCGACGCGGCATTGGTCAGCGTCGAGGTGCCGCCCGCGGCGGCCGCGCACAGCACGAAGTTCTCGGTGGTGGTGACCGAGGCGTAGTCCAGCCAATGGTCAGTGGGCGTGAGGCGGCCCTTGCTGTGCACCAGCAGCGAGCCTTCGGTGCGCTCGACCTCGCCGCCGAAGCGCTGAAACACCTCCACATGCGGATCGATCTCGCGCACGCCCAGCGTGCAGCCCTTCACGTTGTCTTCCAGCCGCGCCACGCCGAAGCGCGCGAGCAGCGGCGGCACCAGCATGATCGACGAGCGCATCTCCTCGGGCAGCCGATGGCGTGCCGCGTCGAAGCTGGTCTCGCGGTGGTGCAGCTCCAGCGTGCCGGTAGCGTGGTCCATGTGCACCTCGCTGCCCAGGGTGCGAAAGATGTCGAGGATCTTGCGCACGTCGGTGATGTCGGGCACGCCCAGCAGCCGCAAGGGCTCCCACGTCAGGAGGGTGGCGCAGAGCACCGGTAGCACGGCGTTCTTGTTGGCGGAGGGGGTGATGCGGCCACGCAGCGGCGTACCGCCGTGCACGATGAGGTTGGACATGAAGAGGCGGGGGGGAACGGAAGGCGGTGGGGGGAAAGAGTCGGGGACAATCCAAAACTCAGGCCGGGAACTTTACCGTCAGAAAGCAGCATGAACGGCTCTGAAGTTGTAAGAACTTCAAATTGAAAGACGCCGAATTAACAATTCTTTCGCGTTACATCCAGTTGATTTACCCCGACCTGGCCAAACCAACTCCTTATGCGCACGCTTGAAGAACTGATAGACACCGAAGACGCCGCTTTGCCGCTCCTGAAGGAGTGGGCTGAAGGCGCGAGCCACTCCTTCGAGCTGCTGGCCCCCTCCCCCCAGCCCGAGCGCGACCGCGTGCTGCTCGGCCTGCAGGTGACCACGCGCTCGACCATGGGCGCCGTGGCCCATGACACCGGCGGCGTGCTCATCGACCACGGCTGGCTGCGCGTGCTGGGCTCGGGCCATGCCAGGCTGGGCCGCAACATCCTCGACTGGAACGACGGACGGTCCAACGGCTTTCTGCTGGTGGCGGACGACGTGGTGGGCGGCTTCTTTGCGCTGAACGGCGGCGGGCTCGGCGAAGACGCCGGCGCCATGTACTACTGGGCGCCCGACACGCTCACCTGGGAGTCGCTGGAGATCGGCTACAGCGACTTTCTGGAATGGGCGTCGACCGACCGGCTGCAGGTGTTCTACGCAGACATGCGCTGGGCCGGCTGGGAGTCAGACATGAAGACCATCGGCGCGGACCAGTGCTTCAACTTCTTTCCGTTCCTTTGGACGAAAGAGGGCTCGGTGCAGCAGAGCGCGCGCACGCCGGTGGCGGTCGAGGAGCAGTACGCGTTCAACCTGGAGATGGCGGGCAAGGCGCAGGCATAGAGCAGAAGGTTGGCCCGCGCGCTCTTGCGCTCACTTCGGGCCGAGCAACTTGCCGCTCGCCAGCAACCGCGTCGTTCGAAACAGCAGCACGGCAATCAGCACGCTCAGGAAGGCCAGCAGCGCGAGCGCCAGCGCCGTGACCGCCACGTGATCGACGTGTTGCGCATAGCGCAGCGCGGCATTGCTGAGCGCGGCCATCGGAAAGCTCAGGGCCCACCATCCGGCCGCGAACGGAATGCTGCGCTTGAACACCTTGAAAACTAGCGAGAAGAACACAAACAGGCCGAAGTAGAAAAGCATCGCGGCAAAGCTGTCGACCCGCTGAAAGAAGTGGGTGTATGCCAGAAAGCCGACCTCGAACGGCGCCGTCAAGATCATCAGCGACGGCACCATGTCGTTCGCGAGCTTTTCATGGTGGTGAATGAGCCTGGAGACGATCATCGTGAAGAAGACCAGCGCCAGCATCGTGCCCACGGCCATCGAGAACAGGTTGACCTCTCTGGCCCAGGCCATCGGCATGGTGCCACCGGCCACCGTGATGTCGAGCGTGGCCACGCCCGGAATGAGCCAGGCCGGCACGGCGTGGCCCGCATCGACCTTGCCCCGCAGCAGCCGGCTCACGATGGTGAAAGACAGCGCAATGGTCGTGACCACGCCCACCGTCCACAGCACCTGCGCCGCACGCGCACTGACGGGCGCCACCACCGACGAGATCAACAGAATGGCAATGGCGACCGTACCGAAGAAGTTGCCCGCAATGGGATGCTGGAACTCGCTGCGCACTGCATCCGGATGCAGCACCGCCTTGGCCGCATAGGCCACGCAAAGCACCACGAAGAGCACGACCGCCAGCGTGCCGATGGCGCCATCGATCAGCGGGCTGGCCCCGAACTGCTGACCCGCCTGCCGCCAGGCCGTGGCCAGCCCTGAAACACCCATGACCGAGGCGAACAGACTGACGGGGAGGTTACGAAGGGACGATGCCTGCCGCGGGCTTGCCGCCGGGCTCAGCGTGTGCGTGGTGTTGATGCTTGCTCCTGGATGAACGCGAACGAATGGCGCCAAGCGCCTTGCAGCAAAGTCTAGGAGCGAGGGTCGCAGCGCGGGCTGCGGCCGTGGCGCGGTTTGCGCCATTGATGGCCGTTTTCAGGCCATGCCCATGTGCGTTCGAGGCTAGGACGCTTCGGCGACCTGCAGTGCGCCGGTGGCAGCGACGCCGTGTGCGTCGGCCATCGCAGGCAAGCCAGGCGCACCTTCATTCAGTTGCGTCGGCGCCTCGCTTCTGAAGCGCAGGCGGTAGTCGCGCGGCGTCGTGTCCAGCCGCTTCGCGAAAACGATGCGCATGTGGTTGGCGCTGTGGAAGCCGCATCGAAACGCCACCGTCTTCATCGGCAGGTCGGTCTCCTCGAGCAGCTTGCGCGAGAAGTCGACACGCACCTGCTCCACGAACGCCGACGGTGTCATGTTGGCGTGCTTCGAGAAGACGCGCGAGAACGTACGCCGGCTCACGCCCACCGCATCGGCAAGTTGCTCGATGGACAGCGGCGCGTCGATGTGGTCCGTGACATGGCGCAGCACCTTCGCCACGATGGTTTCTTCCTGCGGCCCCACCGCCAGGAAGGGGCTGTACTGCGACTGCCCGCCCTCGCGGCGGATGTACACGATGAGGCGCTTGGCAATGCGCAAGGCCAGCTCGTGGCCCCAGTCCTCCGTGACCAGCGCCAGGCACAGGTCGACACCGGCCGTGACGCCGGCGCAGGTGAACAGGCTGCCGTCGCGCACGAAGATCTTGTCGGGCCGCACGCGCGCCCTGGGAAACTGCGCAATGAGCCGGTCGACGTCATGCCAATGCGCGGTGACCTGCTTGCCGTTCAACAGCCCCGCATGGCCCAGAGGAAAGGCGCCGTTGCACACGGAGCCGTAGCGCCGCGCGCCCGTGGCCTTGGCGCGCAACCAATGCAGAAAGCTGGGTGCGTAGGTGTTCACGTCGGGCAGCTTGGGCCCGCCTGCGACCAGCAGCAGATCGGGTTGGTCGTGGTGGTCGAGGTAGCCCACATCGACTTGCAGCGCCATGCCGTTGGCGCAACGTACGCTCCCCGCGCGCAGGCCGACCAGCGTGACCTGGTAGTGCTGCTCGGGGGGAAGAAAGTTGTTGGCCTCGGCGAACACATCCATCGGTGCCGCAACGTCCAGCGCCTGCACACCTTCCAACACGACGATTGCCAGCTTCATGGTTCCAGTGTCTCGCTTCAAGCGCTGAAAGCACTTCAGCCGGGGCATTGTAGAACGGTCTGTCTACATCAGGTTTGCAGTGCGGAAGCGGCGCCCACCGGTATCCGTAGAAATTACAGATTCACACCGATTGGGGGTCCATTGCGCAACGCTCTGGCGCAGAATCTTTTGCATACCAAGGCAAACACACATCCACGCCATGACCAACGCCATGACACTCGACCAACTCTTCGCCAACGAAGCGTCGCTCCCCACGGTTCCGCGGGTGGTGTCCGACCTGATAGAGATGCTGCGCGACGACGACGTGTCCTTTGCGACCATCGCGCACCGCATCGAGCTCGATCAGGTGCTGGCGGCCAAGGTGCTGCAGATGGTCAACTCGCCCTTCTTCGGGGTGCAGCGAAAGATCTCTTCGATTCAGGGCGCAATTCTGATGCTGGGCCTCTCCACCATTCGGTCGTTCGTCGTGAGCTCCGGGGTGTCGGGCACTTATCGCAAGGTGGACGGTGTCGACCTGCCCGACTTCTGGGCGCACAGCCTGCGCGTGGCGTCGGTCTCGCGCTACCTGGCCGCCAAGACACGGCGCGTCGACCCCAACCTGGCGTTCACCGCGGGCAGCATGCATGCCATTGGCCACCTCATCATGGCGCAGGCCATGCCGCAGCGCATGGCCGCACTGAACGCCGCGCACCCCTTCGACGCGCTCGGGCGCGCGCAACTTGAGCTTGCGGAGTTCGGCTACCACTACGGCGATGTGAGCGCGTCGCTCGCGCAGCGCTGGGACTTTGCGCCCGACCTCATCGGCGGGCTGTCGAGCTTTGTGAACCCTGCCAAGTCGGAGCGCGTGAACGCGCTCGGCGGCGTGCTTCACCTGGCGGTGTGGCGCGTGGCCCTGGAGCGCCAGGGCGTGGACCTGAGCAACGTGGCCGGCTTCTGGCCGAGCCAGTCCGCGATGGTGGCCATCGGCATCACCGAGGACATCGTTCAGCAGATGCCGCCGCCACGCGTGCTGGCTGCGGACCTGGAACCGATGATTGCCTGAGCGGGCCGCTCGGCCCTCCGTCTGGCCAAGCTAACCCGTCAGCGCCTCGCATTGGCTTTCGATGCGCGCGTGAAGCAGGGCCAGCGACACCGAGAGAAACCGATTCAACGCGCTGCGCTGGCACGGGTCGAAAAGCGGCGCGGGGTCTGCGTCGGACATAGCCGCATCGCGGCGGTCTTCATCCCACGCAAGCAACTGCGCCAGCGTGTGCGCACCCTGAACGGCATCGCGTGCGTCGTTGAGAAACGCGGCGTGGCTTTGCTGCGATGGATCGAGTGGCTCGCCTTGCAACCATTCGAAGGGTTTGAACTGGGCGGTGGGACGGTAGGGCTTGCTGCAAGAGCAGCCGGCGTTCGAAGCATGGGCCATGGGGCCTCCTAGGATGTCGATTTGCAACAACCGACGCCCTCGACGCCAATCGGGGGCGGCAGCTCGAACAGGTTGGCGTACCGGGACATCCTTGCGGAAACCGGCAGGGCGCGAGCCCTCCCGTTCGAGCCGCCTTAAAAGGCGCACGAACGAAAAAAGCCGCAGACCATGTGCGGTGACTGCGGCTTTCGTCGCAGGATGTCAGCGGGACGCCAATCCCGACCCCGCTCATCACGAGGCAGGGGCAATGTACGCGGTCTGTGGAGAGCCCGTCAAGTCGCGCGCTGGAGCTCCTGTGTGTTTTGGCTGACGGCCGCGTGGGGGCTGATTGGCGGCCCACGCGTGCCCGCGCTGGCTCATGCCAAACTTGGGCCATCGCCTCTGCGCTGCCCCGCCACCCGTTCACCTTGAACCCGGCATTTGCGGCAGCACATCAAAGCCAAAGCCAACCCGTTCGCAAAAATGAAAACCATCGATGAGATGCTCAATCTCGACCTGCTGACAGCCGACCAGCATCATCAAATAGGCGCATGGATAGAGCGCGCCAGTTCGCCGGAAGAAATTCTGCAGATGCCCTCTTCACTCTGGCAAGCCGTGGAACGCGCAAGCGCGGTCATGGGCATCGACGCCGACCTGACGCGGCCGCCTTCGCTGGACGATGGGGGCGCGGACCTTAGCTAGCGCGCCACGCGCCTCACACCAGCCTCAGGTCCTTCGGCGCCACCCCGTCGAACACCCGCGCCAACTGTGCCGGCGACAAGCCGTACATCCGCTGGAACAGCCCACCGAACACCGCGCGGTATTCATTGAGCACCGGGTAGTCCCGGTTCTGGAACAGCGTGGCCTGCGTGAGCGCCTGCTGCTCGCCCACCACGCGCCCGCCAGCCTGCGCCGCAAGGCCGCCGCCTAGCACCCAGTACACGGTGCCGTGCCCGTGGTCGGTGCCGCGGTTGCCGTTCTCGCGGAAGGTGCGGCCGAACTCGCTGATGACGACCACCACGGTCTGGCGCCATGCGTCGTCGCCCATCTCCTGCGCGAAGCCGGCCACGCCGCGGCCCAGTTCCTCGAAGCGGTTGGCCAGGTAGCCGGTGGCGGCCCCCTGCCCCACGTGGGTGTCCCAGCCGCCGACGTCGACAAAGCCCAGGTCGTAGCGGTCGCGCATCAACAGCGCCATGCGCCGCGCCACCAGCTCGAAGCCCTTGGCGGTCATGGCGTTGCGGCTGGCTGCGTCCATCTCGGCCTGCACGGCGCGCATCACCTCGTCGCGCACCTGAAAGCCTTCGGCCACCGGCTGGGCCAGCGCGGTGTTGCGGTACATGGCCGCAATGACCTGGCTCTGCCGCGCATCGATGCCCGAGCGCGCATTGCCCGCCAGCGCCATGTTGGCGGCCTTGGCGTTGCCGCGCATCGAAATGGGCAACTGGTCGGTGAAGGCGATGGGCGACACGTCGGTGATGGGCCCCGCGCCCAGCACGCCGGCCAGGCGGTTCAGAAAGCCCGAGCGGTAGTCGCGGCGCTTGTCGAGCGCCTGGCCCAGCTCGATGGAGTCCTGCGTTTCGAAGTGGCTGCGCGTGAGGTCGTCGGTGCCGGCGAAGGCGATGAAGGAGGCCTGCTTCTGCTGGTAGAGCGGCATCACGCTTTGCGCCAATGCGGGGTGCAGGCCCCAGTTGGCGTCGAGCGGCAGCGCGCCGTTGGGCGTGCCGGGGCGCGCGATGGCGATGTTGGGGCGCGAGGCGTAGTAGAAGTCGCTGCCGGTGGGCACCAGCAGGCTGGTGCTGTCGTAGGCGCCGCGCAGGAACACGACCAGCAGCTTGGTGCCTTCGGCCGCGGGCGCGGCCATGAGCTGCCCCGCGGCGCCCGCGAAGGGGGCGGCGGCCATGAGCCTGAGGAGTTCTCTGCGTTGCATGACGATGTCCTTTATGTCTTCTGTCTTCTGCCTTCTGTCTTGCTCCTTCCCCTTCCGGGGGAAGGTTGGGATGGGGGCGCGGCGGCGCTTGCTTCACCGCAGCGCTTCATCGAACGCCGCTTGCCCCCACCCCTGCCCTCCCCCGGAAGGGGAGGGAGAAAACCCCGAAAAACCTCAGCGGCGCATCAGCTCCGGCGACGCCAGCAAGAAGGTATTCCACTCCTGCGGGTTCTTCGCCTGCGCCAGCGCCTCGCGCGTGTCCGCGCTCAGGCCGCCCTGCATGGCACGCACCGCGCGCGACTCGGCCAGTTGCGGAAACGCGGGCTTCTCCAGCGGCGCCTTGTCGTCCGCGCGGAACAGCACGGCACCGTTCGCGCCGATGGCGCGCGCAATTTCGAAGCGCGTGTTCATCTGCCCCGCGCTCGCCCATGCCGCTTCGTTCAGCGGATAGCCGTCGGGCGTCTCGTGGCCGTACAGCGGCTCGCCCATGCGGTTGATCCAGCCGAGCATCGGGTTCACGTTCAGCGCCACGCGGTCGTCGTAGGCCAGCCGCACGCCGGCCAGCACGTAGTGCACCGGGTCTCGAAACTTGTGGCCCAGCGAGGCGGTGAATTCAGGCGACTCGAACAGCGCCTTCAGCGTGACCGCAATGTCGCCGTCGCTGCGCGTGAAAGCCGCGGCCATGCGATCGACCAGCGCCTGTGGCGGGTCGTCCGACACGAAGTACACGGCCAGCTTGCGCGACACAAAGCGCGCAGTGGCCGGGGAACGCGCCAGGCGGTCGAGCGCCTCGTCGGCCTCGGCCAGGCCGTGGCTTTGAATGGGCTGACCCAGCAGCGTCTTGGGCCCGTAGTCGTGCCGGTTGGGGTTGAACTCGAACAGGCCCTTGCGCACATAGTCGGCCCGCAAGGCCGGGCGCACATTGGGCGGCGGCGCGTCCAGCGGTTGCATGCTCACGCCCACGCCGGTGAGCACACGCGCCAGCTCCTGCACGTCGGCCTGCGAGTAGCCGCTGCCCACGCCCAGCGTGTGCAGCTCCATCAGCTCGCGCGCGTAGTTCTCGTTGATGCGGTTGGCGGCGTTTTGCGCGTTGTCCAAGTAGCGCAGCATGGCCGGGTGGTGCAGCGTGGCGCCCAGCAGGTCGCGGAACTTGCCGAGCGCGTGCGGGCGAATGGCGTTTTCTTCGTAGTCGCCCACCATCGCGCGCAGGTTGTCCTTGCGCAGGTTGACGTTGAAGTGGTTCATCCAGAACCAGGTCATCTGCTCCTGCAGCTGGTTGGGCGAATACAGCGCGCGGAGCACGAAGCGGGTCTGCGCTTCGCGCGCAAGGTTGTTCAGCTGCTGCTGGTAGGCCTGGCGCGCGGCCTTCTTCTGGTCTTCGTCGGGCAGGGCGTCGGCCGCCTTGCGCTGCGCGTCGAGCTCGGTCACGAGCTGATCGAGCGGCGTGTGCGAGATGACCATGGCGTCTATCTGCGCCTGCGCCGCGGGCGGCAGTTGCGCGGCAGCAGCGGAGCGCGGGTTGAGCTGGTCGCGCATCCACAGCGGCAGGCCGCGCTGCGCGAGCTGCGCGTCGCTGCTGGCGTTGGCGCCCCAGCTCACGCGGTCGAGCCAGCGCAGGCGCGTGGCCTCGTTCAGGGGCGCGGACGGCAGCGACACCGTGACCAGCGGCCGTTGGTCGCCCGGCGTGCTCGCGCAGGAAGCAAGCAGTGCCAGCGCGCAGGCACCGAGCGCCATGGACGCGCGGCGCCGGGAGAACAACGCAGCCGCAGCGGCAGTGGCCGGCATGGCGTTCACTCCCTGCGCATGTCGTGGTGGCGCACGTCGCCGATGGCGTGCTGCGCGGTGTTCAGTGCCAGGTCGACATGCGCCAGGCCGCGTTGCTGGAACGGACGCGACCGCGGGTCGTCTTCTTCGCGCGCCACGTCGGAGCGCACCTTGCGCAGCAAGTCGACCGCCACATGCAGGCGGCCTTCGCGCGGCAGCCATGCATCAGTGGGCTCGCGCCATTCGACGGGCTTGCCGTCCAGCCATGCGGCATGCTGCAGATCGCCGATGGCGGCGTGGATTTCGTCGACCACCACCTGCTCGTCGCGCGAGACGCTGCCGTCTTCAGGCCGGCGGTGCGCCACCTGCCATTCGGCGGTGCGCAGGTCGGACAGCGCATGCAGGTAGAACGGGTGCTTGCCGTATTCGTCGGCCAGCGCGGGCAGCGAAGCCGCGGCCAGAATGGCAAGTGCGGCAATGAGGCTTTTCTTCTTCATCTTCGGGCTCCTGAGGGTGACAGCAATGAAAGGATGCCACCTCAACCCCCCAAGCCCGCCGCGCGTTGACGGCCTTTACTTTCGTAACGCTGCGCAAAGACGGCGCCCTGCGCCGCCCTGGTCAGGCTACCGACAGGCTCGACGGTGCAGCGCCGGCAATCTGGCGCAGCGCACGCTCGAACACCTCGACGGGCTGACCGCCGGAGATGAGGTGCTGGTCGTTGATGATGATCGCGGGCACCGAGTGAATGCCGGCGTCGGTGTACATGCGCTCGCGCTCGCGCGTTTCCTGCGCGAACTCGTCGCTGGCCAGAATCTCGCGGGCGCGTGCGGCGTCCAGGCCCGCTTCTGTTGCCGCGCGCACCAGCACGTCGGCGTCCGAAGGGTTCTGGCTGTCGGTGAAGTAGGCCTTCAGCAGCAGCTTCTTCAGCGCTGCCTGCTTGGCCGGGCTTTCCAGCTCGGCCCAATGCAGCAGGCGGTGGGCGTCGAAGGTGTTGTACACACGTGGGCGGCCTTCGGGGCTGAACTCGAAGCCCACCGCCGCGCCGCGCTGGCGAATCATTTCGCGCGACTGGGCCTGCTGCTCGCGCGTGGAACCGTACTTCTGGTTCAGGTGCTCGAAGGTGTCCTGCCCTTCGGGCGGCATCTGCGGGTTCAGCTCGAAGGGCTGAAAGTGCAGCTCGGCGGTGACGTCGGGCGCCACGTTTTTCAGTGCGGCTTCGAGTGCGCCAAGGCCCACGGCGCACCAGGGGCAAGACACATCGGAGACGAAATCGATCTTGAGATGGGAGGTCATGGCGCCATTCTTCATGGCGCCACAAGCCTTGGTGCGCGAAAGGTTTTCAGGCGATGGCGGTTCGCATCAGGCCGTGGCCTTGGCCATGCGTGCGTCCGACAGTGTCTGCTCGCGCAGGCGGTCGTATTCCTGCTTGTCGACCGGCACCGCGTCGGGCTTGCCCAGGTCGTTCATGCGAACGCGGTAGGTCTCGCGTGCGCTCATGGCCGCCAGAGCCGCCAGGATGGTCACCGCGAAGGTGATGGCACCCACGGTGAGCCACACATTGGTGGAACCCGGAGGCGCCACGGCGGCGAACAGGGCCGGCAGCAGCGCGGTGATGGTGGTGCCCACGTTCTGCGAAATGGCCATGGCCGACACGCGGTTGCGGGTGCGGAACAGCTCCGGGTAGAAGCTGGGGAAGGTCGCGTTGTAGCCCTGGTACACGATGCCCCACATCAGCAGCGACATGCAAACAGCCAGCGGCACGTTCTTGATGCTGATGGCGTAAAGGTAGGCGAACGACAGCAGGCCCGAGGCCAGCGCGCCAAAGATGATCGGCGGGCGGCGGCCGATGCGGTCCGACAGGTTGCCCACGTACGGAATGACGATCACGGCCAATATGTTGCCCAGCACCGGAATCCACAGGTACACGTCTTTCTGAAAGCCGATGCCGTAGGCGGCCTGCACCGCATAGGCCGCGCCAAACACGGTGGCCACCACCGGAATGACGTTCATCAGCGCCATGCACACCACGCGCAGCATGTCGCCCCAGCTGTCGGTGAAGGCCTGCACGATGGGCGCCTTGGCCACTTCGCCCTTCTGGCCCACTTCGGCAAAGGCCGGGGTTTCGTCGACTTCGCGGCGAATGATGTAGCCGGCCACGATCACCAGAAAGCTCAGCAGGAACGGAATGCGCCAGCCCCACGAGTTGAATGCTTCCTCGGGCATGTAATGCGCCAGCGGCAAGAACACTGCGGCCGCCAGGATCTGGCCGGCCTGCACGCCCTGCAGCGTGAAGCTCGCGAAGAAGCCGCGGCGCCCGAAGGGTGCGTGCTCAAGAATCATCGAGCTCGCGCCCGAAATTTCTCCGGCCACCGCAAAGCCCTGAATCAGGCGCAGCAGCACCAGCAGCGCGGGGGCCAGCAGGCCGACCTGGTCGTACGTGGGCAGCAGGCCCACGGCCACGGTGGAGAAACCCATCAGAAACATGCACAGCACCAGCACCTGCTTGCGGCCATGGGTGTCCCCCCAGTGGCCGAGCACAAAGGCGCCGATGGGCCGCGCAACGTAGCCCACGCCGTAGGTGGCGAGCGACGCGATGATGGCGGTCTTGGGGTCGCCCTTGGGAAAGAAGATCTGCGGAAAAATCAGCGCCGCCGCGGTGGCGTAGATGAAAAAGTCGTAGTACTCCAGCGCCGAGCCGATCCAGCCGCTTGCCGCGGCCTTCTTCGACTGGTGCCTGCCTTGCGGCTCATGGGCGATGTTGTTGGCCATGTGTTGTCTCCAGTGTTGACGGGTAAGTAATTTGAAAAACCCAACGAATCAAGCCTGCGCCTGAGAAGCCATGCGCGCCGGTGCATTGAGGGCACCGTACGCGTCGTAGTTGCCTACGCGTTGTGCAACCTCGAAGAACAGTCCACCCTCGAAACTCTCGGTGTAGATATGCAGGTAGTCGCCGGCCGCCGAGCGGTCGAACAGCACGCCCGCTTCGCGCATGCGCGACAGCAGTTCGGGTGCGAGGTCGATGCGCGTGGCCAGGTCGTCGTAGTAGTTGTCGGAGATGGGCACAAAGCGCGTGCCGTTGGCGCGCAGCCTGGCGGCCGTGTCGAAGATGTCCGTGCAGCTCAGCGCAATGTGGTGCACCGCGCCGCCGCCCGTCACGCTCAGCGTGCGCGCGGTGCGGGTGCGCTGGCTCAGCGACACGTTCAGCACCAGGCGCAGGCTGCGCGTTGCATTGGCCACGCCGCGGCTGCGAATGAGGCCGAAGGGGTCGGCCAGCTCCAGGCTCTCGCCGGGCTCCAGGCCGAGCACGGCGCGCGTGAACAGCACCCAGGTGTCGAGCTGGTCGAGCGCCAGGCCCAGCGCCACATGGTCGATGCGTTGCAGGCCGGCGTCACTCGCATCCGCGCCCCGGTCGTCGAGCACAAAGTCCGCCTCGTACAGGCCGTTGGCGCCCAGCGCCTCGGGCACAAAATGCAGCAGGTTGCCGCCCGGCGCCACGATGGCCGGCACGCGCAGCTCGTTGGGGCCGACCGGGCTGTCGTGCCGCTGCGAGCGCATGGCGGTGGCGCGGCCCACGGCGGCAAGCGGGTCGTCGCAGCGCACGCCCAGCGCGCACACCGAGGTGCCGTGCGCATCGAAGCGCTGGCGCGCAAAAGAGTCGGGCTGCGCGTTCACGATCAGGTTGATGTCGCCCTGGCGGTACAGCGTCACGGCCTTGGAGCGGTGCTGGCCGATGCGGCGAAAACCCAACTGCTTCACCAGCGTGGCCAGCGACACCGCAGAGGCCTCGTCGGCCGCGAACTCGATGAACGACAGGCCCGACAGCGCCGGTGCCGCTGGCGGGTTGAACAGCTCCACGCGCTGCGGCTGCACCGCTTGCGCAGGCGTTGCCGTGGCCATGCGCTTGCGCGCTTCGCTCTCCAGGTACAGCAGCGAGCGCATCGCGTCCACCGCGGTGCGGCGGTTGGGCGTTTCGCGAAAGATGTCGTTGAAGATTTCCAGCGACAGCGGCCCGGTGTAGCCGGCGCGCAGCACCTGCTCGAAGAAGCCGACCACGTCGAAGTCGCCCTGCCCCGGAAACGAACGGTGGTGGCGCGCCCACTGCAGCACGTCCATGGCCAGCAGCGGCGCGTCGGCCATCTGCAGAAAGAAGATCTTGTCGCCCGGAATGTCGGCAATGCCGGCCGGGTCGTCCTTCAGAGACAGCGTGTGAAAGCTGTCCAGAATCAGGCCCAGGTGCGCATGGTTCGCCTGCTTCACGATGTGCCAGGCCTGGCCGTACAGCGAGGTGTGGCGGCCCCAGGCCAACGCCTCGAAGCCCACGCGCAGGTTGCGGCGCGCGGCGCGCTCGGCCAGTTCATGCAGCTGCGCCGCGGCCAATGCGGGGTCGTTCACCGCCAGCGCCGACGTGTTGGAGCAGCACAGCACCAGCGGCGCGCCCATCGCCTCCATCAGGTCGAACTTGCGCTCGGCGCGTTCCAGGCTGCGGCGGAACTGCGGCTCGGGCATGCCTTCGAAGTCGCGGAACGGCTGGTACAGGTCGATCGACAGGCCCAGGTCGCCCGTGATGCGGCGCAGCTCGGCGGCCGTGCCCTTGAAGTTGATGAAGTCGGCCTCGAACAGCTCGATGCCGTCGAAACCGGCGGCAGCAACGGCTTCGAGCTTCTGGCGCAGGGTGCCGCTGAGCGAGACGGTGGCGATGGAACGGTGCATGGGGGTGACTGTAAAAAGGCCTGCGCCTGTTCACAACGCCCATCGCACCCCATGTGATCGATCATCGATCAAATACGTCCGTTAATCGCACGGAATAGGGGTTACATCTAGGCTGCCGCAGCACGGTGCCGGGCCCGCCACCCTCCCGTTGCGTGGCTCGCGCAACACGCTGATCGCTGAGCGCACGCAGCCCTACCGGGCCGCCCCCGGTGCGTCAGCGCTCCCGCAGGGCCTCTGCCCGCGCACGCAGCACGGGCTTGAGCAGGTAGCTCAGCACGCTCTTCTTGCCGGTCATGATGTCCACGGAAGCGACCATGCCCGGAATGATCTGCAACGGATGCGCATCGCTGCCCAGTTGGCTTCGCTGGGTGCGCAGCTTGATCAGATAGAAGCTGTTGCCGTCCTTGTCGACCACGGTGTCGGCACCGATCTGCTCCAGCTGGGCCTTCAGGCCGCCGTAGATGGTGTAGTCGTAGGCGCTGAACTTGACCATCGCGGTCTGGCCCGGGTGCAAAAAAGCGATGTCCTGCGGGCGGATGCGTGCTTCGATCAACAGGGTGTCGTCCAGCGGCACGATCTCGACCAGGTCGCTGCCCGGCTGGATCACGCCGCCAATGGTGTTCACCAGCAACTGCTTGACGATGCCGCGCACGGGCGAGGTGACCAGCGTGCGGTTGACCCGGTCTTCGAGCGCCTTGCCCGTCGACTGGATCTTGCTCAGGTCGGTGCGCGCCTCGTTCAGTTGGGTCAGCGCCTCGCTGCGAGAGCGGCCACGGGTTTCGTCGATCTTGCGCTCGACTTCCTTGATGGCTGCGGCTGCACGGGGAATGGCCAGCGAGGTGGAGTCCAGCACGCCGCGGCCGTCCACTTCAGTGCGCCGCAGGCGCAACACCTCGACCGGGGAAATTGCGCCCTCCGCCACCAAGGGTTCGGACAAGCGGATTTCCTGGCGCAGCAGTTCCAGATTGCTGTGCGCCTTGCTCTGCTTGGAGCTCAGCTCCCGCACTTCCTGGCGGCGTTGGGCGAGCTGCTCCTGCAGGCCGGCAAGCTCGTCTTGCTGCTGCTGCTGGCGGCTGCTGAACAACTGCGTTTCGCTCTGCGCGCGCCCCGGCGCCTTGCTTGCCACGTCGCCAGGAATGGCCAGCGCGCGGCCTTCGACTTCGGCCGTCAGGCGCTCCACCCGCATCAGCAGCGCCAGCCGGTCTGCCTCGGTTTCGCCTGCATTAGAGGCAAAGCGGGTGTCGTCCAGGCGCAGCAAAGACGCGCCGGCCTCGACCACCTGCCCTTCGTGCACGAACAATTCCGAAACGATGCCGCCTTCGAGGTTCTGGATCTTTTGCACACGCGAAGACGGAATTGCCTTGCCGTCGCCGCGGGTCACTTCGTCGACCACCGCAAAGTTGGCCCACAGCAGGCAGAACATCACAAAGCCGAACACGCCCCACAGCGTCAGACGAATGACCCGTGGCGCGTCTTCGACCAGCGCCTTGCGGACTTCGGGCAGCGGCTCGCTGCCCATGCCGCCACGGCTCGAAAAGTAGGCCGCCACGCCGCGGCCGGAGCGCTTGAAAAGCTGCTTAGCTGACATTGAGCCGCCCCAGCTTCAACGCGTTCATCACGCTGTCTTTGGGTCCGTCGGCCACGACGCAGCCTCGGTCGATCACCACCAGCCGGTCGACCAGCGTCAGCATCGATGGGCGGTGTGTCATGAGCAGCAGGGTCTTGTTCTTGATGATGGCGGCCAGGCGCTGCTTGATGCGCTCCTCGCTGGTGTTGTCCATGGCGCTGGTCGGCTCGTCGAGCAGAAGAATCGATGGATCGAGCAACAAGGCACGGGCCAGCGCGATGCTCTGGCGTTGACCACCCGACAGGTTCTGCCCGCGCTCCCCCACCTGCAAGTCGTACCCGCTGGGGTGCAGGCGAGCGAAGTCGTGCACACCGGCCAGCTCGGCCGCCTGCAGCACCAGTTCGTCCTCCACGTAGCGGGCACCGGACGTCAGGTTGTCACGCAAGCTGCCGGCAAACAGATGAATGTCCTGCGGCACGTAGCCGATGTTGTAGCGAACGTCGCTGATGTCCAGCTGGCGCGCATCGATGCCGTCCACCAGCAGGCTGCCGGCGTCCGGTTGGTGCAGGCCGACGACCAGCTTGGCCAGTGAGCTCTTGCCCGAGCCGCTGCGCCCGATGATGCCGATCTTCTCGCCAGGGCTCACCGTCAGGTTGATGCCCTTCAGGGCCGGCTGCTGCTGGCCGGGGTAGTGAAAGTCGAGCTGCCGAAACTCGAGGCCGCCCAGCAGGAGCGGCCGCTTGAGGGGCCGCTCGTGTTCCTGCCGCTCCTGCGGCAGGGCCATCATCTGGTTGACCGACACGAGCGTGACGCGCGCCTGCTGGTAGCGAACCAGCAGCCCGGAGATTTGCGCGAGCGGTGCCAGTGCCCGCGAGCTGAGCATGTAGCACGCGATGAGCCCGCCCATGCTCAAGTGGCCGGCCATGATCTGATAGACCCCGAGCACGATCACCACCACGCCGGCCAGTTGCTGCAGCAGCACGGTGGTGTTCATCGCCAGGCTCGACAGCATGCGCGCACGCAGCTCCAGCCGGCCGAGGGTGCCAATGGTTTGCTCCCACTGGTACTGGCGCTCGCTCTGGGCGTTGTTGACCTTCAACGCGTCCAGGCCCGACAGGCTTTCGATGAGGTTGGACTGCCGCTCGGCCGCCAGTGCCATGGTGCGCTCCATGGTTTGCGCCAGGGGCCGCTGCAATGCCCAGCTGATCAGCACCACCACCGGAAACGCGACGATCGGAATCCAGACCAGGTGCCCGCCGATGAGGGCAATGACGGCCAGAATCAGCAGCGTGAAAGGCAGGTCGATCACGCTGGCCAGCGTGAGCGAAGCGAGAAAGTCGCGCAGCCCCTGGAACTCGTGAATGTTCTGGGCGAAGCTGCCCACGCGCGCCGGGCGAAACTTCATCGCCATGCCGACGATGCGCTCGAACAGCGTGGCCGAGATGATCATGTCGGTCTTCTTGCCGGCAAGGTCCAGGCACAGGCCGCGCAAGGTCTTCAACAGCAGGTCGAAGATGAACACGCCGCAGATGCCGATGGCCAGCACCCACAACGTCGACTCCGCCTGGTTGGGCACCACGCGGTCATAGACGTTCATCACGAACAGCGGCGTGGTCAGACCGATGAGGTTGATGAGCAGGCTCGCCGCCACGGCATCGACATACAGCCAGCGCGAGCGTTTCAATGTGTCGCGAAACCAGGAACCGGCCCGGGGCATCAGCTCGCCCCGGTTGAAGTCGAACCGATGCTGAGGTTGCGCAAAGAACACCTGGCCGCTGAAATCGGCGGCCAGCACTTCGGCTTTGACGCTCACCTCGCCGCCTTCGCTCTCGCTGGGCATGATGCGCGCCTGGCCGTCGCCTCTCCAGCCGAGCAGCAAGGCGCTGCGCCCGCCCTTCAACAGCAGCAGGGCCGGCATGGCCAGGTCGGGAATATCGCGCAGGCCGCGGCGCAACCAGCGCCCCTTCAGCCCTGCACGCGCGGCAGCCCGTGGAAGCAATTCGGTGCTGAGCCGCTGCATGGGCAGCGGCAAGCCGGCCGTCAACATGGCGCGGCTGGCCGACTTCTGGTGCAGGGCGCACAGCGACAGCAGGCTGTCGAGCAGGGGGTCGTCGTGGCGGTCCCGGGGGTCGGTGCGGGGGTCCGTGCGGGGGTCGGTGCGCGGGTCGGTGGGAGCGTCGTTGCGAGAGGCACTGCGCGCGCCGGGCCGCCGGTGGCCCGACGGCTGCGCGCCGGCGCGAGTCAGTTCTTGCATGGGACTGGCGCCTCAGCGGATCGGCGGCAGACGCACGTCGGTCTTGACGATGTCCAGCGCCACAGCGGCCGGTGGCGGCACCACGCCCTGGCTCTTGAGCAGCGACCCCACGGTCGACTGAATGCGGTACTGCGTGAACAGCTCCACAAAGCGCATTTCCTCCAGCCGGCGGGAGGCGGTGAACAGCTCGTTCTCGCTGTCCAGCAGGTCGAGCAAGGTGCGGTCGCCCAGCGTGAACTGCTTGCGGTAGGCGTTGCGCACGCTCAGGCTCTGCTCGGTGTACTGCAGCGCCACGGGCAACTGCTCGCGCGCATTCTTCAGGGCGTTCCACGACAGGCCCAGGTCTTCGTTGAGCGCGCGCAGGGCGTTGTCGCGCACGTCCTTGGCCTGGTTGACCTGCTGCGACTTGGAGCGCAGCTCGGCGGAGTTCTTGCCGCCCGCGAACAGGTTGTAGCGCATGCGCAGCATCAGCTGCCAGTCGCTGCGCCGGCCCTGCACACCGTCGACGTTGTTGTTCGAGCCCAGCGACATCTCGGCGTCCACGCGCGGATAGAACGACGCGTTGGCGGCCCGGTACTGGGCCTGCGCGGCCATCACGTCCGCTTCGGCGGAGTTCAGGTGCGGGCTGTTCGCCAGCAAGGCGTCTCGCGCGGCGGCCAGGCTTGGCGGCAACTGGCCGGCAATGCTGGGCGGCGGGGTGAGTTCGCCGGGCTCCTGGCCCACGGCGCTGAGGTAGCTGACGCGCGCATCGGCCAGGTTGGTCTGCTCGGTCGTCAGGTTGTTGCGTGCCAGCGCCAGGCGGGCCTGCGCCTGGTTCAGGTCGACCAGGCGCCCCACGCCTTGCTCGCTGCGCCGCGAGATCTGGTCGAAGATGCGCTGATGGTTGCCGAGGTTTTCTTCCGCCAGGCGCAGGAAGGCCTGGCGCTTGAGCACATCGAGATAGACCTGCACCACGTTCAGCCCGATGCGTTCCGAATTGCCCAGCAGTGCGTAGGCACGCGCGTTGACGGTGGCGCGCTGCCGATCGACCTCGCTGCGGGTGGCGAACCCGTCGAACAGCATCTGCCTGGCCTGCAGGCTCGATTCAGTGCGCGACATCACCAGAAAACCATTGCCGGGCGACCCGCGTGAAGAGGCGTTTTCGGTGCCTTGGTGGCCCTGGCCGGCCAGCAGATCGACCTGGGGCAGATAGCCGCCTTGCGCGGCCTGCAACTGCGCGTCGACCGACAGGCGGGCGTGGATGCCGGACTGAATTTCAGGGTGCGTGTCCAGCGCCTGCTGCATTGCGGCGGCGAGCGTTTGTGCGTGAGAAATCGACATGGCAAAGGCCAGCGAAAGTGCCACAGGCAGAGCCTTGTGACGAGCCATGGGAAAGGCGGCAAGCAAACGCATAAACAGCAGATCTCTCTTAGATTTTCACAACGGTGAATAGCGAGTTGAGGATTGAGTCCAACAGTAAAAATTCTATGGATCGAAGTCCAAAAAAAAGCTAGGCGCACTCCTAAAAACTCACCCCCTGCGAGTGAAAGAGACGGTCCGTCGGGACAAGGGCGTTTAAGAGTGGGCCTATATACGGTGCAGCACGTCGGCAGAGAGACTCGCGCCGCCGCTTCTTCTGCAACAACCACCTGCATCCCGCGTTGTGCCCTGAGCTTTCAGGCACCAACGGCAACACCCTCGCCAGCGCTTCTGGCGGGTGAAACGCCGTGCGTCCGGCATGCAGGAACGGGTGCAGGAGCTCTCCCCCAACCATCGCCTTCGGAGTCATCGTTCATGCTCGGTCTCACAGTCATTGCCATTGTCAAAAGTGTTGTCGGTCCTGTGGTCGTGGCGTCAGCGGGGGAGCCTGCACGCGTGGTCTTCGAGGGCGACCGACTGAATGCCGGCGACGAGCTGCAGACCGGCGCGGGCGGCACCGCCACGCTGGCGCTGCTCGACAACGGCCGCACGCTGGCGGTGGGCTCTGACAGCCGCTGGAACGCGGCCAGGCCGAACATGGTTCAGTCGCTCGACGGCAATGCGCAAAGCGGCTCCACGGTCGGCGAACCGAAGCCCGCCAACGCGTCGGCCCTCAGCGCTGCACTGGCGTTCGACGACGCAGCAAAAAGTCTGGCGGATTCCGAAAAAACCAACGACCTCATCGGCCATGGTCACAGCTTCGTCATGCTCCAGGAGACCGCAGCGCAGGTGAACGCGGTCATCGGCTTCCCCACCCAGGGCCGCGGTGCCGCCGGGCAAGAAAAGCGCGAGCAGCCGGGCGCCGGCAAAGCGCCGGTCGAGGACACCCCGGTCACCCTGACCGCCACGCCTTCGGTGACCGAGGGCGGCACCATCACCTACACCGCCACGGTGCCCACGCCGGTCACCGGCAGCCCGCTCACAGTCACGCTCAGGAACGGCGAGGTCATCACCATTCCCGTGGGCGCAACCTCGGGGTCTGTGCAGACCACGGCGCCGAACGACGTGTTCAGCGGTCACGGCCCGGTCACCAACGGCATCGCCGACGTGAAGGGCGGGCACTTCATCAAGCTGTCGCCCGACACCACCACAAAGTCCACCGAGGTCACCGATGTGAACGACCGCACGCCCGTCACGCTGACGGCCACGGCGCAGGTGAAGGAAGGCGAGCCCATCACCTACACCGCCAGCGTGCCGGTGGCGGTTACGGGCAGCCCGCTGGTGGTGCGGCTCACGGGCGGCGAGCTCATCACCATTCCGGTCGGCATGACGTCGGGGTCGGTGCAAACCGCCGCGCCCAACGACACCATCAAGGGCAACCAGCTCGTCACCAACGCCATTGCCGGCGTGAGCGGCGGCAACTTCGAAAATGCGGCACCGAACACCACGCCGGTGTCCACCCTGGTCACCGACGTCGACGAGCCGACAACGGTCACGCTGACGGCCACGCCGCAGGTGCAGGAAGGCGGGTCGATCACCTACACGGCGCGCGTGCCGACGCCCGTCACCGACAAGCCTCTCGTCATCACGCTGAAGAACGGCGAGACCATCACCATTCCCGTGGGCAAGACAGAAGGCTCGGTCACGATCACCGCGCCGAACGACACCTACAAGGGCAACGCGCCCGTAGAAAACGCCATCGCGAACGTCAACGGCGGCAACTACGAAAAGCTGGTGCCCGACACCACACCCGTGTCCACCGCGGTCACCGATGTCGAAAGCCCCACGACCGTGACGCTGAAGGCGACGCCGGTGGTCGATGAAGGCCAGGCGATCACCTACACGGCGTCGGTGCCGACGCCGGTCACCGACAAACCCCTGGTCATCACGCTGAAGAACGGCGAGACCATCACCATTCCGGTGGGCACGACAGAAGGCTCGGTCACCACCAACGCGCCGAACGACACCTACCAGGGCAACGTGCCCGTAGAAAACGCCATCACCACAGTCGATGGTGGCAACTACGAAAAGCTGGTGCCCGACACCACGCCGGTGTTCACCAAGGTCAGCGATGTCGAAACCCCCACGGCCGTGACGCTGAAGGCGACGCCGGTGGTCGATGAAGGCCAGGCGATCACCTACACCGCGTCCGTTCCCACGCCGGTCACCGGCAGCCCGCTCGTCGTCACGCTGAAGAACGGCGAGACCATCACCATTCCGGTGGGCAAGACAGAAGGCTCGGTCACGACCAATGCGCCGAACGACACCTACCAGGGCAACGTGCCCGTAGACAACGCCATCACCACAGTCGATGGCGGCAACTACGAAAAGCTGGTGCCCGACACCACGCCGGTGTTCACCAAGGTCAGCGATGTCGAAACCCCCACGACCGTGACGCTGAAGGCGACGCCGAAGGTCGATGAAGGCCAGCCGATCACCTACACCGCGTCCGTTCCCACGCCGGTCACCGGCAGCCCGCTCGTCATCACGCTGAAGAACGGCGAGACCATCACCATTCCGGTGGGCAAAACAGAAGGCTCCGTCAAGACCAACGCGCCGAACGACACCTACAAGGGCAACGTGCCCGTAGAGAACGCCATCACGACCGTCAACGGCGGCAACTACGAAAAGCTGGTGCCCGACACCACACGCGTGTCCACCGAGGTCACCGATGTCGTGAACGACACCCCGGTCACCTTGAGGGCGGCATCGCCTTCCGTGGCCGAAAGCGCAACCATCACCTACACCGCCAGCGTGCCCACACCGGTCACCGGCAGCCCTGTCGTCGTGAGGCTGAGAAACGGCAAGAGCATCACCATCGAGCCGGGTCAGACCGAAGGCTCCGTCAGCACCACCGCACCCAACGATGTCTACCTGGGCAACGCGCCGGTGGTCAGCGCCATCGTCACCGCCAGGGGCGGCAACTACGAGAACCTGGTGCCCGACAAGACGCCGGTGTCCACCCAGGTCACCGATGTGAATGACCGGACGGTCGTGACGCTGCAGGCCATTCCTTCGGTCATGGAAGGCGGCAACATCATCTACGTGGCCAGCGTGCCGTCCGCGGTCACCGTTGCGCCGGTGGTGGTCACTCTGACCAACGGCGAAACCATCATCATCCCGGTCGACCAGACGCGGGGTATCACGACCCGTGTTGCGCCCAACGACGTCTACAAGGGCCACGCACCGGTGGTCAACAGCATTGCCAAAGTCAGCGGTGGCAACTTCGAAGAGCTGGCGCCCGACACCACGCAGGTCTCCACCGCCATCACGGACGACTACGACCCCAAGCTGGTTTCGTCGACCGGCAGAGCGCTAGAAGACAGCAATGGCCACACCCACTCGCCGACCACGGTGACCCTGCAGGCCGACAAGTCCGTGAAGGAAGGCGACCCGATCACCTACACCGCCAGCGTGCCCGACGCGGTGACCGGCACCGACCTGAAGGTGACGCTGGACAACGGCAGCACCATCACCATTCCGGTCGGCCAGACGCAGGGCTCGATCACCATTGCCGCGCCCAACGATCCTTACAAGGGCAACGCGCCCGTCACCGCGGCCATCACCGGCGTGGACGGCGGCAACTACGAGCGCGTGGTGGCCGACACCACACGGGTGAGCACCGACATCACCGACGTGGTGGACGACACCCTGGTCACGCTGCGCGCCACGCCCTCCGTGGCCGAAGGCGGCACCATCACGTACACCGCGTCCATGCCGAACGCGGTCACCGGCAGCCCCGTCACCGTGACGCTGGACAACGGCCAGACCATCCTTATTCCCATCGGCAAGACCGAAGGCAGCGTCACGGCCACGGCGCCCCACAGCCCGACGCAGGGCGTGCTCCCGCCCGTCACGGCAGCCATCACCGCGGTGAACGGCGGCAATTTCGAGAAGCTCACGCCCAACACCACGCCGGTGTCGACCGCCGTTACCAGCGTGATCGACGAGACGCCGCTGACCCTGAGCGCCACGCCTGCCGTGGTGGAAGGCGGCCCGATCACCTACACCGCCAGCGTGCCCACGCCGGTGACCGGCAGCCCGCTGCTCGTCAAGCTGAAGAACGGCGAAACCATCTCCATCCCGGTGGGCGAGACGCAAGGCACGGTGCAGGTCAACGCGCCGAACGACCCTTACAAGGGCACCACGGTGGTCGTCAACGGCATCGACACCGTGAGCGGCGGCAACTTCGAGAAGGTGGTTCCAAGCACCACGCCGGTCTCCACCACCGTTACCGATGTGAACGACCCCACCACGGTCAACCTGAGCGCGACACCGTCGGTGGCCGAAGGCCTGCCCATCACCTACACCGCCAGCGTGGCGTGGCCGGTGATCGGCAGCCCGGTAGTCGTCACGCTGACCAACGGCGAGACCATCTACATCCAGCCGGGCAAGACCTCGGGCTCTGTCACCACGCTGGCGCCCAACGACACCCTGAAGGGCAACGCGCCCGTCACCAACAGCATCGTGAGCGTCGAGGGCAGCAACTTCGAGCAGCTGGTGCCCAACAAGGCACCGGTGTCCACCACAGTCACCGATGTGGTGGACAACACGTCGGTCACGCTCACGGCCACGCCGTCCGTGGCCGAAAGCGGACTCATCACCTACACCGCCACGGTGCCCACCGCCGTCACCGGCACCGCACCGGTGGTGGTGACGCTGGACAACGGCAAGACCATCACCATCGACCCGGGCAAGACCACGGGCACGGTCACCGTCATTGCGCCCAACGACTACATCAAGGGCAACGCGCCTGTCACCGCCGCCATCACCAGCGTGGACGGCGGCAACTTCGAGCGCCTGGTGCCCGACAGGACGCCGGTGTCCACCGAAGTGACCGATGTGGTGGACAACACCCCGGTCGACCTCACAGCCACGCCTTCGGTCGCCGAAGGCGGCCCGATCACCTACACCGCCTCCGTGCCGAACGCCGTCACCGGCTCCGACCTGACGGTAAGGCTGGACAACGGCACCACCATCACCATTCCGGTCGGCGCGAAGGAAGGCACGGTCATGACCACCGCACCCAACGACTACATCCTGGGCAATGCACCCGTCACTGCCGCCATCGCCGGCGTGGAGGGCGGCAACTTCGAACGGCTGGTGCCCAACACCACGCCGGCGACCACGGCGGTCGACGATGTGAACGACCCCACGGCGGTCACGCTGACCGCGACACCGTCCGTGAACGAAGGTCAGCCCATCACCTACACCGCGACCGTGGACAAGCCGGTCACGGGCAGTGCGGTGGTCGTCAAGCTGACCAACGGCGAAACCATCACCATCGAACCGGGCAAGACGTCGGGCACTGTCACCACGCTGGCGCCCGACGATGCCATCCAGGGCAATGCGCCCGTCACCAACAGCATCGCCAGCGTCAGCGGCAGCAACTTCGAGCAGTTGGCGCCCGACACCACGCGGGTGTTGACCGCCGTGAACGATGTGGAGACGCCAACGGCAGTCACCCTTGTCGCGACACCTTCCGTGACGGAGGGACAGCCCATCACCTACACCGCCACCGTGGCCAGGCCGGTCACGGGCAGCGCGGTGGTCGTCAAGCTGGCCAACGGCGAGACCATCACCATCGACCCGGGCAAGACTTCGGGCTTCGTCACCACCCTTGCACCCAACGATGTCTACGAGGGGCACGACCCGGTCGTCAACGCGATCACGGGCGTGAGCGGCGGCAACTTCGAGAAGCTGGTGCCCGACACCAAGCCGGTGTCCACCGCCATCACCGACGACAACGGTCCGACGGCGGTGACGCTCACCGCAAGCCCTGCGGTGCCCGAAGGCGAGCTCATCACCTACACCGCCACCGTGCCTCAGCCGGTGAAGGGCGATGCGGTCACCGTGAAGCTTGCCAATGGCGAAACCATCACCATCCAGCCAGGCGATACGCAAGGCAGCGTGAAGACCAAGGCTCCCGACCATGCGCCCAAGGACAACGCGCCGCTCACGAACAGCATCGCCAGCGTCGGCGGCGGCACCTTCGAGAACCTGGTGCCCAACAAGACGCCAGTGGCAACGTTCATCTCCGACCCCACGCTCGTGAAACTAGAGGCCACACCATCGGTGGCCGAAGGCAGCCTCATCACCTACACCGCGTCGGTGCCGACGCCCGTGACCGGCACGCCCGTTGTCGTCAACCTCGTCAACGGCCAGACCATCACCATCCCGGTCGGCCAGACCACGGGCACTGTCACGGCCCTTGCGCCCAACGATATTTTCAAAGGCAATGCGCCAGTCACCAATGCCATCACCAGCGTGCAGGGCGGCAACTTCGACAAGCTGGTGCCGGACACCACGCAGGTGTCCACCACCATCACCGACTCCGACGACCCGACTGCGGTGACGCTCACCGCGAGCACTGCGGTGCCCGAAGGCGAGCTCATCACCTACACCGCCACCGTGGCACAGCCTGTGATCGGCAGCCCGGTGGTCGTCAAGCTGACCAACGGCGAGACCATCACCATCCAGCCCGGCCAGAGCGAGGGTTCGGTCACCACGCGTGCGCCCAACGATGCCATCAAGGGCAATGCGCCTGTCATCAACAGCATCGCCACGGTCAGCGGCAGCAACTTCGAGCAACTGGTGCCCGACACCAGGCCGGTGACCACCGCCATCACCGATGTGAACGACCCCACCGCGGTCACGCTCACCGCGACACCGTCGGTGAATGAGGGCCAGCCCATCATCTACACCGCCACGGTGGAAAGGCCTGTGACGGGCAGCCCGGTTGTCGTGACGCTGAACAACGGCGAGACCATCACCATCGACCCGGGGCAGACTTCGGGCTCCGTCAAAACGATCGCGCCCAACGATGCCGTGCAGGGCAATGCGCCCATCACCAACGGCATCAAGGCCGTC
Source organism: Variovorax sp. H27-G14 (assembly GCF_046156345.1). Lineage (NCBI taxonomy): Bacteria > Pseudomonadati > Pseudomonadota > Betaproteobacteria > Burkholderiales > Comamonadaceae > Variovorax > Variovorax sp. H27-G14. The sequence goes on from NZ_JAYLVN010000009.1 coordinate 126,212, forward strand.
ACCGGCAGCAACTTCGAGCAACTGGCGCCCGACACCAGGCCGGTGACCACGGTGGTCAACGATGTGAACGACCCCACCACGGTCAGGCTCACCGCGACACCCTCCGTGAATGAAGGCCAGCCCATCACCTACACCGCCACCGTGGACAAGCCGGTCACGGGCAGCGCGGTTGTCGTCAAGCTGGCCAATGGCGAGACCATCACCATCCAGCCCGGCCAGACGTCGGGCTCTGTCACCACGCCTGCGCCCAACGATGCCATCCAGGGCAACCCGCCCATCACCAACAGCATCGCCTCCGTCAGTGGCAGCAACCTGGAAGAGTTGGTGCCCGACACCAAGCAGGTGACTACGGCGGTCAACGATGTGGAGACGCCAACCGCAGTGACCCTCACCGCGACACCGTCCGTGGCCGAAGGCCAGCCCATCACCTACACGGCCAGCGTGCCCACGCCGGTGACCGACACGGCGCTTGTCGTCAAGCTGGCCAACGGCGAGACCATCAACATCGACCCGGGCAAGACTTCGGGCTTCGTCACCACCATCGCGCCCAACGACATCTACAAGGGCCACGATCCGGTCGTCAACGCGATCACAAGCGTGAACGGTGGCAACTTCGAGAAGCTGGTGCCCAACACCACGCAGGTCTCCACCGCCATCACCGACTTCGACGACCCGACTGCGGTGAGGCTCACCGCAAGCCCCGCAGTGCCCGAAGGCGCGCTCATCACCTACACCGCCACCGTGGCCCAACCGGTCAAGGGCGATGCGGTCACAGTGAAGCTTGCCAATGGCGAAACCATCACCATCCAGCCAGGCGATACGCAAGGCAGCGTGAAGACCAAGGCTCCCGACCATGCGCCCAAGGACAACGCGCCGCTGACGAACAGCATCGCCAGCGTCGGCGGCGGCACCTTCGAGAGCCTGGTGCCCGACAAGACGCCAGTGGCAACGCTCATCTCCGACCCCACGCTGGTGAAGCTCGAGGCCACGCCTTCAGTGGCCGAAGGCAACACCATCACCTACACCGCGTCGGTGCCGACGCCCGTGACCGGCACGCCTGTTGTCGTCAACCTCGTCAATGGCCAGACCATCACCATCCCGGTCGGCCAGACCACGGGCACTGCCACGGCCCTTGCGCCCAACGATATTTTCAAAGGCAATGCGCCAGTCACCAATGCCATCACCAGCGTGCAGGGCGGCAACTTCGACAAGCTGGTGCCGGACACCACGCAGGTGTCCACCACCATCACCGATGTGAACGACACGACGGGTGTGACCCTTGCCGCGACGACTTCCGTCGCAGAAGGCCAGCCCATCACCTACACCGCCACCGTGGCCAACCCGGTGACCGGCAGCCCGGTGCTCGTGACGCTGGACAACGGCAAGACCATCACCATCGACCCGGGCCAGACCACCGGCACGGTCACCGTCATTGCGCCCAACGATCCCTACAAGGGCAACGTGCCCGTCACCGCGGCCATCGCCAATGTGGACGGCGGCAATTTCGAGAACCTGGTGCCCAACACCACGCCGGTGTCCACGACGGTCACCGATGTGAACGAGACCACGGCCGTGACCCTCACCGCGACCTCGTCCGTGGCCGAGGGCCAGCCCATCACCTACACCGCCACCGTGACCAACCCGGTGACGGGCAGCCAACTTGTCGTCAAGCTGACCAATGGCGAGACGATCACCATCAATCCGGGCAAGACTTCGGGCTCGGTCACCACCATCGCGCCCAACGACATCTACAAAGGCCACGACCCGGTCGTCAACGCGATCACGAGCGTGAACGGTGGCAACTACGAGAAGCTGGTGCCCAACACCACGCAGGTCTCCACCGCCATCACCGACTTCGACGACCCGACTGCGGTGAGGCTCACCGCAAGCCCCGCGGTGCCCGAAGGCGCGCTCATCACCTACACCGCCACCGTGCCTCAGCCGGTCAAGGGCGATGCGGTCACCGTGAAGCTGGCCAACGGTGAAACCATCACCATCCAGCCAGGCGATACGCAAGGCAGCGTGAAGACCAAGGCTCCCGACCATGCGCCCAAGGACAACGCGCCGCTGACGAACAGCATCGCCAGCGTCGGCGGCGGCACCTTCGAGAGCCTGGTGCCCAACAAGACGCCAGTGGCCACTTCCATCTCAGACCCCACGCTGGTGAAGCTCGAGGCCACGCCGTCGGTGGCCGAAGGCGGCTCCATCATCTACACCGCGTCCGTGCCGACGCCCGTGACCGGCACGCCCGTTGTCGTCAACCTCCTCAATGGCCAGACCATCACCATCCCGGTCGGCCAGACTGCGGGCACTGTCACGGCCCTTGCGCCCAACGATATTTTCAAAGGCAATGCGCCAGTCACCAACGCCATCACCGGCGTGCAGGGCGGCAACTTCGACAAGCTGGTGCCGGACACCACGCAGGTGTCCACCACCATCACCGATGTGAACGACACGACGGGTGTGACTCTCACCGCGACCTCGTCCGTGGCCGAGGGCCAGCCCATCACCTACACCGCCACCGTGGCCAACCCGGTGACGGGCAGCCCGGTGCTCGTGACGCTCGACAACGGCAAGACCATCACCATCGACCCGGGCCAGACCACCGGTACGGTCACCGTCATTGCGCCCAACGATCCCTACAAAGGCAACGTGCCCGTCACCGCGGCCATCACCAATGTGGACGGCGGCAATTTCGAGAACCTGGTGCCCAACACCACGCCGGTGTCCACGACGGTCACCGATGTGAACGAGACCACGGCCGTGACCCTCACCGCGACCTCGTCCGTGGCCGAGGGCCAGCCCATCACCTACACCGCCACCGTGACCAACCCGGTGACGGGCAGCCAACTTGTTGTCAAGCTGACCAATGGTGAAACGATCACCATCAATCCGGGCCAGACCACGGGCTCGGTCACCACCATCGCGCCCAACGACATCTACAAGGGCCACGACCCGGTCGTCAACGCAATCACGAGCGTGAACGGTGGCAACTACGAGAAGCTGGTGCCCGACACCACGCAGGTCTCCACCGGCATCACCGACTTCGACGAACCCACGGCGCTTGTTCTCAGCGCCCCCGCTGACGTGAACGAAGGCGAGCCCATCACCTACACCGCCACGCTGGCCCAGCCAGGGCGCACGCCGGTGACCGTGACCTTGAGCAACGGCAAGACCATCACCATCGACGCCGGGCAAACCGCAGGCACGGTCGTGGTCCAAACGCCCAAGGCGGATGTCTACGCCAACGCAAGCAAGGTCAGCGTGGGCATCGCGCAAGCGACAGGTGGCGGTTTCGAGCAACTGGCACCCGATGCCAAGACGGCCGACACCCAGATCAACGACACACCGGACCTCACCCAGGCCAGCATCAGCGGCAGCGCCTCGGTGACCGAAGCCCAACCGGCCAGCTACACCGTCACCCTGACCCATCCGGCCCAGACGCCGGTGACCTTGAACCTGAGCTACAGCGGCACCGCCACCAACGGCGAGGATTTCACGGGCGTTGCCACGGTCACTGTGCCGGCAGGCGCCACCAGTACCAGCTTCAGCGTGCCGACCATCGACGACAAGATTGCCGAGCCCACCGAGCAGTTCACGGTGAAGATCGACTCGGCCACCGGCGGCAACTTCGAGAACCTGCAGGTCAGCGGTGTCAACAACACCGTCACTACCCAGATCATCGACAACGACGCACCGCCCGTTGCCGCCGGCGGCGTGATCAGTGGCAACGAAGACACTGCGCAAACCCTGGCGTGGGCTCCTTTCGGCATCACCGACCCGGACAGCCCGGCCGCCAGTCTGGGCGTGAAGATCGCCCAGTTGCCCGTCAACGGCACCCTGCAGTACCTGGACGGCACGGCCTGGAAAAACGCCGGTGTCGACCAGACTTTCAGCAAAGGCCAGATCGACAGCGGCGCGCTGCGCTTCATGCCCGCGGCCAACGAGTCCGGGGCCCCGGCTTACGGCGGTAGCGGCGTTGGCAACAAGCAGGCCGACTATGCCCAGATCAAGTTTCAGCCCACCGACGGCCAGACGTTGGGCAATGTCGCAACCCTGAAGGTAGATGTGGTGCCGGTTGCCGACAAACCGACCCTGAGCCTGAGCCTGAGCCTGACAGCGTCCACCGGAGCCAACAGCGGCGCTGAAAACACCCCCATCGCGTTGTCAAAAATCAGCGCGGCACTGACCGATACCGACGGTTCGGAAACCCTGGCGGTGAAGATCGGCGGCATCCCGGCCGGCTCGGTGCTGACCGACAATGCGGGCCACTCTTCTACCGCCGGCAGCAACGGTGAAACCAGCATCACCGGTTGGGACATGGGCAGCCTGGCCATCAAGCCACCGGCCTTTTTCACCGGCCAGATCAACCTGACAGTGACTTCCACCGCCACCGAGGCCGCCGGTGGTGGTTCGGCCAGCAGCACCGTGCAGCTTCCGGTCACCGTAGTTCAAGGGCAATACCAGGCCATGACCGGCACCGCCGGCCCGGACAACCTGGTGGGCACCGGCAAGAACGACATTATTGTTGGCGACATCAAAGGCTATTCGCTTGTTCCGGGCAAGAACTACAACCTCGCTTTTATTGTCGACAGCTCCGGCAGCATGTCGGCCGAAAGCATTGCTGGGGCCAAGAAATCCTTGACCAATGTCTTCAACAGGCTGAAGGCCACCCAGGACATCGACAGCTCAGGAAAGGTGAACCTGTTTTTGCAGGACTTCGATAGGTTCGCCAACAGGTCAGTCAGCGTCAACCTGAAAGACGCTGACGCACCCGCCAAGTTCAAGGCAGTGCTGGACACCATCGTCTCCAACTGGGCTACCAACTATGACGATGCCTTCAATGAGACGCTGAACTGGTTCAAGAGCCCCATGGCGGTCGACAACTCCAATGCAACCAACCTGACCTTTTTTATTACCGACGGCAAGCCGACCACGTACAACAAGACTGTTGAAAACAACCCGGAACTTGTTACGGGAATCTTCCTTGATGACGCAGTCAAGCCAGCCAATTTCGCACTGAACCCTACAGAGGCGCAGGATCTATTCCTGAATGACAACAATACTGCTTTTATCCGGCAGTGGCAGGGAAATGGGACTGAGCTTTACACACAGCAAGGTAGCCAGTGGGTGTCTAGATCTCTAGGGGACCTGACGACCGAAAATGACGGTACCTATCGACTCGTTAATCTGGGGGGCGACAAAGACAATACGACCCCCGACGTAACCAAAAAATCTCTCGAGACCTTTCAGCTGCTCAATGCCGTCTCAACCGTTAAGGCCATTGGCGTAAACAATGCCGTCAGCCTGAGTGACCTCACGCCTTACGACAGCGACCATGCCCCACAAGCCCAGATCCTTGCCAACAGGCTCGACGACGCCATTCTGGGCAAGTTTGTACCGGCGCCGCCAGCCGATGACGTCATCAACGGGAATGCAGGCAACGATATTCTGCTGGGTGACCTGGAGCAGTTCGTCGGTATTGGCGAGGACGGTTACGGCGCAATTCGTGCCTACGTTGCCGGGAAGATGGCGACACCGGCAGCCAACCTCACCGAGCGCACCGTCGACAAGTACATCACTGAACACGCTGGTGAATTCGAGAACGGTGGCAACCTGGGATCGTTCGACGGCAAGTTGCACAACAGCCGCGACGACACCCTGACGGGCAACGCCGGCAACGACATCATCCTGGGCCTGGCCGGCAACGACACCCTGGATGGCAAGGCCGGCGACGACGTCATCTACGGCGGGTCGGGCAACGACACCATGACCGGCGGCGCAGGCGCCGATCGGTTCATCTGGAAAACGGGCGATGTCGGCAACGACGTGATCAAGGATTTCAACAGCAAGGAGGGCGACCGTATCGACCTGCAAGGCCTGCTGCAAGGGGCGACGCGGGCGAGCATCGGCAACTTCCTGCAGATCACCACGGTGGAGGGTGCCTCCACGCTGCAAGTCAGTTCCGCAGGCAAACTCAACCAGGCAGGCGGGCTGGCCAACGCCGATGTTCGAATCATGCTCGAAGGCAACGATTTGTCCGGCACCACGGTCGACGCCCTGATCAGCGGCAGCAAGCCAACCATCAAGATAGACGCCAGTGTGGAGCCGGTCACCGGCACGGACAACAAGTTCAATGCCCCCATGAACGGCGAGAACATTCTGCTGGGCGACGGGTACACCCCGCGCGGTGACAAGGGCTATTCGGCTTACAAGGATATGGTCTCGAAAGATACCGGCATCCCCGAAGCCACCTTGACCGAGCGCGACATGCAGAAGTACATCTCCGACCACTACGCCGACTTCGACTTCAAGTCGGACAAGGGTGGCAACGACACCCTGCTGGGCAACGCCGGCGACGACATTCTTTTTGGTCAGGGCGGCAACGACATGCTGGACGGCGGCACCGGCAGCGACACCTTGCTGGGCGGTGCGGGCAACGACACCTTGATCGGTGGCCCGGGCGACGACATCTTGATAGGCGGCAGCGGGGCCGACACCTTTGTCTGGAAATCCGGCGACACCGGCTACGACGTGATCAAGGACTTCAACGCCGCCCAGGGCGACCGCATCGACCTGCGCGACCTTCTGAAGGGCGAGACCGACGACACCATCGGCAACTTTCTGCGCATGAGCACGACCGACGGTGTGTCGACGCTGCAGATCAGCACCACCGGCAAGTTCACCGACGCGGGCAGCGTGGCCAACGCCGACGTGACCATTCAGCTGGCGGGCAACAACCTGTCAGGCAGCAGCATCAACTCGTTGATCATGGGTGCGGACCCGATGCTGCGGATCGATCACGCCCACGCCCCTTGACGCACCTTGACCTGGGTGAGTTGGGGAGGCCGGCCGCAAGGACCGGCCCGCCCCCTCAAAGACTGCGCCAGAAGTCGATGAGCAGCTGCGTGAACTCCACCGGCCGCTCGACCGCGCTGATGTGCGCGGCGTCGATGGTGGCCAGCCGCGCGCCCGGAATGGCCGACACCATGGCCTCTGACATGGCCATGGGCGTGGCCTCGTCCTGCAGCCCGCCGATGACCAGCGTGGGCACCGCCACGCGGTGGTTGCTCTCGCGAAAGTCGATGGCGGCGACCGCGTTGCAGCTTTCGATGTAGCCCTGCGCATTGGTGCGCACCAGCGTGTCGTGCAGCGCCATGGCGGCCACCGCGCCTTCGGGCGTGGCCGCGAAGGCCGGCGTGAGCCAGCGCGCGACCGCGCCGGGGGCGACGGCGGCCACGCCCTTGGCGTTGACCGTTTCCGCGCGCGCGCGCCACGGCGCCTGGTCGGGATAGTGAGCGGCCGAATTGGCGATGACCACGGTCTTCAGCAGCTCGGGGTGCCGCACGGCCAGCGCCTGCGCGGTCATGCCGCCCATCGACAGGCCCACGAAGTGCACCGGCTCGCCGCCCGCCTCGCGCTGAATGAGCTCGGCCGCGTCCTGCGCCAGCGTCTCGATGCGCAGCGCGCCCGGCACCACGTCGGAGGCGCCATGGTTGCGGTGGTCGTAGCGCAGCACGGTGTGGGCGCGCGCCAGTTGCGCGGCCACGGCGTCCCACATGTGCAGGTCGCAGCCCAGCGCATGGCTGAGCACGACGAAGGGGCCTTGGCCCTCGCGAACAACGTTCAAACGGGTCATGGTGTGGAGTCCTTTGTTGGAGGTTGGTGGTGCTGCAGGCGCGGCAGCCAGAAGAACGCAATGGCCATCAGCACGCAGCCGGCCAGCAGCATGGGCGCAACCATCGGCCAGGCGCCGTGCGAATACGTGGTGTCGACGAACAGCGCGGCAATTTGCCCCACGCAGAACGCGACCATCATCATGCCGAAGCCCGACCACGACACGGCCCGCCCCGCCAAGTGCGGCAGGTCGCCCACCGCGCCGGCCTGCCCGCACGGCTGATGGATGCCGTGGCCCAGGCAGTACACCGCGTGGCCCACCAGCAGCGGCACCGCGCTCAGCGGCAGCAGCAGGCAGCCCAGTGCCTGAATGACCGGCCCCGCCAGGCTCAACGACGCGCCCAGGCGCACCGTGCGCACCGGCCCGTAGCGCCGCAGCAGCGTGCGGCACATCGTGGTGCTGAAGATGTAGACCAGCGAGCCCCCGGCCGGAATCCACCCGTACCACGCGGGCGACCAGCCCAGGTAGCCGATGTAGACCATCGGCGACAGCAGCAAGAAGCAGAACAGCCCGCCGTAGGTGGTGGCCGCCAGCGAGGCCCAGGCCCGGAACGAGCGGCTCGCGAACACGGCACGCGTGCTGCCACGCGGCGCGGACGATTCACCCGACAGCGGCCGGCGCGTTTCGCCGAACGAGCGCCAGCACAGCACGAACAGCACCAGCGCATACGCTGCCATCGCCACCATCACCCAGCGCCAGCCCGCGCCCTGCACCAGCCATGCGCCCAGCAGCGGCGCCACCAGGCCGACCACGCCCAGCCCGGTGAGGCCGCGCGCCATCACATGCGGGCCTTCGTGCGCGGGGTACAGGTCGCGCACCGCCGCGCGCGAGCACACCAGAATGGCCGCCATCGAAAAGCCCTGCAGCGTGCGCCAGCCCGCCAGCACCGCCACGCTGCCCGCAAAGGTGCCGCCCAGCGCCGCAATGGCATAGCAGCCCAGCCCCGCGAGCAGCACCGGCCGGCGCCCGAAGCGGTCGGCCAGCGGGCCGCACAGCAGCTGCGCAAAGCCGAAGGCCAGCACGAAGAGCGTGAGGCTGGTGCTGGCCGAGCCCAGCTCGTTGGCAATGGCCGGGAGCGCGGGCAGGTAGCTGTCGGTGGCCACCGGCTGCGCGGCCAGCAGCAGCGGCAACAGCAAGGTGAAGCTGACGTCGAAGCGGCGCTTCGACGCGTTCTTCAAGCCGTCTTTTGCACCGGCGTGCGGCGCGCTCACCTGGAAGAAGCTTGCGCCGTGGCCGCAGCCAGCAGGCCCTTCTCGCGCAGGATGGTCGTGGCAATGCCGAAGGCATGGTTGGCCACCGGCACGCCGCAGTAGATGGCGGCCATCATGATCACTTCCTTGATGTCCTCGGGCGTCAGGCGCGACTCCGGCGGGCCGTCGAGCGCGGCGCGCACGTGCATCGCAAATTCTTCGTAGGCGTGAATGCCCAGCATCATCGACAGCACCATGTAGCGGCGCGTCTTGTCGCCCAGCGCGGGGCGGCCCCAGATGTCGTTCCACGCGTGGCGCGTGATGAGTTCCTGAAACTCGGCGTTGAAGTCGTTGCGGTTGGCGAGCGACTTGTCGACCCAGGCGTCGCCGAGCACGCGGCGGCGGTTGAGCAGGCCGGACTCGTAGCCGTCGGCGGGCATCGCCGACGTTGCAGGCGTCGCGGGCATTTCTGGCATCTCTGGCTCGGAGGGAAATTCAGGGGCGGTCATTGCGGGAGTTCCTTGCGTTCTTTGTGTTCTGTGAGCCGTGCCTGCAGCGCCTTCACTTCGGCCAGCGCGGTCTGGCCTGCGTTGTGGGCGAGCGCGGGGTCGAACCATTCGTCGGCCGCATCGCGCGGCAGTTCGGCGCGCAGCCGGTCGATGTTGGCGCGCATGCGCGCGGCGTCCACCTGCAGGCCGGGCAGCGCGCCCGCCATGGCGCGCACGCTGCCGTGCGCGGACATCAGCAACTGGGGCCATTCGCCCAGCTCGGCTTGCCAGGCGCCCAGCGCGCGTTCGTGCTGTTGCGGCATGGCGCCCAGCAAGGCGGCCACGCGCTGCGGCGCGCGGTGCGCGGCGGCAATGGCCACCATCGAGGCCACCGGGTTGCGCTTGTGCGGCATGGCCGACGAGCCACCGCGCCCCGGCTCGCTGGGCTCGGCCACCTCGGCCACTTCGTACTGGCCGAGCAGCGCGATGTCGACCGCAATCTTGCCCAGGCTGCCCGTCATCAGGCCCAGCTCGCAGCCCAGCGCCACCCATTCGTCGCGCTGCGTGTGCCAGGTGGCGCCGGGGTCGCCCAGGCCCAGTTCCGCGGCCATGCGCTTGCGCACCGCGGGGCCGTGTCCTTTCATTTGCGCCAGCGTGCCGACGGCGCCGCCCAGCTGCAACTGCAGCGCATGCCTTGCCGCCGCGCGCAGGCGGATGCGGCTGCGCACCAGCGGCGCGGCCCAGCCGGCGCACTTGAAGCCGAAGCTGGTAACCGACGCCGGCTGCATGAGCGTGCGCGCGAGCATCGGTGTGTCGCCATGCGTCACGGCCAGGCGCAGCAGCGCGTCGGCGGCCTTGGCCAGGTCGGTCTCTATCAGTGCCACGGCCTCGCGCGTCACCAGCGCCATGGCGCTGTCGATCACGTCCTGGCTGGTGCTGCCGAAGTGCACGAAGGGTGCGGCGTCGGCATTGAACAGGCCCACGGCCTCGCGCAGCGCCTTCACCAGCGGAATGGCCACGCTGCCGGCCCGGCCGCTTTCGCGCACGATCTTGGCCACGTCGAACAGCTCGACCTTGCAGCTGCTGACGATGGAGTTGGCGGCGCTTTCAGGAATGAGCCCTTCGGCGGCCTGCGCGCGTGCCAGCGCGGCCTCGAAGCGCAGCATGGCGTCGACGAACGCGCGGTCGCTGAACGCGCCCAGCGTTTCGGATGTGGAGAGAAAGCCTTCAAAAATGCTCATGCGGTGCCTTGCCCTTTCAGTACTTCAGCTGCGCCACGGCGCGCAGCTCGTCCGGCGACGCCGTGCCGAAGCCGAAAAATTCGAGGTACGCCGGAATCATTTCGAACAGCATGTCAGTGCCCACCTGCACCGCGCAGCCCTTGGCCTTGGCGGCCAGCAGCAGCGGCGTGAACTCGGTCTTCATCACCACCTCGCCCACGAAGGTGCCGGGGTCGATGCGGTCCACGTCGAATGGCAGCGGGTCGCCCTCCTTCATGCCCAGCGGCGTGGCGTTGACCACCACGTCGCAGCCGGCCGGGTCTTTCGAGCCGGTGCTCACCTTCAGCTGCGGATAGTGCTCGCGCAGCCGCGTGGCCAGTGCCTGGGCCGATGCGTCGCTCATGTCGAACAGCATCAGCTCGGCCGCGCCGGCGGCGGCAATCGACGCCGCAATGGCCGAGCCCACGCCGCCCGTGCCCGACACCAGCACGCGCGTGCCCTTGAACAGGCGCCCCTTGCGTTCAACCCCGCGCACGAAGCCCGCGCCGTCGAACTGGTCGCCCAGCAGCGTGCCGTCGGGCCGCTTCAGGATGGCGTTGCACGCGCCGGCCACGCGCGCGGTGGGCGTTACCTCGTCCACCAGCGACATGGTCGTCACCTTGTGCGGCATGGTCACGAGCGCGCCGCGCAGGTTGCTGAACTTGAAGATCTGCGGCAGCGAGGCCGCGTAGTCCTCGGGCTTCACGCCCATGGGCACCACCACCGCGTCGATGCCCTGCTTGTCGAACCAGGGGTTGTAGATCATCGGGGCCTTGAAGGCCTCGGTGGGAAAGCCCAGGTGGGCGATGAGCGTGGTCTTGCCGGAAATCATGTCGGTTGTTTCGTGTGTGATGCGCGGCTCAGGCCACGCTGGGCGAGTGGTAGCGCAGGGGCTGCGCAATTTCGGCCTGCATGGCCGGCGGATAGACGATCTCTCGAAGAAAGTTGGCGTCGGCCTGCAGCGCCTCGGCCGCGTCCAGGTGGCCGAAGTAGCGCAGGTAGTGCGGCATCTGCTGAATGAGCATCTCGAAGCCCGCCTGCGCGTTGAGCCCGCGCGCACGCGCCGCACGCACCAGCGGCGTGGGCTGGTTGCGCAGAAGAATGTCGAACAGCGCCGCATGGCGGTCCATGCGCGTCACGTCGACCGGCAGCGCGTCGCCTTCCACCAGCCCGAGCGGCGTGGCATTGATGACCAGGTCGAAGCCCTCTGGCGCGTTGCTTTCGACGGCCTCCACGGTCGCGTCGAAAAACGCATTCAGCTTGGCGGCCACGCCCGCCGCCTTGCCGGCGGCGCTGTCGAAAAAGGCGATGTGCTCCGCGCCGTTCACCGTGCCGCCTTCGGCCAGCGCCACGCCAATGGCCGCGGCGCTCACGCCCGCGCCCAGAATCAGCACGCGCTTGCCGCGGAACGGAATGTTGCAGTGGTCGAGCGCGCCGATGAGGCCTTCGCCGTCGAACAGGTCGCCCTCCAGCTGGTCGCCCTCGGTGCGGCGCACCACGTTCACCGAGCCGGCCACGCGCCCGAACAGGCCGCAGCCGTCGAGCAGGTCGACCACCAGCGGCTTGTGCGGCGGCGCAATCACCATGCCGCGCACATTGCGCGCCAGAAAGGCCGACTTGAAGAACACCGCAAAGTCGCGCACCGGCACCTGCATGGGCAGCAGCACGGCGTCGATCTGGTAGCGCTCGAAGGCGGCGTTGAACATGCGGGGCAGCCGCACATTGCGAACCGGGTCGCCCGGAATCAGGTAGGCCTGGGTGCTGCCGCGGATGGAGTGGCTCATGTGCTTGCTTCCGTTCGTCAATCGCTCGTTTCGAGGCCGGATGCCCCGCTTTATAGTCGCTTCGCTTCGCCCTTGCAGCCTTGCGGCCGCTCCGGCGTGCGATTATCGAACTACAAAAATCGATGATCGTTCAATTCAAGGGTTTTCAGGGGTGCCGCGGGCGCCCATGCAAGCCCTTTGCAAAGGCACACTTCCGCCCATGAGCACCACCGTCAAGGCCCGCAAGGACACCAAGGAAATCAAAGACACCGTGGACGACGCCGCACCGCCCGCGGGCCTCGACAAGCGCGACTGGATCGCCGGGCTGGAGCGCGGCGTGAGCATCATCGAAGCCTTCGACGACGCCAATCCGCGCCTCACCGCCAGCCAGGCCGGCCAGCGCACGAACATGACCCGCACCGCCGCGCGGCGCTACCTGCTCACCCTGCAGCACATGGGCTACGTGGCAAGCGACGGCAAGCTTTTCTGGCTCACGCCGCGGGTGCTGCGCCTGGGCCAGTCGTACCTGGAGTCGGCCCGCCTGCCGCGCGTGGTGCAGCCCTTTCTGCAGCGCGTGGCGGCCGGCACCAACGAGTTTGCGTACCTCAGCGTGATGGACGGCGACGAGGTGGTCTACATCGCGCGCAACGGCCCCAACCGCAGCATGAGCACCGGCTACGTGCTGGGCGCGCGCGTGCCGGCGCAGGTGACGGCCTCGGGCATGCTGATGCTGGCGCTGCGCACCGACGCCGAGCTGAACCAGTGGCTGGCCACCAGACAGCTCACCGTGTTCACGTCGCACACCATCGCCAGCATGGAGCGCATGCGGCTGGAGCTGGCGCGCATCCGGGCGCAGGGCTGGGCACTGTCGGAGCAGCAGCTCGACCTGAACTCGCGCGGCATCGCGGCGCCGCTGCGCGACCGGCACGGCACGCTGGTGGGGGCGCTGAACATCACCATGCCGATGGGGCACGAGAGCTCGGAAGACGCGGTGGCGCGGGTGCTGCCCGTGCTGCGCGAAACAGCGCAGGCGATGCGCAACCTGATCTGACTGACAGCATTCCGACAGCATCGCGCAGGCACGATGCGCCTTTTCAATCAATAAGCGCTGGAGACAAAACCATGTCCGATCTGTTTTCGAACGACCTCGCCCACAACCGCCGCCACTGGCTGCAGGCCGGCGGCGCCCTCGCCCTTGGCGGCCTGCTGCCTTCCATGGCCTCGGCGCAAGACACCTGGCCCAGCAAGTCGGTTCGCTTCGTGGTGCCGTTCGCGCCCGGCGGCAGCTCTGAAATCGTGGCGCGCTCCACCGCGGCCGAGCTCTCGCGCACGCTGGGCCAGAGCGTGTTCGTCGACAACAAGCCCGGCGCGGCCGGCAACATTGCCATGAGCGAAGTGGCGCGCAGCACCGACCAGCACACCATCATCCTGGGCCACATCGGCACGCTGGCGGTCAACCCGTACATCTTTGCCAAGCTGCCCTACGACGCCAACAAGGACTTCAAGCCCGTGAGCCTGCTGGCCAAGGTGCCCAGCCTGTACGTGGTGCACCCCGACGTGCCGGCCAGGAACCTGAAGGAGTTCATCGCCTACGCCAAGTCCAAGCCCGGCAAGCTGAGCTACGGCTCCGCGGGCAACGGCAGCGCAGGCCACCTGGCCTTCGAGTACCTGAAGATGACGGCCGACGTGTTCATGCTGCACGTGCCCTACCGCGGCACCGGCCCGATGGTGACCGACCTGCTCTCGGGCCGGCTCGACGCATCGGCCATCGGCGCGGCCGCGATCATTCCGTTCATCAAGGCGGGCAAGGTGCGCTGCATTGCGACCGGCTCCACCAAGCGCCTGGCGCAGCTGCCCGACGTGCCGACCGTGGCCGAGCAGGGCTTCCCCGGCTTCGAAATGACGCAGTGGTACGGCATGCTCGCGCCGGCCAACTTCACGCCCGCCAACCTGGCCAAGCTCTCCGCCGAAACCATGAAGGCCGTGAAGTCGCCCGACTCCATGCAGCGCCTGACCGCCGACGCGGCCGAGGCCGTCGGTGGCACGCCGGAGCAGTTCGCGCAGTTCATCGCGGCCGAGCAAACGCGCTGGCAGAAGGTGATCGCAAGGGCAAACATCAAGCCTGATTGATTGGCCCAGGCCCTAGCATCGCGCCATGCGCATCCTGCTGGCCGAAGACGAACACACCCTGGGCACCTGGCTCTGCAAGGCCCTCGAGCATGCGGGCATCCAGGTCGAATGGGTGGACGACGGGCGCCTGGCCGATAGGGCGCTGCAGCAGCGCGAGCACGACGCGCTGGTGCTCGACCTGGGCCTGCCGGGCATGGACGGCCACACGGTGCTGCAGCGGCTGCGCGAGCGCGACCAGCGGCTGCCCGCGCTCATCCTCACCGCGCGCGATTCGCTGAACGAGCGCGTGGCCTCGCTCAATGCGGGCGCCGACGACTTTCTTGCCAAGCCCTTCGCATTGGCGGAGCTCGAAGCGCGGCTTCACGCGCTGGTGCGCCGCGCGCGCGGCGTTGAGCATCCGCGCCTGGCCTGCGGCGCGCTGGTGTACGACGGCGCGCGCCGGCACTTCACGCTGAACGGCGAAACGCTGGCGCTCTCGCCGCGCGAGCTGGCCGTGCTGCGCGTGCTGGTGCAGCGCAGCGGGGAGCCGCTGTCGAAGCAGCAAATACTGGAGCGCGTGTTCTCCGACGACGAAGAGGTGCACCCCGAGGCGGTCGAGGTTTTTGTCTACCGCCTGCGCAAGCGGCTGGACGGCAGCGGCGTGCGCATCGTCACGCTGCGGGGACTCGGCTATGTATTGGAATCAGACTGAGTGAGCCCGTCGCCCTTTCGACTGCGTGAAAGGCTGCGGCGCGCCAGCCTGTGGCAACGCCTTGCGTTGCTGCTGTTCCCCGCGCTGCTTGTGGTCACGGGCATCGAGCTGTGGATGACGCGGCACGACGCGCTGGCCGCCGCCAACGCGGCCTACGACCGCTCGCTGCTGGGTGCGCTGAAGTCCATAGACGCCAACATCTCGACCGCCTCGGGTGGCCTGTCGGTCGAGCTGCCGTACACCATGTTCGAGTTCTTCGAGCTCACGGCCAGCGGGCAGGTGTTCTTCAGGGTGTCGACCTCCGACGGGCTGGTGGAGCTGGGCAGCGCCGACCTGCCCGCGCCGCCCGCCGCGCTGGCGATGGGCGTGCCGGCCTTCTACGACGCCACCTACTTCGGCGAGGCCGTGCGGCTGGCAGCCTACCGGCGCGACCTGGAGCGCGCACCGGCCGGCAGCACCGGGCGCAGCGTGCTCATTCAGGTCGGCGAAAGCACTCGCTCGCGCCAGGAGTTCAGCGCGCGCTTCGTGCGCAGCGCGGCATTGCGCGACGCCCTGGTGCTGGCAATGCTGCTGTGCGGCACCGCCCTGGCGCTGGCCGCGGCGCTGCGGCCCCTGTCGCGGCTGGCGCGCGAGGTGCAGGCGCGCAGCAGCGACGACCTCACCCGCATCGCAGATGCCGACCTGCCCGCCGAGGTGCGCCCGCTGGTGGCCGCGGTCAACCAGCAGATGTCGCGCACGCAAGAGCTGGTGGCGCAGCAGCGGCAGTTTCTGGACGATGCCTCGCACCAGCTGCGCACCCACCTCACCACGCTGCAGATGCAGGCCGACTACGCGCGGCGCCAGCAAGACCCGGCGCAGGTGCAGATGGCGCTCGATGCGCTGGGCACAGAAATCGGCCGCGCCACGCGCAGCGCGCAGCAACTGCTGGCGCTGGGCCGCAGCGACACCGTGCTGGTGGAGCCGGCCGAGTTCGACGTGGCCGCGCTGCTGCGCGAAGTGGCGGTCGACCTGCTGCCGCTGGCGCGCGCGAAGCGCATCGACCTGGGCATCGACCTGGGCACCCGCTCGCCAACACCTGAATTCGTGGCCGTGGCCGACCGCGGGCTGATGCGCGAAGCGCTGAGCAACCTGGTGGCCAACGCCATCACCTACACGCCGGCCGAAGGCACCATCACGCTCTTCACCGCCGCCGACGCCGCGGGCTGGAGCCTCAACGTGGAAGACGACGGGCCGGGCCTGAGCGACGAAGAACGCGCCGCGCTGGGCCAGCGCTTTCGCCGTGGCGCTCGCGCGGGCAAGGGCGGCTTCGGCCTGGGGCTGGCCATTGCGCGCTCCATTGCGCAGCGCCACCAGGGCGAGCTGCGGCTGGAGGCGCGCGAGGCCGGCCGGGGGCTGCATGCGATCATCTGGTGGCCCCGCCCGGCTGTCGCCTGACAGGCCCATACCCAAGCAGATGCCACGCAGATGCCCATGCCGACACCCATGCCGATTGGCCCCACCCGCCGCCACGCACTTCGCACCCTCTGCGCGCTGCTGATGCCCTTGCCCGGCGCGCGTGCCCTGGCCGCGGGCGACCCTTCCGAAGACGCCGCCGACTGCGTGATTCCCGCCAAGGCCGGCGGCGGCTTTGCGCTGACCTGCGCGCTTGCACGCGACGCGCTGCAGGCCGTGCGGCCCGCGCGCCCGCCGCTGGCCCAGCGCTACCTGCCGGGCGGCATCGGCGCGGTGGCGTTCGACCGCATCGCCACCGGCAAGCTCGGCGGGCCAGGCACGCTGGTGGCTTTTTCGAGCGGCTCGCTGCTCAACCTGGCGCAGGGCCGCTTCGGGCCGCACCCGCCATCCGCCGTGCGATGGATTGCCACGCTGGGCACCGACTACGGCGTGATCGCCGTGCACCGCGACTCCCCCTACAAACGCCTGCAAGACCTGGTCGACGCGCTGCGGCAAGACCCGTCGCGCATCGCCTTCGGCGCGGGCGGCACCGTGGGCAGCCAGGACTGGGTGAAGGCCGCGCTGCTGGTGCGCGCCGCGGGGCGCGACCACAAGGCCATGCGCTTCGTGTCGTTCGAAGGCGGCGGCGACGCACTGAGCGCGTTGCAGGGCAAGCATGTAGACGCCTTCCCCGGCGATGCCGCCGAGGCGCTGCAGGCCATGGAGGGCGGCGCGGCGGTGCGGCTGCTGGCCGTGCTGTCCGACACGCGGCTGGGCGGCGCGCTCACCGGCGTGCCGACCGCGCGCGAACAAGGCGTGGACCTGGTGTGGCCGACCGTGCGCGGCCTGTACCTGAGCGCCGACGTGCCCGAGCCCGCCGTGCGCGCGTGGACCGCCGCCTTTGCCCAAGCCACCGCAGCGCCGGGCTATGCAGCGCTGCGCGCGCGGCACAGCCTTTATCCTTTCGCGCTCACCGGCACCGCGCTCGACGACTACGTGCAGGCGCGCATCACCACCTACCGGGCGCTTGCGGAAGAACTCGGACTTCGCCGCTGGAAGCCCTGACCCCCAAGCTTCATCTTTCAATGACCGAAGACGACATCACCCAACACATCATCGACATGCTTGGCGGTGGCCATTTCGTGGTCGCCGACGACAACAGCTTTTTCTTTCACGGCGCGGACAACAAGTGGCCGTTCGCGACCATCGTCACGAAGGACAGCGACGCCGACAGCGCCTCCAACCTGAACCGGCCCGGCGTGTTCCGGCTGAACATCCGCACGGGCGAGGAACGCTTTCATGCGCTGTTCGGCGAGCAGGAGCAGGCGGGAACTGACTTCACCGCGCTCGACCGGCTCATGCCGCATCCGACGGACGCCAAGACGCACTGGGTGAGCGTGATCAACCCGAGCGCAAAAACCTTCGAGGCGGTGAAGCCGCTGCTCGTGGAAGCACACAAGCTGCTGGGCTTGCAGGGCAAGGGCGCATAGCGGATCGGGTTCGCCCGGTTCGGCACAGAGCCCGAGCCCGCGCGGACTTGCTGTTGTTGAGACGGTCTAGGTTTTCTTGTCCAGGGCCAGCGCCTTCTGCGAGGCCACAACCTCGATCAAAAAGTCCATCACCGCGCGCATGGGCGCTGCACGCCGCAGGTCGCGATGCACCACCAACCAGATGTCGCGCGAAAAGCTTTCGCCTTCGTGCTTCAGGCGCACCAGGGCCGGATCGGCATCGGCCAGAAAGCACGGCAGCCCCGCCACGCCGGCGCCCGCCCGCGCCGCGGCCAGATGACCGCTGATGTCGCTGAGCTCGCAACCCACCGGCCGGTGCCCGGCAATGTCCAGCAGCCAGTGTTGCTGCGGCATGTCGGCGAACTGGGCGTCATAGGCAATGAAGGTCCAGTCCTGTGGGCGGCGCAGCGGCGCGTAGTGGCGGCTCGCATACAGCGCGAAGGGCATGTGCCCCACCTTGCGCACCACGCTGCTCGCCTCCTTGGGGCGCACCAGCCTCAATGCAACATCGGCCTCCCTGTGGCTCAGCGACACCTGGTTGGCCTGCGCGGATATGGACAGCTGAATGCCGGGATAGGCCGCCCTGAAGTCGGCCAGCTTGCCGGCCAGCAAATGCGTCGCCAGGATCGGCGGGGCGCTGAGCGTCACCTTGCCATTCAGGGGATTGCGGCTCGCCTGGGTTCGTCGCTCGATGGCGTACGCGCCCTCCTCCATGGCCTGCGCTTGTTCGAAGACCTGCTGGCCCATCGGCGTCAGTTGGCAGGCGCGCGGCATGCGCTCGACCAATGAGACCTGCAACTCGCCTTCGAACGCACTGAGCCGCCGGCTCACCGTCGCATGGTCGACCTGCAATGCACGGGCGGCACCCGACAACGTGCCGGCGCGGGCCACAGCCAGGAAATGGCGAAGATTTTCCCAATCGAACATCTGTGCGTTTTCTCCACTTTGACTGGCGTTTATACAGAATTTACGCGCAGAAGTCGGCGACCTAGCATCGGCACGAATCAGCTCTTGTGGACCTTCTCGATGCCTTCCGTTTCTTCTGCTCGTGCCCGTGTCACGCTGGTCGCCGCCGCGCTCGGGCTTGTCGTCGTTCTGCTCGATGTCAGCGTCGTCAACGTGGCCCTGGAGGCTCTGCGCCGGGAGTTCGGTGCCGACGTGTCGGGGCTGCAGTGGGTGCTCAACGCCTACACGCTGGTCTTCGCGGCATTGCTGCTGACCAGCGGTGCGCTGGGCGACCGATTTGGCGCGAGGCGGCTTTTCATGCTCGGCTTTGTCTTGTTCACGCTGGCATCGGGCGCCTGCGGTCTGGCACCCAGCCTGTGGGCGCTGGTGGCGGCACGCGCGGTGCAGGGTCTGGGTGCGGCGCTGCTGGTGCCCAATTCGCTTTCCATGCTGCAGCAGGCTTTTCCTGATCGGGAACAGCGCAGCCGCGCGGTCGGTTGGTGGGGTGCCATCGGCGGCATATCGTTGGCTGCGGGGCCGGTGCTGGGCGGCGTGCTGATCACGCACAGCGGCTGGCGCAGCATTTTCTTGATCAACCTGCCCGTGGGTTTGATAGGGCTGTTGCTTGCGTGGCGCCATGCCGCGCCGGGCAACACCGGCCATCGCCGCAGCTTCGATCTTCCGGGCCAGGCCGCCATCGTCTGCACGCTGGCGGCGCTCACGGTGGCGCTGACAGAAGCTGGCCGTGTGGGCTGGCAGCATCCGTGGGTGCAGGGTGGCCTGTTGCTGGCACTGGTGGCAGCCTTGTGCTTCGTCGTCATCGAGTGGCGCAGCCCGTCGCCGATGCTGCCACTCGCGCTCTTTCGCATCCCTGCTTTCGCGGTGGCGTCATTGGTCGGCGTGATCGTCAACTTTGCCTACTACGGGCTCATCTTCGTCTTCAGCCTGTTCTTTCAAGTGGAGCAGCAGTTGTCGCCGCAGCAGACCGGGCTCGCGTTTCTGCCCATGACGATCGTGCTGATGGCGGTGAACGTCATCGCCGGTCGACTGATCACCCGCATGGGCGCCAGGCGCTTGATGGTTCTGGGCCTGGCGCTTGCTGCTTGCGGCTACTTGGTACTGCTGCCGATCCGCATCGACGGCGCCTACTGGATGCTGGTCGCGCCCATGCTGCTGGCGGCCAGCGGCATCGCACTGACCGTGCCGACCATGACCAACGCCACGCTGTCGTCGGTGGACGCCTCGCGTGCCGGCATCGCGTCGGGTGTTCTCAACTCGGCACGCCAGACCGGCGGCATGCTGGGCGTGGCCGTGTTCGGCTACCTGGTGCGCGACACGGCGCCAGGGCCGTTCATGCGCGGCATGCACGCGTCGCTTGGTGTGTCCGTTGCGTTGCTGCTGGCGGGAAGCCTGATGTGCCTGTTCGGGATTCCGAAGGATCGAAAGGAGGCGGCATGAGCGCGTCGTTGGCGACGAGCGTGCGCAGGCACTGCCGCTCCGCAGCCGGTGCAGCCACGCTCGGTGCCAACGAAAGACCCCCAGCTTGCCCCCCCTCTCGATTCGTGGCAAAAGCGGACCCCTGACCCAACCCCAACAAGGTAGACCCGACATGTGTGATCTGAACGACCAGGACGAGCTCAAGAAGTACACCCGCCGCGACTTCGGCACATTCGCCGCTTCCGCCGGCCTGCTGACCGCGTTGCCCGGCGTGGCCAACGCCGTCGGGGTGGCCGAACGCGAGGTGAGCATCACCACGGCGGACGGCACTTGCGACGCCTACTTCGTCGCACCCACCGCGGGCGCGGCACCCGGCGTGCTGATTTGGCCCGACGTGTTCGGCCTGCGCCCGGCCTTCAGGCAAATGGGTCGGCGCCTGGCCGAATCGGGCTACAGCGTGCTGGTGGTCAACCCCTTCTACCGCCAGAAGAAAGCACCCACTGCGGCGCAGGGCGGACAGACGGCCATCGCAGAAGTCATGCCGCTGATGCAAGCCCTGACGCCAGCCATGCACCTGGCCGACGCCAAAGCCTTCGTGACATGGCTCGATGCGCAAAAGGAAGTGGACAAGGCACGCAAGCTCGGCACCACCGGCTACTGCATGGGCGGGCCGATTGCAGTGCGCACCGCCACGGTGGCGCCCGACCGCGTGGGCGCCGTTGGCACCTTCCATGGCGCCGCCATGGTGACCGCGTCGCCCGACAGCCCTCATCGCCTGCTGGCCCAGACGAAGGCGCGCTACCTGGTTGCAGTGGCCGAGAACGACGACGCCAAAGATCCCGAAGCCAAGACCACGCTGCGCACCGCATTCGAAAGCGCCAAGCTCCCGGCCGAGGTGGAGGTGTACCCCGCGGCCCACGGCTGGTGCCCGCCCGACACGCGGGTGTACGACGCCGCCCAGGCCGAGCGCGCCTGGACGCGCCTGCTGGCCACTTTCAACCAGGCACTGGCCTGATTGCGGCAACGGGCTGACGAGCGAAGCATGCAATTTTCGAAATTCAGTCTCATCCCTTGCGTGCTTCTTGCGGCAACGCCCGTGCTGGCGCAGATCAACGCCGGCGCGCTGCCCGCCAGCGCGTCGCCTCCCTTCAAGCTCACGAAGGTTGCGCAGTTCGACTTGCCATGGCGCATCGCCTTCCTGCCCGACGGACGCATGCTGATCACCGAGAAGAGCGGCAAGCTCTTTCTGGCGACGCAAGCCGGGCAGAAGCTCGAGGTCACCGGTGTGCCGCCGGTGCTCTACCAAAGCCAGAACGGCCTGCTCGGCGTGTACATCGCTCCTTCGTATTCGAGCGACGGGGCGATCTATCTCACGTATTCGGAGCCCGGACAACAGTCGAACACATCGAGCCTGGCGCTGGCCCGTGCGACGCTGAAGCTCGGCACCGGCACCAGCACCAGTACTGGGACTGCATCGCTGGAGAACCTGAAGGTCATCTGGCGCGACCCGATCAAGGGCAAGGGCGGCCAGGTCGGCGCTGCCGTTGCCTTCTCGCCGGACCAGAAATTTCTGTTCCTCACCGTCGGCGACAGGCAGCGCTTCACGCCTGCGCAGGACCCGAACCAACCCGCAGGCAAGATCCTGCGACTCACGCTGGACGGCAAGCCCGCGCCCGGCAACCCCATGGAGGGCAAGACCGGTGCACGGTCCGTTCCGGTGATCGATCCGCCCAGAGACACCGAGGCCGCCAAGACCGCGCCCGTCGTGCGCACCTATGTTTTCGAAGGCCCCAACCTCACGCCCTCGGAGACCTGGAGCTCAGGGCATCGCACGCCCTACGGCCTTGCCTTCGCGCCGGACGGCCGCCTGTGGGAGCTGGAGCACGGGCCGCGCGGCGGCGACGAGTTGAACCTGATCGAACCGGGCAAAAACTACGGCTGGCCGCTCGTCTCCTATGCGATGAACTACAACGGCGTGCCCATCGCCAGCCCCGACACCCGCCCCGACCTTGCCAAGCCCGCCATCTACTGGACCCCGGTGCTCGCGCCCGGCAACCTGATGTTCTACAGCGGCGCGATGTTTCCGCAATGGAAGGGCTCGGCGTTCGCGCCCGGCCTCGTCAGCCGTGCCCTGCACCGGATCGATGTGCAAGGCGCCATGGCGACACCGGCCGAGCACTGGACCGTCGGCTTTCGCGTGCGCGCCGTCGAGCAGGCGCCGGACGGTGCGCTGTGGTTGATCGAGGACGAGCACGAAGGCGGCTTGTATCGGCTCACGCCGAAGTGAACACTGCTGCGCGTACAAAACAGAAACGCGCCTACAGATGGAGTCACCCGCCGCGTACGTTCGCCGGCGCGCGAACCGCTAGCCTGGGTGTTCACAATCTTCAAACACAAGGACCTCCAATGAAGACTTCACACGCTTTGCTCGCGGCCGTCACTGCTGCCGCGTTCCTCGCCATGCCTGTTGCTGCAAACGCAAAGGGCTGCATCAAGGGTGCCGTCGTGGGCGGTGTGGGCGGGCATGTCGCAGGGCACCATGGGCTGATCGGCGCTGCGGGCGGTTGCATGGTCGGGCGGCACATGGCCAACAAGAAGGACAAGGAAGCCGAAGCGGCTGCAGCCGCGCAACGGACCCCAGCAGACCCGTCTGGCGATACGCACGTCAAGCATTGAGGCGATGGCGGGCGGACAGAGCGCTGAACCTGAGCGCCTTGGGCCATGAAAACCCATCGACTTGAACTCTTCGCCGACTACTTTCAGTTCTACCTGCAGGACGAAGAGAGTGAGGGCAACCTGTCGAATGCCTGGAGCGAGGACGCAGTGATTCGAATGATGGCGGTGACTGCGGGCACGGTCGGTATCGGCACCGTGCGCAACATGACCGTGCCGGTGACGCTTGAATTCCTCGATGCCGAGCCGCGTGTCGATCTTGCCGAGTTCGACCATGTCGTCGAAGGCGCCATCGACGTGCCGAGCGGCCGTCTGGTGGTGGCTGGTTGCACCGACTTTTTTGCGGACGCACCGCGCTTCGATCTGCCGCCCGGCACATACAAGGTGAGGTTGTCAGGCTCGGGGTTCGACACGCTGTCGGAGGACGGGCTAGAGGGTCGAGATCACTACCTCGTGCAACTGTGGTCGGACTCGTTCGTTGAGCCGAAAGTTTTGAAACAGCATGCGGGTTAGGGCCTGACGCCACAGAGCTTGTCAGCAGCAAACCCGACCTTCGCATGCCTTCATTGCCGCACGTAGCGCAGGTGCGTGGCGGCCGGGCCATCAAGCACCCTGTCGATCCGAAACGTCGTTCCGATGTCGCCCATGTTCTCGAACAGACGCCGCCCGCTGCCGAACAGCACCGGCGCCAGGGCAATCTCAAGTTCGTCGACCGCGCCCAGCTTCAGGTATTGCTGAACAACGTCCGCGCCGCCCGCGATGCGAATGTCACGCGCGCCCGCGGCTTCCCGCGCGAGCGCCAGTGCATGCTCTGGCCCGTCGTTGATGAAGTGGAAGGTCGTGCCGCCCGGGCGCACCCAGGGTTCGCGCTTTTCATGGGTCAGCACGTAGACCGGTGTGTGAAACGGTGCGTCTTCGGGCCACGCAACCTCGCCCTGATCGAACATCCGCTTGCCCATGATGTTGGCGCCGATGCGCTCGAAGGTGCCGCGAACCAGGTCATTCACAGGGCCCGTCTCGCCGCCGGGTCCGGCCTTGAGGACGTTCTCGCGAAAGTGCTGCAGCCTTACCAGCCAGCCCATCATCGCGCCCCACTTGGCGCCCCAGTTCTTGTACCCGGGGTCGCTCATGGTCATGCCTTCGGGGGCCATGTAGCCGTCGAGGCTGAGTCCGATGTTGACGAATACCTTGCTTGCATTGCTCATGGGGAAGGACCTTTCGTATCGCATGTGAACGCCGTACACAACTATATGCAAGCGACGGACAGTGTGTACAGCGGGTTTTCGTGAATCTGGCACGCTCCCGCTTGGTCGCCTTTAGTCAGGTGCACGCCTCGATACAGTCACCGCACTCTTTTCCCGTATTCAAATTGCCATGTCACCTCGCGCTAGCCGGAGCATCACCAACATCGTCATGCTCGTCGGGCTGGCACCAGTGGCGCTGTGGCTTTTGCTGCTGTCTGTCGCTGATGGTTTGATGCCTTGGAGCGCTGCCTTTGCCGTAGTACTTTGGATACCACTGTGCAGCTTGAGCTTGCTCATCTCCGGTAGCGGTAGCGCTGTCGCCGTGGCGCGAAGGCTGAGTCGAACCGACCACCAAGCTTGGCGCGGGATTCATCGTCTTCCATCCTGGACGGCGGCGATGATTGCCTTGCTGGCTGCGTTCTGCGCCGTCTATGTCCTTCTCCCTGCCGAAGCAGCGCGCAAGCAGCCACCAGCAATCTCAGTGCAACTTTCACCCGAAGCGGATGAAGAGTTGGCCCAACAGACAAAGAAGAAGATCGAGGAAGTTACCGGAAAGCCGTATCTTCCAAACGGGGCGACAACCAAGGGAATGCCTTGAGGCGGTCAGCATTGGACCTTCGCTTATGCGGCGCTCGGCCCACATCGGTTGATCGAGAGCGTTGCTCCCTTTGTTGAAGATTTGTGGGTGGCCGACTTCGACCCCCATCTTCGAAGGGCATCAGACTTATTCAATCTGCAATGCAAAATTTCTCTGGACGCGAATACGAAGCTGTTGGCGAATGAGCCCACGATCCGAAAAGCGTTCGTTGGCGCTACATATCGCAGACTGCTTAAGTACTTACGCAGCCGACTACCTTTCGGCTACAGGTGGCCACAAACAGCCACAAGCGAAGAGTCGGCGAAAAATCAGAAATCACCGACTGCAATTGACAAGCAACGTCCAACAGTCCTTCAAACACTCGCCTGTCGACGCAGCGAGGCGCCCTTTTTCACCGCCGGATTGAGTCATACATGATCGTCAAGAAAAATTCATTCCCAGCTTTATTGTTGATGGCCGCATTGGCAGTTGGCGGGATCGCCCACGCGCAGATTGCAGACCCCCCAGTGCCGATCGATGCCAGTGCGGTTCGCAAGATTGCGAGTGATGTCGCTGCTGCAGTCGAACAGAACTACGTCTTCCCGGACCGCGCCTTCGAAATGGCAAAACTGATCCGGGGCAAATTGGAGGCCGGCAGCTATGCGGCCATCGGCACGTCTCAAGACCTGAGACAGCAGCTCGAAGCCGACCTGCGTTCCGTCAACGGCGACAAGCATCTGGCGGTCTTTTTCAATGCAGTGCCAAACCCCATTCCTTCTTCCACCGAAGAAACCACCGAACAAGAGCGGCGATTCAACTCGTATGCGAACAACGGCTTCGTCAAGGCCGAGCGGCTCGAGGGCAACGTCGGCTACATCGACATCAGAGGCTTTTCCAAGCCTGAGTTTCTCAAGGACGCAACCGCCGCCGCTTTTGGCTTTGTTGGGGATACGGCTGCGCTCATCATCGACATGCGGCAGAACGGAGGCGGATGGCCGGCGGGTGTTGCCTGGATCACTAGCTACCTGTTCACCGACCGAGTCCACTTGAACGACTTGCAGCATCGAGAGGGCAACCGCATCGAAGAGTTCTGGACGACTGCTGACGCGCCCGGCAGAAAGTACGCGGACCGGCCTGTGTATGTACTGACGAGCAAGAACACGTTCTCGGCTGGCGAGGAGTTCACGTACAACCTTCAGGCCCTGAAACGAGCTGTCGTCGTTGGCGAGGCAACTGGGGGCGGTGCGCATCCCGTCAAACCGTTCCAGCTGAACGATCACTTCCAGGTATGGATCCCCTTTGCTCGGTCCGTCAATCCAGTCACGAAGCAGAACTGGGAGGGGCGCGGTGTTGCGCCCGATGTCAACGTGGCCGCTGAAAAAGCGCTCGACACCGCATACCTCGCTGCACTGAAAGCGGCTCGAGCGAAAGAAAAGAATGCGTTGATTGCCGCGGACCAAGACCGAGCCATCGCCACAGTGTTGAGTTCGGAAGCTGCGCTCGACAGACAGTCGCAGCGGACAGCAGCCGACATTCAGCGCAGCGCCCGATGACCATCGACAACGCCTCGATCGTCGACTCAGTCGGCACTGACAGCACAACCGGTGTTGTGCACCTTGGCATCACCCATCACTTGCCGCTCGACGCACAGACTGTCCCCAATCATCATGGACGCCGAATCACTGCTGGATTGAAAGACTGGCCACATCACCGCATTGCATGGAGGCTCCTTTGAAGTTTCAAATCACCCGCGAAGCCTGCTGCTTCCAGGACGACCAGATCGGCCCTCTGGAGATGGTGTATGACCTGGCCGACGACGCAACACTTCGTCAACTTGTGGACGCCATCGAGACGTCGAGGTTTCTCCAGTTCAGCTCGACCCATCAGGTCCTGGCAGCAGAGGTGGGCAACGTGGAGATCCTGCGGGTGTTCGCTCCTTCATTGCTGCGCCGCCGCGCACCCAAGTACAACAAGTCGCCAGACGCCAAAGCCAGCGAGATCGCAGGAGACGGAGAGCTGCGCTTCAGCTTTGTCTTCGACTAGCCTGGCTTTGGCGCAACCGCAAACCTGCTTCGCGGCGAGCAAATGTCTGACAGACCGTCGGTTGCGCCCTCCCTAAACTCGCGGCGAGCTGCAATGCCAGCTTTTCCGAAAATAAAACCTCTGGGAGCGATATGAAGAATGTGTTGACCTGCATGGCCGCGGCCATGGTTCTCTGTGCAGTCGGCCCCGCGTACGCGGCAAACCAATACGACCTCAACTGCAAAGGCACGGAGCAAAAGGAAACCGGAAAGCCTGCAAAGCCCTGGGCCGAGACATTTCGCGTGGACCTCGATGCAAAACGCTGGTGCCGTGGCGACTGCCGCACAGCGGCTGGCATCGACTCCATCACCGCAGACGACATCATGATCTCGAACAGCCGCGCCACCTCGGGCGGCCCCAACGGCACCGCGCTGTCGTTTTCCAGAACGACGGGTGAGGTGCGCGAATACATGGACTCGGGCTACGCCGGGTCGTTCGATATCGCGAAGGGCAAGTGCACGCGCGACCTGTTCAGCGGAATGCCGGGCGCCAAGTTTTGAACAGCACGCGCTCCGCAATTCAGGTTTGGTGTCGGGGCTGCCCAATGGCGCAGCTCTTGGAGCCTAACTCGAGCGCTGCTCCTTTTTAGCTTGCGACGAAGGTAGTCAACCAGCCAGGCAATGGCGCAGCGCTGGAGCCTGAGTAAGCGACGCACTTTTAATCTCCGCATGCCGGTGGTTGCCCGGAAGATTCACATTTTTTTCCGTTGCTTAAGGCTAAAGCTTTATGCCTGCGCAAAGCCTCGCCGCAATCGGCATTTAACCGACTCTTCAGGGGTGTAGGATCGCCAGCGTTCTTGGCCAGTTGCTTGTGCGCTATGTGGAGTCGGCGGTCTACCAGACCGTGGCGTAAAGCATGGGGTCCGAGCATTTGGCGCGGATGGTGGCCATTAAGGCCGCCACCCACACACGAGCCACCTGATCGGTGAGCGCCAGATACTGCCAGCGTCTGATCAAGGCAATGCACCGGGCCACATTGCCGACCGGCCGCGCTCCATGCGTGGCCGGTAACCAAGGCCTTTTATTAGGGGACTTTACGTACATGAAAAAACTTCTCGTTCTGGTGGCTGTTGCTGCCGCTCTGACTGCTTGCTCCAAGAAGGAAGAAGCGCCTGTTGCTGCGCCGGCACCTGTCGCCGCTCCAGCCGCCGCGCCAGCCGCACCGGCTCCCGCAGCAGCACCTGCTGCAGCCCCCACGGCATCGGCCGCCGACCTGCCGCAAGAGTGCAACGACTACCTGGCGAAGGTTCAGACCTGCGTAAGCTCGCAGAGCGGTGCCGGCGCCGATGCGATGAAGTCGAGCCTGGACCAGACCAAGGCCGCATGGGCTTCGATGGGTACCGACAAGGCGGCTCTGGGTCAGGCCTGCAAAGCTGCTTCGGACGCTTTCGCTGCACAAGCGTCGGCCATGAAGTGCTGATCTGAAGAAATAGCTAATTGAATCCAAAGGCGCGGGCCCGTCTGTGGCCTGCGCCTTTCCGTTCGCAGAAGTTGGCCATGTGTGGCAAATCGCGTCAGCGACAAGATGCACTGCCCAGTCCCACCTCATGGCCGACAGTTGATGCGCAACGGTGCGGCGGGCGGCTTGTAAGCCAATTCACGGGCCAGGTAAAAAAACTGCCGGGCCCGGATGATGGGATGGGTCGCATCGCCATCGGCACTTCAGAAGGTACTCAGTCAGTGGTGGAGCGCGGGTGGAGTCATCGACCCAGACGCGTTCGACCGCTCGTGTCAGCCGACGTTCGCGGCGCATCTACAACAAGAGGCGCTCGGGGACCGGGGCGTTGTTTTCTACACCGCATCTTCCGGCATGCCATCAATACCAAATTCCGCCCCGCGCTCTTCCAGCTTCGCGCGCGCTGCGTGATGCACTACGCCGCGTTTGCGCGTAACAGGCTCCAACAGCCTGCGCAGGGTGGCGTGGCTGACATTGGCATTGCTCACCACTTGAACACGCACACCCCAGAATTTGTCATCCGCAAAACGATCCAGGATCGTTGCATCTGCATTCGGGTTCATTGCTGCCACGGCGCGTATGGATTGGTTGGGGTCAGCCAAAAACGGCTCAAGCTCAACCGCACTGGCCGCTGCGCTGGCAGCAATGTAGCGACGCTCCTCCGCATCTTTTTGCTCAGTTGTCTTTTTGACCATTGCTCTCTCAAAGTTATGAAGCTCCTCTAGCTTCGCATCTCGTGCTTCTTGGACCACACGTCAATGCGTGTCGGAACAATTTTTGGAGATGTCGCTAGATAGGCGTCGTAGACGATAGCTGCGAAGCCAGGCGACGAGATGTCTTCGTACGTTGTAATCCCGATACCAACTTTCGGCGTCATTTACTCTCCACGATGAAGTAATCGATTTCATCCTACCGAATTAAACGCAAGCTTCGAGCACCAGCTCTGACTGTGACCAGCGGCTGCAACAGGCCCTGTTCTGCCAACCAGGCAGCGGCTAGGTTCGGCCAAAAACCAGCCATTCAGCTGCTCACCTGAATGAACCCCGTAACCCGTGGTCAAGCGCAGGACTTGTCAGCTTGCGCGGTTCGATGCCCGCCAGCCTTCTCCATGTGCTCCACAAACCCGTCGAAGGCATCCAACAGGGGCTGGAACCGCGCCGCATCGCCTTCCAGTTGGCACAACGCGTAGCAGGTCGCCTCCAGCGTGGACAGTTGGTCGGGCCCATGGGCTTTGCGGATGCGGTAGTGCGACGGCGGCAGGTTGCGCAGGGCCAAGCGGGGCAACTGTTGCAGTGGCGGGCTTTGGTAGAGCATCTTTCGGCTTTTGCGCCAGGTGCCGTCCAGCACGACCAGGCGCAGGCGCGACGGGGCTTGCAGCCACTCGGGCGGTAGCGGGGGTGGGGCGTGCAGGTCCGGGGCGGTATCTTGCAGACTGTCCGGGTACAGCAGCAGCGTGTGCTTGTCGTCCATCGGCCAGACCGGCGCGGCAAATGCCTCACCCACCACCAGGCGGCAATGCGCCAAGCTCAGGTGCAGCAGGCGGGCACTGCCTTTGGCCTCGTGTACCTCCAGCGGGTGCTGCAGCACCAGCACCTCCACCGCGTGGGCGGTGGGCGCGACCCAGCGGCAAATGCAGGCGCTGAGCGGGCGCAGGCAAGCGGTGCACTGGGGGCGTGGGGCTAGAGCGGCGGACATGGCTGGATTTTATTCAGCGTGCCTGGTTATCGTGAGCAACACGCTGGCCTCTGGCGTCGTGCGCATGGTTGTTCGCTGACACTGTCGGCGGCGCGAATGCGTGAAGCGGCCCAAGGGTTCCGCCCGCCTCTTCAATGCAGGTCACCCGCCGCTCCGCAGCACTTCTTGAACTTCTTGCCGCTGCCGCAGGGGCACGCCTCATTGCGTCCCACCTTGGGCTGCATCGACTTGGCCACCTCGCGCTGATGGACAGCGAGTCTGATTGGTAACCAGTGCGCATGCATCTCCAGAACTGCCTGGGGGATCTGAAGCGCCAGTTCCGCCCTCATGGCCGGTGTCCTGGTGAGCTCGTCCTGGTCCTTCGAGAAGTCGCCCTCGCCGAGCAAGCCGATTGGCCTGAACAACGCTTGCCCTTGGGGTGTGGAAAGCAAGGGCTGCCAGTCATCCCAACAAAGCTTCATCCCCTGGATGAAGCCGTAGGCCCAAGATTCGGCGTCGTCGTATTCATGTTCGTCACCTTCGTAAGTCGACGTTGCCCAGGTGGGAGTGATCTCTCGTGGGTCATCCTCCAGCCCGGCAATGATGCTGTTGAAGTGGCGCATGACCAACCCCAAAACATGGTTCAACTGCTCGATGGATTCCATCGGCGGCATCATCTCCTTGGATCCCCAGATCTTGGCAAGCCATCGCTTCGGCGGCACAGTGGTTGGGCCGATCGCAATGGCGTGCAGGAAGCCGTCCGCCATCTCCAGCGTCATGGCGTCGTCCGTGTCGACATCGTGGAGAAGAAAGAGGTCGAGTTCTTCGAACTCGTCCTCGCTCAACGAGGAAAATGGATCTGTCATCGATTGAATCTGAGAGGCCGGAACGACAGCGATTCTCGCGCACCGCCCAACAAGGATATAAATTTGTAATCGCAGGCTAAAGGCTCAAACCTGTACCTATGAAAAATATTCGCCTCTACAGCTCGAGAGCCCCGCTTCGAACGCAAAGTGTCCCCTTCCGTTTGATCGAGCAAGCATTCGGCCGCGATGAGTTTGATTCGGCCTGCGACGAGATTCGGGCTGCTGCACGCACCGCTTGCACTGCTCCGCAGTTGATTTGCAGCTTCTCTATCGAGTGCGGACACTCAAACCCGTGGTATCACGCAGTGGCCGTATCGGTCGAAGGCATGCAAGATCAAGAATATGAAAACTTTTTGCTGGCGCTTGCTAGTCTTGGCTTAGTCGAAGCAACAGAGGCCGACAGGTCGTAGTCGGCCAAGAGCGGTTGTTGGCGACAGGCATATTCTTGGGAGGAAAATCCCTACAAGAGCGGACATGTTTTCTCGCGGCGCTCTGAGTTTCGACCAACGGTGCAACTCAGGGCCCATCGCCGAAGTTAACCCGCAGCCAACACAAGCATCGAAGGCTTCTGGAGCCCTTCATAATCAAAACCCGCTCCCCTGCTTGTTCGAGATGCATACCTTTCGCCATGGATAAATTCTTGCTCCAACAGCAGGTGCTGGCACGTCTCGCCGAAGACCTGCTGCAAGCCGAGCACGCAGTGCGGTCAGCGCATGAAACGGCGACCCACGAAGAAAACGTTGCCGAAAACAAATACGACACATTGGGACTCGAAGCCGCCTACCTGGCCACCGGCCAAGCAAGGCGCGCCGAAGCCATACGCCAGGCGATGACCCATTGGCGCCGGTTCCGCCCGCGTCCCTACGACGCCAACAAAGGCATAGAGGTCGGCGCGCTGGTCTGCCTGGTCGATTCCGACGACAAGCAGCAACAGCTCTTTCTCGGCCCGGATGGGGGCAGCATGAAGCTGGTCAGCGGGGCTGAGCTTGTTCAGGTCATCAGCAGCGAAGCACCTTTGGCCAGGGCCATGCTGGGCAAATGCGAGGGTGACGAGGTGTCGATACAGGTCGCCCCAAACCGACAGCAGTTCGAAGTGCTGCGGGTTCTTTAAGTCGAAAGCAAGTTCACGTCGATTCACGCCGATTCACGCTGAATTGGCCGAGCTCAGCATGCCCGTCTTGGGTCAGTAGGCGCCCATGTAGTCGCGCTTGCCGACCTCAACGCCGTTGTGGCGCAGGATGGCGTACGTGGTGGTCACGTGGAAGAAAAACTGTGGCAGTCCGTAGTGCAGAAGATAGGCGCTTGCGGTCAGCTTCTTTTCCTTTGGGGTGCCGGGGCGCAACACGATCTCGCGGCTCTCGCTTGCATCGAATTGCTCGGGCTTGAAGGAGCCGATATGGTCCAGAGCTTTGGCGATCAACGCTTGCAGGTCGGCGAAGCTGACCTCGGTGTCGGGCCACGACGGCACCTCGGCACCAGCCAGGCGGGAGGCAATGCCCTTGGAAAAATCTGCGGCAATCTGTACCTGACGCACCAGCGGAAACATGTCGGGGAACAGCCGCGCCTGCAGCAGCGCATTTGGTTCGATATTTTTTTGGGTCGCGTGGTCTTCGGCCTTCTTGAGGACGTCGGACAGGGCGCGCAGCATCTGCTGCAAGACGGGAACGGAGGCGTTGTACAGCGGGCTGGTCATAGTGAGTCGACTTTAAAAATTGGGCGCGATGGCCGGGGTTGGCGTGGCAGAAACGCTGCCGACCATGCAAGGCTAACAGCACAGAGTGAACTGAATCGCCCCTGCCTTTATGAGCAGCTTTTCAGTGTCCGTCACAACTCCCCGCCATCAGCGCCCGTCCATCATCGACGCACAGACCATCAACCCACCCGGCGATACCAACGCAACACACTTGCGTTCCAGCACTTGACGCTCGCCATCAAGAACGCGTACATTGCCATCGCCTCGTGATGAGCGAGGCAGGGTTTAGCAGCCCCAATAACATCCCGCGGCGCAAGCCGCAGTCACCGCACATGGTCTGCGGCTTTTTCGTTCGCGCTTCCTTTTTTAGGCGGCTCGAATGGGAGGGCTTACGCCCTGCCGGTTTTCGCAGGATGTACCGGTCTGCTAACCCGTTCGAGCCGCCGCCTTCGTTTAGCAGCGAGTGCGGCGGTTGTTGCAAATCCACATTCCTGGAGGCCCTATGGCCAACGCTTCAAACGCACGCACCAACGCCGGCAGCTCTCGCACGCCGACCAGTCCCACCACCCCCCACCAATTCCAACCCTTCGACTGGGTTCAAGCAGAAAAGCTAGCCCCTGCCCAACAAAGCCTCGGCTTCTTCCTCAACCACGCACGCGACGTGGTGCAGGGCACGCAAACGTTGGTCCAGTTGCTCGACTGGGACGAAGACCTCCGCGATGCCGCGTCGCAATCAGAAGCAGAGGCTGCCCCTGCCCCGCTCTTCGACGCAGCCCAGCGCAGCGCGTTGCACCGGCTGCTCTGCGCGTCCCTGGGCCTTCTTCATGCCCGAATCGAAGACCAGTGCGAGGCATTGACGCCATAGAGGGCCCCCAAGGCGCTGCGAGAAACAGCAGCGCCCAAAAAGTGCGCAGGGCACCGGGTGCTCCCCGCAGCGAAATAAAGGAGGAGCGAAGCGGGGGACATTCGCGGAGGGGAGCACCCGGTGGCCTGCGCACGCGCCCTGAACGACAGCACCAAAGACAGCACCAAAAAACTCACCCCGCAGAGCGCCCCAAAGTAGCCAGCTTCTTCTTCGCACTCTGCAGCAACCCGACCTTCTCGACAGCCAGCTGCGCCTTCGTATCCCCCGGCGCAATGATCTCGATGGCGGCGCCAGACGCGAGCTTCGCAGTCACCGCATCCCGCGGCGTCAATCCATTGAAGCTGATGTTAGAAATTACCTGCATCTTCAAATGCCGATGAATGTTCTTCGACAGCTTCTGGCACGCCAGCGTCATCGCAACTTCGTCTGGCATCAGCTGGCCGTGCACGACCAGCAGCTCCAGCGTGCCGTCCGCGTCCTCTCCCAGAATGAAGGCGCGCACCACAGAGTCCTTGAACTTGCCGCGCAGCATCGCGCGCACCGGCTCCACCGCGGCAAAAGACTTGAACGCGATGCTGCGCAGCTCGCCATAAAAGACGAACGTGCGGTCGATAGCAACGGCCTCGGCTTCATCGCCCTTCGGCTTGTGCAGCTTCAAGATGCCGCTGCCCACAAGATGCGCGACAGTGCGCGCCACATCCTCGGCGGGCAGCTTGCAACGCTGCGCCAGTTCGCTGAAAGAAAACTGTTGATCGGGCGCCGCGTAGACGACCGTCAATATCTTTTGCACCTCGGGGGCAAGAAGGAAATCTGCGGCGCTCATGTGTTCTTGGTTCCGAATGACAGGGCTGCATTATCGGGACCACTCCGGCCCAAGCCCTGAACACACGACGCGCCCAGACAAGTCATCAAGCCGCGTTCAGGCCGCCTTCAAGAACACATCATGGTCCGGCGCAAAGTTGGCATGCAGCGGCAGCATCGCACCGCCCAGCGCGCAGGCCAACGCACCCGCCCTGCCGCCATGCAACTGCGGCTGCCACAGCCCTTCCCAGTTGCAACGCGCCAATGCCGCGCGCGTGCGCTCCAGCAGCGCCTGCAGCAGCAGCCGCGACATCGATCCATCGACCACCACATCGGCCAGGTCGAGCATCGCCGCACCGCTCACGATGGCATGCGCCAGCGCCTGCGCCGCGCTCTCCAGCCACGCCTGCGTGGTCGCGGCAAACGGCGGCTGCAATGCACGCTCGTCATACGCGGCCATCGCGTCGAGCCCTTCACTGGCCAGCCGCTGCTCCAGCTCCCACAGCGACGCATGCGCGATCAGCTGCGTGGGCAGCGCACCGCCGGCTGCCGGCGGCTGCATCGGCAACGAAGCCAGCGCACCCGCATTGCCATTCGCGCCCGTGTGCAGGTGCGAATTGATGACCAGCCCGCCGCCCACGAAGGTGTCGACAAAGATGTACAGAAAACTCTTCAGGTCGTGCCCGCGCCCGCTCACCAGCTCGGCCACGCAGGCCGCCACCGTGTCGCGCGCAAAGCTCACCGGAACGTCGGTGCGCGCGCGCACCTCGGCCGCCAGGTCCATCTGGTTCCACAGGTCGGCCTGCGCCTTGGAGAGCCCCAGCGTGCGGTGCCAGCCGCCCAGCTGAAACGGCGCGGCCAGCCCCGCGCCCACGTTGCGCACGGCCAGCGGCCCCAGGCCGTCGCGCAGCCGGTGAATGTGCTGCGCAATGGCCGGCAGCAGCTCTTCTGCATCCGGAAAGTCGTAGCTGATGGCGTGGCGCTCGCGCA
This sequence comes from Variovorax sp. H27-G14, assembly GCF_046156345.1. Taxonomy (NCBI): domain Bacteria; kingdom Pseudomonadati; phylum Pseudomonadota; class Betaproteobacteria; order Burkholderiales; family Comamonadaceae; genus Variovorax; species Variovorax sp. H27-G14. Next base: position 161,652 of record NZ_JAYLVN010000009.1, read on the forward strand.
CCTGCGCGGTGAAGTCGATCAGCAGCCATTCGGCGCCGCGCCGGCCCACCTTGATGCCGATGGAAAACGCACCGTCCGGGTTCAGCGCCAGCGGCACCGACGGCTGGCCGATGCGCCCGCGCACGCGGTTCTGTTTGACGATGAGGCCGTCTTCTTCCAGCCGCGCGGTGATGAGCCCGATGGTCTGCGCGCTCAGCCCGGTGAGGCGCGCGAGGTCGGCCTTGGGCAGGCTGGTGTGAACGCGCAGCGCCTGCAGCACCGTGCGCTCGTTGAACTGGCGCATGCCAAGCTGGTTGGAGCCGCGCGGGCGCAACAGGTCGGGCATGCGCGCGGGGGCCTCCACATGCAGCGCATCGAGGGCACCGATGGCATCAGGCATGCGCCTCCGCGGGCAACTGCTCGGGCGTCATGGCGCCGGTCATCACGGCCACCGTGTCGCTCATGCTGATCTTCTTCGGGTTGAGCACCGCCGCGCGCTTGCCCAGGCGCGCCACATGAATGCGATCGGCCACCTCGAACACATGCGGCATGTTGTGGCTGATGAGCACCACCGGCAGCCCGCGATCGCGCACACGGCGAATCAGCTCCAGCACCATGTTGCCCTCCTTCACGCCCAGCGCGGCGGTGGGCTCGTCCATGATGACCACGTGCCGCGCAAAGGCCGCGCTGCGTGCCACGGCCACGCACTGGCGCTGTCCGCCGGAGAGCGTTTCGACCGCCTGCGTCATCGACTGAATGCCCACCTTCAGGTCCGCCATGCGCGCGGCGCTTTCGCTCAGCATGCGTTTCTTGTCGAGCATGCGCAGCACGTTGCCCAGAAAGCCGGGGCGGCGCAGCTCCCGGCCCAGAAACAGGTTTTCGTAAATGGTCATGGCGGGTGCCACGGCCAGGTCTTGGTAGACCGTTTCAATGCCCGCGCGCCGTGCGTCCAGCGGGTTGCGAAAGTGCACTGGCTTGCCGTCGAGCAAGATCTCGCCTTCGTCCGGAATGGTCGCGCCCGACAGCGCCTTGATGAGCGACGACTTGCCCGCGCCGTTGTCGCCGATCACCGCCAGAATTTCGCCCTCGCGCAGCTCGAAGTCGACACCGTCCAGCGCCGTGACCTGGCCATAGCGCTTCACCAGGCCCTTGGCCTGCATCACGATCTTGGGGTTGGCTACGGCGTTCATCAGCGTGCTCCCTTGCGCGACAACTGGTCCGCGGCCACCGCAAGAATCACCAGCACGCCCGTCACCAGCACCTGGTAGATCGACGACACGCCCATCAGCGTGAGCCCGTTGCGAAACACGCCCACGATGAGCACGCCAATCAGCGAGCCCAGCACAATGCCGCGCCCGCCGAAGAGGCTGGTGCCGCCCAGCACCACCGCGGTGATGGCGTCGAGGTTCTCCGTCTGCCCCGCGTTGGGGTCGCCCACGCCGGTGCGCGCCACCGACAGCAAAGAGGCAATGCCATACAGCACGCCCGCCGCCACATACACGCCCAGCAGCACGCGCTGCGTCGGGATGCCCACCAGCCGCGTGGCCTCCGCGTTGTTGCCCACCGCATAGATGTGGCGGCCCGCGCCCGTCTCGCGCAACACGAACCACACCAGCCCGTACAGCGCCACCATCAGCACCGAACCCCACGCCACCTCGGCACTGCCGATGGTGAAGGTGGTGCCCAGGCCGGTAAGGCCCGCGGGCAGATCGGTGATGGTCTGCGACGACGAATACAGCTGCGTGATGGCGAACGCGATGTTCAGCGTGCCCAGCGTCACGATGAAAGGCGGCAGCTTGATGCGCGTCACCAGCAGGCCGTTCAGCAGCCCGAACAGCGTGGTCACGCCAATGCCGCACAAGATGGCCAGCGGCACCGGCATGCCCAGCTCGGTCGCAAACTTGGTCATGATGATGCTGCCCAGCGCCATCACCATGCCGCACGACAGGTCGATGCCCGCCGTGAGAATGATCAGCGTCTGGCCGATGGCAATCACGCCGACCACCATCACCTGCTGAAGAATCAGCGAGAGGTTGCCGCCGGTCAAGAACCGGTCGGACTGGGTCGCAAAGAAAATGCATGCGCCCAGCAGGGCCAGCCAGGGGCCCAGGGCGCCCCAGGGGATGTGGTGCTTGGATGCGGTTTTCGCCATCGAGGTGCTCCCTTGATCGGTGTCTTGTGTCGGTGCTTTGTGTGGATCAGCGCCGGCGGTTTACTTCTTGCCCCAGCACAGATCGGCGCCGGTCTTGGTGTCCTTGCTGTCCACGCCGGCCACGCTCTTGCCGGCGATGAGCGTCACGCCGGTGTCGACATAGCCCGATGCCTTCTTGCCCGTCTTGGCAAACTCCACGCCCGCGGCCACACCCATGGCGGCCATCTTCAGCGGGTACTGCTGCGAGGTGGCGGCAATGATGCCGGCGTTGGTGTCCTTGATGCCCTGGCAGCCGCCGTCCACCGAGACGATCAGCACGCCCTTCTCCTTGCCTGCGCGCTTGAGCGCGTTGTACGCACCGGCCGCGGCGGGCTCGTTGATGGTGTAGACCAGGTTCACTTCGGGTGCCTTCTGCAGGCAGTTTTCCATTGCCGTCTGCGCCTTGGCCTGGTCGCCGTAGCTGTCGGCCATGCACACGATTTCAGGCGACTTGGACAGCTCGTTCGACTTGGCCTCGTTCGCCGGCAGGCCAAAGCCCTTCATGAAACCGTTGTGCCGCTGCGCGCCCACCGGGTGGCCCGGCAGCAGGTCGAGCGCGACGATCTTGGGCGTCTTGCCCGCCATTGCGGCCTTGGCGTATTCGCCGATCAGCACGCCGGCCGTGTAGTTGTTGGTGGCAAAAAGCGCGTCGGTCGCGTCCGGCGGATCGGCCGGGCTGTCCAGCGCGATCACCATCACGCCCTTGTCGCGCGCCTTCTTGATGGCCGGCACGATCGCCTTGGCGTCGCTGGGCGTGATGAGGATGGTCTTGGCGCCGGCCGCAATCATGTTTTCCATGGCGGTGATCTGGCCCGCGTTGTCGCCGTCGGCCTTGCCCGCGCCAGAGAGCAGCTTGGCGCCGAGCTTCTTGGCCTCTTCCTGCGCGCCCTCTTTCATCTTGACGAAGAAGGGGTTGGTTTCGGTCTTGGTGACCAGGCCGATGATGGGCTGGTCGGCGGCGAAGGCCGCGCTGGAAGCAATGAGGGAAATGGCGGAAACGGCGGACATTGCCGACTTGGCCAGGATGGAGCGGGTGCTGAACATGGTGTGTCTCCTTGGGCAGGCGGCAAGGCGCCTGCGGTCTTTTCGGAACCGGATCGCTCGGCTTTTCTCGAAAGTGAAAGGCTCGGCGTCCGGGCGCAGGGGGACTATCCGTTAGGCGCAGGACTAAATCAAGATGATTTAGTTATCGGAAACCCGGGGTTGCGGTGAGGGATGGGAGGGGGTGGCCGCGCGGTTCGGGTCGGAATCTGCGGCGAAGAAGGGCGGAAAGTCGAGCGCTTCGGACTTGGCCTGGACGAGTTGCCAGATCCTGGCGGCGAGCATTTTTTTGACAGCGCCTTCTGCTGCTCTTCAATCTCGAGCTGAAAAAATCATGTCGTTCAATGAATTGAATTTGGCGAAAAGAATCTGAGTGGCATATTTGCGGCCTGAGCGCTGGCAGGACCAAAATTCGGCGGGGTAGAAATAGCCTTTTCCCAAAAACTCTGTCAGCTGGTCCTGCGCATAGGTCAATGCATCTCGACTCAAGCACAGCAGCAGCTTATTACTGGCTAAATTCACGCTATCGATCTCTTCCATTTGGAACCTGATCCGCGCATCATGAAATACACGTTCGGTGCAATGAAGACAATCTGCAAATTGGTCATGCGATGGATCAGCCAGCAGCTCGAAGATTTTGGAACGCAGCAACTCGGCGCCGGCGGGGTCGAGCGTGACCGTCAATTCATCCTTGCTGAATGGGCCGAAGTTAAAAACAATCATGAACATCCCTAAGAGAAATATCCGGGTAATTGCGCCCATCGAATCAACCCGCGAATTTTTTAATTTCGGGATGAATACGATCTTGGCGAATGCCCCCTCTACAGTCGTCTCTATCCTGCAAAAGTAGTTGTCATAGCCGCCCTACAGGCCCCCTTGGTCGCCAATCAAAAAGATGAAATTCTGCGGATATACTGCCAAAAGAAATGGAAAATTCTTCCAAATACGGCAGTCAACGCCCGCGGATATTTTCAGCCGCGAGCGGGTACGAATTCAATACGAAGTTGACCGCCAAATGCAAACTATCAAAACTATTACGCGCATAAATATCATAGAGATCGACGGCGTCTTCGTACTTTTCCAAATACTCGTCGAAACCGACAGCCACGGCATTCTCGACAAGCCGGATAAAACACTCCCAATGCACCAATTCGCCATCTCGCAAATAATCGCCATCGACCCAAAAAACTCTTCTGGACCGCACGATCGCTGAGATATCAGATATTATTTTCGCGTCATTCATTTTTTACGATATGCATCTCTCTTTATCTACTAGATCAAGACTGACTTGAGCGATTCAATAAATTCATCCCTATCCAGGGAGATGCAATTTACCTTTTTGGTTTCCCATTGGCGCCAAGCGAATCGCCATTGTGTTCCGAATTTAAACAAATAGGCCTCTTCGCCATCAAAAGCCTCGACCGCCAAGGGTATTGCCGAAAATTCATTAGGAGCCAGCTCATGAGTCTCAGTATAACCAGGGATTTTTTGGAAGAAATCAAAATTACCATGCAAAAATGCTTCACTCATCCCATTGAAAACTTTTTCTGTTTTTTTGGAAAATTGAAAATCATAATCCGGCACATTTTTTAGCCGATCAATCAAATCCCTGATTGCTAGATCAAAGCTGCCAAGCAGCATGTGCTGCTCGAAATCTCCGATCACTGCGTCGCCAATGAAAAAGCAACATTGGGCAAATTTCCGCTCATTCCACAAAGGCATTTTCGCCAATACTTGCAATGTTTGCTTTTTATTTTCCAATTGAACACCCTTTCATTCCTGCTTGATGTCATACACCCCGGCGTTCACCTACATCAGCGCCTTCGCATCCGTCGCCTCGTTCAGCGCTATCGCGCGCGCTTGGCGCACCTGCACCAAGGGCACGAACGAGCCGGCTTCGTGGATGTAGTGCACGCTCCAGCCGTACTCGCTCCCCTCCTCCAGCGCTGACCGGCTCTCCGTGCTTTCGAACGCGAGCAGCTTCATTCAATTTTTAAAGAACTCACGAGCAACTAGGTTCTGACCCCGATTTTCTTCACTTTTCATTTCACGGCATCATCATTGGTTTGATTAGTACACTTGCATTTTTCTCACATAGCAACCAACAAGTCATGGAGTTAATAAGACTCGGACCCCAATTTATTCCACGATCAAAACTATTGAGTAATTGATCTAAATTTCCACTCGATATTTGCGACCACCCGCCTACAGTCGCAAATCAATGCCATGTAGATCAGTCACCAATTCCACATTGGTGTCGAAATATTTTTCCGATGGCGCATGTCCAGCCAGTTTTAGATATAGAGCGCGCAAGTAACCAACCTTGTCTTCGACTTCATCCAGCAACACTTCATGTGGCACCACGGCGCGCCAGTAACGATCAGGCTCACCTGACAAAAGAATAAACTCAATGGATTCCAACACCCTTTGCTTGCTTAAAGGCCCGCAACTGTTGAATTTAGCCTTCATCGCGTCAAATAGCTTGGCACGGCAACTCTCGTCGTTGATATTAAAATCATCGAGTTCATCGTCACTCATGGAAAACAGGTAGTAGTACATCTTGGAGATGTACCCAAGGAAGATTTTCATTGCGAGCAAGGCATTGTCGGCTATCGAAATTCAAGCAGAGCAGTGCGTGCATAACTCAAAAAAATCACGCCCATATTCGGATCAAATTTCTTCAGCAGAAAAAGATATCGCGGAATTGGCGTCGAATCTTCCTCTAGATCGGGCTCCCACCCCTCTTCATCAGAAACACAACATACAGCACATCGAGCCAGTGCGGCCAGAGCAGGTTGTTCTTTTTCGACCCGGCTACAAAGTTTTATAAGTTCGACTCTGCGCTGTCGCCGCAATTCGTCACTGGCATCGGTACCAAAGCTGTGAATTGCGGACTGAACGCATTGAGCCACAACGGTCAATTCGGAAGAAAACCCAAAGTCCCGTTCAATCTTTTCACTTGAGATCAGGGAAAACAGGAATTCCGCGTACATCTTCATCATTTGTACATGAAGAATTTTGTTGTCGATCAACGCTTGTTCGAGGGTTTCGAGAGTTTTTTCCTCGACCTCACTGAACGGTCCAATCATTTTTTTGCTCCATCACAAACGCCGAGCCTAGCCATCACATGGCCACAAGAACTGCAGAACGGCAGTTCCTTTCCATCATTTCTAACGGTAGCCGATTTCCCACCGTTAACGATCTTTCGAAGCTCCTCCGTGTTTGAAACTTGGTGTTGATTGGCAATCCCGCTCAATACGTCAGGTTCGCCGCACCACGAATGCGGGTCAGATTGCTGCTCTACAGGTACGGAGTCGTAGATTTCCTTATTCACCGCGTTGGAAGCGCCCTTTCCACCCGCTCCGTCGTCTCGCTTTGCGCCATCTCGCGCCTGACGCACCTGCACCAAGGCACGAAAGAGCCGGCCTCGTGGATGTAGTGCACGCTCCAGCCGTGCTCGCTCCCTCCTTCAGCGCTGACCGGCTCTGCGTGCTTTCGAACGCGAACAGCTTCATTCAATTTTTAAAGAACTCACGAGTAATTAGGTTCTGACCCCAATTCTGCATAGCTCCCAATCCTGCAGAAAGACGGCGTGCCAGCACCGATTCAGATCATGTGACTTTCTTCAAATAAATCTCGATGAATGCCTCAGTTTTCATATACCGCTGAAAATATCTTGACTTCGTACTCGAGTTCCTGCACTTCGAAAATTGCTTTCTTGCACTTACTAAACACCGTAATATCTCTGGTTCCCTTGACCCGATAAAAGCTTTGAATTAGTGCTTCTGGATTTCGCACCGATAGCTCCAAAATAAAAGGGATCTCGAATAAAACGAGTAACTCATTTCCGAATTTATCAATAAAATTCTCAAATTCTTCAATAATTTTTTGGACGGCATCTTCAATTGGCAATAAAAAATTAGGCTTCGAGTCAAACGCCAAGTTTTTCTTCATAATATTTTCTTGCCAAGAAATATCATGTGCGTCAGCCATTCCCAAGCGACAACTATCCAAGCCATCCAATTTCGCCAGAAGTTCGACGCCTCGTCGCTGAGTTATTTTTTCTCTTATTTTATTAGCACGGATAATCGACATGGTGGTCTCCCGTTTTTGGATCATCTATTTTTTGATATCGATCATTGCAAAAATCGTAATTCCGTGGATCGGCACCTTTGGCTTCGCCAGCGTGTACATGCGGTGCTCGTCTCGGATCGTTGGTATGTTCTACCACCACTTTCTTTGCACCGGCTGCATCCACATATTCGTAAAATCGCCCAAATTCACCGGGATTTTCTGAATATACGTAGTTTTTCATTCCGCGTCGTTTTGGATCATTTCCGACCTGCCACTGGCCAGTTGGCTGGGAAGTCTTTTCGCCAAATCCTTTCCTCGATTCAACGCCGTGCGACGCGACCCGCACGTTGTCTAATTCTTTTCTCCGTCGCTTGAGGCGTCATTACTCTTTCTGTGAGAAAGTCCCAGCGGATCAACCCACTCAATTGGATTTTCAGCATAAGAATTCGAATTAAATCCTCCTGCTAATTTAATTGGATCCTTGCTGGCAAATCGTCAAGAGTACGGATCGAAATACCGATGCCGGTTGTAATGCAGCCCCGTTTCCTCATCGAAATACTGCCCCTGAAACCGAATCGGGTTCCTGAACCCTGCCCGTCTCCGTGCCTCGCTGATCGCCTCCCGCGCTTCCCCCCACGCCTTGTACTGCGCCGACCAGGCCACGCTGCCTTCATGGTCCGTCAGCTCCTGCAGCGTGCCCAGGTGATCGCATTGATAGAACGCCATCTCCTTCCTGTCGAACGCACGCGGCACGTTCCTCTGCTCACCGTTCCAAAGCGGGTCCTGCTCGATGTCATAGGCCCCGCCGTTCGCCTCCATCAGCGCCTTCGCATCCGTCATCTCGTTCAGCGCCATCGCGCGCGCCTGGCGCACCTGCACCAAGGGCACGAACGAGCCGGCCTCGTGGATGTAGTGCACGCTCCAGCCTTGCTCGCTCCCCTCCTTCAGCGCTAAGCGGCTCGGCGTGCGAACGCGAGCAGCTTCATTCAATTTTTAAAGAGCTCACGAGTAATGAGGTTCTGATCCCAATTTTTCCCGAAATTTGGAAATTCAATCATCCACTACGACAGGAAAATATTCATTGATACGAGCAACTGCGGTGGCAGCATCGGGATCTATGCCGACATACTACTTCAATTGCTCGTTTGAGTTAATTTTGTCCATGGATCGAAAAACGGCCGAAAAATATTGATTTCTCTTTTCATCTTCGTTTTCCCCATAGGAGGTCTCGATAGAAGACAAATAGTATTTATCTCCGATTCTGCCAAATCTGAAAATCAAAAGATTATCATAGGCAAAAGCACCCTCGTCGATGTCGCCAAGATATAGCACTCTCGATGTGCGACGATTCAGCGTGCCAATTTCATTGAGTATCTTGAGTAAAAATGTCAATTCAACTTTTTTGGGCATGACAGAAAAGGAGGTATTAACATAGTCTCCACGATAAAAAAGGTTTTTCATCGTCAGTTGAACATGTGCGGCCCTAAATCTAATTAGACATTCTTTTTCAAGAGCCAAAAACTCGTCAGCATCTCCTACGCTAGAAAATCCACACTTAAGACTTCTTTGAAAATCAAAAGGATAAAATTTGAACTTTCCTTTCGAGCGAAGATTTCCCGAAGAGACATACTCTTCAATCAATTCGAAAAATCCGAGATCAATAAAATGTGGCTCAAATTTTTTCATTTCATTTCGCAGGATTAGTCCCGGCCTTTTGGTGTGTCTCCAAAATTACTTTCACTTTTGCCAGCTCTGCCGCCCGTGGCGTCCCAGAATATCGTGCGCAACAGCCCATTCATGGACCGAAATGCCGACCGGATACTTCGTCAGAACACCGGTCAGGCCGCACCTTTCGATCCATTTCACGGCCTCGTCCTTGTCGTGAAAGACGGCCGAGGCGAATTTCGCGTTCGCGCCGTGAAAGATCCAGACTTCCTGGATTTGAGCCATTCGCGCCCTTTGGTTTTTTTGCTGATCGCTTTAATTAGATGGGAAGCTCTTGCTCGGCCTCAGACAACCCTGCAGCGTCAGCTATTCGGAATAATTCAAACCTTGAGGTCCGATTTCATCGACAAGAAAAAAATCATCCGCAGCCACCGGAGACGGAGTGCTATTCGTTAGTACAAAAAGAATCGCTTCCAAATACTCGCGCCGGTCTATCACTCGATTAAGCGAAAGATCATGTGGAATGGCATTTCTCCATAGATTGTCATTGGAATAATTTGCAATAATTAAATTTATCCCGTCAATTATGTTGTTTTTAGAAATTGGGCCGAATTTTAAAAAACTGCGCTTCATTTCCTCAAAAAGAATTTCTCTATTGGCGGGAAGATTTATATCAAAATCCTCCAACTCCTCATCGCTCTTACCAAGCAAATAATCATAGAGGCCGCGCAAATAATTAAGGTTCAGTGAATTCATAGTTGTGGATAAGCCGTATAAATTTCGCCGGAATTATTTCTGCGAACGGTGACTCGAGAAGTGGTGATAGGGCATCCTCCGCCACTGCGATAACCTTCACCAATAGGACTCCCCCCAGCCCGACGGTCGTACTACCGCGATTTGGCTTTTACGAGTTCATCAATGGCGAGATTGAGGTCCGAACTCACAGAGTCAGGAATTTTTAAATTTTTTCCCCCTGCTATAAAATCCTGCACTCCAGCGTAGAGAGCATCGACAAATTCAGCTAACTTGATCGGGTCATTCGATACGAAGCTCCCGCTTTGTGGCTCGTAATACCGATACCGGTTGTAATGCAGCCCCGTTTCCTCATCGAAATACTGCCCCTGAAACCGAATCGGATTGCTGAACCCAGCCCGTCTCCCCGCCTCGCTGATCGCCTCCCGCGCCTCCCCCCACGCTTTTACTGCGCCGACCATGCCACGCCGCCTTCATGGTCCGTCAGCTCCTGCGGCGTGCCCAGGTGATCGCATTGATAGAACGCCATCTCCTTCCGGTCGAACGCGCGCGGCGCACTGCTGCGCCCTTCACCGTTCCACAGCGGGTCCTGCTCGATGTCATACACCCCGCCGTTCGCCTCCATCAGCGCCTTCGCATCCGTCGTCTCGTTCAGCGCCATCGCGCGCGCCTGGCGCACCTGCACCAGTTGCCCGGACGAGCCGGCCTCGTGGATGTAGTGCACGCTCCAGCCGTGTTCGCTCCCCTCCTTCAGCGCTTCTTGCCCTCGAATAAGAGCAGCTTCATTTAAGGTTTAAAGCACTTACGAGCTAACGAGGACCTGATTCCAAGCCCTCTCTCAATTCTTCAGCTTGAACAGATTTCGCGAGCTTGACAAGTCAATTGATCGGCCGCTTCATAAACTCTTTTTTTCATATCCACCTCATAAAGATCTGCACTACTAGTCATCGCCCCCCACATATCCAAAAATATTTCAGCCAGGCTTTTTGGTATGTCCCTTTTTCCGTTCAAGTGATTTTTAATTTCCCTAAGAAGCCCAATCAAATCTTTGTACAAGGCCTCATTAAGGCCTTTTTTTTCGCGAATCTCCAGATCGAAATCTAGCCACTTCTCAATAAAAACATCAATTAACTGATCCGACATATTTATTCCTTAGGGCCTAACAATTTTTATTGCCGACGGAGGCACACGCCCAACAATTAGAACCTCGCCAGATGCTTGCGCTCGGCGGCGAGCGGTTGTGCCTTTCAACGGACTGCAATCACTATTCAAGTCCAATGAATCCTGTACTTGCGATAGATCAATACCTGCAATTCGCTCCTTTCCAGTTCCATATCTCGTCGAATTAGTCACTGCTTGCTCATAGGTCCGAGATGCAGAAATGTACTGGGTTTTCACACTATCCTTTGACGCATGCAACACGTGCCCCTCAACGGAATAATTTGCGGCTGGATCGCTGGCCGAAAATCCGATCCCAGGATCTTCATCAGGCCTCAAGACACGATATGCATGGCCGCTTTTGCATTTGCAGCAAGGCTGGTGTTCAATAGCTGGTGCAGGGTCAGATTTCTTGCGCCGCTGAAGGCCCCATGGGTCAATCCATGCAGTTGTATTTGGCGCATATTCATGGAAATTTAAACCGCCAGCCAACCCTATCGGGTCTTTTGAAGTAAATCTTCCTGAATAAGGGTCGTAATACCGATACCGGTTGTAATGCAGCCCCGTCTCTTCATCAAAATACTGTCCCTGAAACCGAATCGGGTTCCTGAACCCCGCCCGTCTCCCTGCCTCGCTGATCGCCTCCCGCGCTTCCCCCCACGCTTTGTACTGCCCCGACCACGCGACGCTGCCTTCATGGTCCGTCAGCTCCTGCGGCGTGCCCAGGTGATCGCACTGATAGAACGCCATCTCCTTCCGGTCGAACGCACGCGGCACGTTCCTCTGCTCACCGTTCCACAGCGGGTCCTGCTCAATGTCGTAGACCCCGCCGTTCGCCTCCATCAGCGCCTTCGCATCCGTCGTCTCGCCCAGCGCCATCGCGCGCGCCTGGCGCACCTGCACCAACGGCACGAACGAGCCGGCCTCGTGGATGTAGTGCACGCTCCAGCCGTGTTCGCTCCCCTCCTTCAGCGCTGACCGGCTCTGCGTGCTCTCGAACGCGAGCACGTCGCCGTCCCAGCCGAAGAGCGTGGTCGCCTCGCTCGAGCGCTTGGCGATGCGGCGGCCCAACGGGTCGTAGGCGAAGGTGGTGGTGACGCCGCTCTGGTCCGTGGCGGCGGTCATGCGGTTGAAGCCGTCCCATGCGAAGCCGGTGCGCCAGCCGTTGCGCACGCGCTCGGTCATGTTGCCGCGCTCGTCGTAGCGGTAGCTGGTGCCGGCGTAGTTCTTCAGCAGGTTGTCCAGCAGCTTGTGGACCGCACCGGTCGCGTGTTGCCGGGCTGCATCGTCTGCTGTTGCCGGGTCGGCGATGTTGCCCGCCGGGTCGAACGCGAACACCTCGCGCCCCACGCGGCTGTTGGCTTCGAGCAGGCGGCCCACCGGGTCGTAGCGGTAGCTCAGGTTGCCGCGCCGGCTGTCGCCGATGGCCACGAGCTGCCCGGCCTTGTCGTAGCTGTAGCTGCGCGCAATGCCGGCAGCCCCGGCCACGGTTCCGTCGACGGGCATGGCCTCGATGGCACCTGGCCTTGTGCGCGAGATCTGTTGTTCGAGCAACCGGCCGGCGGGGTCGTAGGTCTGGCGCTGGCTCAGGCCGTTGCCCTGCTCGCGCACCACTTCGCGGTGCAGGTCGTCGCGCTCGAAGCCCAGGATGTCCTGCCCGTCGACCAGCAACCCGTGCACATGGCCGGAGCCGTAGGTGAGCCACTGGGTGACGTGGCCGTCGGGCCGCACGGTGGCGATGCGTTGGTTGAGCTCGTCGTAGCGGTGCTGCCACACGGCCGTGCGCTTGCGCTCCAGGTAGTCGTGATGCTCGCGCGTAAGGTTGCCGGCGGGGTCGTAGAACCATTGCAGGCGCGCATCGGCGTTGGCCGCTTCGACGAGGCGGCCGTTGCGGTCGTAGCCGAAGCGCTCGCGCTGTTCGCCGGCCCGGCGTTCGCTCAGGCGGCCCAGCGGGTCGAATTCGAGTTGGGTGCGGTGGCCGGCCTCCACCACCTCGGCCAGGATGCCGGTGGTTTCCTCGTGCACGTACTGCGTGCTCTTGCGGTCGAAGCCGGTTTCTTCGAGCAAGCGGCCGACGGGGTCGTAAGCGAAGTTGTAGCGGCTGCCGTTCTCGTTGTGCAGTTCGGTGAGGCGGCCGAGCAGGTCCCAGTGGTACTTGAGCGATCGGCCCGCGGCGTCGGTGCGGCCTGCGACCAGGCCGGCGCGCGTGTAGCTGTAGCGCGTGGTGCGCCCCAGCGCGTCGGTGTGGCTCAGCAAGCGGCCTTCGGCGTCGTGCGCGAAGTGTTCGCTGGTGTCGTCGGGCTGCACGATCTGTTCGAGCTGGCCGGCGGCGTAGCGGTAGCCGGTGATATGGCCGGCGGCGTCGGTGGCCTTGGTGAGGCGGCCGCGTTCGTCATAGGCCCAGTGGCTGGTCTTGGCGGAGCAGTCGGTGTAGCTGAGCAGCTGGCCCGACGGGGAATAGGTCAGCGTTTTAACGCCGCCCTTGGCATCGGTGATGCGCTCGGGCCGGCCGGCCTTGTCGTAGGCGTATTCGGTGTTGTGGCCGAGCGGGTCGGTCTCTTCGGTGAGGTGGCCTTGCGCGTCGTGGTCGCGCTTCCAAACGCCGCCTTCGGCATCGCGGATGCCGGTCATGCGGTGCAGCGTGTCGTATTCGAAGTGCACGCGGCTGCCGTCGGCGCGGGTGTGCGTCTGCAGGTTGCCGTCTTGGTCGTAGGTGTAGTCGTCGGTGCTGCCGTCGGTGTGAATGTGGCGGGTGATGTTCTTGGCGTCATCACGAAAGAACCACTCCTGCAGCCGGTCGGGGTGGATCACGCGGTAGGTGTAGCCCTGAATGTCGTAGTAGTGCCAGGTCTCCCCGCCCAATGCATCGGTCACGTAGGTGAGGCGAATGTTGGGGTCCCACTCCAGCGTGAGCGCAAAGCTGCCGTCGTCGGACCACTCGCGCACGGCCTTGGCATCTGCGCCGGTGCCGTCGTAGGCGAGGTTCATCGCCCGGCCGGTGCGGTCGGTGTAGCGGGTGACCAGGTGGTGGCTGTAGGTGTAGGCCCAGGCCGCGCCGTCTTCGTCTTGTGCAGTGACGAGGTCGCGTTGCGCGTCGTGCGTGTAGGCGGCCAGTCGGCGAACGACCTGGCCGTCTTTCAGCTCCCACAGCGACTGGATGAGGCCGGTCTGCGCATCGGGCTGCGTGCCGACGTGCGCCATGGTCGCGTCGCCCTGCTTGCTGATGATGTCGCTGAGCACATGCTCGCCCGTGGCGGCAATGAAGTGGTCGTAGCGCAGGCCGATGGACTTGCCGTCTTTCGCCTGCTGCGCCACCAGCCTGAAGTGCGGCTGCTTGCCGTCGACCCGTTCGTACAGCTCGCGCCATTCGCTTTGCTCGCCCGCGGGCAGCGGCTTGCCGAAGTCCAGCGCCAGCAGGCTTTCGCTCAGGCGCGTGAGGGTGACTTCTTCAATGGCATCGAAGTGGCTCTGCCCCACCGCCAGCACCGGGTACGCATGGCTGCGCCCGTCGGCTGCGTGGTACACGAAGCTGGCACGCCCCTGGCGCGGGCCGCGCGCGGGCGTGGCCATGTCCACGCGCATGCCGAAGGGGGTGATCCAGCGCGCGCCAATGCTGCCGCCGTCGAACGCACAGAGGTCGCTCGCATAGGTGCGCGACCATTCGATGGGCAGCGGCGCGGCCAGCGCGAAGTCGGTGTGGGTGAAGCTCTCGTTGCCGATGGCAAGGCTGACCGAGCCGCCCACGCGCGACGTGGCGGGGCAGTTCTTGCAGCCGCCGGTTGCATGCGCCGGCGCCTGCTTGCTGATGTGCCCGAGCGGCGTGCCCGGCAAGGTCTTGTGCGACTCGGCTCCCTTGTGCGCCGGCACGATCGCGTTGCCCTTGTGCTTCTTGCGCAGCAGCGCGTCGCGCAGCTTGTGCAGCAGCCACATGACGCTGGCCTGCGCCTCGCGGTCGGCCAGCTTCGACAACTGGCCGCGCAGCAGGCGCTTGAAGTCCAGCATCTGCGTGACGACGCCGTTGAGCCGGGTGGCGACACCCGCGGGCAGTTGGCTCGCGGCGGCCTTGGCCACGTAGTTGGCCGACTGCTTGGTGTAGCGCACCGCGCTGCCCCACATGCGGCTCCAGGTGCTCTGCGTCTTGGGGTCGTGCACCTTGCTCTCGGCGGCGGCCGGCTTGGCCACGGTGAACAGGTCTTTCTGGCCGAGCACGCGGCGCATGATGTCCACGAGGTTGTCGATGACCTTGTCGGCCAGGTCGGCGCAGTCTTTCAGGATGCCGCCGAGCTTGGCGATGGCGCCGTCGATGAACTTGTCCAGCTCGCCCATGATGGTGGCGTTCAGGTGCCCCACCAATGCGGTGACGATGGCTTCGCCCAGGTTGGAGGCGGCGGTCTTCAGCTCTTGCTTCACCAGGTGCAGCGTGGGCCGAAGGCTCATGCGCGCGGCGGCCATGGAGGGCGGCAGCGGAATGAGCCCGATGAGGTTGATGCCCAGGCTCACCCAGGTCAGAAAGGCGTCGACGCTGTCCTTGGTTTTTTTCTCGACGATGGTGATGATGTCCAGAAACACATCGACCAGCGCCATGATGTTGCCGACGATGGGAATGCTCCCCAGCACCATGGTGAGCCGCTCCAGCGTGACGTAGTCGCCGCTGATGGAGCGCAGCCAGGTGTCCACCGCCTTGCTGGCGGCGGCGATGTCTTCCGCACCGATGGTGTTCAGCGGCGCAACGGCCGTCTGGGTTTCGCGCTCGGGCGCCTTCTTCGGCGTTTGCGATCCTTCTTGCGACTCCGCCATTTTTTTCTCCCTCCGGACCTGTAGGTTGTGCTGCCGACGTCAGGGCTGTCGACGTCAGGGCTGTATCACGCAGTCCGACATCGTCAGGTAGACCGACCCCATGGCGAACCCGACCTCGCAGGTGGCGGTGAACTTGGCGCCGCGCCGCATCGCGCCGATCTTTGCGTTCTGCGCATCGTCGGCCGGTGTCAGTCGCGCGAGCTCCTTGTTGCCGCCCACGTCGGCGGCCCGGATCAGCGACGAGCCGTCCATGGACTCCGATGCTTCCAGCACCACGCCCGAGAACTTCACCTGCCGGCCGTACTCGGGCATGCCGACGGCGCGGCGGCCCTGCTTCTCGTAGCTGGCGTACAGCTTGGTGAGCGTGGTCGCGGTCTGCGCCTGCGCAGCGGTGAACGGGGCGCTCGCCAGAAAGGCGGCGGCGATGGCGGTGGCGAAAGCGGTATTGATGTTTTTCATGGCGATGAAATTTCCTGTTCTTCAGTTGATGTTGGCGCCCTGGAATTCGAGCTGTTCGAAGGTGCTGCCCGTGAAGTCGACACTGCGCCCCTGCAGCCCCTGCGCATGCACCACGGTGCCGCCGCAGTTCAGCACGCCCACGTCGTTCCACTGTCCGCCCGCGAAGCTGATGTCGTCCCAGTGGCACTGGGTGAAGGTGCTGGCGCTGATGCTGCCGCCGTCGAAGTTGGCGCGCGTGAAGTTGCAGTTGACGAAGGTGCAACCCGACACCGAGATGCCGCCGAAGTCGCACTGCGTGAAGCTGCAGCCGGTGAACTGGCAGCCCGTCCAGCCCGCCTGCTTGAAGC
Organism: Variovorax sp. H27-G14; assembly: GCF_046156345.1. NCBI lineage: Bacteria > Pseudomonadati > Pseudomonadota > Betaproteobacteria > Burkholderiales > Comamonadaceae > Variovorax > Variovorax sp. H27-G14. Next base: position 178,116 of record NZ_JAYLVN010000009.1, read on the forward strand.
TGGTGGCGGTGAAGCTGGTGCCGGTGAAGGCAGTAGCGGCGAACTGCGCAAGGCCGAGGTCCAGCCCCGCGTAGGCGAAGCTGTCGGCCTGGCCCACAAGCCCGGCGGGCGCGCCGCCCGCGCCTTTGCGCCAAATGTCGTGCGCGAGGATGATGATCTGCGAGCTCACGGGCGCTGGGGTCCGCCGGGTGCCTTGGTGGCCTGAGCGGCTTGCGCGGCCTCTGCTTCCTTCAGCGTCTGCGCCGCCGCGGCATTGCCGTTCTTCAGCGACTCAGCCGCCCACCGTACCGCCTGCGCCAGGTCTTTGCGGTCGCCGTGCAGGTAGTCGTAGGCCAGGTTGTTCTGCGCAACCGCATGGCCGCCCTTCGCGGCAATGCCGAGCCAGTGCAGGCGCTTGGCGGGGTCGTAGTCGACCAGGGTATGGAACTGCGCGAGGCGGAACGCGGCCTCTGCCCCTTCTGCATTTGCGGCTTCGGCCTTGGCCGCGAGCGCGGTGCGCTCGTCGGGCGAGAGCCGGAAACTGGAGGCCCCCGAAATCGGCGAAGGGGGGGTGCTGTTGTCCATGGCAAATGCCTCCATGACGGGGTTGAAGAGTACGAGCGGCACCAGCAGCGCGGGCAGCCGGAGCAGGGTTGAAGCAGTGAATGTCTTCATGGTTGAAAGGTGTGCCATTTGCCGGGGTCCGCCGTGTCCATGGTGCCGTCGGGTTTCATGCCGGCCGGCTTGCTGACGCCGCTGGGCCAGATCCACAGAAACTTGTCGGGCCCGCTGACGGGGGCGTTGAGTTCGGTGGCGAGCTTCTTGGCGTAGGGGTCGGCGCCCTTGCCGGTGTTGCACGACAGCAGCACCACGTGCTGGCCCTCCTGGTACGACGGGTGCGCCTTGATGCGCTCGGCCATCTGCTTGGGCGAGATGGGGTTGTGCGCGCCGTCGACCATGAGGTTCTCGTTGCCGTGCCCGCCCACCATGAAGGCGCCCTTGGGGCGGGGAATTTTTTCGGCGGAGTTGTGGATGGCCTCGCTGGTCGGAAACAGGTTGATGTCGGCCAACCCCAGCGGATCGATGCCGCGCACCGGGTTGTTGCCCACGTACACATGCAGGTTGAGCCCGCCCGCCAGCCCCAGCGGATCGCGCGACACATAGCGCCCGCTGGCGGGGTCGTAGTAGCGGTGCCGGTTGTAGTGCAGGCCGGTTTCGGCGTCGAAGTACTGCCCCTGAAAGCGGATGGGGTTGGCAAAGCCCGCGCGCCGCCCGGCCTCGGCAATGGCCTCGCGCGCCTCGCCCCAGGCCTTGTACTGCGCGGACCAGGCCAGGCGCCCTTGGTGATCGGTAAGGGCCTGCGGCGTGCCCAGGTGGTCGCATTGGTAGAAGGCGATTTCGTCGCGCGCAAAGGCCTGCGGCGCGGGCTGCTGTTCGCCGTTCCACAGCGGATCGAGTTCGATGTCGTAGGCGCCGCCGTTGTCGGCCATGAGGGCCTGCACGTCGGGCGTGCGCGCCAGCACGACGGCCTGGGCGCGGCGCACCTGCACCAGCGGCGCGAAGCTGCCGGGCTCGTGGATGTAGTGCACGCTGGCGCCGCAGCCTTCGTTCTCTTGCTCGCCGGCCACGCTCTGCGTGCTTTCGAAGGCGAGCATGTCGCCGTCCCAGCTGAAGCGGGTGATGCGGTCGTGCGAGCGCTTGGCGATGCGCCGGCCCAACGGGTCGTAGCGGAAGGTGGTCGCGTTGCCGTCTTCTTCCACGGCGGCGGTCATGCGGTCGAAGCCGTCCCAGGTGAAGGTGGTGGTGCGGCCGCCGCGCGTGCGCGCCACCATGTTGCCGTGCGCGTCGTAGCGGTAGCGGATGGCTGCGTACGACTTGAGCAGGTTGTCGAGCAGCCGCGACGTGGCGGCCGATGTTGCCGATGCTGCCGACGCATTCGATGCCGCATGCGCAGGCCCGGCGGTGCCATCGATGTTGCCCGCCGGATCGAAGGCGAACAGCTCGCGGCCGTAGCGGCCGGTGGCCTCCACCAGGCGGCCCACTGGGTCGTAGCGGTAGCCGGTGTTGCCGTGCCGGCTGTCGCCGATGGCCACCAGCTGGCCCGACTTGTCGTAGCTGTAGGTGCGGTGCAGGTCCAGCGTTTCGATGGCGCTCGGCTGGGTCTGCGCGATCTGCTGCTCCAGCCTGCGGCCCACGCTGTCGTAGCGCAGGCGCTGGCTCAGGCCGTTGCCTTGTTCGCGCAGCACTTCGCGGTGCAGGTCGTCGCGCTCGAAGCCCAGGATGTCCTGGCCGTCGAGCAAGAGGCCGTGCACGTGGCCGGAGCCGTAGGTCAGCCACTGGGTGACGTGGCCGTCGGGCCGCACGGTGGCGATGCGATGGTTGAGCGCGTCGTAGCGGTGCTGCCAGACGGCCGTGCGCCCGCTCTCCAGGCAGTGCTGATGCTCGCGCGTGAGGTTGCCGGCCGCGTCGTGGAACCACTGCAGGCGGGCATCGCCGTTCGCGGCTTCGATCATTCGGCCGTTGGCGTCGAAGGCGAAGCGCTCGGCCTGCTCGCCGACGCGGCGCGACACCAGGCGGCCCATGGCGTCGAATTCGAAGTGGGTGACGCGTGCGGCTTCGCCTTCGTTGTTGCTCTCACTCTTTCTCTCGATCACTTCGACCAGCCGGCCGGTGCTCTCTTCGCGCCGGTACTGCGTGGTCTTGCGGTCGAAGCCGGTTTCTTCGAGCAACCGGCCGACGGGGTCGTAGGCAAAGTTGTAGCGGCTGCCGTTCTCGTTGTGCAGTTCGGTCAGGCGGCCCAGCAGGTCCCAGTGGTACTTGAGCGAGCGGCCGGCGGCGTCGGTGCGGCCCGCTACCAGGCCGGCGCGCGTGTAGCTGTAGCGCGTGGCGCGCCCCAGCGGGTCGGTGTGCGCCAGCACGCGGCTTTCGGCGTCGTGCACGAGATGTTCGCGCGTGCCGTCGGGCGACGTTATTTCTTCGAGCCGGCCCGGGGCGTTGCCCTGTGCGTTGCCCTGTGCGTTGCGTGCCGCGCCTTCGCCCGACGGCGTGTAGCGGTAGCGCGTGGCGTTGCCCGCCGCGTCGATGGCGGCGACCATGCGGCCGCGGCTGTCGTACGCCCAGCGGCGCGTTTTGCCCGAGCAGTCGGTCAGGCTCGCCAGGCGGCTGTCGGGCGTGTAGCTCATGCGGCGCGTGCCGCCCTTGGCATCGGTGATGCGCTCGGGCCGGCCGGCCTTGTCGTAGGCGTATTCGGTCTTGTGGCCGAGCGGGTCGGTCTGCTCTGTCAGGTGGCCTTGCGCGTCGTAGTCACGCTTCCACATGCCGCCTTCGCCGTCGCGAATGCCGGTGAGCCGGTTCTGCGTGTCGTACGCGTAATGCACGCGGCTGCCGTCCGCGCGGGTGTGGGTCTGCAGGTTTCCGTCTTGGTCGTAGGTGCAGTCGTCGGTGCTGCCGTCGGTGTGAATGTGACGGGTGACGTTTTTTTCGTCATCGCGAAAGAACCACTCCTGCAGCCCGTCAGCGTGGATCACGCGGTAGGTGTAGCCGTCGATGTCGTAGTAGTGCCAGGTCTCGCCGCCCAAGGCATCGGTCACGTAGGTGAGGCGAATGTTCGCGTCCCACTCCAGCGTGAGCGCGAAGCTGCCGTCGTCGGTCCACTCGCGCACGGCCTTGGCATTGGCGCCGGTGCCGTCATAGGCCAGGTTCATGCCGCGGCCTGTGCGGTCGGTGTAGCGGGTGACCAAATGGTTTGCGCAGGTGTAGGCCCAGCTCGCGCCGTCTTCGTCCTGCGCGGCCACGAGGTCGCATTGCGCGTCGTGCGTGTAGGCGGCCAGTTGGCGAACGACCTGGCCATCCTTGATTTCCCACAGCGACTGGATGAGACCGGTCTGCGCATCGGGCAAGGTGCCGACGTGCGCCATCACCGCGTCGCCCTGCTTGCTGACGATGTCGCTCAGCACATGCTCGCCCGTGGCAGCGATGAAGTGGTCGTAGCGCAGGCCGATGGACTTGCCGTCTTGCGCCTGTTGCGCCACCAGCCTGAAGTGCGGCTGCGGGCTTTCCACGCGCTCATACAGTTCGCGCCATTCGCCTTGCAGGCCGAAGTCCAGCGCCAGCAGCGTGTCGCCGAGCAGGCTCAGCGTGATGTCTTCCACCGCGTCGCGGTGCACCTGCCCGACGGCCAGCGCCGGGTAGGTGTGGCTGCGGCCGTCGGCGCCGTGGTAGACGAGCCGGCCCTGCGCGGTGATGTCCAGCCGCGTGGTGAAGGCCGTAGTCCAGCGCGCGCCGAGCACGCCGCGGTCGTAGACGCTCAGCTGGCTGCGGTACACGCGCTGCCATGCGATGGGCAGCGGTGCGCCCAGCACGAAGTCGGTGTGCACAAAGCTTTCGCAGCCGGTCGCCAGGCTGATGGAGCCGCCCACGCCCGCGCGCGCCGGCTTGTTGCGGCAGCCCGGGTCGTTGCGGGCAGGGGCCTGCTTGCTGATGTGGCCCAGTTGCGCGCCGGGGCGGTCCTTGTCGGCCACCGCGCCGTGGCTCGGCGGCACGATGGCCGAGCGCTGGCCCTTCTTGCGCTGAATGGCCGCCAGCAGCTTGTGCAGCAGCCACATGATGCTGGCCTGCGCCTCGCGGTCGGCCAGCTTGCCGAGCTGGCGCCTGAAGACGACCTTGAAGTCCAGCATGCGCGTGATGACGCCGTTGACCCGCGCCGCCACGCCGTCGGGCAACTGGTGGGCCGCCGCCTTGGCCACGTAGTTGGCGGACTGCTTGGTGTAGCGCACCGCGCTGCCCCACATGCGGCTCCAGGTGCTCTGCGTCTTGGGGTCGTGCACCTTGGTCTCCGGCGTGGGCGGCGTGCCGACGGTGAACAGGTCTTTCTGGCCGAGCACGCGGCGCAGCACGTCGATGAGGTTGTCGACCACGCTGTCGGCGAGCTTGGCGCAGGCCTTGAGCATGTCGTCCAGCTTGGCGATGGCGCCGTCGATGAACTTGTCGAGCTCGCCCATGATGGTGGCGTTCAGGTGGCCTACCAAAGCGGTGACGATGGCTTCACCCAGGTTGGAGGCGGCGGTCTTCAGCTCTTGCTTCACCAGGTGCAGCGTGGGCCGCAGGCTCATGCGCGCGGCGGCCATGGAGGGCGGCAACGGAATCAGCCCGATGAGGTTGATGCCCAGGCTCACCCACAGCAGAAATTCGTCGATGCCGTCCTTGGCTTTTTTCTCGACGATGTTGATGATGTCCAGAAACACGTCGACCAGCGCCATGATGTTGCCGACGATGGGAATGCTCCCCAGCACCATGGTGAGCCGCTCCAGCGTGACGTAGCCGCCGCTGAAGGAGCGCAGCCAGTCGTCCACCGCCTTGCTGGACGCCGCGATGTCGTCGGCGACGATGGTGTTCAGCGGTGCGACCGCGGTCTGGGGTGGGCGCTGCGTTGGCGCCTTGGCGTCTTCCGTCCCTGGCATTTTTTTATTTCTCCGTCGGCTTCGATTGATGTGGGCGCACCGGAACGCGAGGTGCGCGAAGGGGCTGCCCGAGAACTGGAAGGGGCTCTGGTCGACGCGTCAACGGCTCCCCTGTTCCCTGAGAATTTCGCCCGATGTTCTGGAGGCGATGTACAGCACCGATCGCCCCAGCTTGCTGGCATTGCCGATGCCCTTTTGTCCCGGGGGCAGCTTGGCCGAGAACGCAATGCCGATGGTGTGTGCCCCGTTCTCGTCTTCGCCGTTTTCCTCTTCGCCGTTTTCCTGCTTCCGCTCGGCGATGCGGACGTTGAAATTCTTCAGCTCCTGCCCGGTTTGGGCGAACAGCTTGAACGCGTTGCTCAAGGCAACGACCACCGGTGCGTGGAGCAGCAGTTGGTCTGGCGAGTCGACTTCGAAGATCGGCGCGGCAGAGGCATCGAGGTTCATGCGGCTGGATTCCGCCCATCAACCCATGAAGCCCGGCGTGCGTCCGCTCGGCGCGGGCATGGCGGCTGCGGTGGCGCCGCCCATGGCGCCATTGACGGAGTTCGCGGCGCCGTTCATGGCACCGTTCATGGCACCGTTCATTGCGCCATTCATCGCGCCGCTCACGGCACCTCCCATCCCGCCTGTCATCGCGTTGCCCGCCACGTTGACCGCGGCCGGCCCCATCGGGCCCAGTCTGGCGCCGGCCGCCTGCATCGCCATGCCGGTCGCGGCCTGGCCGGCCTGCCCTAGCAGCGCCTTCGCGCCGCCTTGCTGAACGGCCTGCGCGGCGCTCACCGCCTGCTGCGCCATGCCGGCCGCCTGCGTCACCTGGCCCAGCGCACCCGCGGCCTTGCTGCCCATGCCCGCGACACCGGCCAGCGCACCCGCGGCACCGCCGGCCGAACCGGCCACGCCGGCCATGTTCGCGATGCCGGACATGCTGGCCAAGCCGCCTGCACCAGCCGCTCCAGCCGCTCCAGCGGCTCCACCCGCAGCGCCCGAAGCAAACCCCGACACCCCGCCCCCCGCCTCGCCACCCGCACCGGCACCAGCGCTCTTGCCCTTCCAATCCTTCGGCGTGCCGAAATAGCTGCCCTCTTCCCACGGGTCGCGCGGGTCCTTGCCGAATGTCACCTTCGCGGTGCCGATGGGCAGGCCCGACACCGTGGCAAAGCCGTTGCGGTCCAGCGTGCCGGCGTGCGAGCCGCCTTCGGCATCGACCACCGTGAAGTCGCCCTGCGCCACGCCGTGGTGTTTCTCGCCGCTGGGCTTGATGTACTGGTGGTACAGGTCGAGCTGGCCCTTGGGCACCTGCGGCGGGTTGGGCAGCGCGGGCTTGCCTTCGCTGGCCGGCCCCACCAGGCTGTGCACCGCCGCATGCTCGCGCCAGGTGCCCGATGTGCCGTGCTCGATGCCGCCGGAGCTCCAGCGGCTGAAGCTGGAGCCGCCGTTGATCACCACCTCCTCTTTGGCGCTGATGGTGATCTTGTTGGCCGTCTGCGTGATGTTGAGCTTGGCCAGCACGTTCACGCTGTCCTTCAGCGCCTTGATGTCGATGTCTGCGCTGGCCGCCACCAGCCGCATGCCGGCCTTGGCGGCAAACAGACGAATGGCGCTCTGCACGCTCACCAGCAGGCTCTTGCCCGCGCTCACGCTGGTGTGGCCGCCGCTGGTGAGCGCGGTGTGCTCGTTGCTCACCACATGGGTGGAGCCCTGCGCCACGGTCTGAAGGCCGCGGGCACTGGCCAGCGTGAGGTGCGGCTCCTGCAGTTCAGGGAACTCGCCCTGCTCGCGGTTGCCGCCCTGGCCCTTGATGGCGTCGTTCTGCTCCTTCAGGACCGCCGTGACTTCGTTCTGGTCGCCGGCGTCGTGCGCCTGCGCGCCCAGCGCCACTTCGCTCAGGCCTTCGTGCAGGTCGCGCGCCTGCGTGAGGCGGCCCACGGTCTCGCCCATGTCGGTGATGTGGGCCTGCGCGTTGGGGCGCGGCTCGGTGCTCAGCAGCAGGCCCTTGGCCGCGCGCAGCACGCCGTGGCCGTCGGTGCGCAGCTCGAAGCCCTGGCCGCGCGGCTCCTTGCGCCCGGCCGTGTCTTCGATGCGCCCGATGTGGCCCACGCTCAGCTGGCTGGCCTGGTGGTCGCTGCGCAGTTGCGCCTGGATCTTGCCCTGCGTGTCGTCCAGCACCAGGTGGTTGCCGCGCCCGCCGCCCAGCTCGCGGCTGCGGATGCCCGACAGGTGCTTTTGCTCCGGCAGCTGCCATGCGGGCATGGTGTCGGCGTTGTGCACGCAGCCGGTGACGATGGGGTAGTCAGGGTCGCCGTTCAGAAAGTCGACGATCACCTCCATGCCGATGCGCGGCACCGACGTCATGCCGAAGGTGGCGCCGCCCCACGCGGTGGACACGCGCACCCAGCAGCTGGAGTTTTCGTTCTCCTGCCCCAGGCGGTCCCAGTGGAACTGCACCTTGATGCGGCCGTAGGGGTCGGTCCAGATCTGCTCGCCCGCCGGACCCACCACCATCGCGGTCTGCGGCCCGCGCGTGCGCGGCTTGGGCGTGGTGCGCGCGGGGCGCCAGGGGTAGCTGGTGGGCTGCGCGTCGAACGCAAAGCGCTGCACCGAGCCTTCGGCGCCCTGCGCGCCTTCGCTGGCCTGCAGGGTCTCCTGCAGGTGGTAGCTCACGCCCAGCAGCAGGTACTGCTGGTTCTGGTCGGCCTTGGGGTGGCCGGTGAGGCGCAGCGTGTGGCCGGTGGCCAGCTCGCGCAGGTTGGAGCGGCCGGTCACGCGGTTGCGCTGGCTCAGTTGCTCCTCGTTGCGGATGCGTGCGTAGGTTTCGCCGTCGGCGTGCTGGGTGAAGCCGCCGGGCCATTCGTACTGCTCGTGGCTGTCGTTGTCGTGCCCCGGGGGCATCTGGCGCAGGTGCGAGAGCTCGGCCTTGGGTTTCTGAAAGTCGTAGTCGTCGTTGAAGTGGTGGCCGGGGCGCACTTCTTCGGAAATTTCCCATGCGTAGATGCGCTCGCGCTGGCCCGGGCCGCCGGCCATGCCGGACTTTTCGAGCGGGTGGTAGCGCACCTCTTCGCCGCCGGGCAGCGGGCCGTGCGAGCCGGCGATGTCGTCGGCCAGCACCAGCACGTGCTGCGACTGCTCATGGCGAAAGTGGTAATAAATGCCCTCGAGCTCGCACAGCCGCGAGACAAAGGCGAAGTCGCTCTCGTGGTACTGCACGCAGTAGTCCCACACGCGGTAGTCGCCGCGCGTGAGCTTCTTCTCGATGGGGTGGCCGTACACGCCCAGCACCTGCATGACGATGTCCGGCACGCTTTTGCCCTGAAAGATGCGGAAGTCGCTGCGCCGCGTGGCCAGCCACAGCCAGGGGCGCAGGCGCAGGCGGTAGAACGAATGGCGCGCGTCTTCCTGCTGCAGCCCGAAGCGCGTGGCGATGCCGCCCAGGTAGCGCACGCCGCCCTCGGTCTGCACCGTGACCGTGGCCGGCTTGCCCAGCAGCGCCTTGGGGTCGAGCGCGTTGCTGTTGCCCAGCAGATCGATGTCGAACGCATACAGCTGGCTGAGCGCCTCGCGGCCCACGAGCTGGCGCAGTTGCAACGCCTCGCCAAGGGGCGTTTCGATGGTGACGCGGCGGTTCATTGCCGCTGCCGCGCTATGGGTTGGCTGTGTTGGCTATAAGGCGAATCGATTAATTCGAATTGAATCAATACGAATATGGTTTGCAAATTGAGCTTCATGCCCACCTCCCATTGCTTGTTTTGACAATTATTTTAAATGTTGATTTGTCTTGAGAAACGATGGCAATGGGGGTTAATTATTTAAGGAATAAGAAAGTTCTCGCTAATTGGGAATTGGCAATAGGGGGCTGCAGGGGTGCAGGCGATAGACATGGTGGTGAATTGCCGCACAGGCCTGATCCAGGCTGATGGCCCCTGTTGCAGGCATGCGAATCGAAAGACGGCCATGGTGCTCACCGCAGCCGACGTTGCCGCGTCGGAAATTCCGGCGACAGCGGCGCAGCCCGCTCATCGCGCGGCGTCAGAACGCGCTTTTGACAACACCGCCATCCACTCGAAGTGCTGCGCCCGTGGTCGCTGAAGCGAGCGGGCTTGCCACGTAGGCCACCAGCGACGCCACTTCCTGCGGCGAAGCAAAGCGCTTGATCAGCGATGTCGGGCGCACGTGTTCAAAGAACTCCGCCTCTACCTGCTCGAAGCTCTTGTCGCTCGACCGCGCGAGGCCTTCCACAAAGTCCCCGACGCCACGCGATTTCGTCGGGCCCGGAAGCACGCTGTTCACCGTGATGTTCGTGCCGGCGACCGATTCCGCCAGCCCGCGCGACACCGCAAGCTGCGCGGTCTTCGTCACGCCGTAGTGAATCATCTCGGTCGGTATCTGCACCCCGCTCTCGCTCGAAATGAAGATGATCCGTCCCCAGTTCGCTCGCCGCATCTCGGGCAGCACCAGGCGTGCAAGGCGCACGCCGCTCAGCACGTTCACGTCGAAGAAGCGCTGCCAGTCTTCATCGGGAATGTCTTCGAAAGCCTTGGCCTCGAAGATGCCCAGGTTGTTGACCAGGATGGCGATGCCGGGGTGACGACGCACTGCCTCTTCGGCGGCGTCGGCCCGGCTGAGGTCTCCCGCATAGCCGACAACCGTGCCGTGCGTCTCGGCGCGAATGCGGTCCACCGCCTCGTCGACCGACGCCTGCGACCGGCCGTTGACGATGACGCTCGCGCCCTCTTGTGCCAGCGTGTGCGCAATGGCGTAGCCGATGCCGGCCGTGCTGCCGCTCACCAGTGCGAGCTTGCCGTTGAGTTGAAGGTCCATGTCGAATCTCCTTGGTAGGTTGAACACTGAGGTCTGTTTGCCGTTAGCCCAGGAAGCCGACCAATGCCGGAATGACCTGGTCTGGCGCTTCTTCCATCAGCCAGTGGCCGGAGCCTTTGACGATCACGCCCTGCACGTTGGTCGCAACCATCTTGCCTTGCTCGATGAGGAATGTCCCGCCGGCCTTTTCACCGGAGAGCACCAGCATCGGCATGGGCAGCTGCGTCTTGCCCAGTTCGGCGAACTCGGCGGCGTCCTGCTCGAAGGCCTTGAAGTATTCGAACCCGGCACGCATGCCGCCGGGTTGCGCGTAGGCCCGGGCGTAGAAGCGGCGATCGGCTTCGGGCACCGAGTGCTTGGGGTCGGCAGCAAAGTCGTTCCAGAAATGCTCGAAATAGATGCGCTCGCGCCCGCTCACCAGCGCCAGCGGCGTGGCGCCGTGGAAATGGAAATGCCAGAGGTCGCGCAAAAGCCAGACGTGCTGCCAGTCGCCGATGCCGGGCAGGAACGCGTCCATGAGCACCACCTTGTCGGTCTCCGCAGGGAACTGGGCGGCATAGGCGTAGGCCACCATCAGGCCGATGTCGTGCCCGACGATGCTCACGCTGCGGATGCCCAGCGAGCGCACCAGCTCGTGGATGTCGACGGCCATGTTCTTCTTGCCGTAACCCGTTTCGGGCTTCGACGAATCGCCGGCGCCGCGCAGGTCGGGCACGAGCACGGTGTGCGTCTTGGCCAGCAGCGGCATCAGCGGGTTCCACATGTGCCCGGTTTCGGCGTAGCCGTGCAGCAGCACGATGGCCGGGCCGCTGCCGCCGATGCGGTAGTTGATGCGGGTGCCGTTGACCTGCGCGCTGCCCGCACGGAAGCCGCGTACCGCGTCTGCGGCAGGGGCGGCGTGTGCCGTGGGGGCGATGGCCATGGCGGCGCCGAATGCGGCTGCGCCGGCAATCAGCGCGCGGCGGGTCGGGCTGGGCGTGGAGGTAGAGCCGAGGCTCGATGGGGTGTCGTTCATGGTGAGTTCCTTTGAGGTGGGTTGCTGGGGTGACGTGAATTTATGATTCAGCTTCACTTCCATAAAGGCCCCAAAAGTGGTTTACTCATTCAGCTTTCATGAATGATTGGAGCCGACGCTTATGGACCGATTGCGTGCTTACGAGGTGTTCGTCACCGTGGTCGCGCGCGGCAGCTTCACCAAGGCCGCCGACGCGCTGGACACCTCCCCGGCCAACGTGACGCGCTACGTCAACGAGCTGGAGGCCCACTTGCGCACGCGGCTCATCAACCGCACGTCACGCCGCCTGTCGCTCACCGAAGGCGGCGAGGCATTGTTCGACCGGGCCAAGTCGATTCTTGAAGAGGTGGCGGAAACCGAGGCGCTGGCGACCACCGCGTCGATGCAGCCGCGCGGGCGCCTGCGCATCAATGCGCCGCTGAGTTTCGGCAGCATCGTGCTGGCGCCCCTGTGGCCGAAGTTCATGGCGAAGTACCCCGACGTCGAGCTCGACATCGCGCTCATCGACCGCGTGGTCGACATCGTCGAGGAGGGCTACGACCTGGCCATTCGCATCTCGCGCACCATGTCGGGCAACCACATTGCCCGTCGGCTGGGCTGCTCGGAAAACCTGGTCTGCGCCTCGCCCGACTACCTTGCTGCCCATGGCATGCCGCAGGTTCCGGCAGACCTTTCGCGGCACCTGTGCCTGGGCTACACCTACGGCGCGACTTCCGACGAGTGGCAGTTTGCCGGCCCTGGCGGCACGCTGGAATCGGTACGGGTTCGCTGGGCGATACGCGCCAACAACGGCAACACCGCCCGCGCGGCGGCCATTGCCGGCGCCGGTGTGATCTGGCAGCCGAGCTTTGTGATTGGCGAGGATGTGCGCGCGGGCCGACTGGTCGAGGTCATGCCCGCCTACCGCATGCCTGCCATCGACATCCTGGCGATCTACGCAAGTCGTCGCCACCTCAGCGCCAAGGTGCGCGTGATGGTCGATTTTCTGGTGGATGCCCTGCAGGAAAACGTCAGCCCGCCTTGCGCGCCGTGAGCCACATACACGGTGGTGTCGTGCGACACCGGGTCGTTCACGCTGGCCACCTGCACCCAGCGATCGGCAATCACCTCGCCCGACCAGTCGGTCTGGACCGTACGGCTGCCGGGCTGCTCCGGCACCACCTCCCACTGCACCTCGCGCAGGCTGGCGAAGAGCATGGGTGGGGTAGGCGTGACCGTCAAGCTCTGGCGCTACGCCCCATCGGCTCCAGCCGCATCGCCCGCCACGCGCACACGCTCCCCGCCACCGCCAGCAGCGCCGCCGCGCCGAACATCGTGCTGTACCCGAAGCCCTGCGCCACCGCCCCGCCCAGCAACACCCCCAGCACGCCGCCAAAGCCATAGCCGATCACCGTGAACAGCGCCTGCCCACGCCCGCGCAGGTGCCCCGGAAAACGCCGCGACACCATTGCGATGCAAGTGGTGTGGTGCGCCGCAAAGCTCAGCGCGTGCAGCCACTGCGCAACGACGAGCGCCGCAATCCAGCCGCCGAGCCCCGCGGTCAGCGCCAGCCGCGCCACGGCCGCGATGGCGCACACCAGCATCCAGCGCGGCATCGGCATCAGGCCGATGAGGCGGCCCTGCAAGAAGAACCACACGATCTCGGCCACCACCGACAACGCCCACAGCAGGCCGATGGTGCTCTTGCTGTAGCCGATCGAATCCAGGTACAGCGAGAAGAACGCGTACACCGAGAAGTGCGACATCACCTGAAAGAACAGCGCCGCAAAGAACCACCGCACCGCCGGAATGCGCAGCACCGGGCCGATGGGCTCCTTCACGCTGCCGTGCGCCGCGGGCGGCTCGCGCACGTCGGGCAGCTTCATCGTCGCGATGAGCACGATGGCCAGCGTGCCCGCGGCCCAGGCCGGAAAGTGCTTCATGCCGAAGCGCTCGAACCACTCGCCCGCCACGAACACGGTGAGCAAGAAACCCGCCGAGCCGCACAGCCGAATGCGCCCATAGCGGCCCCAGTCGCCGGCCACCAGTTGCGCCATGGCGGCCTCGGTGAGCGACATCATCGAGCTGGTGTGGGTGAACATGACCAGCAGCACCAGCGCGAGCCACCACGCCCCGCCGTGCCACCACAGCCCGAAGGAGCTTGCCAGCGCCACCGCCGCGCTGAAGCGCAGCAGCTTCACGCGCTGGCCGGTGTGGTCGCTGAGCGCGCCCCAGGCATAGGGCGCGAACACCCGCGTGATCGACTGCACCGAGGCCAGCAGGCTGATGGTGAAGATCGGCAGCCCCAGGTCCTTGAGCCACAGCGGCAGGTAGGGGTTGAAGAACCCGATGTGCGCGAAATAGCTGGCCGACAGGCCCGCAAACGCCAGCAGGTGGCCGCGCCCGGCGGCCACGGGTGCCGGCGACGGCACTACAGAAAGGACGCCTGGGGCGACGTGGCTTCGGTGCGTTCGGCCGCGGCCATGTTGGCCTCGCGCTCGTGCACGTCACCGCACTGCGCGCGGTTGCGCAGCACATGCTCCATGACCACCAGCGCCAGCATGGCCTCGGCGATGGGCGTCGCGCGAATGCCCACGCAGGGGTCGTGGCGGCCCTTGGTGACGACTTCGACGGGGTTGTTGTGAATGTCGATGGACTGGCGCGGGCTGATGATGGAGCTGGTCGGCTTGACGGCGATGCTCACTTCTAGGTCTTGCCCCGAACTGATGCCGCCCAGAATGCCGCCGGCGTTGTTGCTGGCGAAACCTGTGGGCGTGATGGAGTCGCCGTGCGTGGTGCCGCGCTGGGTGACGCTGTCGAAGCCGGCGCCAATTTCCACCGCCTTCACCGCGTTGATGCCCATCATGGCGTAGGCGATTTCGGCGTCGAGCTTGTCGAACAGCGGCTCGCCCAGGCCTACGGGCACATTGGTCGCGGTGACGCGGATGCGCGCGCCGCACGAATCACCCGCCTTGCGCAGGCGGTCCATGTAGTTCTCCAGCGCGCTGACGTCGGCCATGGGGGCGAAGAAGGGGTTGGCGGGCACGTGCTCCCAGCTCTCGAACGGAATGCCGATGTCGCCGATCTGCGTCATGCAGCCGCGAAACACCATGCCGTACTTTTCGGCCAGCCACTTCTTGGCGACCGCGCCGGCCGCGACCATGGGCGCGGTGAGCCGGGCCGACGAGCGACCGCCGCCGCGCGGGTCGCGAATGCCGTATTTCTTGAAGTAGGTGAAGTCGGCGTGGCCGGGGCGGAACTGCTCGGCGATCTGACCGTAATCTTTGCTGCGCTGGTCGGTGTTCTGGATCAGCAGGGCGATGGGGGTGCCGGTGGTCTTGCCCTGGTACACGCCAGACAGAATTTGCACCGCATCGGCCTCCTGGCGCTGGGTGACGTGGCGGCTGGTGCCGGGGCGGCGGCGGTCGAGGTCGCCTTGAATGTCGGCCTCGCTCAGTGCCATGCCGGGGGGGCAACCGTCAATGACGCAGCCAATGGCCGGGCCATGGGACTCGCCGAAATTGGTGACCGCGAAGAGTGTTCCGAAGGTGTTGCCGCTCATGGCGGGGATTATCCCCACAAAGCGGCGGCCCCCTCAGTGGGTCGAGCTTTCGGAGGTGTTTTCCAGGCGCTTGGTCAGGGCACCCACCTGCAGCTCGATGGAGAACAGCCGCTCGTTCAGTATCGCGGTCTGCAGCCGGATCGCCTCGATGATGGCTTTGGTTTGCGGGTCGGGGGCGTTCTCGCAGAGTTCGGCCAGGTCGTGCAGCTTCTTGCGCAGTTCGTTGCTCATGGGGGCTCCGGTGAAACGCGTCGTGGAGGCGTCAGTATGGGGTTTCGTCAGCGCTGCGGCAATGCGCCGGCATGGGGGTTTTCAGGGGCCCCGACACCGCGCAACCGCGCCGCCACCAGCACGCCCACCAACAGCAACACGGCCGCGCAGATGCCGGCCGTCAGGCGCAGGCCGTGCAGCAAGGCCGCGCGGCCCGCGTCGAGCAAGGCTGCGCCCTCGCTGCCCGCCAGTTGGTGCGCAAGCGCTACCGCGCCGCCCAGGGTGCTGCGTGCCGCCTCGACTTCGGCCGGCCCCACCAAGGCGCCCAGGCCCGGCGGCACGGCATCGGCCATGCTCGCGCGGTAGATGGCCGCGCCGATGCTCCCCAGGATCGCAATGCCCAGCGCGCCGCCAAATTCGGAGCTGGTCTCCGAGATGGCCGACGCCACGCCCGCGCGCTCCGGTGGGGCGCTGCCCACCACCAGGTCGGTCGCCAGGGTGAACACCGGCGCCAGGCCGAGCGATGAGACGACCGCGCTCGCCACCATCCACGCCAGCCCGCCCTGCGCCGGCAGCACGACGAGCATGCCGAAGCCCAGCGCCGCCACCGCAAGCCCGCCGCCCATCACAAAGGCCGGGCGCACGCGCCGCGACAGCGCCGACACCACCATCGAGCCGACGATGAAGCCGCCCGCGCCCGGCATGCTCCACAGGCCTGCTTGCAGCGGCGACAGGCCCAGCACCAGTTGCAGGTACTGCGCGTTGTACAGAAAGATGCCGAACATCACGAAGCAGGCCAGCATGTAGGCGCCCAGCGACACGCTGAAGGCCGGCAGGCTGAACAGCTCCAGGTCGATCATCGGATGAGCCAGCCGCTTCTGCCGGCGCACGAACACCGTGCCGAGCACGAGCCCCAGCACGATCGACAGCACAGGCACGGCGTGCAGGCCGTGCTCCGCGATCTGCTTCACGCCGTAGATTGCGGCCAACACGGCGGCCAGCGAGAGCGCGGCGCTGGCCAGGTCGAGCCGGGCGGCGTCGGGGTCGCGGTATTCGGGCAGCAACAGGGGGCCGAGCACCAGCAGCAGCACCATCACGGGCACGCCGATCAAAAACACCGAGCCCCACGCAAAGTACTGCAGCAGCACGCCGCCCACCACGGGGCCGATGACGGCGCCGGCGGAGTAGCTCGAGATCCACACGCCGATCGCGACCGTGCGCTGGGCCGGGTCGAGGAACATGTTTCGAATGAGCGAGAGCGTGGACGGTGCCAGGGTCGCGCCCGCCACGCCGAGCAGTGCGCGCGTGGCGATGAGCATGTTGGCGCTGGTGGAGAACGCGGCCAGCACGGAGGCCACGCCGAACGCGGCCGCGCCAATCAGCAGCAGCCGCCGTCGGCCGATGCGGTCGCCCAGCGTGCCCATGGTGACGAGCAGGCCGGCCACGAAGAAGCCGTAGATGTCGACGATCCACAGGAGCTGCGAGGCGGTGGGCTTGAGGTCTTCGCTGATCGACGGAATTGCCAGGTTCAGCACCGTGAGGTCCATCGAATAGAGCATGCACGGCAAGGCGATGACGGCCAGGCCGGTCCATTCGCGTGCGGTGGCGCGGGCGGTTGAGGGCGCGGTGGAGGGGTCGGGGGCTGCGTTCGGAGGGATGGGCATGTCACGGGCAAGAGAGGACGCGCGCGGTCGTCGAAGCCGTGGATCATGCAGAGTCGGCCGATACCGCTGTCCCGCGCAGGGTTTCCACGGCGCGAACGCCGACCGGGGCGAGCGCCGCCCCGGCCGTGACACCCCCCAACCCGCGCGTCGCGTTCGTCTTCTGCTAGTTGCCCGAGAAGCTCATCGGCACGGTCTTCACCGAACCGTCGGCCTGCGGCACCTTGACGTTGACCTTCAGCTCGCCCTTGAAGTCCGCCGGCGGGTTGCCGCTGAACTTGCCGGTGGCGGGGTCCAGCTTGAGCCACGTCGGCAGCGGCTTGCCGTCGGCGGTGGTGGCCGCGACCGTCTTGCCCGCGGGCAGCTTGTCGGGCATGGGCACGCTGGCCGTGATCTGGCGCGTTGCGGGGCTCGCGGTGCCTTGCGTCACCGTCACGCCCTGGCCGCCGCTCAACGACGTCTTCTGGCTGGTGTTGCTGGACTCGGTCTCGACGCCGACGGAGGCAACGCCGCTGCCCTTTTTCTGGGCGAGCGGATCCTTGGCTGGGGTGGTGCCGGTGCCGGTGCCTGTGCCACCCGCCTTCTTCTCTGGCTGCAGGCTCGAGCCTGAAGCCGACACGTCCACCCCCAGCGAGCTGGAGCTGCTCTTCGCCTCGGTCTGCGTCGCCGTGCCGCCGAAGAGGGTGTTTGGGGCTCTTTGTTCGGGGCGTGTGCACAGGCCGCCGGGTACTCCCCTCCGCGAATGTCCCCCGCTTCGCTCCTCCTTTATTTCGCTGCGGGGAGTACCCGACGCCCTGTGCACCTGGGCACGCTGCTGGTGATCGCACGATCAACCCCGGCGCTGTCCAACGCTCACGCCGATGGGGTGCCTTGCGCAGCGAAATAAAGGGGGAGCCCGAAGGGCGGAGGACATTCGCGGAGCAAGGCACCCCGTCGGCGTGAGCGTCGCCCCGACCAACTCAAGCCTCAGCAAAACACCGAGTTCAGTCCACAGTCCCCGCGCGACGCCACCACCCGCGCATCAGCAACACAACAGGCCCCAGCATCAGCGCGGCGCACAAGAAACCGTAGCGCGGACCACCCGCCAGAAACGGCTCCACAGCCGCCACCAGCCCAGGGCCGGCCGAAGCGAACATCGGCGTTTGCAGCAACTGCGCCACGCCATGCAGCAGCAGTTGAATCGACAGCAGCGACAGCACCAGCGCCGACAGGCGGAACACCATCAGCAGGCCCGCGCGCATGTGCAGCCAGCGCCACGCAGGCCACAGCAAGCCCGCGGCGGCAACGCCCAGCGCCATGCCGGTCAATGTGTCGGAGACACCGACACGCACATGAATGGCGCGAGCGAACACGGCGACTTCCAGCGACTCACGAAACGACGCGAGTGCCACGAACGCGATGACCGCAATGCCGGCGCCAGGCCGCTCGAGCCACGCGTCGAAGAAGAGCTGCACACGGCCGCGGATGTTGCCAGCCGACGCGCCCATGCCAATGGCCATCACCAGCATGCCGCAGCCCATGGCGGCGGCCAGCGCAGCCTCCGCCGCGCTGCCGAACGACGCATCGATGAGCACCAACGCCAATGCCGACGCCAGCATCAAGCCCAGCACCAAGCCCCAGCCGATGCAGGCGAACAGCTCGCGCCGGCCCTTCTTGTGCAGGTAGGCGCCGAGCGAGCCGACGATCAGCACCAGTTCCGCGAATTCGCGCAGCGTGACGGCAAAGGCGTCGAACATGTCAGGTTGCGGAGGAAGCCAAGGGTGTGAAGCCGCTCATCTCGATGAAAATGATTTGCATTTGCCAAATTCTCTCATGGGGTTCGCGCACACCCCGTGCGACACTGCCGCCGTGCCGATGACCACCCCCAAGATGTGCCTGATGTGCCCGATGTTCCCGCTGCTGCCATGGCTCTGAAAGACCCGGACATCCTGGGCATCGTCGACCGCGCCGTGGACGACTTCAACGGCGACCTCGACGAGCTCGAAAGCGCCATCGGCATGCTGATGCTCGGGCGCCACTACGGCTGGCGCGTGATGATGCTGATCCACAGCCCGACCACCATCCGCAAGTACCTCAAGATCCTGGGCATCAAGAACCTGCGCGACGTGCTGCCCGAAGTGGGTGTGCTCGCGCACCGCTCCAACGCCTGGCGCCTGCTCGACGGCACCAAGAACTTCTGGAAAGTGGTTCGCGGACAGATCAGCGGCGTGCGCACGCCACGCGTCGAAAAAACGCCCGGCAAGACGCCCTGACGTTGCTTTTCCGAAGGTTTTCGTAGCAGTTGCAAGACCCACTGCTGCTTTGCCGTTGCCGTGACATTCTCTTTACATTGCCAGGCAGAACGCTCATTGCGGCCGCATTCGGCCAAAAACAGTAGCACTTGACAGTACTACTGCTTGCTTCTACATTCGCCGCAAATTGCGAATAGGTCGTATTTGCGCTCCTTCCAGGCGGCCGCTTCAGGAAGGAACCGAAATCGACGCTCGCCTTTTTGGCCGGCGCCCTGGCGCCCCTTTCCTTTTCTCTCCGCCTTCACCATGAACAAGAACTCCAGCCTGCGTGCCCAAGACGCGGGCGTCACCTTTGCGCAGCGCTCGATCGTCCAGGCCGTCCAGCTGCTGACCGCCAGCGCCGCGATGACGCTGTGCGCGTTGCCCGCATGGGCGCAATCTGCACCGGCAGCTTCGGCCGCATCGGGCAACTCGCTGCCCGCGGTCACCGTCACCGGCGAAGGCGACAAGGGCTACGCCGCCCCGCGCAGCACCACGGCCACCAAGACCGACACGCTGCTGCGCGACACGCCGCAGTCGATCAGCGTCATCACCAGCGACAACATGCGCGACCGCGCCGTGCAGAGCGTTGCCGAGGCCGTGCGCTACGTGCCGGGCGTGGGCTTTGCGCAGGGCGAAGGCAACCGCGAGACGCCGATCTTTCGCGGCATCAGCACCACCGGCGACTTCTTCATCGACGGCATTCGCGACGACGTGCAGTACTACCGCGACCTGTACAACATCGAGCGCGTGGAAGTGTTCAAGGGCCCCAACGCGATGATCTTCGGGCGCGGCGCCACGGGCGGCCTGATCAACCGCGTGAGCAAGCAGCCCGAGTGGACGCCCTTCTACGCCGGCTCGGTCACGCTCGGCTCGCACGACGACCGCCGCCTCACGGTCGACCTGAACCAGCCCATCAACGACCAGCTGGCGTTTCGCCTCAACGGCCTGTATGAAAACGCGAAGAGCTACCGCGACGGCGTGTGGCTTGAACGCTCGGGCATCAACCCGACGCTCAGCTGGCGCCCCAGCGCCAAGACCCTGGTGACGCTGGGCTACGAGCACTTCAAGGACAGCCGCATTGCCGACCGCGGCATCACGTCGTTCCGCGGCGTGCCGGTGGTGACCTCGCCGTCGACCTTCTTCGGCAACGCCGCGGGCAGCCCCACGGGCTCCACGCTGGACGCCTTCAACGTGCTGGTCGAGCACGAGTTCGACAACGGCGTGCAGCTGCGCAACCGCACGCGCTGGTCGGACCAGGACAAGTTCTATCAAAACGTGTTCCCCGGCGCGGTGAACGCAGCGGGCACCGGCGTGGCCATCAACGCCTACAACAACGCCACCTCGCGCAAGAGCCTGTTCAACCAGACCGACCTGACCTTCTCGCTGAACACCGGCGGCATCAAGCACAAGCTGCTGGTGGGCGCCGAGCTGGGCCAGCAGGACACCAACAACTTTCGCAACACCGGCTACTTCAACAACACCGCCACCAGCGTGACGGTGCCGCTGGCGTTTCCCACCACCAACCTGCCGGTGGTGTACCGCCAGTCGGCCACCGACGCCAACAACAGCGGCAAGGCCACCGTGGCGGCGCTGTACGTGCAGGACCAGATCGAGCTGAGCCCGCAGTTCCAGGTGGTGGCCGGCCTGCGCTACGACCAGTTCAAGGTGGACTTTCGCAACAACCGCAACGGCGACCGCTTCAAGACCAACGACGACCTGGTGTCGCCGCGCGTGGGGCTGATCTACAAGCCGATCGAGCCGCTCTCGCTGTACGCCAACTACAGCATTGCCTACCAGCCGCGCGCCGGCGACCAGCTGGCCTCGCTGAGCCTGAGCAACGCGGCGCTCAAGCCCGAGAAGTTCAAGAACTACGAAATCGGCGCCAAGTGGGACGTGACCTCTTCGCTGGCCGCCACGGCCGCGCTGTACCGCCTGGACCGCTCCAACGTGGTGGTGCTGGACCCAACCGACCCGACCAGCACGCGCACCATCCTGAGCGACGGCCAGCGCACGCAGGGCTTCGAGCTGGGCCTGAGCGGCAACATCACGCCGGCATGGAGCGTGGCGGGCGGCTACTCCTACACCGACGCCAAGTTCAAGGCCGACACCTCCGCCACCATTCGCGCCGGCGCCACCGTCGGCCAAGTGCCCAAGCACACCCTGGCGCTGTGGAACCGCTACGACTTCACGCCGATGTGGGGCGCCGGCCTGGGCGTGATTCGCCAGTCGAAGATGTTCGCGTCGAGCGAGCAGATCGTGACCACTGCGTCGCCGTTCCCCAACGTCGTGCTGCCGGGCTACACGCGCTTCGACGCGGCCGTGTTCTTCACGCTGAACAAGAACGTGCAGATGCAGCTCAACGTGGAGAACCTGTTCAACAAGAAGTACTTTCTGAACGCGAACAGCAACACCAACATCACGCCAGGCTCACCACGCGCCTTCCGCGTGACGCTGAACGCCAGATTCTGACGGGGCAAGCGTGCAGCGTGTGGCCTGCGGCCTGAGCGGCGGGCCCGGCGCCGAACGCGCCGTCAGACGAAGCGGGGAATGGGCCCGACCTGCGGCGTGGTGTCAGTGCCCAGGTCCAGCGCGACGCGGTCCACGAAGCACCAGCCCCAGCCTTCGGGCGGGTCGTAGCCTTCGATGACCGGGTGCGCCGTTTCCTTGAAATGCGCGCGCGCATGGCGGTGGGGCGAATCGTCGCAGCAGCCCACGTGGCCGCAGGTGCGGCACAGGCGCAGGTGAACCCAGGGGCTGCCGGTCTTCAGGCATTCCTCGCAGCCCTTGGCGCTGGGCGTGACGTGGTGAATGCTGTCGGTGTGGGTGCAGGGCTTGGGCTTGGTCATGGCGTGGTTCCCTTGAAGTGCAAAGCGTTCGAAGGGCGAAGGCTACGCCATGGCGCCCTGCACTGCCCCTGGTCGAGCGCAGGAACGCTTTATGCGTGTTGCACCGCACCACCACCCCCTGCGAAGGAGCGCCCCATGCTGGACCGTACGGCCACCCAGTTCTCCCACGTGAAACCCGGCGACACGGAATTCGTGCCGGGCGGTTTGCGCGACTTCTTCGTCTACCGCGACCTGGGCATTGCCGAGGCCACGCACGGCAAGGTCATCGCGCACCTGGTCAAGGCCAACATGGCACCGGAAACGGGCACCGGCTGGCACCGCCACGAGGCGGACTTTCAGATCGTGATCATGGTCAAGGGCTGGGCCCGGTTCATGTACGAAGACAAGGAAACCCTGGTCGAGGCCGGCGACGTGGTGCACCAGCGCCCGGGCATCCGGCACTACCTGTTCGACTATTCGCCGGACATGGAGTACCTGGAGATCGTTTCGCCGGCGGATTTCAAGAGCATCGATGTGGAGCCCGTGTGCGAAATTCCGCCGCCCACGCCGTGGCGCTGAACGCAGCGTTCCGCTCCAGCAGCCACAAAGCTGCCTACGACCTGACTTGACAGGTAAAGAACCGGGTTTTGTATCGCGGGTCAAACACCCTCAGTTAAACCATACAAATAAGATTCATTCGCGGCCAGAATTTCCGCCGGTGGTGCTTTTGTTTGCGCCGCCCGGCCCGGGCCTTCGCCCGGGCACCTCCCGGAAAACCGCCCATGACCCGCACCCGCCGCCCTTCCCGCTACTTGCGCTCCTTGCGCGCCACGCGCCGCCTCACGCCCGTGGCGTTCGCCCTGCTCGGACTCTGCGCTTCGCTGCCCGCCGCGTTCGCCCAGTCGTCGCCCGAGCCCACCGCGCCGGCCCGCGCACCCTCGCCTTCATCCGCCGGCGCCACAAGCACAACAGCCACCACAGGCACACCCGGCACCTCCGTCCCCGCCACCCTGCGCGAGGTGCAGGTGCAAGGCGCGCAAGACAAGACCGGCTTCGGCGCCAACCCCGCCTCCCTCAGTCGCCTGCCGGCCGACCTGCGCGACGCGCCGCAGTCGATCACCGTCATCAACCAAGCGGTGATGCAGTCGCAGGGCGCGACCTCGCTGGCAAGCGCGCTGCGCAACGTGCCGGGCCTGACCATCGGCGGCGCCGAGGGCGGGCAGATCGGCACCAACATCAACCTGAACGGCTTCTCGGCACGCACCGACATCTACCTGGACGGCGCCCGCGACCGCGCGCAGTACTACCGCGACACCTTCGCGCTCGACTCGGTCGAGGTGCTGATGGGCCCATCGTCGATGCTGTTCGGGCGCGGCTCCACCGGCGGCGTGATCAACCAGGTCACCAAGAAGCCGTCGCTCACGCCCGCGGCCGAAGTGTCGGTGTCGGCCAGCACCACCGGGCTGGTGCGCTCCACCATCGACATCAACCGCCCGCTGTCGGACACTTCGGCGTTTCGCATCGCGGCCATGGGCCAGCAAGGCGACGCCAGCACGCGCGAGCAGACCAAGCTGAAAGACTTCGGGCTGGACGCGTCGCTGAAGTTCGGCATCAACACGCCCACGCAGGTCACGCTCTCCGCGCTGGTGCAGCACAACCGCGACCAGCCCGACTACGGCGTGCCCCCGCTCAACGGCCACCCGGCCAAGGTCGACCGCGACACGGCCTTCGGCTTCAGCGACGACCGCACCATTTCCGACATTCAGGCCTTCAGCGCGGTGGTG
Organism: Variovorax sp. H27-G14; assembly: GCF_046156345.1. Classification (NCBI taxonomy): domain Bacteria; kingdom Pseudomonadati; phylum Pseudomonadota; class Betaproteobacteria; order Burkholderiales; family Comamonadaceae; genus Variovorax; species Variovorax sp. H27-G14. Next base: position 201,681 of record NZ_JAYLVN010000009.1, read on the forward strand.
CAGCACAAGCTCACGCCCGACACGTCGATCCGCAACCAGACCACCTACAACGACGTGACCACCGACGCGCGCGAGACCGCGCCGCAGGCCCTTGGCACGCTGTCGGCCAAGGGCGTGTTCACGCCCTTCTCCACCGGCACCACGGCGGTGCCGGCCGCTGCGTTCTCCACGCTGCCGCTCAGCAGCCTGTGGGTGCGCCAGCAAAGCCATGACCGCACCATCCACGACAAGTCGCTGTTCAACCTGACCGAGCTGAACACCAAGTTCGACACCGGCACCCTCAAGCACACGCTGCTCGCAGGCCTGGAGCTGGGCCACGACACCTACGACAACCAGGCCTACTACCGCAACGGCACCTGCGCCGGCGTGGCGCTCAACCCCGTGGGCGGCACCAGCGGCTACGCCACCTGCTCGCCGCTGCTCGCGCCCTACCAGGGCAACACACCCAGCACCGCGCCCGCGCTGCCCGGCAACCTGGCCACCGCCAGCGCCACCACCGTGGCCGGCTACGTGAACGACACGGTCGAGCTCAGCCCGCAATGGAAGCTGGTGGGCGGCGTGCGCCAGGACCACTACCGCGCGAACATCGCAAACAGCATCACGACCGCGACCTCGCTCGCGGCTGAAAGCCAAACGGTCGACTTCACCAGCGTGCGCGCCGGCGCCATCTGGCAGCCCACGCCCGCGCAGTCTTACTACGTGTCTTACAGCACGTCGTTCAACCCGTCGCTCGAGCAGCTGGTGGCCACCACCGGCAGCACGCAGCCACTGCCGCCGCAAAAGAACAAGGCCTATGAAGTGGGCGGCAAGTGGGACATGAACGACGGCAACCTGTCGTTCACGGCGGCTGCGTTTCAAATCACGCAGACCAATGCACGCTCGCAGAACAGCGACGGCACCTACAGCGCCACCGGCACGGTGCGCGTGAACGGCGCGCGCGCCGGCGTGGCGGGCCGCGTGACCGACAAGCTGCAGCTGTTCGGCGCCTACACGCATCTGGACGCCACCATCATCGACGGCATTGCGCCCGGCACGCTGGGCAAGACGCCCGCCAACACGCCCAAGGACGCGGCCAGCCTGTGGGCCACCTACGCCCTCACGCCCGAGTGGGAAATCGGCGGCGGCACCACCTACAGCGCCAAGCGCTTCGCCAACAACACCGACCTGGTGCAGGTCGGCGGCTATGCCCGGCTGGACGCCATGGTGGCCTACCATCAGCCCAAGTACGACATTCGCCTGAACCTGTTCAACCTGGCCAACCGCCACTACTACGACGCGCTGATTCCCTCGGACGGCGGTCGCGCGGTGCCGGGCTCGGGCCGGGCGGCCACGCTGTCGCTCACCTACCGTCTTTGAACTGCTGAAGGACCCGACCGCATGCTGGTCTGCATTCCCGGAGTGCTGAACGCCCAAGCGCTTGCCACGGTGCGCGAGCGCCTGGCGGCCGCGGGCGATGCATGGGTCGACGGGCGCGTGACCGCGGGCCACCAGGGCGCGCCGGTCAAGTTCAACCAGCAGATCGACGAAGGCTCCGCGGTGGCGCATGAATGCCAGGCCATCGTGGCCGAGGCGCTGGAGCGGCACCCGACCTTCATCAGCGCGGCCTTGCCCAACCTGCTGTACCCGCCCATGTTCAACCGCTACAGCGAGGGCATGCGCTTTGGACTGCATGTGGACGGGGGCGTGCGCATCGACCCGCGCAGCGGGCGCAAGCTGCGCACCGACCTGTCGGCCACGCTCTTTCTGTCGGACGCCGACAGCTACGACGGCGGCGAGCTGCAGATGGAAGACACGCACGGCATGCAGACCGTGAAGCTCGCGGCCGGCGACATGGTGCTGTACCCCGCCACCAGCCTGCACCAGGTGACGCCCATCACGCGCGGCGTGCGCACCGCGTGCTTCTTCTGGGTGCAGAGCCTGGTGCGCGATGCGGGTGACCGCGCGTTGCTGTTCGACCTGGACAACGCCATTCAGCGGCTCAACCAGAGCGGCGCGGACGAAGCGGCGCGCCGCACGCTGGTGGGCACGTACCACAACCTGCTTCGCAAATGGAGCGACACCTGAAATGCGCCCCGTGCTGTAAAGTGCGCCGAACCGGTGGTGCCGCGCAGCGCCTCTACCCCAACCCGATACTCCGGAGCAGTGAAGCTCCCAACGGTCTCCCCGGACCGTTGGGAGCTTTTTTTTTGAAAGACCCATCGTGAGCACATCCAGAGCGCGAACCTGGCGAGTCGGTGTCCTGTTCTCCACCACCGGCGTGACCGCCGCGGTGGAGCGAACGCAGCAGGCCGGCACCCTGCTGGCCATCGAGGAAATCAACGAGAGCGGCGGCGTGCTCGGCCGGCAGATCGAGCCGGTGATTCACGACCCCGGCTCGCGCCCCAAGCAGTACCGCGAGTTGGCCAAGCAGCTGTGCGACACCGAAGGCGTGGCGGTGATCTTCGGTTGCTACATGTCCAGCACACGCAAGGCCGTGCTGCCGGTGGTCGAGGCGCACCGCGCGCTGCTGTTCTACCCCACGCTGTACGAGGGCTTCGAGTACTCGCCCAACTGCGTGTACACCGGCGCGGCACCCAACCAGAACTCGGTGCAGCTGGTGCGCTACCTGACGCAAAACTTCGGCAAGCGGCTGTTCCTGATCGGCTCGGACTACGTGTACCCCTACGAGTCGAACCGGATCATTGCGGACTTGTTCCGCCAGGCCGGCGGGGAGGTGCTCGACGAAATGTACGTGCCGCTGCGCGTGGCCGACATCGACATGGCCAAGGTGATGCGGCGCATTCAGGTGGCCCAGCCCGACGTGGTGTATTCGACCGTGGTGGGCGACGGCATCGCGCACTTCTACAAGGCCTACCGCGAGGCCGGCTTCGACCAGCGCACGCATCCCATTGCAAGCCAGTCCACGCAGGAGGCGGAGATTGCGCAGATGCCCCCCGGCACGGCCGAAGGCAGCATCACCGCGGCGCCCTATTTCTCCACGTTGCAAAGCCCGGCCAACCGGAAGTTCGTGGCGGCGTACCGCAAGCGCTTCGGCCCCGACCTGCCCATTACCGCCTGCGCGGAGGCCGCCTACTTTCAGGTGAAGCTCTATGCGCAGACGCTGGCGCGCGCGGGCGACGACCGGCTCGACCTGATGCTGCCGCACCTGCACGACCACGAGTTCGAGGCGCCGCAGGGCAAGGTCCGCATCGACCAGGAAAACCACCACACCTACCTGTGGCCGCGCGTGGCACGCGTGGATGCCGGCGGCACCTTCCAGGTGGTGGACGACCCGGGCATTCGCGTGAAGCCGGACCCGTACATGTACGAGAGCCGGTTCGATCCACTTGCGGGCCGTTCGGCCTGACCGGAGAGCCTCATGGCGATATCCCTGCTGCGAGAGCTGCCCGAGCTGAAGGTTGTGGTGGTGCATCCGCCGGACGAAGAAGGGGACGCGCTGGTCAGCCACCTGCGCCGCGTAGGGTGCATGGTGAGCATCGTCTGGCCGGTGCCGCCCAATCTGGTGTCCAACGCCGATGTGCTTTTTCTGCTGATCGAAGGCGAGGCCCGGCATGCGACGGAGGCGCTGCTCAAGTCGCTGCCCAAGCCCGAGCCCACCGTCATCGCCATCGTCAATTACGAAGACCCGACCACGCTGCAACTGGTGCTGGAGAGCGGTGCGTTCGCGGTGGTGCAAAAGCCCATCAAGCCCTTCGGCCTGCTCGCCAACCTGATTGCGGCGCGCAGCATCTGGGCGGAGCGCCAGGCGCTGCTGAAGGAAAACCGCAAGCTGCGCCGCAAGATCACAAGCGACCAGGCCATGAGCCGCGCCAAGACGATCCTGATGGCCTCCAAGGGCATCAGCGAGGTCGAGGCCTACCAGGCGATTCGCGCGCAGGCCATGTCGAAGCGGCTTTCCATGGAGCAGATTGCCAGTTCGATCATCAACATGGAAACACTGTTGCAAGCCGCAAACTAACCCGCTAGCATCACCGCACTGCGCCAGCCGAATACGTTGGCGCAGTGGCTGCACCACCCTTGATCTTCAGGCGCTGGTGCGGTTCTTTCAGGGAACCATGTGTGTTCTTCTGAATGCTGGCAATGAAGCCCACACCGCAGTGCATCGCTGCGGAGTGGGTTTTTTTTTGCCCGCGCCCGACAGTGCCGTCGGCTGGTATCGCTTGACACGGTTCATCAACCATTCGGCAGCCATGCAGTGCTGCCTCACGTCTTAAGGTTCCGCCATGCTGACAACTTCTCGTCGCCGCCTCCTTGTTTCTTCTGCAGCTTCGGCCGCCGCGCTGTCTTCCCCCGCGTGGATGCGCTCCGCCTTCGCGGCCGACCCCATCAAGGTGGGCGCGCTGTACTCGCAAACGGGCGGTCTCTCCATCGTGGAGAAGATGCTCGCCAACGCCGTGCGCATGGCGGTGGCCGAAATCAACGCCACCGGCGGCGTGATGGGCCGCCCGGTGGAGGTGGTGCTCGAAGACGGCGCCTCCGACCCCAAGACCTTCAACGAAAAAGCGTCCAAGCTGGTGACGCGCGACCGCATCGAAACGGTGTTCGGCTGCCATACCTCGGCCAGCCGTAAGGCAGTGCTGCCGGTGTTCGAGCGGCGCAACGCCATGCTGTTCTATCAGACGCACTACGAGGGCTACGAGTGCTCCAAGAACGTGGTGTACAGCGGCGCGGTCGCCAACCAGCAACTGGGCAACTACATTCCCTGGATCGTGCAAAAGCTGGGCAAGAAGAAGTTCTTCATCGTCGGCTCCAACTATGTGTACCCGCGCGAAATGGCCAAGGTCAGCAAGAAGCTGATCGAGCAGTCGGGCGCCAAGTGGGTGGCCGACGAGTACCTGGAGCTGGGGCATTCCGAGTGGGCGACCACGGTGCGCAAGATCAAGGAGTCGGGCGCCGACGTGGTGCTGTCCAACGTGGTCGGCGACTCGCTGGTGTCCTTCTACCGCGAGTACAAGAACCAGGGCATGTCGCAGGCCACCGTGCCCATCTGTGCCACCGTGACCAGCGAGATCGAGATCGCCGCCATGGGCGCGGAGTACGCCGCAGGCAGCTACACGTCGGTGCCTTACTTCATGTCCATTGACACGCCCGCGAACAAGTCGTTCATCGAGCGTTACCGCAAGTTCGTGAACGACCCCAAGGCCGTGACCTACCACTCGCTGGAGGCGGCCTACTTCCAGGTGTTTCTGTGGAAGCAGGCGGTGGAGGCCGGCAAGTCGACCACGGCCGACGCGATTCGCGCCAACATCGGCGGGCAGAGCTTCGACGCGCCCGGCGGCAAGGTGCGCATCGACCCCGAGAGCCTGCACGCGTGGGTGACGCCGCGCATCGGCCAGTGGCAGGCCGACGGCCAGAGCAAGGTGGTGGACGCCAGCGCGCAGCCTATTCGCCCACTGCCGTACTCGGCCTACGGCGAGACCGACGCCAACCTGATCTGCACGCGCAAGGGCGCGGACACCGCCAAGATCTGACGCGCCTTGCGGCTCTCGCCCGCGCGCCATCTGTGCGGGCGGGAGCCGCGCGCGTCTCTCGCATCTTCCAAAGAGTTCCCTGCATGCTGGATGTACTTCTGATCGGCCTCAGCGTGGGCTCGATTCTTCTGCTGGCCGCGCTCGGCCTCGTCATCATCTACGGTGCCATGGGCGTCGTGAACATGGCGCACGGCGAGATGATCATGGTGGGCGCGTATGCCGCGGTCATGACGCAGATCTGGCTCGGCTGGGGCCTGTACGCGGCCATTCCGATTGCCTTTGTGCTCACCGCGGCGCTGGGCTTCCTGATAGAGCGCTGCGTGGTGCGCCGCCTGTACGGCCGGCTGGGCGACACGCTGCTCGCCACCTGGGGCGTGGCCATCCTCGTGCAGCAGTTCGTGCGGCTCGAAGGCGGGCTCGCGTTCTTCGGCATCCACATCGAAGGCCTGGGGCCGGGGCTGCAGAACATGCGCGTTCCGGCCGAGCTGCAGGGCGCTTTCCAGATTGCGGGCACGTCGATCAACGCGTACCGCGCGTTCATCGTCGCCAGCACGCTGGTGCTGACGCTGGCCACCTGGCTGCTGCTGTACCGCACCCGCATCGGCATGCAGGTGCGCGCCATCATTCGCAACCCGCGCATGGCCGCGGCCTGCGGCATCGACGTGCAACGCGTCAACGCCTGGACCTTTGCCTTCGGCGCGGGCCTGGCGGGCATCACGGGCGTTCTGGTCGCGGGCTTCAAGACGGTGTCGCCCGACATGGGCACCGCGCTGGTGGTCGACAGTTTCCTGGTGGTGGTGGCAGGCGGTGTCGGCAGCCTGCTGGGCGCGGTGGTGGTCGCGCTGGGGCTGGGCGAAGTCAACGGCGTGGTCGCGGCCATCACCAACGATATCGTGGCGCGCGCCGCGGTGTTTGCACTGGTGATCGGCCTGATCGTCATTCGCCCTCAGGGCTTGTTCTCGTTCAAGGGACGGTAAGACATGGTGGCCCAACTGGACCGGCGCGCGACCTTCGCGGCCTATGCGATTTTTTTGGTACTGGTGGCCGCCGCGCCGCTGGTGCTCGACGGCTTCTGGCTCAACCGGCTCGCCAAGTACCTGGTGTACGGCATGCTCGGCATCGCCATTGCCATGTGCTGGGGCTATGCCGGCATTCTCAACCTGGGGCAAGGCCTGTTCTTCGGCATGGGGGCCTACATGCTGGCCATGTCGCTGAAGATGGCGAGCCCGACCAGCCTGCAGCACGGCGGCAAGGGGCCAGTGCCGGACTTCATGCTGTCCAACGCCGAGCCGGGCGCGCTCATCGACCTGTGCTGCATCAATCACGGATCTTTTCTGTGGCTGCCGTTTCGCTACCAGGGGTTCGGCATTCTGATGGGCGTGCTGTTGCCGGTGGCGGTGGCGTTTGTGCTGGGCGCGGTCGTGTTCCGCAAACGCATAGCGGGCGTGTTCGTCTCGATCATCACGCTGGCGCTGGTGTTGCTGGTGCGGCTGCTGCTGGTCGATGCGCAGCCGCTCACCAACGGCTTCAACGGCCTGTCGGACCTGGCCTGGCTGCGCATTGCGGCGCACGAGTTCGACCCCTACAGCACCTCGACCTACTACCTGGTTGCCGGCCTGCTGGCGGTGGTCCTGGTGGGCGCGCGGCTGCTGCTGGCCACGCGCGCGGGGCTGATCCTGCGCGCCACCTCGGGCGACCCGCAGCGCGCGCGCTATCTGGGCTTTGACGTGGCGCACTACCAGACCTTCTTCTTCGCGCTGTCCGCCGGCATTGCCGCGCTGGCGGGCATGCTCTATGTGGTGGTGGCGGAGTTTGCGTCACCCACCTTCATGGACCTGGCGTTCTCCATCACCATGGTGGTGTGGGCCGCCGTGGGGGGCCGCGCGTCGCTGCTGGGCGCATGCGTGGGCGCCATCCTCATCAACATGCTGGAAGCGACCGCCAGCGAAACGCAGTCACTGGTAGAGGCCTGGCGCGTGATCGTGGGGCTGACCTTCGTGCTGGTGGTGCTGTACCTGCCCAAGGGCATCGGCGGCTGGGTGCACGACATGCTGGAGCGCTGGAGCACCCGCGCGGCGCGGCGCGAGCTGGAGAGCGCGCAATGACCGCCATCGCACTTCAACTGACATCGCTGGGCGTGAGCTTCGGCGGCTTCAAGGCGGTGGACGGCGTATCGCTGCAGGTGGCCGAGGGCGAACTGCGCGTGCTGCTGGGCGCCAACGGCGCGGGCAAGACCACGCTGATGGACCTCGTCTCGGGCAAGACCCGCAGCACCGAAGGCCGCATTGCGCTGTACGGCACCGACGTGACCCACTGGCCCGAGTACCGCGTGGCGCGTGCCGGCATCGGGCGCAAGTTTCAGATACCGAGCGTCTTCAGGGAACTGAGCGTGCGGCAGAACCTGTGCGTGGCGGCCACGCGCGAGCCCTCGATTCTTCGTAACCTGCGCTGGGGCTTTGCCCGGCAGGACGAGCAGCGCGTGGACGAGATCCTCGCGCTCATCGGGCTGGAGAGCGTGCAGCAGCGCCAGGCCGCCGACCTGAGCCACGGCCACACGCAATGGCTGGAGCTGGGCCTGCTGATTGCGCAGCGCCCCAAGGTGATCCTGCTCGACGAGCCCACCGCCGGCATGACGCAGGCGGAAACGCGCAAGACAGCGCAAATACTGAAGACACTGCGCGGCAGTCACACCATTCTGGTGGTGGAGCACGACATGGCGTTCGTGCGCGACATTGCCGAGCGCATCACGGTACTGCACCTGGGCCGCGTGCTGGCCGAAGGAAACGTTGCGGAGATAGAGCGCAACCCGCAGGTGCGGCAGGCCTACCTCGGCTCTCACGGGATTGCATCGCCATGCTGAAACTGTCCGGCCTCAACGGCTTCTACGGCCGCAGCCACGCCCTGCAGAACGTCGACCTGGTCATACCCGCCGGCAAGATCACCGCCGTGCTGGGGCGCAACGGCATGGGCAAGACCACGCTGCTGCGCACGCTGATGGGCAGCATGGTGCGCTCGACCGGCGCCATCGAGCTGGAGGGTGTTCGCATCGACGCCATGCCCACCCACCTGCGCGCGCGCAGCGGCATCGCCTATGTGCCGCAGGGCCGCGAAATCATTGCGGACTTCAGCGTGCGGCAGAACATCTTGATGGGCTGCTTTGCCGGCCGCGGGCCGCGAACAATTCCGCCGCTGGCGCTGGAGCTGTTCCCCTACCTAGCGGCCAACCTGGAGCGCGCCGGCGGTGTGCTCTCGGGCGGCCAGCAGCAACAGCTGGCGCTGGCACGCGCGCTGGCGGCGCACCCCAAGGTGATGCTGCTCGACGAGCCGAACGAAGGCATCCAGCCTTCGGTGGTCGAAGAGATCGAGGCGGCCATCACGCGGCTGAACCGCGAGTTCGGCATGACCATGGTGCTGGTCGAACAGAACATCGGCTTCGCCCGCCGCGTGGCCAGCCACTTCGCGATGTTCGAGAAGGGCTCCATCGTGCAGAGCGGCCCCATCGAAGGGCTGACCGACGAAGTGGTCGACCGGCACATGACTTTCTGAGCGCACCTGCTGCCACGGTTCCGGCTGCGGCTTCGCCCCCATCCCCCATCCCCCATCCATCACCAGGAGTTCGAGCATGAGCTATTTCGATTCGGCCAACGAAGGCGCGCCCCCCACCGACGCGGCCGCCCCCGACCTGAGCACCTTGACCGTAGCGCAGGTGCAAGAAGGTTTCACGAGCGGCAGATTCACCGCGCAAAGCCTCGCCGAGGCCTGCATGAAGCAGATCGACGCCTTCAACGCGCACTACAACGCCGTCATCTTCATCAACGAAGCCGCCATTGACGACGCGCGCGCCATCGACCAGCGCCGCCTGGCCGGCGAAGCGCTGGGGCCGTTGGCGGGTGTGCCGGTCGTGGTGAAGGACCCGATGGACATGGTCGGCTTCCCGACCACGGCGGGCTGGTCGCTGCTTTACAGCAAGACCGGCGGCGTCGACCTGATGCCCGCCACCGACTCCCCCGTGGTGGCACGCATGCGCGCCGCGGGCGCCGTCATCCTGGGCAAGACCAACGTGCCCGTGCTCAGCCACACCGGCACGCATGCCGACGACAGCTGGGCCGGGCCCACGCTGAACGTGGCCATGCCCGGGCGGGTGCCGGGCGGCAGCAGTGCCGGAACAGCCGCCGCGGTGAGCGCCGGCATGGCGGTGCTCGGCCTGGCAGAGGAAACGGGCGGCTCCATTCAAAACCCAGCGTCGGCACAGGACCTGGTCGGCATCAAGCCCACCATCGGCCTGGTTCCCAACGCGGGGGTGATGCCGCTGTCGGGCAACCGCGACGTGGTGGGCCCCATTGCGCGTTGCGTGCGAGACGCAGCGCTGTGCCTGGACGTGCTGGCAGGCTATTCGAGCGAAGACCCGAAGACGCTCGCGGGCGTGGGCAAGAAGCCCGCGCTGGGCTACGCGGCCAGGCTCGGCAGCCAGTCGCTCAAGGGCGTGCGGCTGGGTTTGTACGGGCCGGGCTGGCGCGCGCAGCCGCTGTCGCCGCCCACACAGCGGCTGTACGCGCGTGCCGCGCAGGAGTTGAGGGCGCTGGGCGCGGTGCTGGTCGACGACCCGTTTGCGGGATCGGGCTTTGCCGCCCTGCGCCAGCCGACAACGCCGCTGCCCAACTTCGATGCACGCGGCATGGAGTCGGTGCCCTACGACCTGCAACGCTATCTGGAGCGGCTGGGCCCGAATGCGGCGCTGAAAACTTTCGACGAATTTGCGGCGGCAACCGCGAGCCAATCGGCTTTTGGTGAAGGCGGCGTGCTGGCCTTCATGCACAACCTGCCCGACTTTGCGGCGTCGCTCGCTTCGCCCTCCAAGCCGCCGGCGTTGCCGGACTTCATTGCGCTGAAGGAGGCGTACCTGCGCATCGTGGACGAGGTGTTTGCGCGCGAGCGGCTCGACGGCCTGGTGTTTCCGCAGATGCGCGAAGAACTGCCGCCCAGCGGCACGGGCCAGACCATTCAGGAAACGACCGTGGGAGAGATCAACATCGCAGGCCTGCCGGCAGTCACCATGCCGGCCGGTTACTACGAATCCGGTGCGCCCTTCGGGTTGCTGTTCGTGGGGCGTCTGTGGAGCGAGGCCGACCTGCTGGCCTACGCGCACGACTACGAAACGGCGACGCGGCACCGCAAGCCGCCGGTGCTTTCGAGGGGGTAGCTCGGGGTAGCTCGGGGTAGCGCGAGCATCGCGCGGGCTGGTGCACGGACTGCAACGCGGGTTCTTAGGCAAGCTATTTACACTCTTCTCGCTCGCCAAATTCATAACAACCGAGGAGAGAGAACTTGCGTATTCAACCCGCCCGCCTGACGGCCGGCCTGCTGCTCGCGTGCGCCGCTTTCGTGGCGCACACCGCCCAGGCTGCATCGCCATCCACCCCGTCGACCAACGCCTCGACCACCGCCTCGACAACCTCCGCAGCCAGTGCCGCCGAGACCTCGCTGGAAAGCGAACAAGAGGCCGCCTTCAAAGCCGCCAAGGCCGTGCAGAAGGTCGGCCCCGCCGACATCACCCTGCGCGACCAGGCCCACCTGAAGCTGCCCGAAGGCTACGTGTGGGTGCCCACGCCCGCCGCCGCGCAACTGATGCGCGCCATGGGCAACCGCACCGACGACACCTTTCTGGGCGCGGTGTTCCCCGCCGACGACGCCGACTGGATGGCGGTGGTCAAGTTTGTGAAAGAGGGCTACATCAAGGACGACGACGCGAAAGACTGGAACGCCGACGACCTGCTCAAGAGCCTGAAGGAAGGCACCGAAGCCGCGAACGAAGAACGCGCCAAGCGCGGCATTCCGTCCATCGAGGTCACGGGCTGGGCGCAAAAGCCCGAGTACGAGTCCGGCGCGCACCGCCTGGTGTGGTCGGCCTTGTCCAAGCGCAAGGGCGGCGCCGACGACAACCAGGGCGTCAACTACAACACCTACGCGCTGGGCCGCGACGGCTATATCAGCCTGAACCTCATCACCAACGCCAAGGACCTGGACAAGTTCAAGCCCGACGCCGCCAAGCTGCTCACCGCGCTGCAGTACGACGACGGCAAGAAGTACGCGGACTTCAACTCCTCCACCGACAAGGTTGCCGCCTACGGCCTGGCCGCATTGGTGGCCGGCGTGGCGGTGAAGAAGCTGGGGCTGATCGCCATCGTGCTGGCCTTTGTCGCCAAGTTCGCCAAGCTGGCCATCGTGGCGGTGGGCGGCGTGCTGTGGGGCATCAGCAAGTTCTTCACGAAGAAGAAGGAGCCGGCGATGGTGGCCATGCCCGCCGCTGCAACCCCCGCAGATGTGCCCCTGCACGACACCTTCAACGAGCCGCCGAAGCCGCCCACGGCCTGACGCTTTTGCAGTTGCTGCTCCCGGTGCTGTTGTCAGTGCCAGCGCAGAGCAGGCAGCTGTTCAAACCAGCCCCCTGCGCCGCGCGGCGATCAGCGCGACAGCCGAGCAACACACGAAATTCAGCGCCGAGATGCCGGCAAAGAAACCGTCCTGCACCACGAGCGCGCCATACATCACCCCCGTGAGGTTGGCGAGCACCCATGACCCCCAGGTCAGCAGAGAGATTGCTTTCGCGCCATCGGTACAGCGCCACACCGCGGCGATTTGCGGCACGTAGGTGAGCGCCCGTGCGGAGTTGGTGGCCAGATACAGCCAGCTGACGATCGGCATCAGCGTGGCCGAAGACAGGAGGTCGGCGCTCGGCGTCATGCTGTCGGCACTCCACTGCGCAGGGCCGCACGCATGCGCCGGGCCGGCCGGCGGTTTGCGGCCGCTGCGCCGCGCGGGAGCAGCGCCTTCGGCAGCGAACGGCCGAGCTGGGTCCAATGATCTTCCGAGGTCATGCGCTTTCTCTCCTGAAGGGCTGCGATGCGTGCCTGCCCAATGTATGCATGGCCGCGCGGCGAAGGAATGCCGCTTTCGAGTTCACGCCTCCCGCGTTTGCGGGATGGGCATGCCGCGCAAAGCCGGCTCGAGCCCCGGGGAGCTTGCTGAAAGATTCGCGGGAGCGCTCAGCGCAACGCAGGTGCCATACGCGTCCTGCCGCACTTCGAGCGTGCCGCCAAGCTGCTCCGCGCGCGTGCGCATGTTGCTCATGCCGCGCCCCCTGGCGCCGCGAGCCGGTGCGGCGCCGATGCCGTCGTCCTGAATTTCGAGCCGCAGCAGGCCGTCGATCTGCTGCAGGCTCAGGCACACCCGCCGCGCCCGCGCATGCTTGGCGATGTTGGTAAGGGCTTCCTGTGCGATGCGCAGCAACTGCAGCGTGGTGTGGGGCGGAACGCCGGGTGCGTGTTCGGGCACATCGATCGTCCAGGCGGCGCCCACGCCCACCGCGCTCAACTCGGTTTGCCAGCGGAACATGAAGTCGCCGAACGCGGTGCGCAGGTCGTGATCTTCCGGCGCAAGCGCATCCAGCGCGAGCCGCATGTCTGCAATGCAGGCGCGCAGCGATTCCGCGATCTGCCGGCTGTCCATGTCGCCCCGCTCAACGCGCGAAAGCGACGTGAAGAGCTTGGAGCCGAGCCCGTCGTGAATCTCCCGCATGATCAATTGGCGCTCCGCGGAGGCCGCGTTCTGCCGCTCCAGCGACGCAAGACGCACGTAGTTGGCCGAGAGGCTGCGCTCCCGGTCGGCCACACGCGATTCGAGCGATTCGTTGAGTTGCTGCAGCGACGTGAGCGTCTGTATGAAGCGCAAGGACAACAGCACGCCCATTGCCAACAACAGCAGGTTGGCCCCATGGTGCAACAGGAACAGGCGATGTCCGGCCCACCCTGGCCATACGCGATCGACCATGCCTGGGCTCCACGAGATCAGGTAGTCATGCACACCGGCAAGCGTCGCCAGCACAAGCGCCGCGGGTATGACCGCCGACACCCAGGTGCGCTGCCGCCACACCGTCCAGAACGAGACCCCCACGATGCCCAGGCCGATGGGTATCAGCCCCGCCGTCCACACGCGGTTGACCATGCCCTCGCCGGCCGGGCCTTGCAGCAACAGCCAGGCCGGCCCGACGAGCCAGTACGCCACCAATGCACGCTCGACCCACCGGTGGCGCAGTCCGGAAAACCGCATCGCAAAGACCGCCATGACCACCACGAAGCCGCCGGTGGCCCCCAGGTACACCAGCCGCCAAAGCTCCCATCGGTCGACCGGTATCACCTGCATCACGAAGGTCAGGGTGCGAATGCCCCACAGCGCGGTGGCAAGCCCGAACAGCCCGTACAGCACTTCGCCCGGGCGCCGCCACCAGATGAACAGCACGAACGCGGAAACGATCAGGCACGCCACCACCGTGGTCTGCGGCGCCACCTGTACCCACCAGAAGCGGCGGTCGTTCACTTCGCTCAACTGCACCATCGGCCCGATGCTCGCGCGCGGAAAACGCAGCCCGCCTTCGCCAAACGCAGGCACTGCGCGCACCATCAATTCATTGCGGCCGGCGCGCAGCAGGTCGTCGGGCAACAGCAGGAGATGAGGCCGCTCCCATCGCACGCGAAGCCGCTGCGTCGACTCCGGCACGCTGGCCGCCTGTCGGCCGTTGAGCCAGACTTGTCCCCCACCGTAAAAGTAAGGCAGATACAAAGCCCAGGGCCCGGTCGATGTGCTCGGGCGTTCGAACGCGAGCCGGAACCAGACAGGGCTTGGCGACTGCGCGCTGTCGGCCCACCGGATGATGTGGGGCAACGTCACCCGTTCCCACTGCGCACCTGCGTCGGGCGGAATCGATTGCGCCGCGATCAGCTTGAATGCTTGCTGCGGCGAAGTGGATGCTTCTTGAAGATCGGCCTCTTGAAGATCGGCCGCTTGCAGCGCCTCCTGCGGCAAAGCAGCAGCAGCAGCGCCAGCCACCAGCAAGCAGGCGATCCACAGCGCCCGCAGCCGGCGCCATGTCACAGCAGGCCCATTTGGCTGGCTTCGTAGACGGCCTCTCCACGCGAATGCACCGCCAGTTTGCGATAGATCTTCTTGACGTGCGCCACCACCGTGTGCGGGGAAATCTCCAGCAGTTCGCCCATGGCATCGAAGCTCAGGCCCTTGGCCGTCAAGCGCAGCAGTTCGGTCTCGCGCGGCGTCAGCACGGCATCGCTCGCCACCTCTTGCGCAGTGCGGGCCGGCGCCGCGCGCAAGCGCGCCAGTACGCAACGCGCAATGCCGGGGCTGATGGGCGATCCGCCTGCATGCAACTCATGAATGCTCGCGGCCACGTGATCGCCACAGGCGTCCTTGAGCAGGTAGCCGGTTGCTCCGGCCTCCAGCGCGGTGATCACGTGCTGCTCGTCGCCGAACATCGTCACCACCAGCACGTCGCACCGCGGGTGGTGCCGGGCGACATGGCGAATCACCTCGGTGCCGTCCATGTCGGGCAGGCCCAGATCGAGCAGCAGCACATCGGGCGTTTCCAAGGCCAGCAGCGCCATTGCGGCGGATCCGTTGGACACCGCGGCGATCAGCGAAAGCCCCGGGTCACCCAGCACGGCGAGAGAAAACCGGCGCAGGAACTCCGGTTCGTCTTCGACTATCAGTACGCGGATCTGCATCGGGCTCCCCACGGTGTGGACGCCACACGATTCTTGTCAGATGCCCTGTCCAAGGCCATAGCGCTTACGCGCTATCGCTTTCGGTCGCGGCCCTGGCTAAGGTGGGTGGGCTTGAAAAGGAGCCGCATGCCGCTGGTCGCCGCCGCCGGGCTCGACATGCGCGACCCGGCAGTGGTGGTACGCGCCTGCGATTGCTCGGGCTTCGTCTGCTGGGCGCTCGGTTCCGGCAGGCGAACCCAACCGGGCCCCTTCACGGACGCGGCGGGCTGGATCTTCACCGACAGCATCTGGGCCGACGCCATGGGACGCGGCGTGCGCTTTCAGCGGCGCGCGCCTGCCGCACCGGGTGCGTTGGTCGTGTACCCGAAGGCGGGAAGCGACGAGGGCTTCGGACACATCGGCATCGTGGTCGAGGCCGATGCGGACGGTCACGCGAGCCTGGTCGTGCATTGCTCGGCTGCCAACTTCAAGATAGCGCCGTTCGACGCCATCAAGGTCACCTTGCCAGAGCCTTTCGAGCGCCAGCCGAAGAGCATCTATGCGTGGTGCCGTGATGTGGAAAGCGCGCAAGCGCCGAACGACCTTTGACCGGCAGCGTGCGGGTTACGCGCGCATGGGCGCGCGCGCCCTGCCCGCCTGCCCTGCCCGTACAGCCGAAGCTGCATTTTTTGGCGTGAATCGCGACTTCGTGCAGCGCGTGACGACTGCACGCCGGGCGCCGTTGTCTACAGTGAATGCCCCAGACACTCACTACCCCGGCAAGGGGACACAGAAGGCGCCACAGACACAGCCAAACAAATTTTTGAAGACTGCTCGCCTCGCGGCAGGTTGTCGGTGCTGAACAAGCAACGATGCAGATGCGAAGTATCAAAAGGCGACGGCCGGGGTGTAACTAGCACCCCGACCGTCTAACCAAAAAAGTGCAACACCCTAGAAAGGACCGCACAAAAATGGCTACCAAGACTATAGCCGGGGCCCACTCGCCCCCAAACTCCCCCGACGAGACCGCCCAAGACCCTGCGGACCAGCTCGAAAACACACTCGCCCAACTCGAAGCCCTGCTGTGGGTCTGCCACGGGGAAGACATCGACTGGTGCAGCGGCACGGGGCCGCGACAACTGGACAACCTGCTTTGGCTTGCGGCTGAATTGGCGCGCAAGGCGGGGGAGCTGTTTCAGTTGAGTGAGAAGGCGCGGCATGGCGCGCCTGAAACCAGCAGTTAGCAGCTGGTCGGCGGGCTGCGAGTTTCGCGGCCCGTCTTTAGCGCGGCGGCAAAGCTATCGAAAACATCATGTCGTCGGACGCGTCCTTGGCCCTCTTTCACTGAGCGGATCTACCTGTTTTCGGGGGTAGCCCATAGGCATTGCAAGTTGTATCTTTGCGGCTTTTTCCCTTGTACGCCGCACTGCCCGAGCAGCTGACCTGTGGGCCATGCTCGCTGGCGCACCGGTATCTACGTTGGCCAGCTCGACGGCGACATGAGCGTCACGGGCTTCGCGCGGGGCATCGTGAACTACGCGGCGGGCTCCAACGACCTGCGCAGCCAGTACCTGGGCGCCTACGCGAGCTGGAAGCGACGCAGTGGCGGCATCGGCAGCAATGTCAGCCGCCGGCTGGATCACGATGCAAGGCATGATCGGTCGAGAGCCGCTTGCCAAGCCAAATCCACCATGACCTACATCCGCCACCTTCTTGTTCTTTCCGCCGCAGTCGCGTGTACCCACATCAGCGCGCAAACGACGCGCGACGTGCCGCGCAGTTCCAACGACGCCCCGATGCCCGCCACGTCGCAAGGCTCCATTTCTGCATCCAATGCCGCCGTGTTCAAAGCTTGCGCCGACGCTCCGGCAGCGAATGGCGCGTGTCCGCTCGATGCGGTCTTCGGCCTGTTCAAGCTCGCGCCGAACAACGCCGTGCTCGGCTTCAAGGCTTCGAACACCGTCCCCCGAAAGATCGACCAGAACTACGGTTGGGTCCTGAAACTCAACCAGAAGACAGGCAAGGTCCGCGTTCTGGAACGCATGACATTGCCGCAGACCCCGAAGACGTGGGGCACCGCTGGTCAGCCCTACGGCACGTCACCGGATCGCAAGACCATTTCGCTGGACGTGACCTTGACCGTCTACGACGGCACCATTTCAAAGTCTTGGGACGTGGCCAAAGGCGACCCCGCGGGCCACTACCTGATCAGCGCGTACGTCGGAGATTCCGCGCCGGTGCAGTTCGAGTTCGATGTCATCGATCCGAAATGACCCACTGACTTGAACCTGCGGGTTGAACTCGTTTCGGCTGTCTTCCTGCGGACGATTTCCGCAACGCTTGCGCTCTCACGCAGCGGCAATGAGCGCCATCATTTCGGGGTAGCTGTAAATGGCGCTGTGTGCCGGTGGCTGCAATGAGGCGGCGACCATTGCCTGCGCGATCTCCGTCGTGCGAATGGAACGAAACCTTGCGGGCGTCAACGCCGAAAACAGCGGCAGCATCGCCGAAAGCAGCCACGGGGTATGTCGGGAGCCGATGATCATGGCCGGACGAAAAATGCTCACGACCGCCGGCCCGTCTTTCTGAACAGCAGCTTCGGCCTCGCCTTTGACGCGAGCGTAGCGAGGCATTCCCGGCGCGCCAGACCCGGTTGTCCTGGCATTCGCGTTGGCACCCATCGCCGACATGAATGCGAGATGCTGCACTTTTCCCGAGGCACGCAGCCCGCGAGCGAACGCGGCATTGAGATCGACATCGACGGCGCGGTGCGCTTCCAAAGAAATTTTGGCTGTGCCGGCGCCGACGCCCAAAGCACTGAATCCGAGAACATCGCCATCGAGCTTGCTCAGCGCGTCGACAACCGCTTGAAAGAGCTTGTTCGGCACCATGTCCGGCACCAGACACTCTTGCACGCGCGCGTCGAGCTGAAGGCCCAGCGGCTGGCGCGTGATCACGAGAACGCGACTGAAGCTTTCGCAGTGCAGCACCTCGGCAAGAAGGGCTTGGCCGACAGAGCCTGAGGCTCCCAGAATGATGGCGGATCTGTTGAGCATGGCAAACGCTGAAAAAGATGAAATGGCTAGTTAAGCAACGACGCAATCAACAGCCCGTACACAAGCGCGGCAAGGAGAGCGGCCACCGTCCATTTCCAGACGGACGACCGCATCGGAATGATCGCAAGGATCAGGCCGACCGCAACGGTGGCGGCGCCTTGCAACTGTGCTTTTGGGCCGTGAACGCAACTGACTCCGCTGCGGCCCCGCGAACACGACTCGGAGGTCCATATCGCATCGATTCCCGAGGCGATGGCGGCGATTGCCAGCAACCCAGCAAGCCACGGAAGAAGCCGAAAAACTCCTTGCTCGCGCGGCGAAGGAGACAGGGCCGCGAGTGTTAATTCCAATCGCTCGACGGCCGCGTTTGTTCGCTGCTCGGACTCGCGGATGTCCTCCAGCGCGGCAAGCGCTTCAGACTTCTTAGGTGAAGGCGGCAGAGCGTTCAGCTCTTGCGCTGCGCGATGTGAATGGCTGCTCATGCTTGCTGATGCGGTAACCAGAAAAATCGTGTTGAAGATGCTGCAACGGCGCCATCAAGGTGCTTGCCGCAGCGTCCTCAGGTCTTGGCCAGAAACAGGTCGGCATCCCCGGCCTCGCACTTCCAGTCCGCGAACACACCGACCAAGTTGCAGTGCGTGCACCGGCAGCCGATGTAGCACCACCGAACGTCGTTGCTGTCGGCATAGAGCGCAACGCCCGACAAAAGCTCGAACTCGTCCGCGTCGCAGACGCATTCATGGCGTTCGAAATTTGCGTCGCTTGCAAACTCTTCGCTGTCGCCCATCAGGTGAACCGCGCCGCAGCCGGCGCAAGTTCGACGGCCTGCACCTTCGTCTTCGTCGGTTTCGAGCTTGAAAGATGCGCCGCCGCACGCGCAGCGCGCGCCAGAAAAAGCCACGGCCGCGTATTTGTTGCGCTTGCTGTAGGCAATGAGTTCAGCCTGGATGTCCTCCGACCCGGTGCCGTACCAGTACTTTCCTTTTTTCTGCAGAGTCATGAATCAAGCTTTCGGGGCACATCGACTGACCCATCGGTCGATCTTGACAACGGGTGCGGGGGTCGGCTGGCCGCTCACTGTAGTTGATCGTGCCAACGTCATGACGTGCCTTGAAGCGCGCCGTCCAGCGCCGCCCACAACTTTGGGACTGTGTCTTCGCGAGGCCTGTTTCGGTCGATGTAAACCGCCATCGCGCGACGCGCATCTTGTTCGCGTCCGCAGAGTGCATGGCAAAACGCGGCGGCCACCGGCGACTGTATGTACATCTGTGCCTCGGGCCGGTCGTTCAACGCAATGACCTGGTCATACACCGCGTTCCCTTGCCCGCCGGCCCGCCAGAAGTCTTTGGCGCTGCGCACGGCCTCCTCGAGCCGGGGCGTCATGCCTTCGAGCAGCCCGCGCTCGCCCCACATGTACGACAGGTTCATATCGAGGGATTGCCCATCGACGAACGCATCGAAGATCACCGATTTTTCAGTGCGATGCCACTGCATCTTTCCGGCTGCGAGGTGGGGCACGAAGTCGAACGAATATCCCCAGCGCGGGGCAACCACCCCGCCCTTGAGTTGCGCGTACGCAAAGACGCGACGAACCGGTGCATCGGTGCTGTCGACCCATTGGAGCGGCTTGAGCCCGATGAACCGATCGGTGCCGAGCAAGACGGCAACAGCAGGACCAACGTGCGACTGAACGGTGGCAATGGTCAGAAGATTGAAATCACTCATGGGAGGCGGTCTGCGGTGTACGGCGGCCAAGGGAGCTCGTTGAGCGAGCGTCCGATGCAGCAGTACTTTGTCGCAGGCAAAACTCCGCCTGAGCGTCGGTCGAACCGCGCCGCCGCTCAGCGGCCAGTGAAACGCGCCGCCCGCTTCTCCACGAACGCCGCCACGCCCTCGCGCGCATCCGCGCTGCCGGCGCGGTCGCGCAGCAGTTGGTGCTCCATCGCCAGGTGGTCTTCGAACGAACGCCCCGGTGCGCCCGCGCACAGCGCCTTGATACCGGCGAACGAAGCAGTCGCCCCATGGGCGAGCCGCGCCGCCAGCGCTTCGGCGGCGCCTGCCAGTTCGGCATCGGGGTGCCGCGCATCGACCGCGCCCCAGGCGAGGCAGCGCTGGCTGTCGATGGCGTCGCTCAGCATCAGCAGTTGCTGCGCACGCACCGGCCCGACACGGCGCGCCAGGAAGTACGAAGCCCCTGCATCCGGCGACAGCCCGATGGCCGCGTACCCGGTGCGCAGCTTCATCGATTCGGC
This sequence comes from Variovorax sp. H27-G14, assembly GCF_046156345.1. Classification (NCBI taxonomy): domain Bacteria; kingdom Pseudomonadati; phylum Pseudomonadota; class Betaproteobacteria; order Burkholderiales; family Comamonadaceae; genus Variovorax; species Variovorax sp. H27-G14. The sequence goes on from NZ_JAYLVN010000009.1 coordinate 222,011, forward strand.
CGCCAGCACAAAGTCGCCGCACAGCGCCAGCCCCACGCCCGCCCCACCGACCGCGCCGTTCACCGCCACCACCAGCGGCGCGGGCTGGGCCGACAGGCGCAGCAGCGCGGGGTGCAAGCCGTTCAGGATGTCGTCGACCAGCGCGGGCAAAGCCTCGCCGGCCGCCACGAATTCGCCGATGTCGCCACCGGCGCAGAACACGCGGCCTTCGCCGGTCAGCAGAATGGCGCGCGGCTGCTGCGCGATCACCTCGTCGATCGCACGCACCAGCACCCAGGCGTTGCTGCGACCGATGGCGTTGGCGCGCTCGGGTCGCTTCAGCACGATGCGCCCGATGCCATCGGCCACGCCCCAGGCAATGCCTTCGCTCTCTTGCATGTTCATCAGATGCCCGTGAGCCCGCCGGTGCACATCAGCGTCTGCCCGCTCACGTAGTCCGACTCGGGCGTGCACAGCAGGTACACCGCACCGGCCGCTTCCTCAGGCGTGCCGCCGCGGCCCAGCGGAATCGATTGCTCCATCATGGCCAGCAGCCCCGGGTTGATGCCCACCTTGATTTCGCGGCCCTCGATGTTGGCCGTGCTGGCCTCAGCGGTGCTGGCCGTGAGCCGCGTCTGGATGAAGCCGAAGGCCACGCAGTTGACGGTGACGTTCATGCGGCCCCACTCCTTGGCCAGCGTTTGCGTGAGGCCCACGATGCCGGCCTTGGCGGTCGAATAGTTGGCCTGCCCCGCATTGCCGAAGAGCCCGGCCACCGACGAGATGTTGACCACCTTGCGCACCACGCGCCGGCCCGCCTCGGCCTCGGCCTTCGACAGCGCACGAATCACCGGCTGCGCCGCGCGCAGGATGCGAAAGGGCGCGGTCAGGTGCACGTCGATCATGGCGTACCACTGCTCGTCGGTCATCTTCTGCACCACGCTGTCCCAGGTGTAGCCGGCGTTGTTGACGACGATGTCCAGGCCCTTGTATTCGTTCACCGCGGTGCCGACGAAGCGCTCCGCGAAGTCCGGCGCGGCCACGCTGCCGACGCAGGCCACGGCCTGCCCACCTGCCGCGCGAATGGCCTGCACAGTCTCCTCGGCCGGTGCCGTGTCGAGGTCGTTGACGACCACGCGCGCGCCCTCGGACGCGAGCTTCAATGCAATGGCGCGGCCTATGCCGCGGCCCGAGCCGGTGATGAGGGCGACCTTGCCGTCGAGCTTGGGTGTCATGTCTCTGTTCCTTTTTTATTTATTGAATGAATCAGCGCAGCGCCACCAGCGCTTCACCGGCGATGCGCGCCTGCCCGTACTGGTTGGCGCTGAGCACCTCCACGCGCACGCAGCGCTCGCCGTTGTGCTCCAGCTTTTCGAGCACGCGGCCGCTGCAGCGCACTGCATGGCCCAGATGCGTGATGCCCTGAAAGCGCACGTCGAAGCGGCGCAGCTGCGACTGCGGCGCCCATTGCGTGAGCAACCGGCCGAGCCAGGCCATGCCCAGCATGCCTTGCGCAAACACGTCGGGCATGCCGGCCTGGCGCGCGAAGTCGGTGTCGATGTGAATGGGGTTGTGGTCGCCCGAGGCACCCGCGAACAGCGCGAGCGTGGTGCGGGTCACGGGCGGCAGTTGCAGCGCGGGGAGCTCGTCGCCGACTTGCACGGCGTCGAAGGTGACAGGGGTGATCGTGGTGGTGGCGACGGTGTTCATTGCGCGGTGCCTTCGTTCAACGGCGGCAGACGATGACCGCGCGCAGCTCGGCCACCAGCTCGTCACGCTGGTTGGTGGCGCGCGAGGTTTTCACGACGAACTCCAGCGCGCCGTTTTTCTTGTCGTAGATGTCGGTGACGGTGGAGCGCACCGTGACCGTGTCGCCCACGCAGGCCGGCCGGTGGTAGGTGAAGCTCTGCTCACCGTGCAACAGTTTCGACAACGGAATCTGCAGGTCGGCCAGCAGCCGGCCGGACGCGCCCGAGTCGAGCTCGGCCGCGAACAGAAAGGTCGGCGGCGCGGGCAGGTCGGGGTAGCCGGCGTCGCGCGCGGCGGCGGCATCGGTGTAGATGGGGTCGGTCTCGCCGATGGCCTTGGCAAAGAACTGCAGGCGCGTGCGCTCGATGGGCAGCACCGAAGGCGCAAGCGCGTGGCCGATCCATTTCCTGTCGATCATGCTGGCCGCCCCTACACGCGTTCGTACATGGTGACCACGCACGCACCGCCCAGGCCCAGGTTGTGCTGCAGCGCGAGCCGCGCGCCTTTCACCTGCCGTTTGTCGGCGGTGCCCCGCAGTTGCTGAACCAGCTCGGTGCACTGCGCGAGCCCGGTGGCCCCCAGCGGATGGCCCTTGGACAGCAGCCCGCCCGAAGGGTTGGTCACCACCTTGCCGCCATAGGTGTTGTCGCCGTCGACCACGAACTTTTCCGCGCCGCCCACCGGGCACAGGCCCAGCGCCTCGTAGCTGATGAGCTCGTTGTGCGCAAAGCAGTCGTGCAGCTCGACCACGTCGACGTCTTGCGGGCCGACACCGGCCGCGTCGTACACCTTCTGCGCAGCCTCCTGCGCCATGCTGAAGCCGACCACCTCGCGCATGTCGCGGCTCTCGAAGCTGATGGCGCGGTCGGTGGTCATGGCCTGCGCCTTGATGCGCACGCTGCGGTCCAGCCCATGGCGTTCTGCAAAGCGCGCCGAGCACACGATGGCGGCGGCCGCGCCGCAGGTGGGCGGACAGGCCATGAGCCGCGTCATCACGCCGGGCCACATGACGGGCGCGGCCATGACCTCTTCTTCGGTGATGACCGTGCGAAACAGCGCCACCGGGTTGTTCGACGCATGGCGGCTGGCCTTGGCGCGGATCTTGGCGAAGGTCGACATCTGCGTGCCGTACTGCTGCATGTGCGCCAGCCCCGCGCCGCCGAAGTAGCGCAGCGCCAGCGGCACCTGCTCGTTGCCGACCAGCTCGTCGGTGATGCGCTCGAAGTGGTCGAAGGGGCTGGGCCGGTCGTTGAACACCGCGCCCAGCGCGCCCGGGCTCATGTGCTCGAAGCCCAGTGCCAGCACGCAGTCGGCCGCGCCGCTGGCCACGGCCTGGCGCGCGAGGAAGAGCGCGGTGGAGCCGGTGGAGCAGTTGTTGTTGACATTGACGACCGGAATGCCGGTCATGCCCACCTCGTACAGCGCGCGTTGGCCGGCGGTGGAGTCGCCGTACACATAGCCCACGTAGGCCTGCTGCACCAGCTCGTAGCCGATGCCGGCGTCTTTCAGCGCGGCGTTGGTCGCGTGGCTGGCCATTTGCGGGTACGGCTGGTTGGCGCCGGGCTTGGTGAAGGGGATCATGCCGACCCCGACCACATAGACGTCTTGGCTCATTGAAAGGCTCCTGGAGGTTGTGGATGGATGACGCAGGCGCTCAGGCCACGCTGCGCTGGCGGCCTTGCCAGAAGGGTTCGCGCAGCTTGGTCTTCAGCACCTTGCCGGCGCCCGAGAGCGGCAGCGCGTCGAGCACGGCCACGCTGCGCGGGCATTTGTAGTTGGCGATGAGGGTCTTGCAGTGCGCAATCAGTTCGTCGGGCTGAATGCCCTGCCCCGGCTTGAGCACCAGCACCGCATGCACGGCCTCGCCCCACTCGTCGCTGGGAATGCCGATGACAGCGCTGGCGGCCACCGCGGGGTGCTGGTTGATGGCGTTCTCGACCTCGGCGGAATAGACGTTCTCGCCGCCGCTGATGATCATGTCTTTCATGCGGTCGACCACGAAGATGAAGCCGTCGTCGTCCATGTAGGCGCCGTCGCCGGTGTGCATCCAGCCGTTGCGCAGGGCGGCTGCGGTTTGCTCGGGCTTGTTCCAGTAGCCCTGCATCACGTTGGGCCCGCGCACCGCCACCTCGCCCACGGTGCCGCGCGGCACTTCGGCGCCGTCGGCATCGACCACACGCACTTCCATGCACACGCTGGCGCGGCCCGCCGAGCGCAGCTTGCCGCGCTTGCGCCCCTCGGCCGTGTGGAAGAAGGCCGGGTGCAGCGTGGCGATGGGCGACAGCTCGGTCATGCCGTAGGCCTGCACAAAGTCCACGCCCGGAAAGGCTTCCATGGCGCGGTTGAGCACGGCCTCGGAGATGGGTGAGGCGCCGTAGGTGATGCCCTTCAGGCTGCTCAGGTCGCGCTGCTTGCGCATGGCGGGGTGGTCCACCAGCATCTGGATCATGGTGGGCACCAGCAGCAGGCTGGTCACGCGGTCGCGCTCGATGGCGTCGAGCACGCCTTCTGGCGTGAACATGGGAATGATGGCGTGCGTGTTGCCGGCAAACCAGTGCGGCGTGGCCAGGCCCATGTCGGCCAGGTGGAACATGGGCGCGGCATGCAGGTAGCAGCCGCCGTCGGGCGCCAACCCCTCGGCATGCGCGGCCAGGGCCGAGCTGCAGATGTTGGTGTGGCTCAGCATCACACCCTTGGGAAACCCGGTGGTGCCGCCGGTGTAGAAGATGCCGGCCAGGTCTTCGCCGCGGCGCACCGCGTCGGGCACGGGCGAGGCGGCGTCGATCAGGCCTTCGTAGCCATGCATGCCCGCCGGCACGGGGCCGTCGCCGCAATAGATCACCTCACGCAAGCTTTTCGACTGGCCACGCATCTGCTCGACCACGCCGCGAAAGGTGTCGTCGACCAGCAGAATCGTGGAGCCCGAGTCTTCCAGCGAATACAGAATTTCCGCGGCCGACCAGCGGATGTTGCAGGGGTTGAGCACGCCGCCGCCCCAGGGCACGGCCAGCTGGTACTCCAGATAACGGTCGGAGTTGAGCGACAGCATGGCAACGCGGTCGCCCGCCTGCATGCCGAGCCACTGCAGCGCGCCGGCCAGGCGCGCCACGCGCTCGGCCATCTCGCTGAAGCTGCGTGCGCGGCCGGCAAAGCGCACCGCAATGGCATGGGGGCGCTGCTGCACGGCCCGGTGAAGGCCCTGGGTCAGGTACATGGTGTTGTCTCCGTCTTGTTCTTGTGCAGTCGCATGGTAGAAATCCAGCCACCGCCCGGCGATTGCACTTCGCTTCGATCGCATGGCAGAACACGTCAATCGACACGCCCGATGCTGCAACCACCCGTCACCATTCCCATTGCCTTTGTGCAGGGCATGCTGTCGGGCGTGCGCGCGCGGCAAGCGTCGGGCGAACAGTGTGCGCCGTTGTGCATCACCACGGCGCTGGAAGACGCAGGCATCGCCCCCGCGCTGCTGAGCGAGGTGGGCGCGCGCATCACGGCGGAGCAGTACGTGGCGCTCTTCGCCCTGCTCATGCAGCGCATGGACGACGAGGCGCTGGGCTTTCTCACGCGACGGCTGCGCTGCGGCAGCTTTGCGCTGATGACGCGCTCCACGCTGGGCGCGCGCACCTTCGAGGTGGCGCTGCGCCGCGTGGCCCACACCTTCAGCCTGCTGCAGGACGACCTGTCTCTGGTGCTGCTGCGCGAGGGCACGCTGGCGGGCTTCGGTCTGCAGCTGAACGCGGCCCCCGCCACGCACCAGAACTTCTTGCATGAGCTGATGCTGCGCGTGTACTGGCGCCTGTTCGCCTGGCTGCACGGCGGGCGGCTGGTGGCGCGCCGCTTCGACTTCGGCTTCGAATTGCCGCCGTATGCGGATGGCTATGCCAAGGTGTTCCCCGGTCCGCTGCAGTTCGGCCAGCCGCTGTCGGCCGTGTGGTTCGACGCCAGCGCGCTAGACACGCCCGTGCACCGCGACGCACAGGAGATGCAGGCCTTTCTGGCGGCCTCGCCCGCCAACGTGATCCTGCCTCGGCTGGCCGAGCAGGCGGTGAGCGCGCGCGTGCGAACGGTGCTGCAGCAGCACCGCCCGGCATGGGCCGACCTGGCCACTGCTGCGGGCGTGCTGCACATGTCGGTGAGCACGCTGCAGCGGCACCTGGCCACGGAGGGCACGTCGTTCCAGGCGCTGAAAGACCAGCTGCGGCGCGACCTGGCCATCGTGCGGCTCAACACCAGCACCGTGCCGCTCGCGGCGCTGGCCGAAGAGCTGGGGTTTGCCGACAGCGCGGCGTTCCAGCGGGCCTTCAAGGCCTGGACGGGCGGCGCGCCGGGTTCGTACCGGCGGCGCCGCGAGGCGGACTCGGCAGGCGCCGAAGGGGCGCCTGGAACACCAGGTACTTGTTGAGGGGGTTTTCCGTTTCTGGAGTTTTCGGAAGTTTCCGAATTTCCAGCACGCCAGCGCGACAATCCGTCGCATGGCCTCTTCCATCGACCTCCCCCCCCTCAACCGCCAGTTCGTCGCCCACTTCGGAGAAATGGGCAGCAAATGGGGCATCAACCGCACCGTCGGGCAAATCTATGCGCTGCTGTACCTGTCGGAGCGCGCGCTCAATGCCGACGAAATTGCAGAGCTGCTCGAGTTCTCGCGCTCGAACGTCAGCATGGGCCTGAAGGAGCTGCAGGCCTGGCGCCTGGTGCACCTGCGGCACCACGCCGGCGACCGCCGCGAGTATTTCGAGGCGCCTTCGGATGTGTGGGAAATCTTTAGGGTGCTGGCCGAGGAGCGGCGCCGCCGCGAGATCGAGCCCACGCTCTCGATGCTGCGCAACGCGCTGCTGGAGTCACCCACCAGCGACACCGAGCGTCACGCGCAGGAGCGCATGCGCGAAATGCACGACCTGATCGACCGGCTGATGAAATGGTTCGACGACGTGCAGCGGCTCGCGCCCGAAACCGCCATGCAGCTGATGGGGATGGGCGCGACCGTGACGAAGGTGCTGACGCTGAAGGACCGCCTCACGGGCGGTGGCGCGTCGAAGAAGAAAAGCTGAGCAGGCGCAGCCCGCGAAGGGCTGCCGCTCCGGCTACCGAAGCCGAACCCGGAGCCGAACCTAAAGGCGCTCTTGCCCCGCAGCAGCCTCGGGCGTTTCGAACTTGCCCTTGCGCACGGCGTCGTCGTCCATCAGCTCGTACCACATGGCGTTGAGCACGGCAAAGGCAGCGGCCAGGGGCAGGCCGAGTATCCAGGCGAAGTACCACATCTTTTTTTGCTCCGTTCAGTACGCGTGTCCGCTCTCGTCGCGGATCGCTTGTTCGTCGACCTTGCCCCACAGCACGTGATACACCCAGCCGGTGTAGGCCACGATGATGGGAATGAAAAACGCCGTGACCACCAGCATGATGAACAGCGTGAGGTGGCTCGACGACGAGTCCCACACCGTGAGGCTGGCACGCGGGTCGATGGACGACGGCAGGATGAACGGGAACATCGATGCGCCCACGCTCATGATGATGCCGGCGATGCCCAATGCGGCACTCAGCAGGGCCAGCACCGGCTTGCGCAACACCAGCCCGAGCAACGCACCCAGCGCGCCGATGAAGCCCGCCGCCGGCGCGGCCAGCGTCCACGCATGCGCTGTGTAGTTGGCGGTCCATGCGCCGGCATGCAGCTCCACCGTCTTGAGCATCGGGTTCGACGGGCCGACCGCATCGACCACGCTGCTGATGCGGTAGCCGCCGACGTAGGTGGCCAGCAGCACGCCGGCCAGCGCATAGAGCGCAACGGTGAGCACCGAGGCCACGATGCCGTAGGTGCGTGCGCGCTCGGCCACAGGCCCCTCCGTCTTCAGCAGCAGCCAGGCCGCGCCGTGCATCACCAGCATGGCCACCGACACCAGCCCGCACAGCACGGCGAACGGGTTCAGCAGGCCGAAGAAGCCGCCGTCGTAGAAGATGTGCATGTCAGCGTCGAAGCGAAACGGCACGCCCTGCAGCACGTTGCCCACAGCCACGCCGCAGATCAGCGCGGGCACGAAGCCGCTGAAGAACAGCACCCCGTCCCAGCGCGCGCGCCATTGCACCGACTCGCGCTTGCTGCGGAACTTGAAGGCCACGGGCCGCAGGATGAGCGCCGAGAGAATGACGAACATCGCCAGGTAGAAGCCCGAGAACGACACCGCATACAGCTGCGGCCACGCCGCAAAGATGGCGCCGCCGCCCAGAATGAGCCACACCTGGTTGCCCTCCCACACCGGGCCCACGCTGTTGATGACCACGCGCCGCTCGATGTCGTTGCGCGCCGCAAAGGGCAGCAGCATGCCGCTGCCCAGGTCGAAGCCGTCGGTCACGGCAAAGCCCACCAGCAGTACGCCGATCAGCAGCCACCAGATGAAGCGCAGGGTGTCGTAGTCCAGCAGTGTGTGAAGAGTCATGCGGCGCTCCCAGTGGAAGAAATGACGGCACCTGAAGTGGCACCTGCAGCGGTACCTGCAACGTTGCGCGTGCTGGCAAGCGCCGGTGGCACGTGCGAGAGCGTGTCGCCCTCGTCGGGCGCGTGCTCCGCCTGCGGCCCCTTCTGAATGGCCTTGAGCAGCAGCTTCATCTCGATGACCAGCAGCACGGAGTAGATGGCAATGAAGCCCCCCAGCGTGAGCAGCAGCGTCTTCACGCCCAGGTTGGACACGGCCACCGCGGTCGGCAGCACGCCTTCGATCACCCAGGGCTGGCGACCGAACTCCGCCACCAGCCAGCCGGCCTCGATGGCCAGCCACGGCAGCGGAATGGCGCACACGGCCAGCTTCAGCAGCCAGCGGTGGCTGTCGAGCTTGCGGCGCGCTGACAGCACGAAGAAGGTGGCGGTCAGCAAGATCAGCAGCATGCCGATGCCCACCATCACGCGGAACAGCCAGAACAGCGGCGCCACTTGCGGCACGGTGTCCCATGCGGCCTTGCTGATCTGTTCGTCGGTGGCGGTGCGCGGGTCGTCCACATAGCGCTTGAGCAGCAGTGCGTAGCCCATGTTGATGCCGTTGTCCTCGAAGGCATCGCGCACGCCCTGCGTCACCGGGGTCTTGCCGGCCTCGCGAATTTTCTGCAGCGCGTCGTAGGCCTTCAGCCCCTCGCGAATGCGGGCTTCGGCGCGCTTCACCAGTTCGTCGATGCCGGGCATCACGGTGTCGAGCGAGCGCGTGCCTATGAGGCCCATCACGCCCGGAATGTGAATGGCGTAGTGCGTTTCGCGCGCCTGCTGGTCGGGGAAGCCGATGACGGTGAAGGCGGCGGGCGCGGGCTGCGTTTCCCACATGGCCTCGATGGCGGCCAGCTTCATCTTCTGGTGCTCGCCGGAGAGGTAGCCGCTCTCGTCGCCGAGCACGGCCACCGACAGCGAGGCGGCCAGGCCGAACGAGGCAGCAACAGTCATCGAGCGCTTGGCAAGCTCGATGTGGCGGCCCTTGAGCAGGTACCACGCCGACACGCCCAGCACGAACACGGCGGCGCACACATAGCCCGCCGACACGGTGTGCACGAACTTGGCCTGCGCCACCGGGTTGGTCAGCACCGCGAAGAAGTCGGTCACCTCCATGCGCATGGTCTGGGGGTTGAAGGCCGCGCCCACGGGGTTCTGCATCCATCCGTTGGCAATGAGGATCCACAGCGCCGAGAAGTTCGAGCCAATGGCCACCGCCCACGTCGCGGTCAGGTGGCCCACCTTGGAGAGCTTGTCCCAACCGAAGAAGAACAGCCCCACGAAGGTGGCCTCCATGAAGAAGGCCATGAGCCCTTCAATGGCCAGCGGCGCGCCGAAGATGTCGCCCACGTAGTGGCTGTAGTAGCTCCAGTTCATGCCGAACTGAAACTCCATCACGATGCCGGTGGCCACGCCCATCGCAAAGTTGATGCCGAACAGCACGCCCCAGAATTTGGTCATGTCGCGCCAGATGACGCGCCCGGTCATCACGTAGACCGTCTCCATGATGGCCAGGATGATCGAAAGCCCGAGCGTGAGCGGCACGAACAAGAAGTGATACAGCGCCGTCACGGCAAACTGCAGGCGCGATAGCGCAACGATGTCGAGGTCCATAAGGTCTTCCTTTTGTGTGCCCTGTTTTCTTGGTTATGGGTACTGTGGTTCTGGGTTCAGTCGGGGCGCAGGCTGCGCAGCGCGGCGTCGAAGGCGGGGCTGCCGCGCCGCAGGTCGGCAACGATGCGGCCCTGGCGCATGCACACCAGGCGATTGGCCAGCGCGGCCTCGCGGCGCAGGTGCGTGGCAATGAGCAAGGTGCGAGTGCCGGCGTGCTGCGCAAGGCGCTGCAGCACGTCGTGGGCGGTGGCGGCGTCGAGCGCTTCGGTGGGCTCGTCGAGCAGCCACAGCGGCACGGGGCGCAGCAGCAGGCGGGCCAATGCGAGGCGGCGCGACTGGCCGCCGGACAGGCCGAGGCCGCCTTCGCCAAGGCGCGTGGCCAGGCCTGCGGGCATCGCACGCACATCGCTCGCGAGGCCGGCGGCCTGCAGCACGGCGTGCAATTGGTCATCGGTGGCAGCGGGGTCGGCCAGGCGGAGGTTGTCGCGCAGGCTGTCCTGAAAGAGCTCGGTGCGTTGGGTCAGCAGGCACGCGGGCTGCGCGCTGACCTGGCCTGCCTGCGGCGTGATCTCGCCGGCAATGGCGGCGAGCAATGTCGACTTGCCCGCGCCGCTCGCGCCGATCAACGCCACGCGCTCGCCTGGCGCCAGCGTGAGCGACAGGTCGCTAAGCACCGGCGTGCGGCTGCCGCTGTGTGCGACGGTGATGCCCTGCAGGTTCAACGCCGAAGAGCTTTCCGTGGGGCGCGCGGCTTGGTCTGCTTCATCCCTCATGCGCGGTGCAAGGCGGCGAACAGCCAGCCAGGTGCGGCCCGCGTCGAGCGCGCCGCGGCGCAGGGCCGCAAAGGGTTCGCTGGCAGTGAGCGCCACGAGCAGTGCCAATGCAGCAGCCGGCGCGCCGATGACGCCCTCGCCGACCAGCGCGCCGACGGCCAGCAGCACGCCGACCAGCGTCAAGGTGCCGGCGCTGCCGTAGGCGAAGCCGGCCGCGGCCTCGAGCTTGTTCAGGGCCAGGTCGGCCTTGGCGAGCTGCGCGTCGGCGTGCATCAGCGCGTCGCGTTGGGCGTCGAGGCGGCCTGCCATTACTAGGTCGGTCTGGCCCGCCACCAGGTCGACGGCGCGTGCGCGCAGCGCTTCGATGGCATGCGCGCGCTGCACGGCCGGGCGGCGCGCACCCTTGGCAACGGCCCAGGCAATGCCCCAGCCCGCGACCACCAGCCAGAGCGCCAATGCGGGCCCCATGCCCGCATGCATGAAGCCGAGCACCACGCCCGCCAGCACCGCGGCGCCCAACGCCGCGGCGGCCGGCACGAACAGGCGCAGGTACAGCGATTCGAGCGCGTCGATGTCCGACGTGAGGCGAAACAGCAGGCGGGCCGGCCGCATCAGCAGTGCGCGCGCTGCCTCTGGCCGGGCCCAGCCGCGGAACAGTCGAACGCGCAGCGCGGCCAGCACCGCGAAGGTTGCGTCGTGCGTGACGAGCCGCTCGCCATAGCGCGACGCGGTGCGCCCCAGCGCAAGCAAACGGATGCCGGCGGACGGCATGAACACGTCGAAAGTGAAGGCGGTGGCGGCATGCAGACCGGCCAGCGCGGTCGCGGTGATGAACCAGCCCGAGAGGCCGAGCAATGCCATTCCGGTGAGCACGGTAAGTGCTGCGAGCAGCGCACCGAGCAGCAAAGGGCGCGGCTGTTCGGCGAGGAATGGGCGCAGCACCAGGCGCAGGTCGCGCCAGTGCGACGAGGTTGCGGGTGCAGGTCGAACAGTGTTCACGCGGCCTGCTCCATCGCTTGCGCATTCAGGCTCACCACGCGGTGCATGCGCGCCGCCAGCACCGGGTCGTGCGTGGCAACGACCAGGGTCTTGCCGCGCGCCAGGGCCACCAGGGCATCGGCGACGCGCTCAGCGGTTTCGGTGTCGAGATGGGCAGTGGGTTCGTCCACCAGCAGCAGGTCCGCATGGGGGTGCACGGCGATGCGTGCGAGTGCCAGGCGCACGGCTTCGCCACCCGACAGGCCGCTGCCCCCTTCGCCCAACGCCACGCCGGGGTGTGCCTGCGCCACGTCTTCGAGTGCGGCAAAGCGCATGGCGCTGGCGACCTGCGGCGTGTCGATGCCCACACGGCCGAGCGCCACGTTGGCCTCCACGGAGCCGGCGAACACATGCGGCGCCTGACCCATCCACGCCATGCGCTGGCGCAATGCGGCCACGGTGTGGTCGGTGAGCGTCACGCCACCGATGACGATGTCGCCACGGCGCGCCGGCACCAGGCCGGCAATCAACGACAGCAAGGCGGTCTTGCCCGCGCCGCTCGGGCCCATCAGCGCGACATGCTCGCCCGCGGCCACACGCAGCTCGAAGCCGTCGACCACGTCTTGCGTTTCTCCAGGCCAGGCGAAATGCAGGTTGTGGATGGTGAGGGCCGGCGCAGCGGCCGGCACGCCCGCCGAAGTGCGGGTCAACGAGGCATTGGCGCCAGGCAGCGGCAGCGCGTTGCGTTGCAGTTGCTCCAGCGATTGCAACGCCGCCTCGCCCGCGGCCCGGTCGTGCCATACGGCCGACAGCTCGCGCAACGGCTCGAAGAAGGCCGGTGCCAGCAACAGCACGAACACACCTTCGCCCAGGCTCAGTTGCCGCCCCCAGGCGCCGAAGCCGAGCGTGCCCAGCAAATGAAAGCCTACATACGCGGCCACCATCGCGACGCCGAGCGCAGAGAAAAGCTCCAGCACCGCCGACGACATGAACGCGATGCGCAGCACCGCCATGGTTCGCGTGCGCAGCGACTGCGCGGCGTCGCCCAGGCGGTGCGCCGTGGCGTCCACCGCGCCCAGCGCGCGCAAGGTGGTCAGGCCGCGAAGGCGGTCGAGCAGGAAGGCGTTCATGCCGCCCATCTCCACCATCTGCGCCTCGCTGGCAGCCTTGGCGCGCCAGCCGACGATGGCCATGAAGATGGGAATGAGCGGCGCGGCGAACAGCAGCACCAGCGCGGCCACCCAAGAGAAAGCAGCCACCGCGCACAGGATGAACAGCGGCACCACCGTCGCGCGCCAACGCGCCGGCTGGTAGCGCACAAGGTACGGCACCAGCGCCTCTGCCTGCTCGGCGAGCACGCTGGCGGCCAGGCCCGAAGGCGCGCGGGCACGGTCGAGCGGCGAGCCTGCGGCCAGCGCCGCCGCCGTCTGCGCGCGCAGCACGGAGAGCTGTGCCCGGGCGCGGCCGAAGGTGCGGCGCGAGCCCCACGCCTCGCAAGCGGCGCGCAGCAAGCCGAGCAGAAGAATCGCGCCCGCCGGCCACACCACCGCCGCAAAACCCCGGCCCTGCGCAAGGCCCTGCACCGCCATCGCCAGCAACGCGGCCTGCGGCAACCAGAACAGCGCGGCAGCCCCTTGCACTACGCCACCCACATCGGGCGACGCAAAGGCCCGCAGTGGCGAGGGTGATGGCGAGTGCTTGGTCATTCCTTGATTTCGTGAATTTTCAGTATTTACTGAAACTTCCACAATTCTATCGAAGATGGGCGCAACTGACGAGCCCGGAGCCTGCGCGCACCGGGACTTGAAAGCAACCGTTTGAGAAAAATCAAGCCGCGGCGCCGCAACGGGCGCCGCAGCCAAGGGCCGCCAAGAAAGCCGCGACAACCGCCGCGACCAGGGCCTCAAGCCTCAGTGCGAAACGACGAGGCCGCTGACCAGCAGCGCAGCGAACAGCGTGAACACCCCGCGCCACGACGCCGGGCGTGCTTCCACCCAGCGGTACAAAAGCGCCGCGGCCGCCACCGACAGGCCGAACGTGGCCACCAGCCCCACCGCGTCGACCCACGCGCCGTGCGGCCCGGCATTGGCCACCGCCGCGTTCATGGCCAGCAGCACCGGAAAGTGAATGAGGAACAGCGAGTACGACATGCGCCCCAGCCGCTGCAACGGCACCGCCGCCGCCGGCCAGTGCGTGGGCGACAGCCACTGCCGCCGCTGCGCGATGGCCAGCAGCAGCGCCGTGACCAGCGCAGTGGCGATGCGGCTGCGCCAGTCGATGGCCAGCGCGCCCGCACCCACCAGCGCCAGCAACGACACCGCGCCCTGCCAGGTGCTGAAGCGCGTGGCGCGCCCGGCCCAGAACACCAGCATGCCCAGGCCGTAGGTGCCGAAGAAATAGAAGGCCGTGTCGTCCAGCCCCGCGTTGCGGTTGAACAGCGCCAGCGAGGCCACGGCCAGCACGATCACCAAGGCCACCGGCGCCCAGCGCGCGCGCAGGCGCGCACCCGCCCCACCGCCGCCGGCGCCACCGCTCGAACGCTGCAGCAGCGTGGGCAAGCCCACCAGCGCCAGCGCCAGCGCGAACAGCTGGAAGTCGATGGCCACGTACCACACGCCGGTGGAGAGCGACTCGTAGCCCAGCAAGTCCTGCAGCAGCAGCCCGTGCGCCACCAGCTGGCCGAAGGTGGGCGATGCGGGCACCACCTCTTCGTCGAGCCAGGGCCGCACCACCGCCGCCACCAGCACGCACACCGTGAGCGCGGCCAGGTACGGCATCACCAGCCGACCGTAGCGTTGAAGAATGCGCGCCACCGGCCGGTCCACGCGCAGCGTGCCGTCGGGCGCGAGGCTGGCCGCGGCCAGAAAGCCGGCAATCACCAGAAACACCTGCACCGCCAGGCGGCCCTGGTCGGACAGCCAGGCGAACAGGTCAGGCGCGAGCGCGTACGCGCCGGCCGGCATCGGGCCGTAGCGCGAGAGATGGTGTCCGACGATCACGGCGCATGCGATGCCCTTGGCCGCGTCGAGCAGCGGCATGCGTCCCAGCGATGACGACGGCGCGCTGGCAGGCGCCGCGCCGTTCGCTATGGCGGTCAAAGCGCGAGCCGCTGCCTTGCTTCCTGGTATTCGCGCTTGAGCTTTTCGATGAAGACCGCGGCGCTGGCCACTTCGGTCACCGCGCCAATGCCCTGGCCCGAGCCCCAGATGTCTTTCCAGGCCTTGGCCTTGCTGCCTTCGCCGGTGGCAAAGTTCATGGTCTTCAGGTCGCCTTCGGGCAGGTTCGTGGGGTCCATGCCGGCCGCCACGATGCTCGGCGCCAGGTAGTTGCCGTGCACGCCGGTGAACAGGTTCGAGTAGACGATGTCGTCGGAGTTGCCGTCGACGATGGCCTGCTTGTAGTCGTCGCTCGCACGCGCCTCTTCGGTCGCGATGAAGGCGGTGCCGATGTAGGCAAAGTCCGCGCCCATGGCCTGCGCCGCGAGCACCGCGCCACCGGTGGCAATGGAGCCCGACAGCGCAATGGGGCCATCGAACCACTGGCGAATTTCCTGCACCAGCGCAAACGGGCTCTTCACGCCCGCATGGCCGCCGGCACCGGCCGCCACGGCGATGATGCCGTCGGCGCCCTTCTCGATCGCCTTCTGCGCGAACTTGTTGTTGATGATGTCGTGCAGCGTGACGCCGCCGTAGCTGTGCACCGCGTCGTTCACGTCGGTGCGCGCGCCCAGCGAGGTGATGACGATCGGCACCTTGTACTTCACGACCATTTCCATGTCGTGGTCGAGCCGGTCGTTGCTCTTGTGCACGATCTGGTTGATGGCGAAGGGCGCGGCGGGCTTGTCCGGGTTGGCTTTGTTGTAGGCCGCGAGTTCTTCGGTGATCTCGATGAGCCACTCTTCCAACTGCGCCGCGGGGCGCGCGTTGAGCGCGGGCATCGAGCCGACCACGCCGGCCTTGCACTGGGCAATCACGAGCTTGGGGTTGCTGATGATGAACAGCGGCGAGCCGATGATGGGCAGCGGCAGGTTCGCCAGGACGGGGGGCAGCTTGGACATGTTGTCTCCGGAAATGAGTTTCGGTTTTATAAGAGGAAGAGGCCCGTGCCGCCCGTCAGTTGGGCGACACGGCCGGGGCTCAGAACGCGTCGAGCGCCAGCGCCGTGACGCTCTCGGCGCCGTCGACGATGCTGTCGCGCATGCCCGGCACCTTGTTCAGGATGTGCTCGGCATAGAAGCGCGCCGTGGCCATCTTCGCCAGCATGAAGTCGGTGTCGAAACTGCGCGAGGCCAAGTCCTGCGCAATGATCAACGAGCGCGCCAGCTGCCAGCCGGCCACCAGGTTGCCCGCGAGCATCAGGTAGGGCACGCTGCCTGCAAACACCGCGTTGGGCGAGGCCTTGGTCTGGCCGGCCACGAAGTCGACCACGTCGATGAACGCCAGGCGCGCGGCGGTCAGGCGCTTGAGCACGGCAGCCGCGGCGGGATGGTCGCTCTTGGCGAGTTCGGCTTCGGTCTTCTCGATTTGCGCGGCAATGGCCTTGGCGGTCTGGCCGCCGTCGCGCGCCGTCTTGCGGCCCACGAGGTCGTTGGCCTGGATGGCGGTGGTGCCTTCGTAGATCGTGAGGATCTTCGCGTCGCGGTAGTACTGCGCCGCGCCGGTCTCCTCGATGAAGCCCATGCCGCCGTGCACCTGCACGCCCAGCGACGCCACCTCGAGGCTCATCTCGGTGCTGTAGCCCTTCACCAGCGGCACCATGAATTCGTAGAAGGCCTGGTTCTGCTTGCGTGCGTCGGCGTCGGCGCTGTGGTGCGCGGCGTCGTAGGCGGCAGCGGCCACGCTGGCCATGGCGCGGCAGCCTTCGGTGTAGGCGCGCATGGTCATCAGCATGCGCTTGACGTCCGGGTGGTGAATGATGGGCGCGCTGGCGTTGATGGAGCCGTCGACCGGGCGGCTCTGCACGCGGTCTTTCGCGTAGGCCACGGCGTGCTGGTAGGCGCGCTCCGCAATCGCAATGCCCTGCATGCCCACCGCGTAGCGGGCCGAGTTCATCATGATGAACATGTACTCCAGGCCGCGGTTCTCCTGGCCCACGAGGTAGCCCACGGCGCCGCCGTGGTCGCCGTACTGCAGCACGGCGGTGGGCGAGGCCTTGATGCCCAGCTTGTGCTCGATGCTCACGCAGTGCACGTCGTTGCGCTCGCCGAGCGTGCCGTCCTTGCCGACCATGAACTTGGGCACCACGAACAGGCTGATGCCCTTCACGCCTTCGGGCGCGCCGTTCACGCGGGCCAGCACGAGGTGCACGATGTTCTCGGCCATGTCGTGCTCACCGTAGGTGATGAAGATCTTGGTGCCGAACACCTTGTAGGTGCCGTCAGGCTGTGGTTCGGCCCGGCTGCGCACCATGGCCAGGTCGCTGCCGGCCTGCGGCTCGGTGAGGTTCATGGTGCCGGTCCACTGGCCGCTCACGAGCTTTTCGAGGTACACCGCCTTCAGCTCGTCGGAGCCGGCCGTGAGCAGCGCCTCGATGGCGCCGTCGCTCAACAGCGGGCACAGCGCGAAGCTCATGTTGGCCGAGTTGAGCATTTCGCCGCAGGCCGCGCCAATGGTCTTGGGCAGGCCCTGGCCGCCGAAGTCCGCCGGATGCTGCAGGCCTTGCCAGCCGCCTGAGACGTACTGCGCAAAGGCTTCCTTGAAGCCCGGCGTGGTGGTGACGACGCCGTCCTTGAACGTCGAGGGGTTGCGGTCGCCCTCCACGTTCAGCGGCGCCACCACGTCCTGGTTGAAGCGCGCGCATTCCTCGAGCACGGCCTGCGCGGTTTCGAGGCCGGCTTCTTCGAAGCCGGGCAGCTTGGCGATCTCGCCGATGTTGGCCAGGTGCTCGATGTCGAACAGCATGTCCTTGAGGGGGGCGGTGTAGCTCATGTCTTGTCTCCAGATACAGCGGATACGAAAAGGGCATCGCGAACGATGCCCTCTGGCTCATTGCGTGGGTACGGTCAGAGCGCCTTCACCAGCTCGGGCACGGCCACGAACAGGTCGGCCACCAGGCCGTAGTCGGCCACGCTGAAGATGGGGGCTTCTTCGTCCTTGTTGATCGCGACGATGACCTTCGAGTCCTTCATGCCGGCCAAGTGCTGGATGGCGCCCGAGATGCCTGCGGCGATGTACAGCTGCGGGGCGACGATCTTGCCGGTCTGGCCGACTTGCCAATCGTTCGGGGCGTAGCCTGCGTCGACGGCTGCGCGGCTGGCGCCGAGGCCTGCGTTGAGCTTGTCGGCCAGAGGCGCCATGACCTCCTGGAACTTCTCGGCGCTGCCCAGGGCACGGCCACCGGAGACGATGATCTTCGCGGCGGTGAGTTCAGGGCGTTCGCTCTTCGTGACTTCACGGCTCACGAAGGTGCTCTTGCCGCTGTCCGCGACGCCTTCAGCGGTTTCGACTGTGGCAGTGCCACCGGTGGCGGCTGCTGCGTCGAAGCCGGTCGTGCGAACCGTGATCACCTTGGTGGCATCGCTGCTCTGCACGGTGGCGATCGCGTTGCCGGCGTAGATCGGGCGCTCGAACGTGTCGGGGCTGTCGACCTTGGTGATGTCGCTGATCTGGGCCACGTCCAGCTTGGCAGCGACGCGGGGGGCCACGTTCTTGCCGTTGGCGGTGGACGGGAACAGGATGTGGCTGTAATTCGCGGCGATCGCGAGGACTTGGGCTGCGACGTTCTCTGCGAGGTTTTCAGCGAGGCTCGGGCTGTCTGCTGCGATGACCTTGGTCACGCCCACGATTTGTGCTGCGGCCTTGGCGGCTTCTGCTGCGTTCGCGCCAGCGACAAGAACGTGCACTTCACCACCGCAAGCCAATGCAGCAGTCACGGTGTTCAAAGTAGCCGGCTTGATGCTGGCGTGGTCGTGTTCGGCAATAACTAGTGCGGTCATGTTCAGATCACCTTCGCTTCGTTCTTCAGTTTGTCCACCAGCGCTGCAACGTCAGGCACCTTGATGCCGGCACCGCGCTTCGGTGGCTCGGCAACCTTCAGGGTCTTCAGGCGGGGCTTCACATCGACACCCAGGTCTTCGGGCTTGAAGATGTCGAGCGTCTTCTTCTTCGCCTTCATGATGTTCGGCAGCGTCACGTAGCGCGGCTCGTTCAGGCGCAGGTCGGTCGTGATGACCGCGGGCAGCGTGAGCGTCAGCGTTTCCATGCCGCCGTCGACTTCGCGCGACACGGTGGCCTTGCCGTCGGCCACTTCGACCTTGGAGGCGAAGGTGGCTTGGGGCAGGTCAGCCAAGGCAGCCAGCATCTGGCCCGTTTGGTTCGCGTCGTCATCGATGGCTTGCTTGCCCAGGATGATGAGTTGCGGTTGTTCCTTGTCGACCAGCGCCTTCAGCAGCTTGGCCACGGCCAGCGGCTGCAGCTCTTCGGTGGTCTCGACCAGAATGCCGCGGTCGGCGCCGATGGCCATCGCGGTGCGCAAGGTCTCCTGGCACTTCGCATCACCGCAAGAGACAGCGATCACCTCGGTGACCACGCCCTTTTCCTTCAAGCGCACAGCCTCTTCGACCGCGATCTCGTCGAACGGGTTCATGCTCATCTTCACGTTGGCAATGTCCACACCGGTGCCGTCGCTCTTCACACGCACCTTCACGTTGTAGTCGACGACCCGTTTGACAGGTACAAGAACCTTCATTGACTTGACTCCATTGGATTGCAAAAAGGGGGCTTTTGAGAGCAGCCGGTCATTCTAGGACGCGACCTTTGCGGCCTCTTCATTCTTCTTGCCGGGCACTTGGGCGCCGATAAAAGAACGATCGTGCTTTTTCACGATTATAAAACAGCGTCGGGCGCTTGCGCGATGCCAGCCGGTAAAGACTCCACACGCAGCACGCGCTGCGGGTAAGGAATGTCAATTCCCGCACCGCGCAACCCGTCGAGGATGGCAATGTTGATGGCCGAGCGCAGGTTGTCCTTGCCCTTGTCGGGGTCGGCCACCCAGAAGTTCAGCGTGAACTCCAGCCCGTCGGGCGCGAAGTTCATCAGAAAGGCCACCGGCGCCGGGTCGCTCATCACGCGGGGCTGCGCCTTGGCCGCCTCGCACAGGATGCTTTGCACCTGCGCCACGTCGCTCTCGTAGCCCACCACGATGGTGGTCGTGATGTTGAACTTTCGGTCGGCCAGCGACAGGTTTTCCACCCGGCTGGTGATGAGCGACTCGTTCGGCACGATGGCCTCGCGCCCGTTGCCCGCGCGAATGAGTGTGTAGCGCGTCTTGATGTCGGTGATGCGACCTTCGAAGGTGTCGACCTTCACGTTGTCGCCGATGCGAATGGAGCGCTCCAGCAGAATGACGAAGCCGCTCACATAGTTGGCCGCCAGCTTCTGCAGGCCGAAGCCCAGGCCCACGCCCAGCGCGCCGCCCAGCACCGACAGCGCCGTCAGGTCCACCCCCACCGCAGACAGCGCAAACAGCAACCCCACCAGCAGCAAGAACGCGCGCACCGCGTTAGACGCCACCTTGCGCATCGACAGGTCGGTAACGGCTTCGCGCAGGATGCGCTTTTCGATGGTCGACGCGATCCACAGCGCAATCACCATCACCAGCCCGGCCGACAGCACGCCCTGAAAGATGGTCTGCAGGCTCACGCGCGTCTTGCCGAAGGCCAGCGTGATGTCGTCCAGCTCGGCCAGCACCGGCGGCAGCAGGCCGACGATCCACAGCACGGCCGCAATCCATGCCAGCCAGGAGATGGTGCGCTCCAGCAGCCGCACGAGGTTGGACGCCGGGAACACCGCGCGCAGCACCCGCGCGAACAGCCGAATGACGGCCAGCGACAGGAACATCGACACCGCGATGCGCAGCACCAGCACGGTCTGAAAGTCGAGCACCACGCGCCGCGCGACTTCGGTGAGCACCAGCGCCAGCAGCGGAAACAGCACGCCGTCGAAGGTGCGCTCGCCGAACCAGATGGAGTCCTTGGGCTGGTCGCGCCCGAACCATTTGCACAGGGCCCAGGCCGCGGCCACGCAGGCCACCAGCGCGGCCAGCTCGATGCCCACGCCGCGCGCATCGACCTGGCCTAGGCGTTGGGTGAAGTCGTTGAAATTCATCGCTTGAAAAAAGACGTGGCGCGGTGCGCGCCCGCTGTACTAAAGGTCCGCCAGCACGCGAATGTGGGCTTCCACGCTGCGCGCCAGGGCGTCGAGGTTGTAGCCGCCTTCGAGCATGGAGACGATGCGGCCCTTGGCATGGCGCCTGGCCACGTCGTGCACGCGCCCGGTGATCCAGGCAAAGTCGTTTTCGTTGAGGCCGAGCTGGCCCAGGTCGTCTTCGCGGTGGGCGTCGAAGCCAGCGCTGATGAACACCATCTGCGGCTTGAACTCCTCCAGCCGCGGCATCCACACCGCCTCGATCATCTCTCGCACGTCCATGCCCTTGGTGTAGGCCGGAATGGGCATGTTGAGCATGTTGGCGGCCGGGTGCTCGGTGCCGCTGTACGGGTAGAACGGGTGCTGGAAGAAGCCGACCATCAGCACGCGCGGGTCGTTCGACAGAATGTTTTCGGTGCCGTTGCCGTGGTGCACGTCGAAGTCGACGATGGCCACGCGCTCCAGGCCGTGCACGTCGATGGCGTGCCGCGCCGCAATGGCCACGTTGTTGAAGAAGCAAAAACCCATGGCCTGCTCCCGGCACGCATGGTGGCCGGGCGGGCGCACCGAGCAGAAGGCGTTTTCCAGCTCGCCGGCCATCACCGCGTCGGTCGCGGCAATGGCGGCACCGGCGGCGCGGCGCGCGGCCAGCAGGGTGAAGCGGGTGAGCACGGTGTCGGGGTCGACCTGCGCATGGTCGGGGCCGCCTGCGGGCTCGTCGGCCACCAGGCGCTGGTGCAGCGCCTCGAGGTTCTCGACATGCTCGGCGCTGTGTGCCCGGGTGATCTGCTGCAGGGTGGCCAGTGGCACCTCGCGGTGGTCCAGCGCGTCGCGCACGCCGGTCAGAAGCAAGCGGTCTTCGATGGCATCCAGCCGGCCGGGGCACTCTGGATGCCCATCGCCCATGTCGTGCTTCCAGAAGTCGCGATGTGTGAAGTAGCCTGTCTTGCCCATGTCTCTGTCGCGTCTAGACCTCACGCGGTATGGGGCCGCAAGGTCTTACGGTATCGTTTGCATATGGATACAAATATGGACGTTGCTGCAAAGCTAGCCACATTGCTTAACCAGCTTAACACGGTGATCGTGGGCAAAGAGGCCCAGGTTCGGGACTGCGTGGCCTGCCTGCTGGCGGGTGGCCACCTGCTGATCGAAGACGTGCCGGGCGTGGGCAAGACCACCCTGGCGCACGCGCTCTCACACACCTTCGGGCTGCAGTTTTCGCGCGTGCAGTTCACGGCCGACCTCATGCCGGGCGACCTGTCCGGCGTGGCCATTTACGACCGCGCCCAGCAGGCCTTTGTGTTCCACCCCGGGCCGATCTTTGCGCAGGTGCTGCTGGCCGACGAAATCAACCGCGCCAGCCCCAAGACCCAGAGCGCGCTGCTCGAGGCGATGGAAGAAAAGCAAGTCACCGTCGAAGGCGAGACCCGCCCGCTGCCCACCCCTTTCTTCGTGATTGCCACGCAGAACCCGCAGGACCAGCTCGGCACCTTCGCGCTGCCAGAGTCGCAGCTCGACCGCTTTCTGATGCGCATCTCGCTCGGCTACCCCGACCGCGCCGCCGAGCGCCTGCTGCTCGCCGGCGCCGACCGCCGCGAGATGCTGGCCACCCTGCCCGCCCTGCTGACCGCCAGCGAGCTGACCGCGCTGCAGCAGCGCGTGCAGCAGGTGCATGCGGCGGACGCACTGCTCAACTATGTGCAGGACCTGATTGCCGCCACCCGTTCGGGCCGCTGGTTCCTGCAGGGCCTGTCGCCACGCGCCGGCATTGCCGTGCTGCGCGCGGCCAAGGCGCAGGCGCTGCTGGCCAACCGCAACTACGTGGCGCCCGACGACGTGCAGGCCGTGCTGCCGCAAACCATTGCCCACCGCCTCACCCCGGTGGGTGACGCGGGCCGCGGCGCGGTGGAGCAGGTGCGCGCGATGATCGCGGCGGTGCCTTTGCCGTGAGCCCCGCAGGCGCCCTGCGTTCGCGCATCGATGGCTGGTTTCTGTCGCGCCGCGCGCCATCGGACACGCTGGAGCTCACGCAGCGCAACGTGTACATCGTGCCCACGCGGGCCGGCTGGACGCTGGCGGCCACGTTGCTGGTGCTGCTGATTGCATCCATCAACTACCAGCTCAACCTGGGCTACCTGCTGACCTTTCTGCTGGCGGGCAGCGTGGCCGTGGGCATGCATGTGTGCCATGCCACGTTGCGCGGGCTGGCCATGCACATGGTGGCGCCCGAGGCCCACTACGCGGGCGCCGCGGCCGTCTTCAGGGTGGTACTGCACAACACCCGCCGCAGCGTGCGCTACGGCATCGGCATGGCGGTGCGCGGCAGCGGCCAGTGGGCCTGGACCGACGTGCCGGCCGAAGGCACATCGACCGTGGAGATCGCCTTCAAGCCCGAGCGGCGCGGCCTACACCCCGTGCCTCCGCTGACGGCCGAGACCCGCTTTCCGCTCGGCACCTTCCGCGTGTGGACCGTGTGGCGCCCGGCCGCGCAGATGCTGGTGTACCCCGCGCCCGAGGCGCATCCGCCGCCACTGCCGCCGGGCGAGCCGCTATCGGGCTCGGCCGCCGTGTCCGCCGCGCTGCGGGCCCACAACGCGGGCGAGTACGACGGCGTGCGCGCCTACCGGCGTGGCGATCCGCTCAAGCTGGTGGTGTGGAAGAAGGCGGCCCGCGCGCAGGCCGCCGGCTCCGAAGACCTGGTGAGCCGCGACACCCAGCAAACGCAGCGCGAAGAGCTCTGGCTCGACGCGCAAGCCGCCGGCCTGTCCGACGCCGAAGGGCGGCTCTCTCGCCTGTGCGCGTGGGTGCTGATGGCCGACCGGCTGGGCGTGGACTACGGCGTGCGCGTGGCCGGCCGCACCGTGAACCCCTCGCAAGGCGAGGCGCACAAGCGCGCATGCCTCGAGGCCCTGGCCCTGTGCTGAAGAAAGCCCGCGCCCCATGAAAATCCTCATGGCCCGGCTGGCCGCCCTGCCCCGCGATGCGCGGGACACGCTGTTTCTGCTCGCCGTCATCGCACTGATCGTGCTGCCGCAGGTGGAGAACCTGCCGTGGTGGTGCTCGGCCATCACAGCGATGGTGCTGCTGTGGCGCGGCTTGCTCGCGGTCAAGGCACAGCCACTGCCCAGCAAATGGTGGCGCGTTGCGCTGCTGGCCATGACGCTGGGCGCCACCTACGCCACGCACCGCACCCTGCTGGGCCGCGACGCGGGCGTGACGCTCGTCGTGATCCTGCTCGCGCTGAAGACGCTGGAGCTGCGCGCCCGGCGCGATGCCTTCGTCATCTTCTTTCTGGGCTTCTTCGCGATGCTCACGAACTTCTTCTATTCGCAGTCGCTGCTGACCGCCTTCACCATGCTGCTGGCGCTGCTGGGCCTGCTGACCGCGCTGGTCAATGCGCACATGCCGGTGGGCCGGCCGCCGCTGATGCAGGCCGCCCGCACCGCCGGGTGGATGGCGCTGGCCGGCGCGCCGATCATGCTGGCGCTGTTTCTGCTGTTCCCGCGGCTCGCGCCGCTGTGGGGCACGCCGAGCGACGCCATGGCGGGGCGCAGCGGGCTGTCGAACACCATGCGCGTGGGCACCATCGCCGAACTGGCGCTGGACGACAGCATTGCCGCGCGCATCAAGTTCGAGAACAACACGCCGCCGCCGCAAAGCCAGCTCTACTTTCGCGGCCCGGTGCTCGCGCAGTTCGACGGCCGCGAATGGACCGCGCTGCCTTACTGGGCACGTGGCGCGCAAGGGTCGTTGAACCTGCGCGTGAGCGGCAACCCGGTGCGCTACGAGGTCACGCTGGAGCCCAACAACCGCCCCTGGCTGCTGACGCTCGACGTCGCGCAGAAGGCGCCCGAGGCACCCGGCCTGGAAGTGGCCGGCACGCCCGATCTGCAGTGGTTTGCGAACCGCCCGCTCAACGACCTGGTGCGCTACCGCGCCGAGAGCTACCCGCAGTTCCAGAGCGGCCCGCTCAGGCGCGTGGGCGGCCAGCTGCAGGCCTACCTGGCGCTGCCGAACGGCACCAACCCGCGCACCGCGGCACTCGCCGCCGAGATGCGCGCAGACCCCGCGCTGGCGCAAGCCGGTACGCAGCCCGATACCCGGGCCTTCGTGCAGGCCGCATTGCGGCGCCTGCGCACCGGTGGCTACAGCTACACGCTGGAGCCCGGCGTCTACGGCAACGACACCGCAGACGAGTTCTGGTTCGACCGCAAGGAAGGCTTCTGCGAGCACATCGCCTCGGCCTTCGTGGTGCTGATGCGCAACCTGGGCGTGCCGGCGCGCATCGTCACGGGCTACCAGGGAGGCGAGTTCAACAGCCTGGACAACTACTGGGTGGTGCGCCAGAGCGACGCCCATGCCTGGGCCGAGGTCTGGCAAGAGGGCACGGGCTGGACGCGCGTGGACCCGACGGCCTCGGTCGCCCCGGGGCGCATCGGCCAATCGCAACGCCTGGCCGCGCAGCCGGGCCTGTTCGCCGGCGCCATCGGCGCCATGAGCCCGAGCTTCGCGCAGAACCTGCGCGCCGCCTGGGAGGCGGTGAACAACGGCTGGAACCAGTGGGTGCTCAACTACACGCAGAGCCGCCAGCTCAACTTGCTGAAGAACATCGGCTTCGATGCGCCCAGCCTCGAAGACCTGGCCTATGTGCTGCTCTACCTGCTGGTGGGTGCGAGCCTGGCGGGCGCGGCCTGGACGCTGTGGGAACGCAGCCGGCACGACCCCTGGCTGCGCCTGCTGGGCCGGGCGCGCGCACGGCTTGTCAAGGCCGGCCTCGCATTGCCCGAGACCGCGCCGCCGCGCCAGATGGCCGCCGCTGCCGAGGCCCGCTTCGGCAGCGGCGCAAACGCCGTGCGCGCGTGGCTGCTGAAGCTGGAGGCGCAACGCTATGCACCGGCCACGCCGGGTTCGCTGTCCGCGCTGCGTGCCGAGTTCCGCCGCCTCGCCTGGCCCAGGGCCAGCATCAGCACCAGCAGCCCCCCGCGCGGCTGAAACCACATGTGTCCCTGAAGGGCCGCCGCGCAAGCGGACGTCACAATCCAACCCATGCGATTTTTCCTCCCTAAGCCGTCCCGCGCCGCCACCGCAGCCGCACTTCTCGTTGCCTGCTGCGCATGGTCCGCCGGGGCCGCGGCACAGAAGTCTTCCAACGGCCGCGGCACCACGGGCAATGCAGTCACCGCGGTTCGCGGCAGCACCCCCTACGCCACGCGCGACGACGCCATGCAGTTCGCCGACGAGGTGGCGGCACGCCGCGGCCTGGACCGCAACTGGGTGCGCGCCACCATCGGCAGCGCGCGCTTCCTGCCCAACGTGCCACGGCTCATGCTGCCGGGCCCGGTCGGCACGGTGAAGAACTGGCAGACCTACCGCAGCCGCTTCATCGACCCGGTGCGCATTGCGGCCGGCGTGCGCTTCTGGCGCGCCAATGCCGAGCTGCTGGCGCGTGCCGAGCAGGTGTACGGCGTGCCGCCGGAAATCGTGGTCGGCATCATCGGCGTGGAGACCATCTACGGGCGCAACATGGGCAACTTTCGCGTGATCGACGCGCTGGCCACGCTCTCGTTCGACTTCCCCGACGGCCACCCGCGCGCCGCCGAGCGCCAGGCCTTCTTTCGCGGCGAGCTCGAGAGCTTTCTGAGCACCGAGAGCCGCACCGCCGACGACCCGCTCACGCCGCTGGGCAGCTACGCGGGCGCCATGGGCATGCCGCAGTTCATGCCCAGCAGCATGGCCAAGTACGCGGTCGACTTCGACGGCGACGGGCGCATCGACCTGGTGAACAACCCGGCCGATGTGATCGGCTCGGTGGCCAACTACTTCAAGGCCTTCGGCTGGAAGCCCGGCATGCCGGCCATCTACCCGGTGCACTTCGACGAGGCCCGGCTGCAGAAGGCGGTGCTGCTGGCGCCCGACATCCTGCCCACCTTCAGCGCCGACAGTTTCGTGGCCGCGGGCGCGGTGCCCGAGGGCGAGGGCATCCGGCACAAGGGCCTGCTGGCGCTGGTCGAACTGCAGAACGGTGCCGACGCACCGCCGACCTACGTGGCCGGCACGCGCAACTTCTATGTGATCACGCGCTACAACTGGAGCAGCTACTACGCCATGTCCGTGCTCGACCTTGGCCAAGAGGTCAAGGCCGCGATGGAGCAGTAGGCACCATGACGCCCGAGGCGCTGCGCGCGAACTGGCACCAGGCCTGGCAGGCACTGGGCGTGGCGCATGCGGACGATGCGCTGTGCGACACCCTGCAGCGCAGCTACGGCGAGCCCCAGCGCCGCTACCACACGATGCAGCACCTGGGCGAATGCCTGGCGTGGTTCGAGCGCGAGAAGGCGCTGGCCGAGCACCCCGGCGAAGTGGCGCTCGCGCTTTGGTTCCACGACGCCGTCTACGACGTGCATGCGCACGACAACGAAGCGCGCAGCGCCGACTGGGCTCGCCAGGCCCTTCTTGCGGCGGGCGTGCAAGAAGCAGCGGCTGAACGCGTGCACACGCTGGTGATGGCCACCTGCCACGACGCGGTGCCCGAAGGCCGCGACGCCGAATTGCTGATCGACATCGACCTGTCGATTCTGGGTGCCGAACGCGCGCGCTTCGACGAGTACGAACAGCAGGTGGGGGAGGAGTACGGCTTCGTTCCCGCAGCCGTGCGCCTGCCGCGCCGCCGCGCGATTCTTCAGCGCTTTCTCGACCGACCGGCGCTGTACGCCACACCGCGCATGCATGCGCAGCTGGAAGCGCGGGCGCGCGGCAACCTGCAGCGGTCGATCGCGGGCTGAGTGCAGTTGAGTGCGGTTGAGTGCGGCACAGGCGGAGCGGGCCGTGCGCGCTACAGTCGACGCACCGCGCCGCCGACCCTGTCCATGACTGCCCTGTCCGGAATGACCGCAACGTCCGCCCCTCCCTCCTCCATCGAACAGCTGCTGGCGCTGGCAATCCGCCTCGTCAACGCGGGACAGGCATCGCACGCGCAACAACTCTGCGAACACGCCCGCACCCAGCACCCGCCGCACCCCGCCGTGCTGCAACTGCTGGCGCGCCTGCAACTGGCCGAGGGTGCATTCGCGCAGGCCGGCGCAACCATTGCGCAAGGCCTCGCACTGCGCCCCGACCACGGCCCTTCGCTGTTGCTGGCCGGCGATGTGGCACGGGCCGCCGGCAACCTCGCGCAGGCCCGCGCGCATCACCAGCGCGCTGTCGCGCTGATGCCG
Organism: Variovorax sp. H27-G14; assembly: GCF_046156345.1. NCBI lineage: Bacteria > Pseudomonadati > Pseudomonadota > Betaproteobacteria > Burkholderiales > Comamonadaceae > Variovorax > Variovorax sp. H27-G14. The sequence goes on from NZ_JAYLVN010000009.1 coordinate 249,927, forward strand.
GGCCGCGAAGAACCGCTGCATGCGCTGGGCCTCACGCTCAAGGCCGCGGGCTGCGCAGCCGATGCAGCGCATGCGCTGCGCCAGGCGGTGGCGCTGGCGCCCGCGCACGGCGGCGCGTGGTTCGACCTGGCGCTGGTGCTGCAGGACACGGGCGATTTCGACGGTGCGGCCGACGCGCTCGCGCAGGTGCTTCGGGTGTCGCCGCCGCGCGCTGAAGTCGAGGTCAACCTGGGCATCGTGCTGCAGGAGGCCGGCCGCATGGACGAGGCGCTGCGTGCCTATGGCCGCGCCTACCGTCTGAACGAGAGCACCTTCGGGCGCATTGCGCATGCGCTGTCGACCGCGCCCACCGGGCGGCTGTGGCTGAACCTCGAGACGCTGCGCGAAGCGCTGCGGGCCGCGCCGGGCTGAGCGTCAGCGAACGTCAGTGGGCGTCATCGAACGTCAGCGAGCGTCATCGAACGCTCAGCAAGCATCAGGCCGCACCGCGCTTGCTGCGAAAGGCCTTCCGGTAAACGCCGGGCCCGGCCATGATTTTTTCGGCGAGCTGCGCGTAGCCCTTCACCTGCGCCTCGGACATCGGCGCGCACTGCAGCGAGAGCGGCGCGCGTGGCACCGGGTAGCACTGCGCCACCGGCGTGCCGCGCGGCAGCACGCCCTGAAAGGCGGGGTCGGTCCAGACCGCGGGAAAGTTGATGCCGACGTCATTGAACCGGTCGGCATCGACCAGCCCCGTGACAAGCCGGAACGGCAGGTCGTCGCGGTTCACCGGGTGCACCGCCATCAGCGACCACCCTTCGTCGAGCGCGACCGTCCAGAAACTGTTGAACTTGAGAGCCGACTGCGCGCCATGCGCCAGCGGCGAGCCCGCGAGTTGCTCGGGCACATGAAAGCTCAGCGGTGCGCGCGGATGGCCGGGCACCGACAGCGCGGGCAACGGCCAGTCCCAGCTGAACTCGCCCGCCTCCACGCGCACGTCGCAGGGCAGCAGCACCATGAAGCCGTGCGCCATGGCATCGACGAACGGCGGGCACTGCTTGACGGTGCGAATGCTGCGCTCGTGCACCTGCGACGGTGCACGGGGTGCCATGCGGCGCAACCAGTCGGGCAGCGCGGCCTTTGCCGGAACAGGGTGCGGCAACAGGTCGAACAGCGCGGGGTCGCAGCGAAATTGGATGTTCATGAGGCGCCCATTGTCTTGGCTCCCTCCCCCAACGGGGGAGGGAGCCAGACAAAGCCTCTGCTTAACGGACGCGGCCTTCCTTCCAGGCGGTCAGCAGCTTTTCATACGCCACCGTCTCGCCCTTGGGCTTTTCGTTGGCCAGCTTCTTCCACGGCGCGTGGTCGCTGCTCAGCCACTTGGAAGGATCGCTCTTGGCATTGAGCTTGGGCGGGCAGTTGGCCATGCCCGCGCGCTGCAGGCGGCCCATCACGTCGTCCATCTCGTTGGCCAGGTTGTCCATGGCGGCCTGCGGCGTCTTCTCGCCCGTGACGGCCACGGCCACGTTCTTCCACCAGAGCTGCGCGAGCTTGGGGTAGTCGGGCACGTTGTTGCCGGTCGGCGTCCAGGCCACGCGCGCAGGGCTGCGGTAGAACTCGATCAGCCCGCCGTACTTGGCCGCGTTCTTGGTGAAGTAGTCGGAACGGATGTCGCTGTCGCGAATGAAGGTGAGCCCCACGATCGACTTCTTCAGCGACGTGGTCTTGGAGGTCACGAACTGCGCATAGAGCCACGCCGCGGTCGCGCGGTCGGGGTCGTTGGACTTCAGGAAGGTCCACGAGCCCACGTCCTGGTAGCCGTTCTGCATGCCGTCCTTCCAGTACGGACCGTGCGGGCCGGGTGCCATGCGCCACTTGGGCGTGCCGTCGGCGTTCACCACCGGCAGGCCCTGCTTGATCATGTCCGCCGTGAAGGCCGTGTACCAGAACACCTGCTGCGCAATCTGCCCTTGCGCGGGCACCGGGCCCGACTCGCCGAAGGTCATGCCCATGGCTTCCTTGGGCGCGTACTTCTTCATCCAGTCGATGTACTTGGTCAGTGCATAGACCGAGGCCGGCGAGTTGGTCGCGCCGCCGCGCGACACGGCCGCACCCACGGGCGTGCACTTGTCGTCGGCCACGCGAATGCCCCACTCGTCGATCGGCAGGCCGTTGGGAATGCCCTTGTCGGCCGCGCCGGCCATCGACAGCCACGCGTCGGTGAAGCGCCAGCCCAGCGACGGGTCCTTCTTGCCGTAGTCCATGTGGCCATAGATGGGCTTGCCGTCTATGGTCTTCACGTCTTCGCTGAAGAAGGCGGCAATGTCTTCGTAGGCCGACCAGTTGATCGGCACGCCCAGGTCGTACCCGTACTTGGCCTTGAACTTGTCCTGCAGGTCCTTGCGCGCGAACAGGTCGGCGCGAAACCAGTACAGGTTGGCAAACTGCTGGTCGGGCAGCTGGTACATCTTGTTGTCGGGCGCCGTGGTGAAGCTGGTGCCGATGAAGTCCTTCAGGTCGAGCCCGGGGTTGGTGTAGTCCTTCCAGGCGCCGGTCATCTGGTCGGTCAGCGCCAGGGCGGTGCCGTAGCGGTAGTGGGTGCCGATGTGGTCGGAGTCGTTGATCCAGCCGTCGTAGATCGACTTGCCCGACTGCATCGAGGTCTGCAGCTTCTCGACCACGTCACCCTCCTGGATGATGTCGTGCTTGACCTTGATGCCCGTGATTTCCTCGAAGGCCTTGGCCAGCGTTTTGGATTCGTACTCGTGCACGGTCAGTGTTTCGGACACGACCGAAATTTCCTTCACCCCCTTGGCCTGCAGCTTCTTGGCCGCGTCGATGAACCACTTCATTTCTTCCATCTGCTTGTCCTTGGACAAGGTAGACGGCTGGAACTCACTGTCGATCCATTTTTTGGCTTCGGCCTCGCCAGCCCAAGCGCCGTGCGTGGCGAACATTGCCGCCGCCATTGCCAGTGCCGTGTAGCGCATCTTCATGACTGTGTCTCCTCGGTTGGTACTTCCCCGTTCTGCTTGGTCGCGGCTCCGGGGAGGCGGAGAGCCGGCCGTCCGACGAAAACCCGATGGGCTCAGCCTTTGCGCATGACAAGCCCAAGGGCAAGCATCGAGATCACGAATCCGATCCAGATCGACGGCTCGGCCTCCAGGCTCATCCATTCCTGGAACTTGCCGGCCAGGCCGACGAAGGCCAGGTTGATGTAGGCGGCCGAGAGCAGGCCGATGAAGAGGCGGTCGCCACGCGTGGTGTCGATGGGCAGCCAGCCGCGCCGCATGGTGGTGGGCGACTTGAGCTCCCACACCGTCATGCCGACCAGCATGAACGCGATGCAGATGAAGAACACGGCCACGGGGGTGGTCCAGACCATCCAGTTGAACATGGGGTACTCCTTGAGTTCAGACGCGGCCCATCGCAAAACCCTTGGCGATGTAGTGGCGCACGAACCAGATGACGATGGCGCCCGGCACGATGGTGAGCACGCCGGCCGCGGCCAGCGTGGCCCAGTCCATGCCCGACGCGCTGACGGTGCGCGTCATGGTCGCGACGATGGGTTTGGCGTTCACGCTGGTGAGGGTGCGCGCCAGCAGCAGCTCGACCCAGCTGAACATGAAGCAGAAGAACGCCGCCACGCCCACGCCGGCCTTGATGAGGGGCAGGAAGATTCGCACGAAGAAGCGCGGAAACGAGTAGCCGTCGATGTAGGCGGTTTCGTCGATTTCGCGCGGTATGCCGCTCATGAAGCCTTCGAGGATCCACACCGCGAGCGGCACGTTGAACAGCAGGTGCGCGAGCGCCACGCCCAGGTGGGTGTCCATGAGGCCGACGGTGGTGTACAGCTGGAAGAAGGGCAGCAGGAACACGGCGGGCGGTGTCATGCGGTTGGTCAGCAGCCAGAAGAAGACGTGTTTGTCGCCGAGGAACGAGTACCTTGAGAAGGCGTAGGCGGCGGGGAGCGCCACGGTGAGCGAGATGACGGTGTTGATGGCCACGTAGATCAGGCTGTTGATGTAGCCCGAGTACCAAGACTCGTCGGTGAAGATGCGCACGTAGTTGGCCCACGTGAAATGCTGCGGAAAGAACGAGAAGCTCGACAGGATCTCCTCGTTCGTCTTGAAGCTCATGTTGATCATCCAGTAGATGGGCAACAGGGCGAACAGGATGTACAGCAGCAGGAAGATGCTGCGCTTGTGGAATCTCTTGTCGTTCATGTCGGCTGCTCCGTTGCGCGGTGGCTTGAGCTTGGGCTGTTCAGGGCGGGTGTGTTCAGGGCGGGTGCACAGGCCGCCGGGTACTCCCCTCCGCGAATGTCCCCCGGGCTTCGCCCTCCTCCTTTATTTCGCTGCGGGGAGTACCCGACGCCCTGTGCACTTGGACACGCTGCTGGTGTTCCGCTGATCAACGACTGCTCTGTCCAACGCACACGCCGATGGGGTGCCTTGCGCAGCGAAATAAAGGAGGAGGCCGCAGGCCGGGGGACATTCGCGGAGCAAGGTACCCCGTCGGCGTGGGCGCGCCCTGAAGACAGCGCTAAAGTCATTTCTCCACCTCAGCTTCCTGAGTCCCCACACGCTGCATCCAGTTGTAGAGCACGAAGCAGAAGAGCAGGATGATGAGGAAGTAGATCAACGAGAACGCAGCCGCCGGCCCCAGGTCGAACTGCCCCACGGCCTTCTGCGTGAGGTACTGGCTCAGAAAGGTGGTTGCATTGCCCGGCCCGCCACCCGTCAACACGAAAGGCTCCGTGTAGATCATGAAGCTGTCCATGAACCGCAACAGCACCGCAATCATCAACACACCACGCATCTTCGGCAGCTGTATGTAGCGAAACACCGCGAACTTGCTGGCACCGTCGATACGGGCGGCCTGGTAGTACGCATCGGGAATGGAGCGCAGCCCCGCAAAGCACAACAGCGCCACCAGCGGCGTCCAGTGCCACACGTCCATCACCAGCACCGTGAGCCATGCGTCGGTCGCGCTGCCCGTGTAGTTGTACTGAAAGCCCATGGCCTCCAGCGCGTGGCCGAACAGGCCGATGTCGGTGCGCCCGTAGATCTGCCAGATGGTGCCCACCACGTTCCATGGAATGAGCAACGACAGCGCCACCACCACCAGCACCGCCGAAGACTTCCAGCCCTTGGCCGGCATCGACAACGCCAGCGCAATGCCCAGCGGAATTTCCACCAGCAGCACCGACAGCGAGAAGCCCAGCTGGCGCAGCAGCGCCTCGTGCAGCTCGTCGTCGCGCATCACCGCGGCAAACCATTCGGTGCCCACGAACACGCGGCGATCGGGCGAGATGATGTCCTGCACCGAGTAGTTGACCACCGTCATCAGCGGCACGATGGCCGAGAAGGCCACGCAGATGAGCACCGGGAGCACGAGCCACCAGGCCTTTTGATTGACGGGTTTGTTGGTGGCGTTCATGGTGTGAGCTCCCTTCTGCTGCGTTGTCCCCTCTCCCTTTGGGAGAGGGCCAGGGTGAGGGCCGACGGCGATAGAACCTCCGCGAACAATGCTGAGGCCCCTGCCCTCACCCTGACCCTCTCCCAGAGGGAGAGGGAAGAAATCGGGGAGATCGCTGAGAGGTATCTCATGCCACCAACTCCTCATCCTTGTAGTAGCACGTATGCGCATCCAGCACCCGCACCCACACCGTGTCGCCCACCGCCGGCGGCGGGTCGTCCGAATGCAGCCGCACCTTCAGCACGCTGCCACCAGCCTCCACCGTCAGCATCACGTGCGTGCCCACGTCCTGCACGTTCTTCACCAGGGCGGGCACCGCACCCGCCGCACCCGCGCTCGACAGGCGCAGGTACTCGGGCCGGATGCCGATCTTCAGCGGCCCTTGCGGCAGCTCGCGCAGGGACACCAGCGGCGTGCCGGCCACCTCGAGCGTGCCGTTCGCGCTTTGCGCCGAAAGAAAGTTCATGCCCGGCGAGCCGATGAAATGCCCGACGAAGGTATGCGCCGGCCGTTCGAACAACGCCTCGGCGCTGCCCACCTGCACCGCCTTGCCGCGCGTCATGACCACCACCTCTTCGGCGAAGGTGAGCGCCTCGACCTGGTCGTGCGTCACGTAGATCAGCGTGAGCTTCAGCTCGCGGTGAATCTGCTTGAGCTTGCGGCGCAGCTGCCACTTCAGGTGCGGGTCGATCACGGTGAGCGGCTCGTCGAACAGCACCGCAGACACGTCGCTGCGCACCAGCCCGCGGCCCAGCGAAATCTTCTGCTTGGCGTCGGCCGCCAGGCCGGCGGCGCGCTGGTTGAGCTGGCCGCTCATGTCGAGCATCTCGGCGATCTCGCCCACGCGCTTCTTGATCTGCGCCTCGGGCACCTTGCGGTTGCGCAACGGAAACGCAAGGTTCTCGGCGACCGTCATGGTGTCGTAGATCACCGGGAACTGAAACACCTGCGCAATGTTGCGCTCCTGCGGCGTGGCGCGCGTCATGTCGCGCCCGTCGAACTTCACCGTGCCCTGCGAAGGCACCAGCAGGCCCGAGATGATGTTCAGCATGGTCGTCTTGCCGCAGCCCGAAGGGCCGAGCAAGGCATAGGCGCCGCCGTCACGAAAGCTCATCTGCAGCGGCAGCAGCGCGTAGTCGCTCTCCTGCGTGGGGTTGGCGCGGTAGGCATGCGCCAGGTCGAGGTCGATGCGGGCCATGTCAGTTTCCTTTGCGCCAAGCCGGCGCCAGGGCCAGCTTTTCGCCGGCATCGAACACATAGGCGCGCGACGCGCTGAAGTACAGCGTGATCGACGTGCCCAGCTCGAAGCGGTGCACGCCGGTGAGCTGCGCCACCAGTTCGCCCACCGCGGTGTCGACGTGCACGAAGGTGTCGGAGCCCGAAATTTCGGCCAGCTCCACCTTGCCCGGCAAGGCGATGTCGCCCGCCCCCGCATTGACGTTCAGCGCGCTTGCGCGCAGGCCCACAGTCACCGCGCCTGCCGCGCCGCCGGGCACTTCCAGCGCCAGCGTCGGGCCACCGTTCAGCTGCACCTGGCCCGCCGTGACCGTGGCGGGCAGCAGGTTCATCGGCGGGTCGCTGAAGGCGCGCGCCACGCGCAGCGATTGCGGCGCATGGAACACCTCGGCGGTCGGGCCGTACTGCAGCAGCTCGCCGGCGTCCATCACCGCGGTGTAGCCGCCGAGCAGCAGGGCCTCGCCCGGCTCGGTGGTGGCGTAGATGACGGTGGAGTCGCCGGAGGCGAAGAGCTGCGTCAGCTCCTCGCGCAAGCCCTCGCGCAGCTTGTAGTCCAGGTTGACGAGGGGCTCGTCGAGCAGCATCAGCGGCGCATTCTTGGCCAGCGCGCGCGCCAGCGCCACGCGCTGCTGCTGGCCGCCCGACAGCTCGGCCGGAAGGCGGTCCAAAAACATGCCGATGTGCAGCTTGTCGGCCAGCGCCTTCACACGCGCGTCGATGTTCTTCTCGCCGCGCAGCTTGAGCGGCGAGGCGATGTTGTCGAACACCTTGAGCGACGGGTAGTTGATGAACTGCTGGTACACCATGGCGACATTGCGCTCGCGCACCGGCATGCCCGTCACGTCCTTGCCGTCGACCAGCACCTTGCCCTCGGTGGGCGTGTCGAGCCCCGCCATCAGGCGCATGAGGCTGGTCTTGCCGGCCTGCGTGGCGCCCAGCAGCACAGTGACCGCGCCGCTGCGCGGCGCGATGCTCTGTGCGTAGAGCCAGGTTTGCGCGCCGACCTTCTTGGTCACGCGCTCCAGAGTCAGTTGCATGTGTCCCCTCCGCCCGTTACGGGTCTTGGTTCAGCCGCTGTTCGCTCGCTCTCTGTCGCTTTGTCTGTCTGTCTTCTTCCATCGGGCTGCTTCGCTCGCCAGTCCGTTGCCAGGGCCCCTCGGCTCCGCGGCCCTGCTGCTTCAGTCCGTCGTCGCGTGCACCTTCTCGTGCACCTGCACGTATGCCTTTTCGTTCGCCTGCAACCATGCCGCGACCTGCTCGCGCTGCGCCGGCGTGTAGTGCAAGCCCAGCTTGGAGCGCCGCCAGAGCACGTCTTGTGCGCTCACGGCCCATTCGTGGTCTTGCAAGAAGCGCAGTTCGCGCTCGAACAGCCCGGGCGCCACTTCGGCACCCAGGTCGGCAAAGGATTTGGCGTTGCCCAGCACGTCGGCAATGCGCGCACCGTAGGCCCGCGCCAGTCGGCGAGCCAGCTGACCGTAGAGCCACGGGTGTTTGGCCTGCACGGCCGACACGAAGCGCTCGAAGTCTTCGTCGGGCCGCCGTGCCGCGCCGATCCAGCCCGACAGGTCGCCGCCCGCGAGGAAGGCGCCGTCGGTCCAGGCCGGGCGCTGCGCGTTCGACTGGCCCAGCATCTTGCCGACCTCGTCGGCCGCGTCCTCGGCCAGCTTGCGAAAGGTGGTGATCTTGCCGCCCCACACCGACAGCAACGGCGCGGCGGTGGTATTCGACTCCAGCAGGTAGTCGCGCGTGACGGCCGACGGGTCGCCCGAGGCGTCGTCCAGCAGCGGTCGCACGCCCGAATAGGTCCACACCACGTCGCCCGGCACGATGGGCTTGTCGAAGTAGCGGCTGGCTTGCGTGCAGAGGTAGTCGATTTCTTCCTGCGCAATTTGCGCGGCGCCCGGGTCGTCGCCGGTGAGCTCGATGTCGGTGGTGCCGATCAGCGTGAACTCGTCCTGGTAAGGGATGGCGAAGATGATCCGCTTGTCGGGGTTTTGAAAGATGTACGCATGGTCATGCTCGAACAGGCGCGGCACCACGATATGGCTGCCCTTGACCAGGCGCAGGCTCTTGGTGGCCAGCGACTCGCCCTTGGCCGACCTGGCCACGCCGCGCAGAAAGGACTCGGCCCACGGCCCCGCCGCATTCACCACCGCGCGGGCCCGCAGCGTGCGCTGGGTGCCGTCGGCGCCTTGCAGCGTGGCGGTCCAGCTGTCGGCGTTGCGCTGGGCGCTCACGCAGCGCGTGCGCGTGAGCACTTCGGCCCCGCGTGCCTTGGCGTCCAGCGCGTTCAGCACCACCAGCCGGGCGTCGTCGACCCAGCCGTCGGAATACACGAAGCCGCGCTTGTACTGGTCTTTGAGCGGCTTGCCTGCCGCATGGCGGCGCAGGTCGATGCTGCGCGAAGGCGGCAGCACCTCGCGCTTGGCCAGGTGGTCGTACATGAACAGGCCGATGCGGATCATCCAGGCCGGGCGCATCGACGGGTCGTGCGGCATCACGAAGCGCAGCGGCCACATGATGTGCGGCGCGCTCTTGAGCAGCACCTCGCGCTCTTGCAGCGCCTTGCGCACCAGCGAGAACTCGTAGTACTCCAGGTAGCGCAGACCGCCGTGAATGAGCTTGGTGGAAGAAGAAGAGGTGTGGGCAGCCAGGTCGTCCTTCTCGCAAAGCACCACGCGCCAGCCGCGCCCCGCCAGGTCGCGTGCGATGCCACAGCCGTTGATGCCGCCGCCGACGATCAGCACGTCGCAGTCCGTGGCCGGGGAGGCCGGCGCAGCCGGGGCGGAGGAGAAATCGCTCACTGGAAGGGCTTCCATGGAACCGTGACCTGGGTCACCAACGGCGGCCATTGTATTTTCGAGATTTTTCATTTAGGTTCCTTTTGGCGCGATTTTCCTCCGAGTTTTCCCTTACCCGGATTCGTTTGCTTTCGTTTTTAATCGACGCGCACTGTAACCTTGCTGCAGTTTCCCTGCACTCCACGACGCTTCTGTGAACTCCAACCCGCGCCAGATCAACCTCCTGGACACCGTGCGCACGCGCGGCGCCGCCACCGTCGAGCAGTTGTCCGAGCTGCTCGGCGTGACCCTGCAGACGGTGCGCCGCGACGTGCAGCGCCTGGCCGACGCGGGCCTGCTCACGCGCTTTCACGGCGGGGTGCGCGTGCCCAGCTCGACCACCGAGAACATCGGCTACCAGCAACGCGAAAACCTCAACGCCGAAGGCAAGGCGCGCATTGCCCGCCGCGTGGCCGAGCAGGTGCCCAACGACTGCTCGCTGATTCTGAACATCGGTACCACCACCGAGGCCATTGCCAAGGCCCTGCTGCGCCACACCGGGCTGCGCGTGATCACCAACAACCTGAACGTGGCCACCATCCTGAGCGGCAATGCGTCTTGCGAGGTGATCGTGGCGGGCGGCTCGGTGCGCGCGCGCGACCGCGCCATCGTGGGCGAGGCCACCATCGACTTCATTCGCCAGTTCAAGGTCGACATTGCGCTCATCGGCGTGTCCAGCATCGAGGCCGACGGGTCGCTGCGCGACTTCGACCTGCGCGAGGTGAAGGTGGCGCAGACCATCATTGCGCAGGGGCGCGAGGTGTGGCTTGCGGCGGACGCCAGCAAGTTCAACCGGCCCGCGATGATTCAGCTGGGCACCCTGTCGCAGATCGACCGGCTGTTCACCGACGCGGAGCCGCCCGCGCCGTTTGCGGAGCTGCTGCAGGCGGCGCAGGTGCAGCTGGACATTGCCAAGGACACATGAGCGCGCCCGCGTTTCTCCCTCCCCTCACGGGGGAGGGGTGGGGTGGGGGCACGGCGGCCGGCAAAAGAAAGCGGCGCCTCGTCGAAGGCCTGCCCCCATCCCAGCCTTCCCCCGGGAGGGGAAGGAGCAACACAGCGCACGGCCCTCTGCCGGCCTCAACGGAAACACACACCCCATGACCACCTACCTGCTCGCCCTCGACCAAGGCACCTCCAGCTCGCGCAGCATCGTGTTCGACCGCGAAGGCCACATCGTGGCCATCGCCCAGAAAGAGCTCACGCAGATTTACCCGCAGCCCGGCTGGGTCGAGCACGACCCGATGGAAATCTGGCGCAGCCAGCTGGCCACCGCGCGCGAAGTGCTCGCCAAGGCGAAGCTGCAGGCCGCCGACATCCATGCCATCGGCATCACCAACCAGCGCGAGACCACCGTGCTGTGGAACCGCGCCACGGGCCTGCCGGTGCACCACGCCATCGTCTGGCAGGACCGGCGCGCCGAGCCCCTGTGCGCGCAACTGCGCGACGAAGGCATGACCGACACCATCCGCGAGAAGACCGGCCTGGTGATCGATGCCTACTTCTCCGGCACCAAGCTGCGCTGGCTGCTCGACAACGTGCCCGGCGCGCGCGCGCAGGCCGAGCGCGGCGAGCTGGCCTTCGGCACGGTCGACAGCTGGCTCATGTGGCAGCTCACCGGCGGCAAGGCGCACGTGACCGACGTGAGCAACGCCTCGCGCACCATGCTGTTCAACGTGCACACCAACGAATGGGACACCGCGCTGCTCAAGGCGCTGGACATTCCCGCCGCGCTGCTGCCCAAGGTGCAGCCGTCGAGCTCGCACTTTGCCGACACCGACGCCGCGCTGCTCGGCCATGCGCTGCCCATCGGCGGCGTGGCGGGCGACCAGCAGAGCGCGCTCTTCGGCCAGGCCTGCTTCGACGCCGGCATGGCCAAGAACACCTACGGCACCGGCTGCTTTCTGCTGATGCACACGGGCGGCGCGTTTCAGCCTTCGCAGAACGGCCTGCTGGTGACCAGTGCGGCGCAGGCCGACACCACGCCGCAGTACGCCATGGAGGGCAGCGTGTTCGTCGGCGGCGCGGTGGTGCAGTGGCTGCGCGACGGCCTGAAGGCCATCAAGGGCAGCGCCGAAGTGCAATCGCTGGCCGAGAGCGTGCCCGACGCGGGCGGCGTGATGATGGTGCCGGCCTTCACCGGCCTGGGCGCGCCCTACTGGGACGCCGACGCGCGCGGCACCATCACCGGCCTCACGCGCGGCACCACGGTGGCGCACATCGCGCGCGCCGCGCTGGAAAGCATCGCCTACCAGAGCGCCGCGCTGCTGCAGGCCATGAGCCGCGACGCGGTGGCCGCGGGCGGCAAGCCGGTGGCCGAGCTGCGCGTGGACGGCGGCGCCAGCGTGAACGACCTGCTCATGCAGTTCCAGGCCGACCTGTTGGGCATTCCGGTGGTGCGGCCCGAGGTGATCGAGACCACCGCGCTGGGCGCCGCCTACCTGGCGGGGCTGTCGACCGGTGTGTACAGCGACGCGGGGCAGCTGTCGAAGCTGTGGAAGATCGAGCGCCGCTTTCTGCCGACCATGGGCCGCGCGCAGGCCGAAGAATCGATGGCGCGCTGGGAGCGCGCGGTGCGCCAGGCCACGGCGACCTGAGCCGGGGCTTGGCGCTTGCCTTGGGCCTGCCGGCCCGGGTGAGGCGCTTCGACAAGGCGCGCGAGGGCGCACAGGTTCCGCCGGGAATGTCCCCGAATCAACCTCGCCACCATCGGGGCACTGGGGCGGGTGCCGCAGGGGCCGGGGCAGAATGCGGGCCGCCCCGCCCCGCCCTCCGTGCCCGCCCTTGCCTCGCGCTGCCCCCTTGACCACCCTGCCTTCCGACGTTGCCACGTCACGCCCCACGTCCCGCCGCGGCGCCCTGCTCGCCTGCGGCGTGGTCGGCGCCACGCTGCTCGCGCTCATCGCCCTGGGCCATGACGGACGGCGCATCGCGCAGCTTGCCGTGCTGGCCGCGCCCGCGGTGCTGTGGCTGCTGTGGCCCTTGCGCAGCGCGCGCATGCGGCGGCTGCGCACGGTGCTGGTCTGGTTATGGGTGATGGCCTTTGCGCTCGACGGCGCGGTGCGCGCCTACCTGCTCGACACCTACCAGGCCGCGCCCGACGGCGCGATGGTGCTGGGCGCCGCCGCCAACACCAATGCGCGCGAGAGCACTGAATATCTGTGGATGCACTGGCGCTCGGCCGCCGTGTGGGGTGCCGCGCTGGTTGTGGCGGGCGTGCTGGTGGGCATGTTCGCGCGACGCGGGGCCGCGCGCTCGGCGTCTTCGCTTGCCCGCCCGTCACGCTGGACCGCAGCCTTCGTGGCGCTGGCCCTGCTCGTGTCCTGCGTGGCCTATGCAAGCAAACCGTGGCGCCGGCTGCACCCGGTGGTCTTCTGGAGCCAGTGGGTCGAGTCGCTGCACACGCTGCAGGCCTCGTGGGCCGACCAGCAGACGCAGCGCGACCGCCTGACCGCGCAGGCCAAGGCCATTGCGCCCGTCATCACGCAGGCCGGGCCGTCCACCGTGGTGCTGGTCATTACCGACAGCATCAACCGCGACAACATGGGCCTGTACGGCTACGGCCGCCCGACCACGCCGCGCCTGCAGGCGCACCGGGCGCAGGCCGGCGAGCAGATGGCGGTTTTGAAGAACGCCTGGTCGGTCGACGCCAGCACACTGCCCGCGCTGCACAACCTGTTTCGCTTCGGCCTGCCCGACAGCGACAACCCGCCGCATGTGCTGGCCCTGGCGCGCGCCGCGGGCTACAAGGTCTGGTGGATCAGCAACCACGACGATCTGGCCATCGAGCAGCAGCATGCGCGCTTTGCAGACGTGGTCGACATGGTCAACCGCACCCCCGGTCGCGCCAGCGCGTCGCTGGACGGCGAAATACTCGACTGCGTGCAGGAGGCACTGGCCGACACCAGCACCGAGCGCAAGCTCATCGTCGTTCACCTGATGGGCGCGCACCCGCACTACAGCCTGCGCTTTCCGGCCAATGCCAACCCCTTCGACGACGACGTCGACGCGGTGGAAAACGGCCTGGTGAAAGAAGGCCGCTCCCCCTGGGTGAGGCGCTTTCGCCAAGAGTACGACGCCGCGCTGCTGTACCACGACTTCGTGGTGTCCGAGCTGCTGCAGCAGACCCGCACCGCGGGCAAGCCCGACGACTACCGCGCATGGTTCTACCTGTCGGACCATGGCCAAGAGGTGGGCCACGTGAGCGACCGCGCGGGCCACAGCCCTTCGACCGCCTCGGGCTACCGCATTCCGGCCGTGGTGTGGCGCAACCAGCCGCCCTGGCCGCAGAACGCCCTGCAGCAACCGTTTCGCGCGGACTGGACCGGCTGGACGCTGATGGACATGCTGCACATCCAGTGGAGCGGGCAGAAGGCCGAGCGCGATGCGCTGGGGGGGAGCTATCGGTGGCAGGCGCCGGTGATTCCGGTGGTGGTGGAGTCGTTCTTGCGCTGACCGTAGAGAACGTCTGAACGCAGGACGTACTTGGTTCCCGCCTCTACCGCTGCGCCCTCGTGCCACGTATCGTGCAGGAACAGCAGCGCCGAGCCGGCTGACGGCGTCACGCGGAAATCGCGGAAGTCGGTGTCGCCACCGGTGAAGCCGCCGTTCAGGTAGACCAGCAGCGTGAGTTGGCTGGTGAGCCCGCCTTCATGCCAGGGCCCGTCCTTGTGCATCTTGAAGCGCTGACCGGGTGCGTATTTGTAGAAGCGAAGGTCCTTCGGCAAGCCCTTGGGCACTTGCCCGCCGACCTCGGGCAGAGCCGCATGCGCCAAGCGTTGCCACAGCAGTTCGACCCACACAGGCGACAGCAGCATCGCGCGCTCGTTGTTGCGGATGGTTGGCATGGCCTTTGGGCCGTCCGCCGTGCGCACACCGGCCGAGGCGAAGCCTTCGCGCTCTGCCAAAGAAACCAGCTGCGCGCATTCCCCCGGCGCAAGAAAGCCCTCGATGGAAAACGCACGCGACGAATGGGCAACCTGCCGCATGCGTCCTCGCGCGGTCATTCAGTGCGTAGGAACCAAAAAGTCCTGGCTGATCCGCCCACCCAGCTCATTCACGCGGTCCAAGAACTGCGTGAGGTACGCATGCAGGCCCGTCGCCAGAATCTCGTCCACGCGCGCGTACTGCAAATCGGCCAGCAGCTTGCCGGCGCGGCGTTGGGTTTCGGCGCTTTGCTCGTTCTGCACCTTGGCAAGGTTGTTGACCACCTCGGCCAGGCTCGCGTGCAGCGAGCGCGGCATGTCGGCGCGAAGAATCAGCAGCTCGGCCACGCGCTCGGGCTTGATGACGTCGCGGTACACCTTGCGGTAGACCTCGAAGGCCGAGACGCTGCGCAAGATGGCGCTCCAGTGATAGAAGTCGTACTCCTGATCTTCCTCGGTGGCGGCACCGAAGAACTCGCTGTTGAGCGCATGGAACTTCACGTCGACCAGCCGCGCGGTGTTGTCGGCGCGTTCAAGAAAAGTGCCCAGGCGCGAGAAGTAGAAGGCCTCGTCCTGCAGCATGGTGCCCAGCGTCACGCCGCGCGACAGATGCGAGCGAAACTTGACCCATTCGAAGAACTGGCCGGGGTCGCGCTCGAAGTCGCCCGCGCGCAGCATGCGGTTCACTTCGAGCCAGGTGGTGTTCTGGGTTTCCCAGGCCTCGGTGGTGAGCGCGCCGCGCACGGCACGGGCGTTTTCGCGGGCGGCCTTCAGGCAGGAGACGATCGACGAGGCGTTGCTCTCGTCTTTCACCATGAACTCCATCACGTCGGTGGGCGTGATGTGCTCGTACTTCTTGTTGTAGAGCGGCAGCAGCTCGCTGATGGACAGCACGCCCTGCCAGCCGTACTTGGCCACTTCGGCGGACTGCGGCAGCAGGGAGGTCTGGTAGTTGACGTCGAGCATGCGCGCGGTGTTCTCGGCGCGCTCGGTGTAGCGGGACATCCAGTAGAGATGGTCGGCGGTGCGGGACAGCATCGTATGGGCTCCTGCGTTTCTACGTGGACGATTGGCTTTGCGACTGCGTGGCCGCCTTGGGCTTGGGCGCGCGATCGGCTTCGAGAATCCAGGTGTCCTTGGTGCCACCGCCTTGCGACGAATTGACCACCAGCGAGCCTTCCTTCAGTGCCACGCGCGTGAGGCCGCCGGGCACCATTTGCACCTCCTTGCCGGAGAGCACGAACGGGCGCAGGTCGATGTGGCGCGGCGCAATGCCGGCGTCCACAAAGGTGGGCGAGGTCGACAGGCTCAGCGTGGGCTGGGCGATGTAGCCGTCGGGCTTGGCGAGCACGGCCTTCTTGAAGTCTTCGATCTCGGCCTGCGTGGCGGCCGGGCCGATCAGCATGCCGTAGCCGCCGGCGCCGTGCACTTCCTTCACGACCAGGTCCTTCATGTTGTCCAGCGTGTACTGCAGCTCGTCCTTGTTGCGGCACATGTAGGTGGGCACGTTCTTCAGGATCGGCTTTTCGCCGAGGTAGAACTCGATCATCTTGGGCACGTAGGGGTAGATCGACTTGTCGTCGGCCACGCCGGTGCCCACGGCATTGCAGATCACCACGTTGCCCGCGCGGTAGGCGCGCATGAGGCCGGGGGTGCCAAGGGTGGAGCTGGAGCGGAACACCTCGGGGTCGAGAAAGTCGTCGTCCACGCGGCGGTAGATGACGTCCACGCGCTTGGGGCCGCGCGTGGTGCGCATGTAGACGAAGTCGTCCTTGATGAGCAGGTCTTGCCCTTCGACCAGTTCCACGCCCATTTGCTGCGCGAGGAAGGCGTGCTCGAAGTAGGCGCTGTTGTACATGCCGGGCGTGAGCACCACCACCGTGGGCTCGGCCGTGGCGGGGGGTGCGCTGGCGCGCAGCGTTTCCAGCAGCAGATCGGGGTAGTGGGCGACCGGCGCAATGCGGTTCTGGTTGAACAGCTCGGGGAAGAGCCGCATCATCATCTTGCGGTTTTCGAGCATGTAGCTCACGCCGCTGGGCACCCGCAGGTTGTCTTCGAGCACGTAGTACTCGCCGTTGCCATCGGCATCGGGGGCACGCACGATGTCGATGCCCGAGATGTTGGAGTAGACGTTGTGCGGCACGGTCACGCCCATCATCTCCGGGCGGAACTGGGCGTTGTTCAGGATCTGCTCGGCCGGAATGATGCCGGCCTTGATGATGTCCTGGTCGTGGTACACGTCGTACAGGAAGCGGTTGAGCGCGGTCACGCGCTGCACCAGACCCTTTTCCATGCTGGCCCACTCGTGGGCCGGAATGATGCGGGGCAGCAGGTCGAACGGAATGAGCCGCTCGGTGCCCGAGCCGTCTTCGTCCTTGGCGCCGTACACGGCAAAGGTGATCCCGACCCGGCGGAAAATCATTTCCGCCTCTTCTCGCCGCGATCGCATCACCTCACCGGGTTGCTTCGCAAGCCATTGGTCGTAGCGCTTGTAGTGCTGTCGGATCGCAGCCCCCGAATAGGGCAACTGCTCGTACATCTCGTCGAATTTGTGCATGGAACGACCAATCTCCTTGGGCTTATAGCTTAGCAAGTTCAAGGCCAGTGAAAGCCCTGATGCCCAGGCAAAAGAAGGGTCGAGGGTTTCCCCCGGCGAGTTTCTCCCCGCGATTTATTGCGCGGTGCCTTCGCCGGCCAGCGCCGCCTTTCGCGGTGCCAGGAATTTCTTGATGCGCTCGCCGCTCTCGTCGCCGTAGAGGCTGGTGAGGAAAGCGTCGCGCTCGGCGTCGAGCTGTTCGCGGCGGCTGCGGTCGCGCGCCGCGTGCACCAGCTGCTTGATGCGGGCCTGGGCTTCGAACGGGCCGCGCGCCAGCTGTTGCGCCCATTCGAGCGCCGCCTCGCAGGCGGTGCCGCGCGGCACCACCTTGTTGACCACGCCCCAGTGCTTCAAGCGGTCGGCGCTCACGGGGGTGCCGTCGAGCAGCATCTCCAGCGCGGCCTGCGGGGGCAGCGCCCGCGCCAGCGAGTCGGTGCCGCCGGCGTCGGGCGACAGGCCCATGTTGACGTACGACATGGCAAAGCGCGCGTCCTCGGCGGCCACGATCAGGTCGCAGGCCAGGCACAGCGAAAAGCCGCCTCCCATGGCCGCGCCCTCGACGGCGGCTATCACCGGCTGGGGAGCGTCCTGCAGGGCCATGATCCATTCGTGCAGCGCGTCGATGTGGCCGCGCTGCTCGGCCTCCGGAAACTTGCGCTGGCGGGCGAGCCGCTTGAGGTCGCCGCCGCCCGAAAAGTGCTCGCCCTCCCCGGTCAGCACGATGGCGCGCACCGTGCGAAAGCCCGCTGTGGCACGCACGGCCTGGGCCGCGGCCCGGTAGATCGACGGATTGAGCGCATTGCGCGCCTTCGGGTTGCTGAGCGTGAGAACGAGCACGGCGCCCTCACGGTGCGTTCGCAGGCGCGCGCCGTACAGCTCGGTGACGAGGGAGGCGGAGGTGTTCATGAGGGCTGTCCGCAAGACGACAGCTGCCTGAAGCCGCAAGAGAGGCGCATAGTGTGTTTCCTTTTCATGAAATGAATACGAAACTACTCAACGCAGAAGATTCACTCTGGCCGAGCGCGCAGCCCATCTTCAGCGCCAGATTTGCCAACTTATTCACAGATTTCGGCAAACAAAAAGCTCGAGCTCCCCGAATCTGACGGCGAAGTCAGGCACTTGGCGACGCCCTCCCACGAGCCCCCACGGGCTCACGGCACATGGTGGCGCCGGTAGCGCGGCCGCCGCTCACGCTCGCAAATCACCTCGGTCGGCCGCTCGCTCGCCCAGAGCGCCGCCCCGCACCGGGTGCTCTCGACCAACCGAACGCCGCGCGCCCGATAGCGCTCCGCCACCTCCGCCGCCGGATGCCCGAAGCGGTTGCGGTAGCCGGCCTGAACCAGCGCAATGCGCGGCTGCACGGCCTCCACAAACGGCGCGCCCGACGAGGTCTTGCTGCCGTGGTGCGGCATCTATGCAGGGAAACTGGCGGAAACACTAGCGCCCTCACTGCTGTAGTGTCGAGGTACGGCGGGGATGGCCTAACATAGCTCCCCGCACACATCACGCACGAGAATC